>JBBRXN010000007.1:0-79665 GCA_038248385.1 Bacteroidales bacterium
GAGGATTTTGGCAACTGGGAATACGGCTATACCATTGATCAGACACTGAACAAGGATGGTCAACCTAAAACCATTACCGGCGATTTATACGGCAAGCATTGCAAGGTTTTTATCGATGAAATGCGAAAAGCTGCAAGAGAAGTTGGCAATGATATTAAAATTGGAGTGGTTGCTATGGATAGTCATGTAAGCTATGATGCGGTTCAAATGAACTGGAACTCAGGAATGATGAAGCAGGCAGGCAATATGGCAGATTTCATCATTGTGCACAGCTACCATACACCTTACAATGAGAATTCAACAGTTTCAACAATCCTGAATTCAAACACAAAGTCGAAAGAGATCATGACCTACATTAATAATGGTTTGAAAGCAGCCATCAATCACAATCCATTGCCAATGGCATTAACAGAGTGGAACATTTTTGCAGTAGGAAGCGCACAGGGCGTATCCTATATCAATGGATTGCATGCATCATTGGTTTTAGGCGAATTAATAAAAAACGGTTACGGACAATCCGCCCGATGGGATTTGGTAAATGGCTGGAACAATGGTGATAATCATGCCTTACTGGCCGATGGTGAACCCGGTATAGCCAGATATACTCCGCGGGCCCCATTTTTTAATATGTATTATTTCCAGAAATATTTCGGCGATAAAATGATCAAATCAACGGTTTCCGGAAGTACTGATGTTGTTTGCTATGCATCCAAATTCTCTTCCGGACAGACCAGTGTCGTGTTGGTGAATAAAAGCACGACAGAAAAAGTCGTCAGCATTAAACCGGACAATTTTAGTAAAGGAACCCGGTATTATTACTACCTGTTAACCGGTGGAACCGATAATGGCGATTTCTCCGGAAAAGTATATGTGAATGGAAAAACAACCACCAACGCAGGAGGAGGTCCGGCTGATTACGCAACGATAAAACCATATAGCGTTGAAATTTCAGGCGATATAACAATTAGTCTTCCTAAATGGGGAAATGTGTTTTTGCTCATTGAAAATGATAAGAATCTTCAATCGCAAACCATTGAATTAAATGCACTTCCTGCAAAAACTTTAGGTGATGCCGATTTCCAGGTAACAGCAACCGCAAGTTCCGGATTACCTGTTGAGTTTTCAAGTAGCAATCCCAAGGTGGCTAAAGTGATCAGCAATACTGTTCAGATTGTAGGTACCGGTAATTGCGATATTATTGCAAGTCAGGATGGAAATACGGTCTATAATCCAGCGGTTCAGGTTACTCGAACACTAACTGTTTCAAAAGGGAACCAGAACATTTCATTTTCAGGATTGCAGCCAAAAACAACGAGTGATCCTCTTTTCTCACCCGGAGCCGTTGCCAGTTCTGGTTTGGAGTGCACCTATACCAGCTCGAATACGGAAGTAGCTGTTATTGTCAATGGTCAGGTTCAGATTAAGGGAATTGGAACTACAATCATTACTGCAAAACAGGCCGGAAATATCAATTATAATTTAGCAACCGATGTTTCACAGGAATTAACGGTAACCTTTCGAACGCTATCCGAAACCATCTCAATTGGCAATGAATTTGAAATATTTCCCAATCCGGCATCTGATGTCGTGACTATCAAATTCAATGGTTCCGGTTCCGATTCCGGTTTTATTATTTGTAATGCAGTCGGACAAATTGTTTACAGTCAAGCAAAATCAGGTTCTGTATTCACAATTTCAAGCAAACTTATAGGTTCAGCAGGTATTTATCTCGTGAAATCAAATTCAACAACTAAAAAGCTGATTCTCGCCAATTAGAAATTTTTTGTTGAGCAAAAGTCCAGAACTAAATCTAAATCCAGATGCTAAAAACCAATAAATTGATGAAGAACTTTAACTTTCTATCGCTTGTATTTATACTCTTGTTTGTATTTCAAAATGAGAAAGTAAGCGCTCAAACCTATTGCAATCCACTGAATATCAGTTATCGTTTCTGTTTGGATAAACCATCACGACGCGAGGCTGCTGACCCGACAATTGTTTTGTATAAGGATAACTATTATTTATTTGCATCAAAATCGGGCGGATATTGGGTCTCAAGCGACCTGCTTGCATGGAAAATGGTAACAACCAAGGATCTGCCAATTGAAAACTACGCACCAACAGCCGTGGTAATTGGCGACTGGCTATATTTTCTTACATCAGAAAGCAATACAATTTACCGGTCAAATGATCCAGCCAGCGGAAAATGGGAAGTTGTCAACAGTTCGTTTCCGATTGTAATAACCGATCCGGCATTGTTTGCTGATACCGATGGCAGGGTTTATTTTTATTATGGTTGTTCAAATAAAAACCCTTTACAGGCCATCGAGTTGGATGTGAACAACCAGCTCAACCCAATTGGAAAACCAGTGGATTGCATTTTTGAAAACAATACTGAACATGGATGGGAACGAACCGGCGATTATAACCAAAGAAGTGAAAAACCATGGATTGAAGGTTCGTGGATGAACAAGTACAAAGGAAAATACTACCTTCAATATGCAGGACCGGGTACTGAATTCAGAAGTTATGGCGATGGAGTTTATGTGTCCGACAATCCTTTGGGACCATTCACTTATGCCTCGAACAACCCGTTTTCATCGAAACCTGAAGGATTTGTATCCGGTGCAGGCCACGGTTCAACATTTGCTGATAAATACGGAAACTACTGGCATATTGCCACCATGACCATATCAGTAAAACACATGTTTGAACGCAGATTGGTTTTGCTCCCCACCGGATTTGACAACGCTGGAAATTTATTTACTTCTTCTGATTTCGGCGATTATCCGCTCGCGGTGCCAAACCACAAATGGAAGAATGTGAGCGAATTAAATACCGGATGGATGTTGCTTTCCTGCAACAAACCTGCAAAAGCATCATCAAGCATCGAGCAAAATCCCGTGAACTTTGCCTTTAATGAAGATATTCGTAACTATTGGAGCGCTAAAACCGGAACTAAAGGCGAATGGCTGAGTGTCGATCTGGAATCGCTCTGTACCGTAAATGCCATTCAGGTAAATTTTGCCGAAAACGAAACCGAATTGTACGGACGTGAAGGTGTACTTGCTCACCAATACCTCGTTGAGTATTCCACAGATCAGACAAACTGGAAAACAATGGTTGATAAAACCTCGAATGCCGAAGATCTTACTCATCCGTACTTCGAATTGAGCAAACCGGTTCAGGCTCGATTTATTAGAATTACCAACCTTAGAGTACCGGGAGGCACTTTTGCGATTTCAGGATTACGTGTGTTCGGAAACGGCACTGGCTCAAAACCGACAAAAGTTGGCTCATTTGAAGCGATCAGAAACCTTGCCGATCCTTGTATCGTTGAACTTTCGTGGCCAAAGCAGGAAAATGCAATTGGTTATAATATACGGTATGGCGCTCAAAAAGATGAACTTTACCATTGCTATCAGGTCTATGGCGACACTTCGGTAACGATTCGCAGCCTGAATAAAAATCAGGAATATTGGTTTCAAATTGATACTTTCGGAGAAAATGGAATTACTCCGGGTGTTTTACGCAAGGTTGCTCTAACACAAGCTAAAATGAAAAATTAACGATATACAACGAACCTTTTTAAGAGTCGAAAATAGAAAACGCTGAACCGAAACCAATATGAAAACTAAACTTATTTTTTTCATATTCCTGATGGCCGGCATTGGGTTGCAGGCAAAATCAATCAAATGGCTGAATCAGAACGATGAGCTTTAAGGCAATCTAAGTGGTCCTGCAGAAAATATTCATTTACTGGCTACCGCTTTTTCTGATAAAACTGCTGGAGGAAAGGGCAAGGAATTACAGACATCCTCATCAGTATTAAATATCGGAAATATCGATTAATTGGTTTTAAATAGACGTAGCCTTCAGGCTACGGAAGAAATCAAAACAAAATTTGGCTTTAGCCCTAATTAAATAGTCTTTTGGCTAAAGCCTTTTCTTCAACATGAAAGATTTCAACGGCATAAATGCCGTTGCTAATGATACCACCAAATATCAGATTGTTCCTATAAATATTGACAGAAATAAATGATCACTAAACGAATAAGT
This sequence comes from Bacteroidales bacterium, assembly GCA_038248385.1. Classification (GTDB taxonomy): domain Bacteria; phylum Bacteroidota; class Bacteroidia; order Bacteroidales; family Prolixibacteraceae; genus Aquipluma. The sequence goes on from JBBRXN010000007.1 coordinate 4,060, forward strand.
CATGGTTACAGTTTCATTAAATAATTAAAAAGCACATAAATTTTATAACCGAACCATTGTGAAAAGAATGAGAACGAGCCTAAATTTAATTACAGGAATTCTGGTTATGCAGTTTCCAATAGCCAGTATAATATCTGCCCAAAATAGTAGTCCAAATGTAATTGTTATTCTCTCCGACGATCAGGGATGGGGCGACCTAAGCGTTAACGGGAATAAAAACTTGCATACTCCGAATATCGACCGATTAGCGAATACAGGGGTGCGATTTTCACACTTTTTTGTTAGCCCGGTATGTTCACCAACACGCGCTGAACTTCTGACTGGTCGCTATCATAACCGATGCGGAGTTAACGGGGTTTCAGAAGGATATGAACGGCTTAACCTTGACGAGACTACAATTGCCGATATTTTCAAAAAAGCAGGTTATTCTACCGCGGCTTTTGGAAAATGGCACAATGGTACTCAATATCCCTATCATCCCAATGCCAGAGGATTCGATGAATTTTATGGTTTTTGTGATGGTCATTGGGGCGAATATTTTAGTCCAAGACTACTCGAACACAATGGAGAATTTGTTCAGGGAAACGGATTTGTTACTGATGATTTCACCGAAAAGGCAATGACATTTATCGACAATCATAAAAACAAGCCATTTTTCCTCTATGTTCCATACAATACGCCTCATTCGCCCATGCAGGTTCCCGATAAATGGTGGAATAAATACAAAAATAAAAAGCTTGAAATGCATGCCGACAAGCGGGTAAAAGAAGATATTCAAAATACCAGGGCAGCATTGGCTATGTGCGAAAATATAGACTGGAATGTGGGACGTATTATGAGCAAGCTGAAGGAATTAGATCTTGAAGAAAATACCATTGTTGTTTATTTTAGTGATAATGGCCCGGATGCGTGGCGATGGAATGATGGAATGAAAGGTAAAAAAGGCTCAACCGACGAAGGTGGTGTGCGCTCTCCGTTAATTATTAGTTGGCCAGGTAAAATTACAGCCGGAACTTCAATCGACAAAATAACCGCGGACATTGATTTATTGCCTACATTGAGTGATATGGCCGGGATTAATTATCAAACACAAAAACCTTTGGATGGACTAAGTCTTAAATCCCTTTTACTTGAAGAAAACGTTACTTGGCAAGACCGACTAATCTTTTCGTCATGGAATGGTAAAACAAGCGTTCGATCCCAAAATTACCGCTTAGACGATCAGGGACAATTATTTAATATGAGCATTGATCCTGGACAATACACTGATATCTCGAAATCAGAAACCGAAATTACTCAGAAGTTGAAAAATGCAGTTGAACAATGGAACTCTGATGTCTCTAAAGATTTAATAAAAGTTGAACAGGAATTTCCTGTGGGGCATCCGGATTTCCGATATACTCAATTGCCTGCCCGTGATGGGAAACCCCATGGAAATATCCGAAGATCAAATCAATATCCCAACTGCTCGTTTTTTACCAATTGGATAAATCCTGATGATAAAATCACCTGGGATGTAAATGTATTAACTGAAGGCGACTATGAGGCTGAGATTTATTACACCTGTCCGGCAAAAGATGTGGGTACAACCTTTCAATTATCTTTTAATTCGAATGAATTAGTTTCCAAAATTTCAGTAGCAAATGACCCTCCACTCAGGGGAATGGAGGACGATCGTATCAAACGAAAGGAGTCATATATAAAAGACTTTAAGCCATTAAGAATGGGTATCATCCATTTGAAAAAAGGAAAAGGTGAATTAACGCTCAAAGCTTTAAATATTCCGGGTTCACAGGCAATGGATTTCAGATTGCTTTTACTTACAAAGAACTGAATTCTAAGTGTCATATCTTACTGAGGGAACTTATCATGCCTTTAATAGTTAAACTGTTATTCCTGAAGATTATTCTCTGCAGTCGACTTATATCCATTCCTGAAGACATAAAAAAACTGAAAATTGAACTATATTTGGAATCTGAAAAACCTAAACCAGACTACGATGAAACTATTCCGTAATTTATTCACAATTAATCTTCTATTTTTTATCAGTGTATTAACTTTTGCCCAAATTCCCGATGGAGGAGTTTCACTTATCAAGGAAACAGGCATCAATTACCAAAAAAGCGGTAAAGGAACACTGACAAACATTTCCATTACCGGTCAACCTTTCACTACCGGATTCAGGGTTACAACCGGTACTGACATTTCCTATACCTGGGATTCACAGGTTACATTTACCAAAACTGCCGGAATTGAGATGAATGATGTGGTTCTTGTTACATTTTATGCCCGGACAATCGCATCCATTCAGGAATTCGGTGAAGGAGCTTTAACCGTTTGTATCGAGGATAATAAAAGCTACGACAAGCAGATTTATCAGAAAGTGACCCTGGGAAATGAGTGGAAGCAATATTTTATTCCTCTGAAATGCAAATCTGCCCTTGCCCTTACTGCTGTTACTTATTCCTTTCATGTAGGTTTTTTGTCTCAGACCATTGAAGTTGCTGATGTCAAATACCTGAATTACAAAAAACTGCTTTCGTTCGACGCTCTTCCACAAACTCCAATAACTTACAACGGACGTAATGCCGATGCTCTCTGGAGGGCCGAAGCTGCTGAACGAATAATCCAGATTCGAAAAGGGATCGTGGAAATGGTTGTTTATGACGAACAAGGTCAGGTAGTGAAAGATGCAAATGTTTCCATAGAGATGTTAAAACATAAATTTGGATTTGGCTCTGCGGTAGCTGCAAGCAAATTTATTGGCGATGCAGTTTACCGCAAAAAAGTGTATGAGCTTTTCAACGAAGTCGTACTCGAAAATGATTTAAAATGGCCCGCATTTAATCCTAATCCTTCAGTAAATACAACCAGAACTCTGGATTCCCTCGCAAAGCACAATATTGCAATTCGCGGGCACAATATGGTATGGCCATCGTTTACATATAATCTGACTTCACTGAAAACATTAAGTTCCAATCCGGTGGCTTTCAGAAATGAGATTGACAGACACATTGACCAGGTTACTCAATATACCAAGGGAAAGTTAGTGGATTGGGATGTATTAAATGAACCAGTTACCAACACCGAATTTCAGACAATTCTGGGTGATGAAGCGATGGCAGATTGGTTCAAGCGCGTTCGACAGAATGACCGTCAGGTAAAATTATATATCAACGACTATTCCATTTTAAGTGCAGGAGGAATGGATATCAAACATCAAAACGGGTATTACGATATCATCAAATATATTGACAGCAAGGGTGGAAAGATAGAAGGAATCGGGTTACAGAGCCATTTCGGAAGCGACCTGACTCCTATCACCAAAGTATATTCCATCCTCAACCGCTTTGCCGAACTTGGTAAGGAGATCAAGATTACCGAGCACGATATTGACATTACCCAACGTGCTGTTCAGGCTGATTATACACGTGATTTCATGACCATCGTTTTTAGTCATCCATCGGTAAAATCATTCCTGTTCTGGGGTTTCTGGGCCAGTCAACATTGGTTGCCCGATGGAGCATTGTATGCTTCTGACTGGAGTATCCGCCCTCTTGGACAAGCCTATCTGGATTTGGTATTTAACCAGTGGTGGACCAAAAAGACAGCAAAAATAAGCAATGCAGAAGGAAAAGTTTCTTTTGACGGATTCCTGGGAACTTATAAGTACACCATCACTTCAGGTGATAAAGTTAGAACCGGTACTTTTAAAATTGAAAACCCGAAACAAAGCGGAATTGGTAATTTAGTCGCACTTTCATTCGATCAATCAATACCTGATAATATCAGCATCACAACTACCAAACCAGCTTGTTTGTGCGAAGGCGAAAATGTTACCCTTCAGGCGACAACCGGTACCGCCTTGAAATATCAGTGGTTCAAAGGGACCGAATTACTTCCCGAATCAAGCTCCTCAATAGTTGCAAATCAATCAGGAATGTATTCTGTAAAAGTGTCGAAAGGTTCGGTTGAAATCGGTTCTTCTCAAATTGAGGTCAAAGTAAATCCGATTCCAAAGTCAATCATTTCTACCGTTGGAAATCTTTCCTTTTGCCCCGGCGGAAAAGTCGGTTTCAGTGCAAATGTCTCCAACGATCTGACCTACAACTGGTACAAAGGAACTGCAAAAATTCAGGGATCGGTTACTTCGCTTGATATTACGGCTTCAGGAACATACAGTTTGGTTACCAACGCTTCAGGCTGTTCAACTAAATCGGATCCGGTAAATGTGGAAGTATATTCTGCTACCAACCCATTGTGCACAACCGGACTGAATCAGAATCGGGAAACATTCCGGATTTATCCCAATCCGTTTAAAGGCACATTTACTCTTGAAACAAGTAATTTTAGCAGTTCGCCAACCACCATTGAAATTTTCAATGCTTCAGGCGCCAGAGTTTATAATCAGAAACTTGATCAGTTATCAGGAAAAACCGTTATTCCGGTTGCTTATCAAGGCTTCTACACGCTCAGAGTAAGAAATGCGGATGACGTTCATACATTCAAATTACTCAACAATTAGACGCTGAATACTTACAGAGAATCTTAAATTGAAAAATCCTAAACCAAACGCCATGATAAAAAGTAACATTGCCCTTTTAATAATTCTCCTTGCTTCAGTAGGATTAACACTTTCAGCCAAAGAGAAAATGGTTTCGTCTAAAACATTCAAAAGCACCGACATCGGCAATCCTGCTGTTTCAGGATCAACAATTATAGAAAAAGATGGCATAAGTTTGACAGCAGGTGGAGCTGATATTTGGGGAACCCGTGATGAATTTCATTTCTCGTATTTCGAACAAAGTGGCGATTTCGATCTGGTTGCCAGAATCGAAAGCCTGACTGCCCCGCATTTATATACAAAAGCCGGATTGATGGCCCGTGAAGAATTGAGCGACAATAGCCGTCATATCTTTTTTCAGGTTTTTCCGAACAACAATCCGCGGAACAAGAACAACGGCGGTTATGAATTTCAATACAGACAGGAAAAAGCAGGTGAAATGAAAGCCATTTATCCGGCCAAATCCGACGGAATGCCGGAATTTCCTGTAAACTATCCGAATACCTGGATCAGGCTGAAACGCGCCGGGAATGCCTTCACCGGATTTTACAGCGCTGATGGAAAAACATGGAAAGCCTTCACTACGTTCACTATGGAATTGTCGGGAAAAGTATATCTGGGACTGGCGGTCACCTCGCACAACATCAAAGAAAGTGCAACGGCTGAATTTCGGGATATTTCATTACTGAAATAGATAATTGAATTCAATAAGTACATACTTTCTTCATTTTAAACAACCGACAGCCCGACAACTTATCCAATAATCTGACAACGGATAACTTCTAACTGTTTAACACTTATACTCAACGCTGAATATTTTTACTACTGCCGCACCGGAAGGCGGGACTCCTAATTTCCTGTTATACAACAATTCTGCGAATTTGAACGTATGGTAAGTAGCTTGTGCAATAATAATCACTAAGTTAGCAGACAACAATTCAGAGCAACAACCGAGTGTCATTTAACTGACTATCATCTTTTTGACATTCAGTAATTGGTACGACAAGTTACAGATCAATAAAATGATTGGTGCTCTGATTGATGCTGAACTTTAAAACTGACAACAATGCAAATTGATTTATCCAGAATTCAGGTTCGTGAAATTGGCCCAGAAGAAGTTGATCTTTTAACTACTTACCGGATGGCTTACCTTGCTGAGATGCAGGGTGAACGAAGTAAAGAATACCAGCTAAAACTAAAAAGTGAACTCAATCATTATTTTTTAGAGGCATTGGCCGAAAAGCGTGTTTTTGCTTTCCTGGCGGAACAGGATGGAGAAATCTTAAGCTTCGGAGCAATGGTGCTTAAAAAAATCCCCGGCGATTTCAACCAATCTTCCTATCTTGAAGGAGACATACTCAATATGTACACAGTTCCTTTTGCCCGCCGGAAAGGCATTTCAGGATTAATCCTGCAGCAACTTTTAAATGAAGCGCTACGACGTGAAGTCAGCAAAGTATCTTTGCACACCTCAAAAGAAGGTGAAAAATTGTACCGCAAATTTGGTTTCAGCGAACCGGTTTTTCCGGTATTGGAAATGTGTTTATAGAATTTTACAGGGTCATTTGTGGTCATTTGCTGCGCGTCATTGGTTGTCATTTTTTGAAACTTGAAACTTGAACTTGAAACTTGAAACTATGTTAGAACCACATTTAAGCATTGGTATCATGTATCAGCCGGAAATCATTTTCAGGCTGAACGAAACGTATTTACTAGCTCCGAATGGAGTTCCTTACGAAGGAATCCAGAAAGTGAATTACCGCGAAGGTAAAATCTGGCTGAACGATGATTTAGTGGACGAGGAATCCCTTCTATTCGAGCCGGTCAGGTATCATGAAGCTTCGTTCGAATTAAACGATGTGACCATTGGCATTCATTTTCACTGGGAACGGAAGGAAGATCAGCGGTTCAAAGGTACGTTGGAAATTATCGTTGAAAATGAAAACCTCTCAGCGATCAATATTTTGCCGCTCGAAGATTATCTCGTCAGTGTTATTTCGTCGGAAATGAGCGCCACCAGCAGCATGGAACTACTAAAAGCACATGCCATCACTTCGCGCTCGTGGCTTCTGGCGCAAATCGACAAAAGTAAAAAGTTGCAACACGCTAAAAATCCATACCAACCCATTTCAGAAACTCCTGAAGAATACATCCGATGGTACGACCGCGAAGATCACCTTAATTTCGATGTCTGCGGCGACGATCATTGTCAGCGCTATCAGGGAATTACCCGCCAATCAACTCCTTTGGTTGAACAGGCGATTACTGAAACAAGAGGTATGTTACTGATGGATGGTGAAAATGTTTGCGATGCCCGTTTCTCGAAGAGCTGTGGCGGAATTTCCGAAACATTCGAAAATGTTTGGGAACCTGAAATACATTCCTATTTGCAATCCATTATCGATAATCCTGTAATTCCGGAAGGATTTGATGCCGACCTGACCAAAGAAGATGCCGCAGATAAATGGATCAGGCAATCTCCTGAAGCATTCTGCAACACCCACGACAGAACAATTCTTTCGCAGGTGCTGAACGATTACGATCAGGAAACCAAAGATTTTTACCGCTGGAAACTGACCTACCAGCAAGCTAATCTGGCCGAACTGATTGCCCGAAAATCAGGAAAGGATTTTGGGGAGATTGTTGATTTGATTCCGGTTGAACGCGGAAAATCGGGCCGTCTGAAAAAACTAAAAATAGTGGGTACCAAATTGACATTAACCATCGGGAAAGAGTTGGAAATCCGCAAAACATTATCCGAATCACATCTTTACAGTTCGGCTTTTGTTGTCGATAAACAAAATATCAGCAACGACATTCCGGGCGAATTTATCCTGACTGGTGCCGGCTGGGGGCATGGTGTTGGCCTTTGCCAGATCGGTGCAGCCATGATGGGCGCCAAAGGCTATAAATATGATGAAATCCTGATGCATTATTTCCGTGGTGCACATATTTCGAAAGAATATTGAAACGTCATTCATTGTCATTTGCTTCACGTCAGTAATAGTCATTTATTGTCATTGGTTTATCGTTCTTTATTTCATGTCATTGGTAGTCATTTTGACGCTGACAGGTTAAAAAAACGCTGTCAGGTCAAAAAACGGCTAAAAGATAAATAGCAATCGAATTGCATCATTGAATATATTGACTACAACCTTGCAGACAACAATAACGATTAAATGACTTAATGACTATCGAATGACCATGAATGACTATCGAATGACTATCGAATAACTACAAATGACACAAACAACAAAGATAAACCTGAAACTGATTTATGACCAACGCTGAAAAGACCTCCTCTCCGAAACAACGCAACCCTTGGACATGGGTACCAACACTTTATTTTGCAGAAGGAATTCCTTATGTAGTCGCCATGACCATTTCGGTCATCATGTTCAAACGATTAGGCATTTCCAATACTGATATTACATTTTATACTGCCTGGTTGTATTTACCATGGGTGATTAAGCCATTGTGGAGTCCGATTGTCGATCTGTTGAAAACCAAACGCTGGTGGATTGTTGTTATGCAATTGATCATCGGTGCCGGATTGGGAGGTATTGCACTGGCCATTCCCTTGCCCGTATTTTTCAAGATCACCCTGGCTTTTATGTGGCTTTTAGCTTTCAGTTCTGCTACTCACGACATTTCGGCCGACGGATTTTATATGCTGGGATTGGATGAGCATCAACAAACCTATTTTGTTGGTATCCGAAGTACTTTTTACCGCTTTGCGATGATCACCGGACAAGGACTGCTGATCATTCTGGCAGGATTCTTTGAAACAGCCACCGGTTTACCGCCCATTGAAATCAATGTCAAAGCTCAAACAAATATTTCCAGTCAGATTACCCTTCCGGAACTTGCCCCAACTTCCGTTGCCCAATCAGGTAATTCCTATTTTGCAAGCTTCCCCAACGAAGTTAATATATCGACGCAAAACATTCCGAAACAACAACTGGATTCAATTCGCAAGATAGTGTCCAACCACAATATTTCCCTGGGATTTGTAAGTAATAGCGACCAATTGGCAACTGCCGGAAATGTGAAAAAAGCCTCCCTTTGGACCAGATACATCTCCTTACCCTTAAAACAATTTCTTCAGAAACATTTTCAGAATAAAGAAATCCGGCAAGACGAAAATACTGCAGTTGGAAATATTGCAGTCGTTGCCATCAAACTAAACGGTAAGCCCGAAGCGGACAAAGAGATGATCCTGAATTTGAAATGGCAATCGGGAGATAGAAGTTTGCAATTGCTCGAAGGAGAACGACTGGCTTTTACCATAAAAAACTGGGAACAACCTGCCTATCTGCTTATTCAGGCCGATCCCAAGTTAACCAAGGCAACCGGGTCTTTATTCAAAGGAACCTCCGGGAATATCCATCTGGCATGGAGCATTACTTTTTTGATATTGGCTGGCATGTTTGTGCTCTTTTCCTTTTACCACCGTTTCATACTCCCCTACCCTGCTTCCGACCAAAAGCGAGCGAAAGATGATGAAAACCTGTTTAAGGCATTTTTTAGAACTTTCACTTCCTTTTTCAAGCGAAAGGAAATCTGGGTCATCCTTTCCTTTTTGATGTTCTACCGATTGGGCGAAGCACAATTGATAAAAATGGCCGCGCCTTTCATGCTCGACCCTCGTCAACTGGGAGGTTTGGGTCTTACCACCGGCGATGTTGGCCTGATATACGGAACATTTGGAATACTGGCATTAACCGCAGGTGGAATACTCGGAGGTTTGGCAGCATCCAAAAACGGATTCAGGTATTGGCTCTGGTGGATGGTACTGGCCATCAACCTTCCGCACCTTGCTTATGTATATATGGCTTATGTACAACCAACCAATTACATGGTCATCAGTCTGTGTGTGTCAATTGAGCAATTCAGTTACGGATTTGGTTTTACTGCCTATATGCTTTACATGATTTATATTTCAGAAGGAGAACACAAAACAGCCCATTTTGCTATTGCCACCGGATTTATGGCATTGGGAATGATGCTTCCGGGAATGTTCTCAGGCTGGCTGCAAGAGATCGTTGGGTACAAGCATTTCTTCGTCTGGGTGATGCTCTGCATGATTCCCGCCATGATTCCTGTATTATTTCTGAATGTAAAACCTGAATTTGGAATTAAGAAGAAGGAGCTAAAATGACACTGTCGATGACTGCCCATGAGATCGGTGTATTTGCTTGTCGAAGGCAACCTATTTATATTTATTCTGAATTACAAACAATTACCGATCGAAACAATCCTACTTATAATAAAATGCCTTACATTGTGGCTATGATAAATTAACTAACTGCAAGAAAAAATGGAAGCACAAAAAGTCGACATGTTTATCATGTCAAATGCCAAGTTCTTTGAAAGCTATCAGATTAACGTTGTAAGAGAGCGACTTTTGGAAACTGATGATTCAAAATGGGCAATGATTTCAACTGTACAATTCAAAGATCCAACAACAAGTTTAATCGTATCCATCATTGCCGGCCATTTTGGAATCGATCGTTTTATTATCGGCGACACCGGATTGGGCATCGCCAAACTCCTCACCTGTGGTGGCTTAGGCATTTGGACCATTATTGACTGGTTCCTTATTATGGGAATAACCAGAGAAAAAAATTTCCACACCATCCGGCAAATTCTTTATTAACCAATATGAGCCGGAACAAGTTGTATGTCATATTGTCAACGGCTTGTGGAGCAGGATATATCTGGCTTCTGATTAATTTCAACAAAGTGGTTGTGCATTCAGGTGAGCCGGGAATTTGTCTCTTTAAAAGAATTACAACAATTCCCTGCCCATCCTGCGGTTCAACCAGATCGGTACTTTCTATTCTGAATGGAGATTTTGCAACCGCCATTTTATGGAATCCATTCGGTTTGATAATAATGGGCATTCTAATTATTTCGCCGTTTTGGCTGATTTACGATGTGTTGCTGAAAAGAGACACTTTGTTCCGCGCTTATAACCATACAGAAATCATCCTGAGACGAAATTTTGTTGCCATTCCGTTGATTCTGCTGGTTATTCTGAATTGGATCTGGAATATATACAAAGGACTATGATTGCAACCGAAAAATTTCAATACAACCCCACAGAGCATGAAGCAGAAAAAGCTTCGAACAGCTATGTGATGTCGCTGATTGCCATTATGGGCGGACTGCCCTTGCCTATTATCAACCTGATTGCCACCTTCTTTTTCTACATCAGCAACCGAAAGGGAACTTATTTTGTACGATGGCACTGCACTCAGGCGCTATTTTCGCAATTCTTTCTGCTGCCCTTTAACAGCGCTGGTTTCTGGTGGACAATCTCCATCATTTTTACTCCTGAAACAATCACTTCGAGGTATATCGCCTACATTATTACGATTTTTATTTTTAACCTGATCGAGTTCATCGGAACCATTTACACCGCTATTGAAACACGCAAAGGCCGTCACGTCGAATGGTGGGTAATTGGTGGATTAACCAACTTAATTTGCAAACCGGATGAGGAAAATAGGAATTGAATTGGTTATTTCGGTGACCATTTTACTTGGTGTTTGGTTTTTATTGTCGCAAGTTGATTGGATGAAGCTTTTTAATGTTGAACAAACTACCAGGAACACTGAAGAAAAAATTGGAGATCTGTTTTGGGATCTGCTGAAAAAATCGGAAACTGAAATTACTTCCACATCGGTTGTTGCCCCCATTGATTCGATGCTTTCACTTATTTGCGAAAAGAATCAAATCGACCACACCAAAATAAAATTTCACCTGTTGCGCAAGGATGATATCAACGCTTTTGCTCTTCCGAACAATCACCTGGTGGTGTATTCAGGTTTAATCAATGCCTGTGAAAACGAAGCCGAATTGTATGGCGTGATCTGCCACGAAATAGCACATATAGAAAAGAACCATGTAATGAATAAATTGGTCAAGGAAGTTGGTTTATCCGTATTGATTTCAATGTCAACCGGAAACGGGAATTCTGAAATGATTAAAGAAGCCTTGAAACGATTGTCGTCGAGCGCATACGACCGAAAGCTGGAAACCGAAGCCGACCTCACCGCGGTTGATTACCTGATTAAAGCAGGAATAAACCCCGAGCCATTTGCCAATTTTTTGTACCGCCTTTCGGATGAAACCAAAAACCTACCACACCAGATTTACTGGATCAGCACCCATCCCGAATCGAATGAAAGAGCCGAAAAGATTATCGAATATGCGCTGAAAAATAAAGAATTAAAAGCAACAACCATAGATAGCACAAGGTTTTTTGGGTTGAAGGTTAAGTTGAAGGAAAGTTTGTAAGCACTAAATTGACTTGTATTAAATCATTCTTCCCTACCCAACTTCTTCATCACCCATGTCCTATTCTCGCCAAGTGTACGCATGGTTTGCAGGCCTTCAGTGTCGTTTAATACATCACCCGGTTGGCCGCCAAAGGCAAAATTCCAGTAACTCGATCCGGGAATAATCATTTTTACTGATCAAACACAAATGAAATGATATTTGCTCCCATCTGCAAGGCTTTCTGGCGAACATCTTCCGGATCGTTGTGAACAGAGCGATCTTCCCAACCGTCGCCCAGATCGCATTCGTAGTTGTAGAAACAAACCAGGCGTCCTTTATAAATCAGTCCGAAACCCTGTGCCGGTTTATTGTCGTGTTCATGAATTTTTGGTAATCCGTTGGGAAAAGGATATTTTTGATGATATATTGGATGATTAAAAGGCAGCTCGATGAAATCAAGTTCAGGAAAAACCTTTTTCATTTCGCGGCGGATAAACGGATCGATGCCATAATTATCGGTGATTTGCAGAAACCCTCCTGCCTCCAGATAAGTTCGCAGATTGGCGACATCAGCGTCCGAAAACGCCACATTCCCGTGACCAGTCAAATCGACATAGGCATAATTGAACAAATCAACACTGCCCGGCTCAACTACACCAGGTTCAGGATCAATGTTGGTTTTTAGATTTTGATTACAAAAAGCAATCAGGTTAGGCACCGAGGTGGGATTTGAATACCAGTCACCACCGCCATTGTATTTCATCACAGCAATTTTAACCGAAGTAGTTTGCGAAAAAACCAGGGTCGGCAAAAAAATCAACAATATCAATCCTATATTTCTCATTTCAAGATAAGAGTAAAAAGTAAAACCTAACCGGAAAATAAACAGATTAGCAGCAATGATTCGAATACCGGTTCTTGTGTTTTCCTGTTTCCGGCCTCTGTTATCAGGTTGCCAAAGATAAAAATATTGAATGGTTTCAACAGAACCGAAGCAGCGATTTCCTCATCGAACTGTTTTCCCGGAAATATTTACCAAATTTGCACAATCAGCCTGAAATTAAAAGATATCAAAATGAAAAGCTTTACCACCCGATCACTCAATATACCGTTTCCGAAGAAAGATCCACACAACGCATTGGCCATGCCTGTTTACGAATCGGTAGCTTTCGAATTTGCAACTGCCGAAGATATTGCAGCCAATTTCAGGGGAGAACTGCCTGCTCATACTTATTCACGAACCAGCAATCCAACGGTCGAATATTTCGAAATAAAGATGAAAGCATTGACCGGCGCCCATCAGGTACTGGCTTTGTCGTCAGGAATGTCGGCCATTTCAGCTACCATGATGGCCATCTGCAAACAGGGCGACAACATCATTTCAGGGAAACATCTTTTTGGGCATACGCTTGCCCTGTTTGAACAAAGTTTATCGGCTTACGGATTAGAAACCCGTTTTGTTGACACCACCAAAACCGAATTGATCGAACCACTGATCGACGAAAATACACGCGCCATTTATTTTGAAACGGTGACCAATCCTCAACTTGAAATTGCCGAAATTAGTCGTTTGTCCGAAATTGCAAATAAACATGGCATATTGCTGATTGCCGACAGCACGGTCACGCCACCTTCGGTTTTTAGTTCAAAATCACTGGGAATTCACGTGGAAGTGATGTCAACCACCAAATTCATTTCTGGAGGCGCTAAGGCAGTTGGCGGAGTAATTATCGACAATGGATTGTACGATTGGAACAAAAATCCAAACTGCGAGGCAAGAAAATTCGGAAAGGATGCTTTTATCACCCGGCTGCGTAAAAATTATTATCGGAATTTGGGTATGCCAATGACTGCCCACTCGGCCAATTATATGATTGCAGGTCTTGATATTCTTGAACTCCGTGTGGAGCGATGTTACCAGAATTGCATGAAACTGGGGGAATATTTCCAGCAAAATCCGAAGGTAATCAGAGTTGATTATCCGGGGTTGAAAGATTCAGCTTATTTTGAATTGGCAATGAAACAATTTGGTGGTGTTCCTGGCACGGTAATGACTTTTGATCTGGAAAGTCAGGCAGCTTGTTTTCGCTTTATGAACAGGTTGAAAATTATCCGTCGTGCCACCAACCTGAACGACAATAAATCGCTGATCATCCATCCGTATTCAACAATTTATACTGAATTTCCGGAAGACGAACGTGTTAAAATGGGAATCCGACCAACCATGATGCGACTTTCAGTAGGCATTGAAGGAGCTGGAGATTTGATTGCTGATATGGAACAGGCATTGGAAAATTAGTTAAAAGTTAAAAGTCTGAAGTTTGAAGTTTTATCCATGTCTTTTCATAAAAAAATCCCGGTTGAGTAAACAACCGGGGTTCTATAAGAATAAAGAAATCTTTCTCATCAAGTCTGACCACTAATCAGGAGTACTGAGACTGAGACTGAGACTGACCACTCATTTTCGCCAGTGCCTGTGCCTTGCCTTCTTCTTATTTTTTCACAGAGAACTTGTAAATCGTGGTCGATTTCAATGTTTCACCCGGTTTCAGCAATGTATTCGGGAAATTGGGATGATGGGGTGAATCAGGATAATGTTGTGTTTCAAGGCAAATACCATTGCGGTAGTTGTACGGATTTCCACGTTTTCCGATAATTGTTCCTTTTAAAAAGTTACCGGTATAAAGCTGAACAGCAGGTTCAGTTGTGAAACATTCCATATATCGTCCTGAAACCGGTTCGTACAAACTGGCGCAGAAAGTCATTTCATTGCCGTTCTGATCCTTATTCAGGATGTAATTGTGATCGTAACCACCGCCCATGCGAAGCTGAGGCATTGGATCATTAATGCGTTCACCAATGATATGAGGAGTAGTAAAATCCATTGCAGTTCCGCGGATATCAGCAATCTCTCCGGTTGGAATCAGTTGCGAATCGGCCACTGCTGTTGAAAAGTTGGCATCAACCACTAAAATATGATCCAAAATATCGCCATTCCCTTCGCCTTTCAGGTTAAAATAAACATGGTTGGTTAAATTGAAATAGCATGATTTATCGGTGGTTGCTTCATAATCAATTTTTAAACCGTTGCCTTTGGTTAAAGTATAAGTCACCTTAACGTTCTTATTACCGGGGAAACCCCATTGACCATCAGGGCTAACCAGTGTCATTTCAACAGCAGGGCCATCGGCAGCCTGAACCTCTTTGGCATCATATACCTGGCGATAAAAACTTTCAGTACCTGAATGCAAACAAGCTTGCATGTTGTTTTGCGGCAACTGATAAACCTGCCCGTCAATTTCGAACTGCGCGTTGGCAATACGGTTGGCATACGGACCAACTACAGCGCCCTGTCCGGCATCACCGACAATATATTCATCAATGTTTTTAAATCCGAGCGTAACATCTTCCATAGCGCCATTTTTATCGGGAGCAAATACTGAAACGATTTTTGCCCCATAATTGGTTAGGGTTACAATGATTCCACCTTCATTTTTCAAAGTAAACAAGGTGGTCTTTTTTCCATTCACTTCTTTTTCGAAATCAGCTTTCGAATACGAAGGAGTAAACTCTTTTTTTGGTGCTGAACACGAAACAATCATTCCGGCAATAAGCAATGAACCGATTATTTTTTTCATATTGTGAATTAAATATTAGTTTTTGGAATTAGAATGGTAAAGATACTGAAAGAATCAGGTTAAAGTTCAAAGTTCTCAGGATGTTTCAACCTGCATTGCATTGAGATTACTGATTTGATTATATTAGCAAATTATTTCTATTACCATTTACATTAACCCATAACACTACGATATCTTGAAATTCCTTTTTTCAGTATTCCTGATACAATGTTTTGTGGCTTGCCTGTTGACTAATGCTTCAAACGGACAAAAGTCAAATAACCAGGCGAATAAAGCGCTTCGTATTGTAAAGAAAAATACAGTTTTGCTTGATTACACGAACCAATTGCTCCTTGTTTTTAATAAAACTCCTGAAAGTGATTCAGCGATATTGGTGGCATTAGAGAAAAAGGGAAAAGATTGGCTGGTTGTTTCTGCCCCAATGTCCGCGGGTATCGGACGCAAAGGATTCGCCGCCCCCGATACAAAACGCGAAGGCGATGAAAAATCACCCACAGGCTTTTTCCGGTTGGGCCAATTGTTCTGCTACGAAAAAAATGTCAATACCAGGATGCCGTATCTTCAAACTACTTCGGAAGACAAATGGATCGATGACCCCGATTCGCCTGATTATAATCGTCATGTAAGAGGGCCGTCAGAAGCAAAATCATTCGAAAAGCTTTTGCTTAACGGAAATGATTACAGGTATTGCCTGGTAATCGAATACAATACACATCCGGTAGTGAAAGGCATGGGCAGCGCTATCTTTCTTCATTTGAGCGAAGGCGAAAAACTAAATGCTTCATCCGGCTGCATTGTCCTGACTCAAAAGGATATGGAATGGTTATTGACCTGGATGAAACCTGAATTAAAACCTTCGATTTTGATGGGACATGAGAAGGTTTTAGCGGATGGACTGAAAAATTAGAGATATATACAGCATTTCCCAGCGAATTAATTCCTTTTTCAAAACGTTTGTCGAAATGAAATTGATAAGTTAATTTCGTGAACAAAAGATACGAATATTGAAGATGTTTAGTTCAAAGAAAGGGTCAATCCACACCTCCTGCAAATTGACCCTTTTTGATTTATTGAAAACTGAAGTTTTATTTCAGTCCAAACTCTATCACTTTTCCAAGCGCAACGTACTTTTCATACAATTTGGCGTATCGGGCAACATTGGACGGAATCGGAGAATAGGTTTTTTCAAACCCGCCGCCCATTTTCTTCTGGGCTTCTGAAATGTTTGGATAAACTCCGGCAACCACAGCGGCTGCCATGGCTGATCCCAAGGCACAAGCCTGTTCCGAGCGGGCTACTTTAATCGGCATGCTTAGTACATCGCAAACAATCTGCATCACGAAAGGCGATTTTTTGGCTACGCCGCCCAGAGCAATCACTCCGTCAATACGAATGCCTTCGCTGATAAAACGATCAACAATGGCTTTTGAACCAAATGCGGTCGCTTCAACCAAGGCACGGAAAATACGCGGGGCATCCGATCCAAGATTCAGGCCCGAAATCACACCTTTCAGGTTTTGATTGGCATCCGGCGTGCGGCGGCCATTCATCCAATCGAGCGCAACGATACTGCTTTCTTCGATTGGAATCAATTCAGCAGCTCTGGTCAGTTCAGGAATGATTTTCGATGAAATTTCATTGATCATTTTCACTTTGGTCTCTTCATCAATCAGCGCACTGCTTGCAATAATCTGTTCAGTTGGCCAAACCAGCACGCTTTTAAACCAGGCGTAAATATCGCCAAATGCCGATTGTCCGGCTTCCATCCCCAACATTCCCGGAACGATTGAGCCATCTACCTGTCCGCAAATTCCGCTGATCAGTTTGTCTCCCACTTCTTCCATTGGGGCAATCAGCATGTCGCAGGTAGAAGTTCCCATTACCTTACTCAAATAATACGGTTCAATTTCAGCACCAACAGCGCCCAAATGAGCATCAAAAGCCCCTACCCCAACTTTCACATTGGTGGGTAAACCTAATTTGGCAGCCCATTCAGGAGTGATCGCTCCGGCAGAAATATCGCAGGTAAAAGTTTCTTTAAACAAACGGTCTTTTAATCCACTCAACAGCGGATCAAGTTTTTCGAGAAACTCTTCGGTTGGTAAACCGCCGAAAGCTTCGTGCCACATGGCTTTGTGACCGGCTGCACAACGCGAACGTTTTAGTGTTTTTGGGTTGGTATTTCCGGTCAGAACGGCTGGAATCCAGTCGCAATGTTCGACCCACGAATTGGCAGCGCGGAAAACACCCGCATCTTCACGGATTACATGCAACAATTTGGCCCAAAACCATTCTGAAGAATAAACACCACCTTCGAATTTGGTGAAGTCAACTTGCCATAATTTGGCCATCTGATTAATTTCGTCGGCTTCTTTTACTCCGGTATGGTCTTTCCAAAGCACAAACATCGCGTTTGGATTGTCCTCAAAACCGGGAGTCAATGAAAGCGGAGTACCTTTTTCGTCAACGGCAACCGGTGTCGATCCGGTGGTGTCGATCGAAATACCTACCACATTTTCAGCAACTCCGGCCGGAGCCAGTTTCAACGCTTCCACAATGGTGTATTCCATTCCTTCCAGATAATCTTTCGGGTGCTGGCGGAAGCGGTTATTGGGCGCATCGCAATACATCTGTTTTTTCCAGCGCGGATATTCAAAAACTACACTGGCTACTTCTTCACCGTTTTTGGTATTCACAATTAACGAACGAACAGAATCGGTACCGTAATCCAGTCCGATGGCGTATTTGGGCTGTGTCATAATATATAGTTTAAAGTTTTTGAGTTTTAATATCAGTTTCAAGTTCCAAATTTCAAGTTCCAAATCGGGACGCGAAGGTTATGGATATTGAATATTGGTTATTGAGTATTCAATATTCTATTGTTCCAGGTTCCAAATTAAAAGTTTCAGGTTTCATGCTTCATGTTTCAGGCACACTTGAAACTTTGAACTTGAAACGTGAAACTATTTCTGCCCGTAATACGCATTCGCACCGTGTTTCCTGAGGAAATGTTTATCAAGCAATACCTGATCCATACTGGTTTGGGGATTTAGTGTTAAGCTCCGGAAGGTCATTTTTGCCACTTCTTCCAGAACTACCGCATTGTGAACCGCATCGTCAGCATTCTTTCCCCAGGTGAATGGCGCATGGTTATTGACCAGTACTCCGGGAACGTGATCAGGATTGAGTCCCTTGAAACATTCAACAATCACTCGTCCGGTTTCAAGTTCATATTCTCCGTTGATCTCCAATTCGGTCATTTTTCGGGTGCAGGGAATTTCTCCGTAGAAATAATCGGCATGAGTGGTTCCTATTGCCGGAATTCCCCTGCCCGCCTGTGCCCATGAGGTTGCCCATTCAGAATGGGTATGAACAATCCCGCCAATATTCAGGAACTGACGATACAGAATCAGATGTGTTGGTGCATCACTCGATGGGTTCAGTTTGCCCTCCACCACTTTGCCATACAAATCAAGCACAACCATATCTGATGGTTTCATGGTATCGTATGAAACGCCGCTGGGTTTGATCACCACCCATCCATGCTGACGGTCGATGCCACTCACATTTCCCCAGGTAAAAATCACCAATCCATGTTTTACCAAATCGAGATTGGCTTTCCAGACTTCTTCTTTTAGTTTTTCGAGCATAACTATTAAATGATTCCAAGTTTCAGATTCCAAATTCCAGATCAATCATAGTCTTTGATGGTCAATTAATTGTCATTTACGGTAAAATGCAAACGGTCAAGATGCAAAGTTAATGACAATAAATGACGTGAAACAAATGACCATAAATGACCATTTTTTACAATGCGACTCATAACTATTTAATTGGTTCAAACCAGGCAGCAAAACCACCGCCCGGAGCCATTCTGATTTTTACTACTTCACCTTTTACAACCGTTTTCGATGTTCGCATAACATTTTCCGCATTAACCGCGGCATCCGGAGCATCTTCAAAAGCTACCATTTTATATTTTCCTGCTTCCAGAAAATCCAGTTTAATTTCCAAAGTACGCGATTCACTGTTGGTCATTGAACCGATGAACCATTCGTTTCCTGAACGTCGAGCGGTGGTAATGAATTCACCAATTTGCCCGTTCAGAATCCTGGTATCATCCCACATCGTTTTCACTTTCTTCAGAAATTCAACCCCTTCCTGCCCCTTGTAACTTTCAGGACTATCACAGGCAACTGTAAACGGGCTGTCGTAAACTACGAACTGCGCCAGCTGAAGCGCACGTGTTCCCTGCACTTGCGCAGGAGTTCCGTTTTCAAATTTTTCGGGTGTACGGTTCAGGAATCCTCCGGGAGTGAAATCCATCGGACCGGCCAACATGCGCGTAAAAGGCAAAGTAACCATGTGTTCAGGGGTGATACGTAGCGACCATTTGTTGTACTCATTGCCCAAAACACCTTCGCGGGTTACCAGATTCGGATATGTTCTGCGGAAACCATCGGGTTTGAAGGCTCCATGAAAATCGACCATCAAATGATGGGCAGCTGCAGTTGTAACAATGCGACGATACCAGTTGACCATTTCCTGATCGTCGCTATCCATAAAATCAATTTTAACACCTGCAATTCCCCAACCTTCGTATAAGGCACAAGCTTTATCCCAGTCAGCACGGTTCACATCTGAGAAGTACAACCAAACCCAGCATTTTACATTCTTACTTTTGGCATAAGCCAGAATACCAGGCATGTCGAGCTGAGGCGCCACTTTGGTAATATCAGCTTCAGGTTTGTTAAAAACACCATACCATTGCCAGTCGATCAGCTGATACGGCCACCCCATTTCAGAAGCCAGATCGATGTATTTTTTATTGGTTTCATTGTCCATTTTCACTTCACCACTCCACCAATGATCCCATGCGCACATTCCGGGTTTGATCCAGGAAGGATCGGCAATTGCACAAGGTTCATTCAAATTCATGATAATTTCTGATTCGAGTAACTTACCAGGCGCATCGCCCAGCATGATCACTCTCCAGGGAGTTTTGTGCGGAAATTTGAATTTCACTTTTACACCATTCTCATTTTCAGTTGGAAGCGGTGAAAGCTTCGAACGAACTGAAAAACCGGTTTTTGAATGACCCGGCTTCAGGTACATGCCTGCATAATCGGTAATATTTGCCTCAGTAATAGCAGCATAACAGTCGTCAGCTACTTTCACCGTCATCGGTAATCCAATCACCATTTGATCGGTAATATCAGAAAGTTTACGCTTGAAAAATTCATTTTCCTGCGAAGAACGATAACTACCGTGATTGACAGCCCAGCAGTCGTGATCGGCTGTGAAATTGTAAGTAATCAGTTCTTCAGTAAGTTCATATCCGTGGTTATTTCCCGATCCAATAAATTCAGTTCTGAAAGCTACTCCATCATCAAATACACGGAACACTAAATTCATCATCCGGCGGGGAAATTTCTTTTCCTGCATCTGTATTGTCAGTTCTTTGCAGTTATTCAGAATGGTAGTCTTTCGTTTCAAAACCGGAGTCCAGGTTTCGCTAATCACTTTGTCCGAAGTTTTAATCACCATCATATCGGCACCCATCGGTGGTGCTTGCTTAAATTCAAATTGGATTACCGAATTGGTTAACACAGGTTTTCCGTTGAAATAAATACTGTAAATGATCTGATTACCCACTTCAACTTTGGCTTCCACCAAAGATTGGGGCGACAATACTGAATACTGGGCTTTGGCAACGACAAAAAGAACCAGAAAGCAAATTGCAGTAAAAAAGAATCGTTTCATTTGTTAATTGATTAGTTTAGTTATTTGGAACACAATAATTTCAGTATATAATCATCGGCTTAAATATAAAATGTAAATTTAACACTTATCTTTACATCTCAAAACCCAATCATTTTTCCCGGGTTTACTTTTAGTTCTTCACTTTTTCTCCGGAAATTACAGGACAATTCATATTCAGTTGCCGGACTTTAATTAACTGCTGAAATTAGGTGATTTAAGTGAATTTTGAAGGTTTGACTCCAGGTATTTATTTTCCTTTTCGGCAAACTTTTGGCTCACTAAAACGTTTAAAACATGTCGTAAAACACAAAATATTCAAAATGTCAGTTAATATTCCGGAAACTCAAAAGAAAAGAATAGTCATTGTCGGAGCAGGTTTTGGAGGTTTGAGGTTAGCCAAAAATCTTGTGCGTTCAGGCTTTCAGATTGTTTTAATCGATAAAAACAATTACCACCAGTTCCAGCCTTTGTTTTATCAGGTAGCCACATCAGGAATCGAACCAAGTTCAATTCTCTTCCCTTTGCGGAAAATATTTCAGAAACGTAAAGATGTTTATATACGTGTGGCTGAAGTTTATTCAGTCGATCCGGAGAAAAAAGAACTACAAACCAGCCTTGCTACGGTTTGGTATGACTATCTGGTCATTTCAACCGGAGTCAATTCCAATTTCTTCGGGATGAAGAATATGGAAGATTTTGCCATTCCAATGAAATCTGTCTCCGAAGCAATGTCGCTTCGCAACCGGATACTTTTAAATCTGGAAAAAGCGGTAACATTGTTCGATAAGGATGAAAACGAGAAAAAAACTTTATTGAATGTGGTGGTAGTTGGAGGTGGCCCAACTGGTGTTGAAGTCGCAGGTGCCATAGCTGAAATGAAAAAATTTGTACTTCCAAAAGATTATCCTGACCTGAACTTTGACCTGATGCAGATTAATCTGGTAGAAGGTTCCGGCTCACTTTTGGCAGTTATGTCGAAACATGCTTCCGAAAAGTCATTGTACTACCTGAAACGATTGGGAATTAATGTATTCCTGAATACAAAAGTAACCGACTATGATGGCGAAGTGCTTAGTTTTTCCGATGGCAATCATATAAAATCAAAACTGGTAATCTGGGCAGCCGGGATAAGTGGTGAAGTACCTTTGGGAATCCCCAATGAATCGGTTGGCCGCGGAAGACGGATGTTAGTTGACGAGTATAATAAGTTGAAAGGGTTTGATGATATTTATTCAATTGGTGACGCTTCGATCATGTCAACTCCTGATTACCCGAACGGACATCCACAAGTTGCGCAAGTTGCCATTCAACAAGGAGCAAATCTGGCCAAATATTTCATCGCGATGTCTAAAAATGCCAAATCGAAACCTTTCAGGTACATCGATCGTGGATCGATGGCTACCATTGGTCGCAACAGGGCTGTGGCCGACCTTCCTTTTGTAAAGTTCAGCGGATTTATTGCCTGGCTAACCTGGATGTTTGTGCATTTAATGGCCATTGTTGGAGTAAAAAATCGTTTGTTGATTTTCGTTAACTGGATGTGGAATTATGTGACCTACGACCAGTCTCTTCGATTGATTTTAAGGGCAGCTGACATCAAAAAAGAACACCTTTTAACTGAATCAAAGGAAATCGAATAGATAAGGTGACATTGTTGATAATGTACAAAATCCAAGGAATACTACTCCTGTAATAACCGTCAATAGGCTATTCTCAATTCATACCCTCAAGTGTTTGAATATCTTGTTACTAAATCACAATCATAAAAAATAAAAACAATCATAAACATTGTGATTTTGTAAAAAAATTCTATTTAAATTTACCAGGAGTTTTTACAGCCCTTTTTTAGAAGAAAATGAGAATGCGACTGAATTTCAGTCTAAATGAGGTGATAAAAGCTGATTAGGTTATTTTGCAATGATTACTTCCAGTCTAATAACCTTCAGTCTCTTTAATGAAGAATATCTCATTCTTCGATTTAGATTTTTAATTAACAGGTTTCGACATGAAACCGGACGCAAGAATTGAGTTTGGATATGTGATGATAGATGTGCCGGGAAATTAGGTTTCCGCATTTATAATGAGATCAATTTGTTGGTATCATTTGAATAAATAAGAACATTCATCGTAGAACACTTTCAAAGTTAATTAGTGATGATAAAAAAAAATCATCCTTCTTTCAATCGATGGAACTGGAATCAGGGGCATTCTTCCAGGCAAAATCTTATAGTATATAGAAGAACAACTGATAGCCAAAGAAGGCGATGTAAAGCTCAGCCATGAACAGAAATCTTTCCTGCCAACTACCTACGAAATTCCCCAACGAAAAACAGTGTTTTTCAATAAAGTGGATACTACCGAAGGTGAAACCCACGATTATTTTACGAACGACATGGCCTGCTCAATTTCAGCAGCGCCCGCCTATTTCAACCCAGCTCAGATCTGTTCAGTTTTTGGAGCTCCACTCTATTTGGTCGAGGATACATATTTGCCAACAACCCGGCCATGTGTGCTTATGCTGAGGCATGTACACAAAAACATCAGGAAATACTGAAATTCACTGACAAATCAAATTTTCCGAATACTTCTGATATGGTAATGATATCTATTGGAACCTGCTCTCAAGGGGATCAATACCCACACTCCAAAGCAAAAAACTGGAGCGTAATTGGGTGGTTGAACCCATTGATTGATATGATCATGTCGGGAAATTCGAAAACTGTTCATTACGAACTAAATCAAATGTTTGGAGCCAATGATCCTATACGCATAAAATCTATTTCAGATTGGAACCGACTATTGAAACCGCTGAAAGTGCCATGGATCTGGCTACCCCCGAAAATATGCTGGCACTGAAAGAAGCCGGAAAAACTTTTGTGCCCAATAATCAGGATCAACTTGACCAGATTTTGGAATTGCTAATTGAAAATAAATAATGAAAAGACGCACTGCTGTGCATGTCAATAAATAATTAAAAAAGTATTAACCTTTTAAAAATTAAAATTATGGACGAAGCTTTTATTGGAACAATCGTACTTTTTGGCGGTAATTATGCACCGCGCGGATGGGCATTTTGTAACGGGCAACTAATGCCAATTAGCCAGTACAATGCAGTATTTGCAATTTTGGGTACTATGTATGGCGGAGACGGTATGCAAACTTTTGCTTTACCTGATCTTCGGGGAAGAGTTCCTGCTCATGTTGGGATTGGGCCAGGACTTCAGAAAATCATACAGGGAGAGGCGCTTGGCACCAATACCAACACGTTAAATGTATCCCAGTTACCATCCCATAACCATCTTTTAAATGCGAATATCGGTACAACCGGCAGAAACCTTTTGCCTTCACCACAAGGTAATTTTTTAGCTCAAAATCAAGATGGATCAGGGAATTTTGCTTCAACTACCGATGCTCAAATGAATCCACAAGCTATTGGATATATGGGAACAAATTCACCCATAAATAATATGCAACCTACTCTTGGCCTTAATTATATTATTTGTTTGGAAGGGATTGTTCCCAAGCAGAGATTAAACAAGGGCTATTGCGTATTTATTATTTAAATGCCGGAGGTTTCTTTTTAGCGAATAATGAAAGGTGGAACTTTCGGCATCTTCTTCCCTTTGTGAAAGTTATGGTTATGTTCAAATAAATCCTCTATTATAAAAATTAATCAATCGAATTTTTAATTCAATCTGATCTTTTATATGCGTTTACTCAATTTCCAAGCTCTAATTTTAAATTTTTTATCGACTAAACTCGATCCGGAAAATGAAAAAATATACAAAAACAAAATACAATGAAAATAACAAGTGACACTCCATTAAAATGTATAAATAACCCGGAATGGACGGGTTACTATACCAGGGATGATGAAAATTGGAAATCACTTCATCCTTCAAAAAGGAATGCTATTAACGAAAGCAGTAACTGGTTCATTTGCCTATTCACTCATAAACTAAGTATTATTCTTATTTTTCTTTCACTATTATCTGGAGGTGTAGTTTCTGCACAAACCCAGGTAACTGTAACTGGTGCAGGTGGTACAGCAGCTCCAGCAAACGGCATATATCATTTTACTAGTACTACAAATATTGATGGAAGCGATAGAAAGTATTTTGATATGCCTTCATCGGTCTTTAGGATTGAGTATCGTTATAATAGTGTTTATGGTGTTAATGAATGGGAAATTTGGGAATCAACAGCACGCGGAGGTGGTGGTACAGTACGACAATATAATTCAAGTTCTTCTGTTGTAATTCCTTCTGGATTATGGCCTGCTGAAGTAGGTGCCGGTGCTGCAACTATTTCATATACAATTACTCCAGCGCCAACAGTTACTGGTATTTCACCTTCAAGCGGACCAACTGCCGGGGGAACCTCTGTTGTGATTACCGGAACCGCACTTACAGGAGCTACTGCCGTGAATTTTGGTGCTACAGCTGCATCAGGTTACACAGTTAATTCTGCCACTCAGATAACGGCAACTTCGCCGGCTGGCAGCACGGGAACAGTCCATATCACTGCAACTACAGCGGGGGGAACTAGCGCAACAAACAGTGCCGACCAATTTACTTATGTGGCGGCACCTACTGTAACAGGTATTTCACCCACAAGTGGCCCAACGGCAGGAGGAACTTCTGTTGTTATAACCGGGACTAATTTGACCGGAGCAACAGCTGTGAAGTTTAGCAGCACTTCAGCTTCAAGTTATACCGTTAACTCCGCTACTCAGATAACGGCTACTTCACCTGCTGGCAGCGCAGGGACTGTTCATATTACAGTTACAACAGCGGGGGGAACAAGCGCCACAGTCAGTGCCGATCAATACACCTATGTGGCAGCTCCTAACATTACCGGGATTTCACCAACAGGTGGACCAATTGCAGGAGGAACTTCTGTCGTTATTACCGGGACTAATTTGACCGGAGCAACTGCTGTGTCTTTTGGTGGCTCTGCGGCTTCAGGTTTTACCGTTAATTCTGCGACTCAAATTACTGCAACTTCTCCCGCTCACAGTGCCGGAACAATAGATATTACGGTTACAACAACAGGAGGAACAAGCGCTACTGGTAGCGCCGATCAATTTACTTACGCTGCAGTACCTACTATTTCCGGCATTTCACCTACAAGTGGTCAAACAACAGGAGGAACTTCTGTTGTTATTACAGGAACTAATTTTACCGGAGCAACAGCTGTGTCTTTTGGTGGCACTGCGGCTTCAAGCTATACTGTTAATTCTGCCACTCAAATAACTGCAACTTCTCCGGCTCACAGTGCCGGAACAATTGATATAACGGTTACCACACCCGGAGGAACAAGCGCTACAAGCAGTGCAGACCAATTTACCTACTATGCAGCTCCAACAGCCACCACCAATGTGGCAACAGGTGTGTCAAGGACCGCAGCTACGCTTAACAGTTCCATCAATGCCAACAATGCCAGTACCTCCGTGACCTTTGAGTATGGATTAACTGACAGTTACGGAACATCTGTTGCAGCAACTCCAAGCCCGGTGACCGGTTCGGTAAACACATCAGTGAGTAAAGCCATTTCGGGCTTAACCCCAAATACCACCTATCATTATCGTGTAGTTGGGGTAAATTCTGCCGGAACAACAAATGGCCTTGATGGAACATTTACCACCCAATTCGCAACTTCATCAACATTTCAAACGGCAGGCAATTGGAGTGATGCTGGCAATTGGAGCGCAGGTGTTCCCGGCTATTCTACCAATGTAAATCTTTCGGCAAACTGTACAATTGATGTTGATTGCGAAGTAAACAATATAACCATCAATTCAGGAACGGAAGTAACCATTAATGCGAGCAGGACCCTTACCGTAAACGGTGACGTCACGCTGAAAAGTGATGCATCCAACACAGCCTCTCTCTTAATCAACGGAGCTATTACTGTACTTGGTACTACCAATGCCGAACGTTTCATGACTGGCAACAAATGGCACATTGTGTCACCAACCGCTGCAGGCGGAAACATTAGCGCCTTTATTCAAGCTGCGGGTAATGCAATTCCGATTAATGGAAGTAGTTACGGGATGATGGATTACAACGAATCCGGCAACAGTTGGAACAGTTTTTTCACCTCCGGCACGGCAGGAAACCTTATATCATGCAAAGGCTATTGCGTTCGCAGAAGCAGTGATGGGGTGGTAACATTTACCGGCACACTTACCAGTGGTCCCCAAAATGTAACGCTAACAAGCGGCGCTGTGAATAAAGGCTGGAATTGTGTGGGTAACCCTTATTCAACTTGTATCGGAATAAATACTTTGGCCTCTTCATCTGCTAATTTCATTACACAAAACAGTAGTCTCCTCGATCCAAGTTATGCCTGTGTATATCTTTGGGAAGAAAGCTCAAGTAGTTATAAGATTATCAATAATACAGCTGGAGGTAGTGGCCGCTATTTGGCACAATACTACATTGTTCAGGGGCAGGGGTTCTTTGTAAAAGCAGCTTCCGACGGTGCTGTGATTTCATTTAATTCCGATACACAGGTACACCAAACGGGCACGGCATTAAAATCGGCCAATGTATCGTGGCCGGGATTCGAACTGACCTTAACAGCCGGACAAATCAAAGCTTCAACCCTGGTGTTTTTTAACAACCAAATGACCAAAGGGCTTGACCCGACTTATGATGCAGGTTTGCTGCGTGGAACTTCTGGTGTTAATCTATTTTCTCGATTGGTTGACGATAATGGTGTTGACTTTGCCATCCAATGCTTACCTGAAACCTACAATAGTTTGGTGATCCCTATTGGAATTGAAAGCAAAGCAGGTGGAGAGATTACTTTTAGTGTCGAGAAGGTTGAATTACCAACCGATTGCAAAGTTATTTTGGAAGACAAATCGACTGAAACATTTACTTCGCTATCCAATGGCGCTACATACAAAACCAACGTGGCCAACGAAACCAAAGGCATTGGGAGGTTTTACATCCACACCAGCACACTTACTACCGGTATTTCCTCCGCATTCACTGACAATGAATTCAAACTGAAAACTTACGTGTCGAACAGTGAAATCATCATCGAAGGTGAAGTTGGCAACCACGCCCAGGCTTCCTTGTTCGACGTAAACGGGAGGAAACTTGGTGAATATAAACTGCCGGGAATAAATCGCAATTCCATTTCAACTTCAGGATTAGCTTCAGGCGTTTACTTCCTGAACGTAACAGATGCAGAAAAACGTTTCACAAGTAAAATTGTAATTTATTAACCAGCAAACATTTTAGACCTGACAGGTTTTGAAAACCTGTCAGGTCTAAGGATTCAAAACATACCGATATGAAGAAAGAAAAAGAAATCAAAAACGAAGAAGGGACGAAAGATCGTACCATCGACCGAAAAGAAGCCATCAAAAAAGCAGGGTACATTGCCTTGTCGGCTGCTACCATGATGATGCTAATCAGTGCACCAAAACAGGCCATGGCTTCACCAGCGTCCCCATCTACATGGCCATAACGAAATTGCATACAGCGAAAATGCTACCATCAATAAAAAAGAACAGACAGGTTTCGAAAACCTGTCTGTTCTTTTTTATATGTCTGAAACGAATAAAATATCCCAGTAATGCCGGAATAGGTTATGGTATTCCTCTCCTACCAGATCACTGCCCGATCAGCTTCGTTCAAAAACATGTAATCGCCTTCTTTTACATCAAAAGCTTTGTAGAATTCGGGTAAATTGCGCAATGGTCCCAGAACCCTGAACCGTCCAAGCGAATGTGGATCTTCATTCGTGCGGCGAATAATTTCTTTGTCCCTGATATTTTGAGCCCAAATATGCGCATAAGACAGAAAAAAGCGTTGATCAGGATTAAACCCATCAATGGGTTTCTCATTGCCGGTCAATACTTTTTTCAAAGCATAGTATGCAACATTCAATCCCCCCAAATCTGCAATGTTTTCGCCAAGCGACAGCGCTCCATTGGCTTTCAGGGTATCTAAAACAGTATAATTACTAAACTGATTTACCAGCACTTTGGTACGTTCACCAAACAATTTGGCATCTTCAGCAGTCCACCAATCTGTCAGATTACCAACTTTATCGTATTGCCGTCCCTGATCATCAAATCCATGGGTCATTTCGTGACCGATTACCACGCCAATTGCCCCATAGTTAACGGCATCATCGCCATTCATATAAAAGAACGGTGGCTGCAGAATGGCTGCAGGGAAAACAATCTCATTCATTGTCGGGTTGTAATATGCATTAACCATTTGCGGTGGCATCATCCATTCAGTACGATCAACAGGTTTATTTACTTTGCCGATCATGAAATTAAAATCGAATTTATTTGAATTAACAGCATTTGCAACGTATGAATCAGTTGAAACTTCCAATGCTGAATAATCGCGCCACTTGTCAGGATATCCGATTTTAACGGTGATGGCATTCAGTTTTTCAATGGCTTTTGCTTTGGTCGGATCACTCATCCATTCCAGTTGATTAATTCGTTCACCCAAAGAAACTTTCACGTTCCCAACCAAATCAAGCATTCGTTTTTTTGCTTCAGCCGGAAAATATTTCTTTACATACATTTGGCCGATTGCTTCGCTCAACGCATTGTTGGTGGCTTCCTGAACACGCTTCCATCTTGGTTTTTGAGCCTTACTGCCTGTCAGTGTTTTTCCGTAAAAATCATAATCCTGGTTCACAAAAGTGGCGGGTAAATAAGAAGCAAGACTATTCAACACCTGCCATTTCAGATAAATTTTCCAATAGTCAACAGAAACCTCTTTTACCATCTTGCCCAGTTCAGCTACAAATTCAGGTTGACCAACTATAAAATCACCTGGATTTTGAAGGCCGGTGCTTTGGAAATAATCTGCCCAATTATATTCAGGAGAAATTTTCTGCAGGCCTTCAATATTCATCTTATGATAGACTTTTTGAGGATCGCGCTGCTCAAGAAGTGTCATCGAAGAAGCCGCCATTCGTTTTTCAAGATTATAAACAATGTCAGCATTGGCTTTGGAAGTAGTTTCATCAGCTCCGGTTAGTACAAACATTTTCTGAAGATGAACCAAATAGGCAACCTGAACATCTTTACTCCGCTGGTCATCTTTCATATAATAATCACGATCAGGCATACCCAGCCCACCCTGATAAATATAGGCAACTTCCATTTCGGAGTTTTTCTGATCAGCACCTGAGAAAAACGAAAACATCGGGTTAATTCCCTTTGTATGCAAATCGGCCACTACTTTCATTACATCTTCCTTTGTCTGAATGGCGCTGATTTGGTCAAACAGCGGTTGTACCGGAGCCAATCCATTGGCTTCAATCTTTGCGGTGTCCATGCCCGTATTATAAAAATCAGCAATTTTTTGTCCGATGGTTCCAGACTCCTGTTTTTTGGTTGCAATTTCAGTAATCAGGGTTTGAACCTGAACTTCACCCGTATCAGCCAGCAAATCAAATGCACCAAAACGGCTTTTTTCATCCGGAATTGGGAAGCGTTTTTTCCAGCCTCCATTGGCATAATTATCAAAATCGGTTGCCGGACTTACCGAAGTATCCAAATCAGCTAAATCGAGCGACTTGCTTTTGGGAGCCACTTGTGTACATGCCATACTTCCCATCAGAATTGAAATAAATAATAAACGATTGAATTGTCTCATAATTAGAAAATTATATAGTTTTGATTTTTCTTTGGCGGAATAATTAAATCATTTGTCAGGCAATTATTGAAAGATTACAAAGAAAATAACAATTCCCTTTCTTTTTCATGATAAAAAGCCGTAACTTAATGTCAATTATTTAATTAAGCCCGAATGAAAATTCTAATACTTTGTAAAGGTGGTAATTCATGCCGGAGTTTAATGGCTGAAGCATTTCTTCAGCAAACGGATAAATCGCTGGAAGTATTTTCAGCTGGTTTAGATGCTGATTCAGAGACTGATCCGATGGCAATTGAAGTGATGAATGAGATTGGGATTGACATCAGTACAAAAAAACCGAAAAGCTATCTTAAGTTTGAAGGGACTTCTGTAGATTACCTAATTACCATTTGTGAAGGAACAAAGGATAAAATATCACCGGTTAATATTTTACACAAACATAAAATTCATCTCGGATTTGCCGATCCCAAAAAAGCAAGCTGTTTTGATGCAGGAAATATCGAAATTTATCGGGAAATCCGTGACGAAATCAGGAATGAACTTGACTACTTTTATACCCGCATATTAGCTCGTGAGTTGCTTCGGAAATAAGCTTTCACTCATCCGATGACTTGAAGTCATCGGATGAGTGAAAGCTCAACATTACATCATCGTATTCTCAACCTCATTTGGAGTAATCGGGATTCGGTCGCCAATAATTTCACAACCGGTTTCAGTTACAAGAATATCATCTTCCAAACGGATTCCGCCAAAGTCGAGATAACTTTCCAAACGGTCGAAATTGATAAAATCTGCGTTGATCTTTTCAGCTTTCCATTTTTCAATTAAAGCCTGGATAAAATAAATTCCGGGTTCGTTGGTGATCACAAAACCAGGCTGAAGTTTCCGTCCCATGCGTAAATTAGCTGTTCCGAACTGGTCAACCGGACGAATTTCATCATCGTAGCCCACAAAAATCTGACCAAGATCTTCCATATCATGAACATCCAGTCCAAGCATGTGCCCCAGTCCATGAGGCATGAACAAAGCATGGGCACCATTGCGAACTGCTTCTTTCACATCACCTTTCATCAAACCAATGGCTTTTAATCCTGAAGCAATAACTTCGGCTGCGGCCAGATGTACCGACAAATACGTAGAACCGGGTTTGGTTAATTCGCGTCCCCGATTATTGGCGGCCAAGACAATTTCATATATTTCACGTTGCTTTTGGCTGAATTTCCCTCCTACCGGAACCGTTCTGGTATAATCGGAAGCATAATGCGAACCGACCTCAGCGCCTGCATCAACAAGCAATAACCGCCCGTTTTGAAGTGTTTTCGAATGATCGTGGTTGTGCAAAGTCTCTCCGTTCTGAGAAAGAATCACCGGAAAGGAAACCATACCGCCACCGGCATTTGCAATTCCTTCGATGGTTCCGGCAATGGCCTGTTCCCAAACTCCTGCTTTTGCCATTTTCATTGCGGTAACATGCATTTGGTAACCCACTGCACATGCTTTCCTGATTTCGTCAATTTCCTGAACTTCCTTCACCGAACGCAATAATACGATGGCTTTTATTAATTCGGGAGATGAATATGCTTTCAGTTTTGAAACCGAAATTCCAAGTAATTCGTTCAGTAAAATTTTATTTTCAGCACGATAAGGAGGCAAGAAGTGAATTTTTCTTCCGGAGGAAATTGCCTTTTCAATCACAGCCTGAAGATTTTTATATGGCTCCGTATTTACAACACCAACCCTTTCAGCTTTTTCTTTTAATGGAACCTGTGGCCCCATCCAAATAATATCATCAATACTGACATCGTCACCAAAAATAATTTCTTCGCCTGATTCCGTGTCAATAATACCGGCAAGTTTTTGAAAATCAAGTCCGAAGAAATACAAAAAGGAACTATCCTGCCTGAAATAATAAGTATTATCAGTATAATTCATTGGTGAATCAACATTTCCCAAAAATATAATCAGGCCATCCGAAATATATTGATTTAGCTTCTGACGGCGCGTAATATAAGTTTCACGATTAAACATCTTAGTATAGTTTTAAAATTCAGTTGTGAAAGATAAAAAAATTAGCGCAAAATAATGGGTACAATATAATAATCAGATGTTGCACAGTATAAAGACAATTAAAAATCATCCGAAAAAAATTAAAATCTGAACATAAATAATCCGTACATTTATACAAACCAAAATCATTAGCGCCATGAACAATACATTAATGGTTTACCTGAATAAAAGGCTGCATAAAAATGATCCCAGATTTATTGCTGCCAATACCCAACCCGGACCTGTTATTTGTATTTCGAGAGAAGTTGGATGTGGGGGTGTTAATATCGCCAAATTACTGGCTGCCGATCTCGATAAACTAACATTTTGTAAAAAATGGAGGGTGTTGAGTAAGGAAATTCTGGAAGAGAGTGCGCGTGAATTAGACATGGACCCGAATAAACTCAGAAATTATTTAAAAGAAGGAGAACGGGGTCTCTTTGATGATATTTTGACCGCTTTCAGCGAAAAGAGATTCAAGAGCGACCGTAAAATCAGTAAAACCATGATTGATCTGATTTCAAGTTTTATCAATGATGGTTACTGTATCATTGTGGGAAGAGCCGCGCATATTATAGCCCAGGATGTCCAAAAATCGTTGCTCGTTAGATTGACGGCACCAATCGAATGGCGGACAAAACAGATCATGGAGAAAAACAACCTGAATATGAGGGAAGCGATCGATTTCATCGAAAAAACAGAAAAGGAAAGACAATACCTGCGAAAATACATTGCCGGTGACCAGAGGATTGAAGATGAATTTGACCTGACCATCAACATAGCCAGACTTAACATTACCGATGTGCTTGCACTCATACGATTCGCAGCACAGAACAAAGGACTGTTAGAACCTAACAAAAGTAAAGTTGAAGTTTTTTGAGTTCCAAATTCCAGGTTCCAAATTCCAAGTGTTGCCTCAAACTTGGAATTTGGAACTTTAAACTTTAAACTATTTGAGCCATTTATCCAGCCATTGTTTAAAAACCCTTTGCCACAATATGCCGTTTTGTGGTTTTAACACCCAATGATTTTCTTCAGGGAAAATTAATAACTGAGCCGGAACACCACGTAAAACAGCAGCATTAAAAGCGGCCATGCCTTGAGAAGCTAAAATCCGGTAATCTTTTTCTCCATGAATAACCAAAATTGGCGCATCCCATTTGTCAACAAACAAATGAGGTGAATTGGCATACGAACGTTGTGCTACAGCATTTGATTTATCCCAGTAGGGTCCGCCCAAATCCCAGTTTACAAACCACATTTCTTCAGTTTCCAGGTATTGTTGCTCCAGATTGAACATTCCATCGTGTGCAATGAAAGCCTTAAACCGCTTTTCATGATGACCTGCCAGCCAGTAAACTGAATATCCGCCGTAGCTTGCGCCTACGCAACCCAGCCTGTCTTTATCCACAAAAGGTTCTTTTGCCAATGCATCAATTGCCGACAGGTAATCTTTCATGTTTTGTCCGCCATAGTCACCGCTGATTTGTTCCAGCCATTCCTGACCGAAACTTGGTAAACCACGACGGTTTGGAGCGACAATGATATATCCGTTGGCTGCCATCTGCTGAAAATTCCAGCGATATGACCAAAATTGGCTGACGGTTGATTGAGGACCACCTTCGCAGAACAAAATGGTTGGATATTTTTTGTTCGGATCAAAATGAGGCGGATAAATTACCCATGTCAGCATTTGCTTGTTATCAGTAGTTTTCACCCAACGTTCTTCCACTTTGGCCAAAGTAAGTTGATCAAGAATTGGCTTATTCAGGAATGAGAGTTCAGTTTCAGCTCCGGTTATTGGGTCGATGAAATAGATTTCGTCAGGTTTGCTCATCGAATGTTTCATGCCGATAAGTTTATCGTTTGCTTCAGCAACAGCAGCATAATCATGAACACCTTTAGTAATTTGCGTGATCTTTTTGGCTGAAATATCAAGTCTGTATAGCTGGGTAAGTGCATGCCAGCAGCTCACAAAATAAATCGACTGGCTATCAGAACTCCAGGTGAGATTACTTGAATTCTGATCAAAATCAACAGAATGATCGGTTTTTTCACCGGTTTCAAGGTTCATCACAAATAAGCGGATTTTATCTGCTTCATATCCATCGCGTTCCATACTTTCCCAGGCAAGCCATTTTCCGTCGGGCGAAAAAACAGGATTCTGATCATACCCCATCATGCCAAGGGTTTTGTTCTCTGTCTGCTTCGATTCAGTATAGTATAAATAAATATCCGAATTGGTCGAAAATGCATATTCCTTTCCTGTTTTCTTCCGGCAGGTATAGGCTACGATTTTGCCATCAGGACTCCAATCCAGTTGTTCAACGCCGCCAAAAGGCTTCATCGGACTTTCATAAGGTTCGCCATCAAGCAAATCCACTCCATTCTCAATCTTTCCGTTTTTGTAGTCAGCTATAAATGGATGAGGTACGGTTTGCGCCCATTCATCCCAGTGTTTGTACATCAGGTCATTTTCCAGATAGGCAACGGCTTTCGGTAAATCAGGAAACAGATCATGAATATCCTGCTTCATTTTAACATCGGCTGTATATAAAATTTTGGATCCATCAGGAGAATACTTAAAACCGGTAATTCCTCCTTTAACTTCTGTTATCTGAGTTGGCACAGAACCATCGGTATTTATTTCCCAAA
The DNA here is from genome assembly GCA_038248385.1 of Bacteroidales bacterium. Lineage (GTDB taxonomy): Bacteria > Bacteroidota > Bacteroidia > Bacteroidales > Prolixibacteraceae > Aquipluma. The sequence continues at coordinate 39,660 of JBBRXN010000007.1, forward strand.
GTTGCATATCACCTGATTGGGCCGACAAATAGCCAATCTTTTTGCCATCGGGTCTCCATGCTGCTGAAGATTCTTTTTCAGCAGTATCAGTTAATCTTTTAGGATCACCACCCGAAACAGGAACTGTAAATAAATCGCGGTACGACTTATTTTCCTCAATGTTGTAATTGGTTACAGAGTACAAAACGGCCTTTTTGTCGGGCGAAACTGCCGGATCACTAATCCGTCCGAAACTCCATAATACTTCAGGAGTAATAATATCTGAAGCAAGTTTTGGAACTTCAGGATGATAATTATTTGTCATTTCCTGGGTTGTTTTTGGGGTTGAACATGAAAACAAAATTGCCCCGATAGCAAGTAAATAAAAAGATTTCTTCATGCTGTTTGATTAATGATAAGCTGGTTTATTCAATAAGTGTGTGAAAGTATATATTGTCGGGCAATAAAAAAACAAAAAGCACCTGTTAGTTAAAAACAGATGCTTTTATAAAAACCGAATTGATTAAAACAGTTTTCAATACTTATATACTCCGGAATATTCAAAATCCTTTCCGTCAAAATCTTTGGCTATCACCTTGAATTGAGTGCTGGTTTTTCCCTGAATTTTCAATGCAGTCAGGTCAAATGTTACTACAGCCGACATTGGGATGTTTTCCGAATCATCGTTGTTATTATGACGTAACTCAAGAATTACTGGTTCAGTTGTAATTGCACCCGGTTGTTTAACCAGATTGATGTAATGAATTTTACTTCCTCCCTGGTATCGCAGTTCGAAATTCAGCATGTTATTCTTCAGCCATTTGTCTTTAACATGAATCGGGTCATTCCCTATACTGTCTTCCTTTGCAGGAGTAATATCCAGAATTCCCTTGTAAAGGATTTTCCTGACAGAGTTAATTTTAACATAGTAATGCTCGTCGTGGTTTTCATTTTCCTTATTCCCGAGAATCGTAAAATTCAACAATACCCGATCGTTGTTTTTTAATTGATGCCATCCGTAATCACTGCCAAGCGGAAACAGGACTTCCTCATCGTCCATAACAATTTTATAATCTCCGGAGTCAGCATCTTTTTGAACCAGTCCAAAACCGATCCAGGCATTGTTGAGGGAATATTCATCATCGTCCATGTCACAGCCTGATAAAAAGCTGAACATGAACCCCATCATTAAATAGATTGCAATCCTTTTCATTTTCTGTTTGTTTAATTGTTTACTTTAAAGATACGATTGAGAGAAAAATGGTTGCGTTGGTTGTCTTTTTTTTTCGGTCGGTGAAATAATGAATTAGAAAAACATTATTTGGCATAGCGATTGATAACACACATACATATATTTACATTTCTATATACTAAGAGTATTTATTGAAATGAATTTATTAAAAAAAAGGAAATTTGAATAATAAATAATTATAAAACAGTCAATTATGAAACGAATAATTTTAACACTGGCATCTGCTGCGATTCTTTTCTCTGCATGTGGAAATCAAAAAACAGAGGCAAAACAAAACGATTTAACTGAAGCTGTAAGCAATAACACGGCATCACAAACATCATCAGCAAAAAATTCGGAAATGCTTACCAAGGCACAGTTTATTGTGAAAGTCTGGGATTTTACCAAATCGCCCAATGATTGGAAATTTCTGGGCAACAAGCCGGCAATTATTGATTTCTATGCCGATTGGTGCGGCCCGTGCAAAATTGCAAGTCCAATACTCGAAGAAATCGGTGCTGAATATGCCGGAAAAATTCAGATTTATAAAATCAATACCGATCAGGAACAGGAATTGGCACAGGTTTTCGGTATCAGCGGTATTCCTGCATTTCTATACATTCCGGCAAACGGAAAACCGGTCATGATGTCAGGTATTGGCAGATCAAAAGAAGACACAAAGAAGATGTTCGTTGAGAACATCGAAAAGTATTTATTGGTGAAGAAGTAATAGAGAAAAAGTCGCGGTTGACAGTCGCAATGAACAAATTAAAAAGCAAAAACCCCGGGATTTATCCCGGGGTTTTTTATTGTTCAAAAAAAAATCAAAATTATTTAGCTTTTTCGAGGACAATTGTTTTAGTTGGCTGATCGCAAACTTCAGCCGGCCCCCAGTACTGAATTGGTCCCGGATAAACAAATGAAGTTTCGATGGCCCATTTTTCACGATTGGCTGCCAGAAATTTAAACGGTGCACCATCCAATTCAACCAGTGCTTTCTGAATCACAGGTTTCATTTGTCCGTTACGCTGTTCCATATTCATCATCATAGTTACCGGAACTCCACCAGCAATCCATTGGTCAGCAGGGGCAGTCAAATTACGAACCGATGACATATATCCTGATTTACCTTCGGCAATGAGAAATGCCGCATTATATCCCAGTGAAAAGCAATAATCAGCATCAAAGTTTGACGGCGCAGCACAGCGGCCTTCGTAGCCAAAAAAGTGATATTGTGTTCCTAATTTACCGGTGAATTTACCTGCCTTTTTCATTTCTTTCAATTGGCTTTTCACCATTTCGCCCAACAATTTTTCAGTTTCAATAAGCGATACCTGCACGTTTCCATGTGGGTCACGATCCAGGGTTAACTGATCAGCAATGCTATTGGGTAATGAAGAATATAATTTTGAAGTTTCAGGTGATAAAATTCCTGCTACAAATGCACGACCTTCAGTTTTGCTGCTAAACGATTTGAATTTTTCTTCCGTTTCAGAACCTTCGACAAGCAAGATGTTCAATTCCGAAATCAGGGCTTTCATTTCAGGAATAAATTCAACCAAACCTTCAGGAATCAGAGCGACCCCAAAGTTTTCGCCATTGGCGCCACGTTTTGCAATAATGTTGGCCATGTAATCAACGATTTCACCTAAAGTTTGTTCTTTCGCAGCCACTTCTTCCGAAATCAGGGTAATATTTGGCTGAGTCTGTAAAGCACATTCCAACCCAATGTGTGAAGCAGAGCGTCCCATCAGTTTAATAAAGTGCCAGTATTTCTTTGCTGATGTAGCATCACGTTCAACATTTCCGATCAATTCAGCATATACTTTGGTAGCGGTATCAAAACCGAATGAGGTTTCGATCATTTCATTTTTCAAATCTCCATCAATCGTTTTTGGGCAGCCAATCACTTGAATTCCGGCATTTTTAGCAGCATAATATTCGGCCAAAACACATGCATTGGTATTGCTGTCGTCGCCTCCAATAATAACCAACGCTTTAATATTCAATTTTTTTAAAATTTCAGCACCTTTGTCAAACTGGGCATCTTCTTCAAGTTTGGTGCGTCCGGAGCCAATGATATCGAAGCCACCGGTATTGCGGTATTCGTCAATAATTTCAGCCGTCAGCTCAATGTATTGGTGATCAACCAGGCCACCCGGGCCACCAAGAAAACCGTACAACTTGCTGCTGGGATTGATATTTTTGATGCCATCGAAAATTCCTGAAATCGTATTGTGACCTCCGGGTGCCTGACCTCCGGAAAGGATGACACCCACATTCATCGCCGGATACTGTTTTTTCGCGATGCTTGCCTCAAAAGTAAGAATGGGCATGCCATACGTATTGGGGAAAATTCCCTTTATATCCTTCTGATCGGCAACCGATTGAGTTTTTTCACCTTCAACCAGTTTTACTGATGATTTTAATGAATTTGGAAGTTTGGGCTGATATTTGGCCCGTTCTGCCTGTAATGCGCTAATGGTCATAGTTTTTATTTTTTGATAGGATTTGTATTTCTAAAATCGTTGCAAAAATATAACAAAACCATTGGTTTTACCATTAGACTGAAAGCATATTCAACCTATTTAAAGTAAATTTAAAGAGAAAAGGTCAACCAATCAGAAAATCAGCAATATTTCCTAATGTACCTGGCGTTCCCTTGTACAACTCACTGTATTTGCAGCGCGTACAAGTTACTACTGTGAACTTTCTGTTCTGAATATCGAAAAACCTTGAAAAACCTTTTCCGGTAGTGCGGATTTCATCCATTCCAGCTTGTGTGTTATTACACTTTGGGCAATGATACTTAGTTTGTTGCATGGTATAGAGAAGTTTAAAGTTTTGAGTTTATTGTTAAAGTTATGTTGCTTTAATTATCGTAAATGTTGTATGGTTGTTAGTTGTCAGTTGTCTGCTTACAAAATACTGAGACTGAACACCCCTACTCGCTTTCTGCCTCAGGCTCTTCCCGGTTCGTTTTTTCGATCGTCCGCCGGGCATCACGAAGTGCCTTGGCTATAATCCATTCAATTTGTCCGTTTGCACTGCGAAATTCCTGTGCAGCCCATTTTTCAAGGGCATCATATACATCAGGATCCAGGCGCAATACAAATGATTTTTTCTTTGTCATAGCGTCACCCTCTCATTTTACTCATCCCAACATCATAACCAAAATAAAAATGGAATGTTGATTTTATCATTTCGTCTCCGTTTGTATCCAATTCAAGATCTCTGTCAAAGCAACTGGGGAAAAAGTTTGCTCAATCGATGCATATTCACTGGGTAACCCAGTTTTACATTCCTGAAACAAGTGATTTAAATTGGGTAATTCTTTTGTCGTTACGTGTCTATTTCCACCTTTTAATAATGCTTTTTTAATCGCTTCAAGATTTTCTATTGGTGGAACCTGCAAATCTTTTTCTCCATTGATCGCTAAAACCGGACATTTAACTTTTTCCAATGCATCTGCAGGGTTATGCTTAATAAAATATTGCATCCACGGATTTGCAATTTGATCAACCTGTAATTTCACAAAATCGTCCTCACTCATACCTTGCGGTTTTCCATTTTCAGGATTGTCTTTCAAATTTTGTTTAATGTAACTCGTCAAATCAGTTTTTAATTGTTCTGTATTTTGCGATTTCTTAACAATTTCAAAGGCTCCTTCATTAATCATTTTCCCATTTAGAAGTTTGTCATTACTGATACCAGAGGCTTTCCCAATTAATTCCTGTTGTAATAAAAGTAATTGGTCTCCCGGAATACCGGTCCCGGCTAACAGCACAATAAAAGCTATTCCTTTTGAACTTGCAGCCACCATAGGCGCGATTATACCTCCTTCGCTATGCCCGATTAAACCTATTTTATTTTTGTTTATTTCCTTTCTGCTTAGTAAATAGGCTACAGCAGCCTCTACATCTGTTGAAAAATCCAAACTTGTTGCTGATTTAAAATCGCCTTTTGAAGCTGCTATACCTCTGTCATCATAACGCAGAACCGCAATTCCATTTTTTGTTAAAAAATCAGATAAAACAAGAAAAGGTTTGTGTCCCAATAATTCTTCATCTCTGTTTTGCGGGCCGCTTCCACTTATTAAAATTACAGCAGGAAATTTGCCTTCTTTCTTTGGCAATGTTAAGGTTCCGGCTAATGTTATGTCAGCCTTTTCATTCTTAAAAATAACTTCATCTTCATAGTACGGATATGGTTTTGTCGGTTCCTGGGGTCTTGCAAGTTTTTCCTTTTCAACTGTTTCTCTTGATAGGTTCATCGGAAATGACATTCCGGCTTGTTTGAAATTTCCCACTATTATATTGTCCTTATCCAATATGCCTTCATATTCAATTCTTGCGGATGACACTGTAAGTTTTAAAGTCTGTTTTTCAAAACTTGTATTGGTTATAGGAATACCTATTGCATGCTGATCAGGACTGTCCATTGTTGAAATGTAGCCATTTTCAGTTTTACTGATATTAAATACTACTCTCAGTTGAATTCCCTGAACCTTTAAAATTCCATTCCATTGTCCGGTTATGTCATCTTGTCCAAACACAAGAGTTGCTGCAAATACTCCAATAACAAATGCAATAATTTGAATTTTCATAGTTAGTCACTTTTGTTTTAACGTTTTTGTTTCATCATTTCGTCCATAGCATACAAGATTGCTTGTGATCGTTGGGTACCAAACAACACTTTCCGGCCATTGGTTAAATAAATTTGAAGGCCAATGTTTCCGCTCACATTAAAAGCTTTACCCCATTTAAACCTTTTTTTAATGCCCCATCCCCCATAATCCAGGATAGGACTGTATTTGCGGATTTCAAACCGTTGAATTTCTTTTATTGATATGATTTTTTCTTTATAAATCAAAGGATAGAACCGATAATGAATTCCATCCTGATCGATCCAGACCTCAAGTTTCATGGAGAAAAAAACCCAATTCGCGATAATCATAGAAAAGAACACAACGACCAGTATTACGTTTGGAGCTGGACTGTCGCCAACCTGAATTCCCCTGACGGTTTGCTGATAGAGTGCATAAATGCTGGTAACAAATACCGGAACCGTCGAGCCAAGTATTAGTACGATCCACCACCACTGTCGGAATTGCTGTGTTTCCTTGAAAAGTACCTTGTTCATTTTACTATTGATATAGCGTTCCTGTGTTAACAACTGGAGTAGCTTCCTTGTCGCCGCACAAAACAACCAACAGATTGCTTACCATGGTTGCCTTTTTGTCTTCGTCAAGAGTAACAATTTCACGTTTACTCAATTCGGCCAATGCCATTTCAACCATGCTGACTGCACCTTCCACAATTTTAAACCTTGCAGCAACAATAGCAGTGGCTTGCTGGCGTTTTAACATGGCCTGTGCTATTTCCTGTGCATAAGCGATGTAATTGATACGTGCTTCAATCACATGAATGCCGGCGATATCCAACCTTTCACGAATTTCGCTTTCGAGCATCTGGTTTACTTCTTCACCTCCATCGCGCAAAGTAATTTTTGCATGATCGTCTTCAATGTTGTCATACGGATACAAACCTGCCAATTTCCTCAGGGCCGCTTCACTCTGCACAACCACAAAATGTTCATATTCGTCAACACCAAATGCAGCGCGGTAAGTTTCTTCGATCTTCCATACCAATACTAGGCCGATCATGATCGGATTCCCCAGCTTGTCGTTCACTTTAATGGGCTCACTGTTAAAGTTTCGAGCCCGAAGTGAAAATTTCTTTTTAACGAAAAAGGGATTGACCCAAAAGAAGCCATTGTCCTTAATAGTTCCTTTATAAGCTCCAAACAATACCAATACGTAACATTGATTTGGATCGACAGCTAAAAATCCGGGTGCGATGAAAATAAACAGAATAATTAGCACCACCGAAGGAATGATTAATTCGTTGATAAAACCGATAATTGCCAATGCCAGAATTATTACTTCAAGCATAAGGAACAAATAACCGGAACGGGCAGTAAAAGACTTTTCCATACTATCAGATTTAAATTGATTTGATATTAAAATGATATCACAAATATAAATAAAAAAAGCACCTTTGTCAAGATGCTTTAGAACATTTTTTCAGGTTCAATTCAAATTCAATTCAATAGTTCCGGTTTTTCGTGACTGAAGCACTTCATGTTGTGATGCAAAGCTTAAAATCGCATCAATACTACTCTGCGAAGGTTCGAATCCAATCTGATTAAAATCAATGTCAGCATTTTCAAAACTGTCAGCATCATGCTGAAATGACTCAATTTTTCTATTCCCGGACTGATATGAACTGATTAAATAATTCAAGGTAAATTTTTTACTCATAGGCATTATTACTGTATTATTGGTTACAGGCTTATAACGCCGATCGTGTAATAATATTGTAATAAGACGATTAATTTTTCGTCAGGCTCAGATTTTTTTTCTCAATCATTTTCCTGAGGTTGATCAAGGCATACCGCATACGTCCCAAAGCCGTATTAATACTGACATCCGTCAAATCGGCAATTTCCTTGAAACTAAGCCCCTGAAAATGTCGCATCATGATAACCTGACGCTGATCTTCCGGCAATTCCTCTATCAGGAGCCGCACATCACTGGTAATTTGATCATAGACCAGTTTGTCTTCAATATTCTCTTCCGAATACCTGGGAGAATTAAAAAGATCGATACTACTATCGTCATTAGAGGTTGTATTGAGTAATTTTTCTTTTCTGAAATGATCGATAATCAGATTGTGTGAAATACGAAGTACCCAGGATATGAATTTCCCATTTTCGGTATATTTCCCGGTTCTCAGAGATCGGATGACTTTAATAAATGTATCCTGAAAGATGTCTTCGGCAAGATGATGGTTTTTTACAATCAGCACAATGTAGGTAAAAACTCTTTTTTTATGGCGGGAAATAAGAATTTCTATTGCAGCTTGATCGCCATCAACAAATTTGTTTACGAGCGAATTATCGCTCAGGTCTTCTGTTCTGAACATTACTCTAGTAATTATGTGACTGTTAATTTTAATAATCAAAGAGTAGAGTTCTGTCGATAGGCAACCTTATTTTGAATTAGAGTTAAACAATTTGTTAATTTTGTGCTTGTAAAAATGAAACATTTTTTTCAGAAAAACAAATTTATTGTAATTTTTATAACATAACGAATGAGTTCATTCTCCAATAGTTCATCATACATCCAAATTAAAGGTGCCCGGGTTCACAACCTTAAAAACATCGATCTCAATATACACCGCAATAAACTCATTGTAATCAGCGGGTTATCCGGTTCTGGGAAGTCATCGCTGGCCTTCGACACCTTATATGCCGAAGGTCAGCGCCGATACGTTGAAAGTTTATCGTCGTACGCACGTCAATTTTTGGGCCGAATTAATAAACCTGAAGTCGATTATATCAAAGGTATTCCTCCTGCAATTGCCATCGAGCAAAAGGTGAACACCCGAAATCCCCGATCCACAGTCGGAACCTCAACCGAAATTTACGATTACCTGAAGCTCTTATTTGCACGGATAGGGAAAACCATTTCACCCATTTCAGGGAAAGAAGTCAAACAGCACCACGTGAGCGATGTGACCAATTTCATACAGTCTTTTCCTGAAAACACACGCTTCATGATCGGTTCGCCACTCAAAATGAAGAATGGCCGGACCATGCTTCAGGAAGCTGAATTATTGCTTCAGCAGGGATTTTCGCGATTGGAAATCGACAACGAAATCTTCAGGATTGATGAACTTCTGAAAGAAAACAAACAGGTGAAATATGGTGATTCGGCCTGTAATATTGTGATTGACAGGGCAACTGTATTGGATGATGAAGACAACCTCAGCCGGATTGCAGATTCAGTACAAACAGCTTTCTTTGAAGGACACGGAGAATGTATCGTGAAGATTTATGAGGGAACATCCGTTATTGAAGAGCATTTTTCCAACCTCTTTGAAGCCGACGGTATTGAATTCGAAGAACCATCGGTGCACATGTTCAGTTTTAACAATCCGTTAGGAGCCTGCCCTACTTGCGAAGGATACGGAAAAGTGATCGGAATTGATGAAGATCTGGTTATTCCGAACAAATCCCTGTCCATCTTTCAGGATACAGTGGCCTGTTGGAAAGGCGACAAAATGAAAGAATGGAAGGACGAACTTATCTTTTCAGCCGAAAAATTCAATTTCCCCATACACAAACCTTTTTATGAACTAAATGCTGAGCAACGCAATTTGTTGTGGGCCGGGAACCAATACTTTCAGGGATTGAACCGATTTTTCAAAATGCTGGAAGAAAATACCTATAAAATACAATATCGGGTGATGCTTTCGAGATACCGGGGAAAGACCAATTGCCCGGATTGCAGGGGAACGCGTCTGAAAAAAGAAGCAGGATATGTGAAGGTGGGAGGAATTTCTATTCAGGACCTGATTTTGCTTCCGATCAACGAATTAACCGTTTTCATTTCCAACCTGAAGCTTTCTGATTACGAAATAAAAGTTGCAGAACGCATCCTGACTGAAATAAACAATCGCCTTGATTTCCTGAATGATGTCGGTCTTGGATATCTGTCTTTAAACCGGTTATCGTCATCGTTATCAGGAGGTGAATCACAGCGAATCAATCTGGCAACTTCATTGGGAAGCAGTTTGGTAGGCTCGATGTATATTTTGGATGAACCGAGCATCGGGCTTCATTCGAGAGATACGGAAAGGTTGATCCGGGTTCTTAGAAAGTTGCAAAAGCTCGGAAATACAGTAATAGTTGTTGAGCATGATGAAGAGATTATCAGGGCAGCTGACGAAATTATTGATATCGGTCCTCTGGCTGGTCGATTGGGTGGTGAAGTTGTTTTTCAGGGAACCCACGAAGAGCTTGAAACCTCGTCGGAAAGTATGACGGCCAAATATCTGACCGGAAGAGAAAAAATAGACATACCACAAAGCCGCAGGAAATGGAATAATTACATCGAAATTACCGGCGCCCGCGAAAATAACCTTCAAAATATAGATGTTAAATTTCCGCTCAACACCATCTGTGTGGTTACCGGTGTGAGCGGCTCCGGAAAATCATCATTGGTTACCAAGGTTTTGTACCCCGCAATAGCAAAAATGTTTGGCGGGTTCAGCGAAAAAACCGGCCAACACGACCAGATCAGAGGCGATTTTAACCTGATTACTTCGGTCGAATTTGTTGATCAAAACCCAATAGGTAAATCCTCGCGGTCAAATCCGGTAACCTATCTGAAAGTTTATGATGAGATTCGCAAATTATACTCAGAGTTGCAAAGCTCAAAATTCAATGGATTCAAACCATCCCATTTTTCGTTTAATATTGAAGGCGGAAGATGTGAAGAATGTCAGGGTGAAGGTGAAATTACGGTCGAAATGCAATTCATGGCCGACGTACACCTTGTTTGCGAAAGCTGCAAAGGGAAACGGTTCAGGGACGAGGTTCTTGAAATTACCTTCGAAGGAAAAAACATCTTCGATATACTTGATTTAACAGTTAATGAGGCAATTGATTTCTTCGGAAGTCAAAAATCAACTTCAGCAAAAAAAATTGCAAAATTGTTGAAACCACTTCAGGATGTTGGTTTGGGCTATGTAAAACTCGGGCAATCGTCGAGTACCTTATCAGGTGGAGAAAGCCAACGCATCAAGCTTGCCTCCTTTCTGGCCAAAGAAAAGGGAAGCCCTTCCTTATTTATTTTCGATGAGCCAACCACTGGCCTTCATTTCCATGACATCCGTAAACTGCTCGACTCTTTCAATGCCCTGATTTCAAGAGGACACAGTATTATAATTATTGAACACAACCTGGATGTAATCAAATGTGCCGATTGGGTAATCGATTTAGGACCCGAAGGCGGTAAAGACGGCGGAAGAATTATTTTTGAAGGAAAACCTGAAGACTTGGTTATGGTTCCGGAATCATATACGGGAGCGGCGTTGAAGGGGAAACTTTTCTGAAGGCAATAAATTGGATTACCCCATCGATAGTACAATGGAATAAGAACCGCGATTACAAATCCATGCTTAAACAGGTGTTCCGAGCACTCGGGTCAAACCAGCTCCTGCATTTGCAACTTTTATAGCTTAGCAGGAAGAGCACGATTTTAATAAAGGGCTTAAGCCCAAGCCAAACTGTAATTAACCTCATGAAAGTACTTTTTTAGAAGACAGAAACAGTACCAGATTCTTAAAAATGAATTCCCATTCCACATGCGACAAGGCAAAAAACTTTATCCCGATTAAAAAAAGTATCTGTGAAAAGATAATGCTCAAAATCCATGGAAACAGCGGAATATAAAATAAATTAGCGAGGATTATCATGAAACTTATTCCTTTTCCAAATTTGCAGAACAATCCTTACTTGAAAATTGTCTTATAAAGTCTAATTTCACACATCTGAATCAATAAACTGATGGAAAAACGAAAATACATGAATCCTTACCTTGCAGGAATACTGCTTGGCATGGTTCTTTTGGCAGCCATGTTTCTTTCCGGGCGTGGCCTGGGTGCCAGCGGAGGCATCAAATACGCAGTGGTGGCGCTGGTAGGGGCAGTCGATCATCAGCATGCGATGGAAACTCCTTATTACAGTAAATATTTTGAGAATGGTGAAAGCCCGTTAAAAAACTGGTTGGCGCTGGAAGTTTTTGGAATGATTCTGGGAGGTTTTATTTCAGGAGCACTCGCCCACCGTTTGAAATTCACGATCGAAAAATCACCCAAAATAACCAACAAAAAGAGGTTGATATTTGCCTTTTTGGGCGGCGTATTTTTTGTTTACGGTGCACAACTCGCCCGTGGCTGCACCAGTGGTGCAGCCCTTTCAGGAATGGCAGTGCTTTCGGTAGCCGGTTTTGTAACCATGATTGCTATTTTCGGTTCGGCCTACCTTTTTGCCTGGTTTTTCAGGAAGCTTTGGATTTGAAAAGATTAAAATTCAAGGTTTTACGTTTAAAGTTTTTCTTACAGTTCATTCAATCATTCAATCTATGGGACCTCTTTCAATATTATCAGAATTTCCGGAGTGGCTCAATCTGCTGATTGCCTTATTTATCGGCATCGGTTTTGGTTTTGCTCTGGAACAGGCCGGATTTTCATCGAGCAGAAAATTAGCCGGAATGTTTTACGGGTATGATACCACCGTGTTGAAAGTCTTTTTCACCGCAGCCATTGTTGCATTGGCCGGCTCGCAATTGCTTAGTTTTTTTGGCCTTTTAAACCTGAAACTGGTATTTGTGAATCCATATTATATGAATGCCACCTTGATTGGTGGAATCATTATGGGCGCCGGATTTATCATGGGCGGATATTGCCCCGGAACCGGAATCAGCGCCCTTTCCATCGGAAAAATAGATGCGATGATTTTTCTGATTGGCGGAATGGTTGGCGCCTTTCTTTTTGCTGAAACTTATCCACTCATCCAGACGATTGCTATGGAAAATTACAAAGGCCCGATGCGTATTGATGAATGGATGGGCGTTTCTCCAGGAGTTTTTACGCTTCTTTTGATCCTTGCAGCCGTTGGATTGTTCTGGATTGCAGAACTCGCCGAGAAAAAGTTCAGGCGGGCCGGTATTTCCAATGATCTTTAAAATGATATTTGTTCCAAAATACTAACTCACCCTAGTCGCATCTTCGATGCTCCTCCCCTATCTACACGTAGAGAGGGGTTGGGGGTGAGTCAAAATTTAATCTGATAAAAAAAAAATGAAAGCAAATACGCGAATAAAATATTCAGTATTACTGGTTGGCGTAGGGATTATCCTCGCCTTTCTGCCTTTTGATGCCGCGAAATCATTTCAACTGAAAGCGAACGAGTTACTTTCAAAATCAGCTTCCGGAGACATTTACTTTTCAGTTGATCAGGTGGCTCGTTTTATGAATAAGGAAGACAGCACGGTTCAAATTATTGATTTGCGAAGTGCTGAACAATTCAAGGAATTTAATATCCCGGGATCAATAAATATTCCTTTTAACGATCTATTAAATCCTTTGTGGGAAACGACTTTAAACCAGAAAGAAGTAAAAAACATCTTTTACGGGAACGGCGATAAAACAGCCAGCTATGCGTGGTCAATTGTTACCGGATTGGGCTATAAGAATACTTTTATCATGAAAGGCGGCATTAACGAATGGTTCAAAACCGTGATGAACAGTCAGTTTTCAGGTGAAAAAATTACGCCTGCTGAAAATGCGCGTTTCGAGAACCGATTGAATGCGCGCAAAACATTCACTCAGATTAACAGTTTGCCCGACAGCTTGAAGACGCAATTTTTTAATGCGAAAATGCTTAAAGAATCGAAGCTGGACGGAGGCTGTGAATAAAACTGAAAATCAAATAAAATGAGACAACTGAAAAATTTCAAGATCGTCATCCTTGTAATTGTGGTTCTTCTGATTCTGGTCATTGTCAGAAATTCGGATCAAAACCTTTTTAAAAAGGATGCAAAGATCGTTATTGAAGCGGTTCAAAATAACAGCAATCTAATTACAATCAATCAGATTCAAAAGCTTAAAAATCCTTATCTGGTAATCGATTTGGGGAGTGAATCCATTTCAGATTCCATACAGTTTCAGCATTCAGTAAAAATTCCGGTTGAAAATATTTTGGACAAAGCAAACCGTAAAATTTTAGATAAAGCGAATGGGACACTGCTTCTTTTCTCGAATGATATTGCAACTTCTTCAAAAGTGTATGTAATTTTGAATCAGTTGGGCTATAAAAACGTTTTGATAATCACTTCTGAAGAAAATCCGGAGAAATTAAAATACAAATTCCAGCCCGACACAACTGCCAGGCTGGAACAAGATTCAATTTAATATTTGTGGATTCTAATTTTTCAAGTAGGAATAATCTTCAATTTCGGCTTCAGTAAATGGAAGCCATGAAAGTAAGCTTCTTTCCTGCTGCATTTTGCTGTGCATAAAAGCGTTGTTCCCGTAAATCACAGTTTTTGCATTGTAGCCAAACAAACGGAGATAGGCAGTTACAAATGCCGAATTGTGCCCGGTTCCACAATATACGGCTACATCTTTGCTTGTCGGGATCGATTCCATTTCTGAAACAATTCCGAGGGTTCCGTTCGTTTTATAGCGCACGGCTCCCGGAATATGCCCTGCATCATACTTATCTTTTCGCTCAAAATTAACAGTATAAAAGCGCTGCGGCTTTTCAAAAACCTGATCAGCCGTGATAAATGCGTCTGAGTAGCCAGCCACGAACAAACTATTAAATCGTGCAGTCAGAATTTCTTCTCCGGAAGACTGACCGGTATTCATTATCGGAAAGTCGGTAAAAGCAGCTTTCCCATTTTCCTTGGTTTCCAATTTATCTTCAAACTTATCAGAAACCGCTGCCAGCCATGAGTCTTTGGCGAAATCCTTGTTCCACCCACTCATGCCCCACCGCATAGCAAAGACATTTCCGTAGCCCATCAAACGTAAAAGCGAGGTGGTGTAGCTTGATATTTGTCCATCGTAACATACCATTACAATTTTATCGAATTCAAAGGGTTTTATCACATTGGTAAAATAGTCAGGGATTTTGCTAAATTCGACATTTACCGCTCCTTTAATATGTCCTTGTGAATATGTAGCAGGGCTTCTTAAATCGATGATTTTAATTTTTCCGTCCAGTTCTTTGAAAACTGCAGAAGCTTTAATCAACGACGGAAAATTCCGTCCATTCACGTAATCACCCGATTGTTCCAGATATTTCAGCAATTTCTGTGCTTCATCGTTTACCTCAACGGGTGTAGATTTCAGATCGGATGAAGGAATTGATTCAGCCTGTTTCGGTTTAGTAGTTCCTCCTGAACAGGCAACCATAACCAACAATAAAACAGCAGAAATGATTATATTAATCGTTCTCATGGGTTAAAATAATTAACCTTTTTTCTCCACTACAACTCCGTCCTTATCGTATTGCAGTGTTTCGATACGGCGACCTGCTTCATCGTATTTATAAACTTCAGTAGCAACCCCATTTCCCGGATTATTTGCGATATTTTTGTCTTTGTCCATCGAAATCCGTTTAACCAAAGCACCATGTTCGTCGTACTCTGATTTGGTTACCGGTACATTTTTGCCTCCCAGGTATTCATTATCCTGATCAAACATAGTTGTTTCAAGCACATAGCCACTTTCGTTAACAACATTCACTCTTTTTGACCAACCCCAATATAAATTTGAAGATTGACCGGATTTATTGTGTACCGAGAAATTCAGCAAATCACCGTCTTTATTATTTTCAAATAAAAAATACGAAACGCCAATGTCGCCGCAGTTTTCAGCAGTACAGTTATACAAACTATCAGCCTGATAATTGGCCATTCGGGTGACATAACCATTTTCGTCGTACGAAAAACGAAGCTCGTAAAACGGGCAAAACTCATTCATTACCACATTTTCACCTGCCAGATTAAAACGAACTTCCTGAATCATACCATCAGGCAACTTGGTCCATTTATAGTTGGAAATTTTGTTTCTGTTTTCCACCGGAGCAGCATTTTCGTCTAAAAACCGCATGGTACTTCGTATTCCCATATCATTGAGCGTATATTCAAATACCGTAGCGCCACCATTTTTAGTGGATTCATTTTTTTCATTAAAGAAACGTTTAACCTGCTTATCACCTTCATAAGTATAGGTAATCTTAGCAGCGCCTATCGATGAATAGTCCAACAGAACATTGTTGCGATTGTATTCAACCGAGAGAAGCTGACCATTTTCGTTGAAAGTGAATTTGTAATTATTGATTGTCTTAGCTTCATCTGCAGTAAGTGGATGCGTACCCTTTTCGGTATCCCATGGCGTTTCGCTGAATTGAATACTTCTGTAATATTTTATATTACTGTCGGCTTCTATTTTGGCCGGTTTTTGATTACATGCAGTGAATACCAATGCTACAATCGCGAATAAAATAAACTTGTTAAGCTTCATTTTTAGATATATTTATGATTATTAAATTCTGATTCCAAATTTAATTACTACAGCTATTAACACCAGTTTGCAAGTAATGTTTTATAATTGAGTTATATTTCTGAATGAAACAGCCATCTCCGGACAATTGAAAAATGGTTCTTTTTAATTAAAAAATCCTCAATTTAAAAAAGCGTCCATGGTATTTTTTACGATGTATATTTGGATATTCCTTGATTGTGATATTCCAGCCTTTTATTAAAATCAGAAGAATGACCGATATAATAGCTATTATCAACCTGACTTTGTATGATATACGTAAAAAACATATAACAAAAAAGTTTAGATCAAACAAAAAAAGCCTCACATTTCTGTGAAGCTTTTTTTGCGGTGCGGACGGGACTCGAACCCGCGACCCACGGCGTGACAGGCCGTTATTCTAACCAACTGAACTACCGCACCATTTTTCAGTATATCTTGAATTTTATATCACTTTTAAAAGAACAAACCTTCTGAAATCCGTTTCTGAAAAGGCTTTGCAAATATAGACTTTATTTTTTCCCCTACAATAGGGCAAATTAAAATATTTCAAGTTTTATTAAAATAATTAAATAGGTCATATAAACTTGATTATCAACACATTTATTCAACTATGTCGGAAAATACAAAATTAGATTTATTCAGTTTCTTCTCCCCTTCCCATCTATATGCCAACAATTTAGCGCTGCGGGTAACACACGAATCAACGCAGCAGAGGTTTTCAGCCAACATTCCGCAACATTGATTTAAACAGTAATGTCCAAAAAAAACAATCGGATCATTTGGGGGATAAGGCTTCCTGATTTGGATAATCTGATTGGGTATTGTATAAGCAGGAAGTTCGAATCTGCTTTCCAATGAAACCTCGTTAAAAGTCATTCCTTCAGGATTAGCCCACCATTTCATACGAAACGAACGGTGGGGTCTTCCATCATCGTCAAAAACCAACAAATCTTTTGGAAGCTGGAAATCTATCCCTTTGCAGGTTTCCCAAAAACTTTCCGCGAATTTGGTTTCATTCAAAGCAATTTCCCTCAAAATTGTCTTGGTCAGTTTAGGTTCTGTCAAGGTATCTTTGATCAGTTGAATATTCTCATCGTTCCAACAGGCATGAATCACACGGATATCGCCAAAATCGAGAAACATCGGTAAAGTTCTCAGCCATTTTAAATGACTTTTGAACTCTGCTTTGTATGGAGCAAATTCGTCCAGAGTTTGATTTATTTGCAACTGATACTTCGGAATCCGTTTTTTATAATACTTTCCCTCTGTATCGCGCAAATAATAAAGTATCGCATACATTTCATGATTTCCCAATATGGCATACGCCGAACCGTTCTCAACCATGCTACGAATTAAGTTGATAGTTTCCCTAATTTTAGGCCCCCGGTTGATGAAATCACCAACAAACACTGCTTTTCGTGTTGTATGAACGTAGTAACCATCAGAAAGTTGGTAGCCTAATTTCTTCAGTAAACTTTTTAGCTGATCGGCATGACCATGAACATCTCCTATAATATCGTACATAAAAAATTGCCCGAATGGTTTATTCGGGCAATTTAAATAAATTTTTACAAAGAATTCTCTTTAAAAAATCTATGTATTCAAATTTCTACCAGAAATAAATGTAGAATGCCACGCATAGTATTACCACACCCAACGAAGCAATTACATCCCACTTGTTCCAGCTATTCCGAATGAGTGTCTTGTAGTCTCCTGTAAAAGTGATAAAGTCAATCTGTTGAGCGGTTGGCTTCGGAGTGAAAAACGATACCAGGACCATGAACAACATGATGAAGACAAGCAACCATATCTCAAAGATAAGCCAGTTGGTATGCCAGAACCATTGGGTAGATTCCCAGTACCAGCCTGTCATTACGTTGTTGCCTGTATTTGTAAAGATGTTGGTCAGCAATCGTACCATACCGAGAAGAAAGCCTGATATTAAACCGGCTTCACCTGCCTTGGGTGTAATTCTCCTGGAAAATATACCCATTACGAATACTGCCACCATTGCAGGAGCGAGCAGCGATTGAATGCCTTGCAGATAGGAGTATAGACTGCCGAGACTCATCATGACTGGTATCCATGCAATACCAAGTATCACTACAGCAATTGTTGCAATTCGTCCTACCAAAACGTATCTGGCTTCAGTCTTACCTTTGAACATTGGCTTATAAAAGTCTTCGGTATATAGCGTAGCACAGGAGTTGAAGAATGCCGCCAAAGAAGCAACCAATGCGGAAATAAAGCCGATGGTGACAATACCTTTCACACCGGCGGGCAATACAAACTTTACCATTGAGCCAAAGGCAGTATCAGGATTATCTAATGTGAAGCCACTGCCGGGACGTGCGGCCAATGCAGCAGCTATCATACCGGGTATCAGGAACATAAATACAGGCAACAATTTGAAATAACCGGCAGCAATAGTACCTCTGCGTGCGCGCATCATCACTACGTCGCTAGACTCGCCTTTTCGTTGTCCGAGTACACGCTGAACGATGTGCTGGTCGGTCGCCCAATACCAAAAGCCGATAATTGTCGCTCCAATAAATACCCAAAAACCGGGATACTCATCATACAGCGGGTCACCCGTCTCAAAGTGGAACATGTGGTTAGTGCCATAAGCAACACCATCTGCTCCTTTGCTCAGCGTTTTAGAGTAGTCGATCATTGCAGTCCAGCCGTCAGCTATGCTGCCGCCTCCGAGCGCTGACAAACCCAGGAAAAGCACAAGGAATGAACCAATGATAAGTATAGGCGTTTGAATGGCCGATAGTGTCATCACACCCTTCATGCCGCCAAAGACAGTAAAGACACCAGTTAAAACGATCAAGCCGATAGCTCCGTACCAGAAAGGCAAGCCAAGAAGGCTCTCCAGGAAAATACCACCAGTAAATGCTGTTACACTCACTTTGGTTAGCACATAAGCTATAAGTGTAATGATAGACAGCCACGAACCTGTACGAGGTGTGTAGCGATTTTTGAGGAAGTCGGGCATTGTGATGATTTTCCCCAGCTTAATATTCATAAGTTGGTAGAACGGCACAAAGAGCCAACCCAGGATGAGTATCATCCAGCCTTGCATCTCCCAGTGCGCCATACCTACACCTGCCTTAGCTCCTGTGCCGGCAAGCCCTACAAGGTGTTCCGATCCGATATTTGCAGCAAAAATAGCTGCACCAATGATATACCAGGGTTCGCCTTTGCCGAACAGGTAGTCTTCGCTGTTGGCGCCCTTTTGCAAACGTTTGTCTTTTTGTACCGAACGCCAAACAGCCCACGCTATAGCCAAAATCCCAACCGCGATAATTACCCAGTCGAGCCAAATAAATTCATTTGAATTCCAATTCATAAATTTTTATTAGTTAGTATTTATTTAAAATTCAGTAATTTACATCTTGTAACTTAACGATCCTGTTGATATCTTTTTCATCCATGTTGCTTTTTGCACGATAGTAAAAGGCTCCTTTTTTGGATTCAGAAGCATCTTTGATATCCATTTTTTCAAGCACGCCAAGCGATAAAATTTTCTTCCTGAAATTCCCCGGATCAAATTCATGCTGGAAAATAGCTTCATACAATTTTCGCAACTGAATAAGCGTAAACATTTCAGGTAATAACTCCAGACCTACCAAGCTGTAGCCGGCTTTTTGCTGAAGCTTTTTCAATGCTTTTTCAAACATTTCCTGATGATCAAAAATCAACTTTGGTAGCTTATTGATAGAAACCCATGATGCACCATTATCCTTTACACATTCTTCATCATGCAAATCAATACGGATCAGGGCATAATAGGCCAGACTGATTACCCTTGCCTCCGGATCGCGATTGGGCTCTGAAAAAAAAGCCACTTGTTCCAAAAAAATCTGCTCCAATCCCGTGGTTTGCTTCAGAATTCGGGCCGCGGCTTCAGCTGCCGATTCATTTTCCTGAACAAAACCACCCAACAATGACCAATTGCCTTTGTATGGCTCGAAACTACGGGGATAAAGCAAAAGTTTTATTTCTTCATCCTGATAACCAAGTATCACACAATCAACTGCAACGAAATGTCGGGGATGTATTTTGTACAATTCCATAGAATCCAGGCAATAATTAGTTCAGCTAAAGTATAAAAGTATTTATTACTTTTAAAAGCCCGATATAATAAAATGCGGTTTTCTGTTGGAAAACATTTTTTGAAGTAGAAAGCACATCATCAGGACAAAACTATTTGAATTGACAAAAGTTACTTAGGCTTGTAGAAGGGAGATAGGGTTTTAACATCAGCATTTCTGATATATTTTTTCTGCACCCCCACAAGAATAACATTTGATCCAATAAAACATCAATTGTATTGCCTGAAATAATTCGTCAGTTTTTCCGCCAATTGATTGAAAATCGGCTTGGTAAACAGCACAAACATATCCTGTGATGCAGGTGGCATGATCATTTTGTTGTTCAGGATATTAACAAGTTCATTGTCGAGCACTTCCTTATCGCCTACAAAAATGCCATATTTATTTTGCCAGGTAAATTGGCCGGGAATTTTATCAGTAAAAAGTATTTTCTGCGACTGATATTCAACAGCTTTCAATTCCAGTAATCCACCTGAAGCTACCTGATCAGTTAATATTTTGATTTTCCCTTTTTTTGTTACTGTTCTGGTTTTGGTAACTGTTGAATCTTTGGAAACTTTCACCTGATATTTTTCTTCTACCTGTTTTGAAAGTTCATTTTCAGCTTCAAAATGTTGAGGACGGTCGATAAAGAAGTCGTAAAATCCCATTTGCAAAACCATGTCAGGATATTTCAGTTTTGCCCTATTGGCTTCTTCCGGAGAAAAGAAGTGTACAAAATCCTTTTCCTGAAACTGTTGGTTGAGCATCTGGAAAACATTGTCATAGAAGAACTGTGCTGAATATTCGTATTTTCCGTTTACCGGAATTTGTTCGACCACCACTTTCAGAGTAGCTTTATCTTTCGATTCCAGCATTTTTTGTTTGGTATCTTTAAAGCTACGAACCAATCCATCAGCATTTTGAAAATGAACGTAAGCTTCCCTGGCTGCTTCACGTGTTTTCCGGCTCAAAGCATCTATACCGGCATCATAATACTCTTGTGCAGCGCGATTTTGCACATCCACCATTTCGGAAGTATATGCTTTTATGGAAGTTACCAGCTTGCGGGCAGCGGGTACCCGTCGTATTTCGTCCGAAATCAGGTTGACAGTCTGCATAATTTCGAGCGTTTGTTTCCATTTGAACGGATCGTTACCGGTTAATACCTGGTCAATTTCTTCCTGATAAAAAGAAACAGCCATTGGATAACCTTCTTTGATGACCTGGGAAGCTTTGCGGTTGTCGGGATCGCTGCTCAGGCGACCGACGGCTTTCATGATTGCATCGTAATAATTTCCGCGCTGAAGTGATTTTTGACCTGTTGAACAAGCCATTAGCATGATAGCAATAAAAAAAGGCAGGAGGTATATCTTTTTCATTTGTTTATTAATTTTGAAATCAGGGTTTTACTTTTCAAAGAATATGCCAGTTCTAATTTTTGGTTAAAAGGATCATAATCGTTCCAGTCGTTTGGCTTCATCCCAAATTACATCCATTTCGGCCAGGCTCATCTTTTTCAGGTCCTTCCCTTTTTGGAGTGTCTGACTTTCGAGGTAATTGAAACGGCTGATAAACTTCAGGTTGGTACGTTCCAGAGCTGTTTCAGGATCTATTCCATACAAGCGGGCTGCATTCACCATGGCAAAAAACAGATCGCCAAATTCGCCTTCCATCTTATCCTGATCAACCTGATCAATTTCAACGCTTAATTCATTGATTTCTTCCTTCACTTTGTCCCAGACCTGTTCGCGGTATTCCCAATCGAACCCGATTCCGCTGGCCTTTTCCTGAATACGGTTGGCTTTTATCAAAGCAGGCATTGCTGCCGGCACACCTTCAAGCACACGCTTGTTTCCACCTTTTTCTGACAGTTTAAGTGTTTCCCAGTTCTGTTCCACCTCGCGTGCATTGGCTACATCCACTTCGCCAAACACATGTGGATGGCGGTATATCAGTTTTTCGTTGATAGAATTCAACACATCGGCCATGTCGAATGCACCTTTTTCGGAACCAATTTTGGCATAAAAAACAATGTGCAGCATCAGGTCGCCCAGTTCCTTTTTGATTCCGTTCAAATCGTTGTTCAGGATGGCATCCGCCAGTTCATAAGTTTCTTCGATGGTCAGTTTTCGGAGCGATTCGAGGGTTTGCTCTTTGTCCCAGGGACATTTCTCACGCAATTCGTCCATGATTTCCAACAGGCGGGCAAAGGCTTTTAATTTCTCGTCCATGATAAAATTTTAGCAATGAAGCCCAAAATTATAACCTTTATTTAGAAATGGAAGTTTTATTTGATAACAGTTTGCGAAATCCGGATTTATAAAAATCCGATTTGACCAATCTTCTGTATTTAGGCTTCTTGCCGGCAATATACCGAACAACAATTTTCAACCCAAGGAAAATCAGAAAAACAGCGCTGAAAATAAAAAGACTTCCCAAAATGAAAACTATTGTGTCTTTGAATGATTCAGGAAAAAAACCTATAAGTCTTTGGGTAGTATGATGTAGCGTTGATTCAGCAGCGCTTTCAGGAGTTATTTTAATAGACCAAATGATATCAATCCCGATTACAGCAAATACAATGGCAAGTCCCCAGGCGAGGATAAAACCTTCTTTATTAAACTTTTTAGGAATACCTTCCTTATGCTTCTTCTTTTTTGTCCTCTTTACTTTTTGAACTAAATTCGGATCAGCTATTTTTTCAGCATTCATTGAAGCTCTCCTTTCAGTTTTTTTGAAAGCCTTAAAATAAACTTTTATAAAAAAAGATCAAAGCAAAAAACTGTTTATTTCACCTCTTGCGTTGTTTTATTACTGCTCCTTTTTCTTGCTTTTACGACTAAATACACCACAAATCCAAGCCCGACCAGAATAAAACCCCAGGTTATCTCGCGGAAATAGACTTCCCATTTATCAACCAACACATAGCTCATTATGGCCAAAATAGCATTCCAAAGGGCACTACCAATCGCTGTATAGAGAACAAATTTTTTCAGATTCATTTTTGATAAACCTGCAGGAATTGAAATCAAATGGCGAATACCCGGCAGTAACCGACCAATAAAGGTTGAAGTATTGCCATTTTTCAGGAAATACAATTCGGCATGTTCCACTTTTTCGCGGTTGATAAAAAAAATTCGCGCCCAGCGACTATCTGCTAAAGCATAAATAATTTTCCGACCCAAATAAAACGACAAGGTATAATTAAAAAGTGCACCGATAATGCATCCAATAGTTGAAAATAAAATAATTAAACCAAGATTGAGCTTGCCTTGAACTGCCAGATAAGCTGCAGGAGGAATAATCAATTCGCTTGGAAGTGGCACAAACGAGCTTTCTATAGCCATTAATACTGTGATCGTAAGATAATTAATATTCGATAAATACCAGTCGATAAATGGTTGAAATGTTTGTACCAACATAATTTCAAATTTTTAGATGCGCAAAAATACAAAGAAGTACGAGAATGGAAACAGATAGAAACATATTGACCGTTTTTTCAGAAGTAATTCTACCTGAGAAATAAAAAAAACAGGCTCACCGAAGAGAACCTGTTTCAAATTATGTTTGAAAAATGATCTTATTTGATCATTTCAAAACTGCGTTTCACAAACTTATCGAGATCTTCACCTTTTAACATTCCGTTTGCAAGTAAAGCCAGATCAACCAGTTGTTTGGCTAATTTATTTTCTTTTCCAAATGCGGTAAGCTTTTCTTTACGTTTGTCGAGCAGTGAAGAAATCGCATTTTCGAGTTCTTCCGATTTTTCTTTTACTTCCGTAGGAACCTCCTCCGGTTTTTTATCTTTTTTTGCTTTATCAAGTTCTTCCTTTTCCGATTCCTTGACAGCGATTTCAGTTTTAACCTGTTCCAGTTCCGAACCTAAAGCAGCATCACGTTCTGCAAAAATCTGTTTTACCAATGGATGCGAAATATTTACCACCAGGCTAAGGTTTTCGGGCATATCGCCATAGAAACTCATTCCACCCTGCATCTGGCTCATGTCTTTCATCCGGCGCATAAACTCGTTGCGGGTAATAACCATCGGGCTGCCGGTTAGGCCTAAATCTTTAAAATCGACATTGAATCCGAAATCCTTGGTTTCAGGACAAACTGCTTTAAAAATAGGGCTTAATGCATCTCTTTCTTCCCAACTCATTTCATTGGCCGGGGTTTCTTTGGAAATCAGATGCTCAACCACATCAGAGTCAACACGAATAAAACGCTTGTTGGTATATTTTTGCTCCAGTTTGTTGATCAGCGGAGTTGACAATACATTGTTCATCACCAACACATCGTAACCTTTGTTTTTGGCAGCCTGAACAAAAGAGAATTGATCTTCAGGATTACTCGTATATAAATAGATAATGTTCTTTTCCTTATCGGTTTGTTCGCCTTTGATCAAAGTTTCATATTCTTCCATCGTAAAATACTTGTCATCCGTATTTTTGAAAAGGAAGAACTTCTCAGCTTTATCGTAGAATTTATCTTCAGTCAACATTCCGTATTCGATGAACAAACGCAAATCGTCCCATTTCGATTCAAAGTCTTCACGTTTATCGGTAAACAACTGCTGTAAACGATCGGCCACTTTTTTGGTGATATGACTGCTGATTTTCTTCACATTCGAATCGCTTTGCAGATATGAGCGTGATACGTTCAGCGGAATATCAGGTGAGTCGAGTACGCCATGCAGAAGTGTTAAAAATTCAGGAACAATTCCTTCAACCGAATCGGTTACAAAAACCTGGTTGCTGTATAGCTGGATTTTGTTTTTCTGAACTTCAACCGTATTTTTTAGCTTGGGAAAATATAAAATACCGGTCAGGTTAAACGGGTAATCCACATTCAGGTGAATATTGAAAAGTGGATCTTCTGCCATCGGATACAACTGATGATAGAATTTGGTATAATCTTCCTCCGTCAGGTCCACCGGTTTTTTGGTCCATGCCGGAGCGACATCGTTGATCTGGTTATCTTCCTCTGTTTCCACTTCTTTTCCGTCTTTCCAGGTTGTCTTTTTACCGAAAACTACCGGGATCGGCAGGAATTTGCAGTATTTGCTTAAAATATCTGAAATTCGTGATTTTTCCAGAAATTCTTCTGAATCAGCATTCAAATGCATTACAATGTCGGTTCCAACCTCTGCTCTTTCTGATTCTTCCATCACATATTCCGGGCTTCCGTCGCATTCCCAGCGAATAGCAGTCGCACCTTCGCGGTACGATTTTGAAATAATATCCACCTGACTTGAAACCATGAAAGAGGAATAAAATCCAAGTCCGAAATGACCGATGATCGCATTCGCATCATTTTTATACTTTTCGAGAAACTCTTCAGCTCCTGAAAATGCAATCTGGTTGATATATTTTTCGACTTCTTCGGCAGTCATCCCGACACCGTTGTCAGAAACGGTAATGGTTTTGGCTTCCTTGTCAATTTTTACACTCACTTTGGCGTTCGTAATATCGCCTGAAAACTCACCTTTGGCAGCGATCGTTTTCATTTTCTGCGTTGCATCCACCGCATTCGAAATGATTTCACGAAGGAAGATATCGTGATCAGAATACAGGAACTTTTTAATTATCGGGAATAAATTATCACTGGTAACGCCTATTTTTCCTTTTTGCATTTTTATAATTTTAGATTAATATTCTAATTCATGTGCAGCACTTTTTTCAAAGATTATACCATGATCCAAAAATGACTTTTTGTCACCGAACTTGACAGGAACCCGGATTCCAAGGTGACAAAAACTGATTTTATTCTGCTTTTATCTGACGGAAAGGGATTAATTTTGCAGAGCATTTTTTAAGCTATTGATTACCATGACAAAACTTGAAGCTTATTTTGATCCATTCAGGAAAGAGATTGTAGGCATCGACCAACATTTCAGTTCGCCGTATGGTGAAAAAAAAGTTGTTTACGCTGATTGGATTGCCAGTGGCAGGCTTTATAAACCCATTGAAAAGCAAATTTCTGAAATCTTCGGTCCTTTCGTTGGAAATACCCATTCCGAAACGAGCGAAACCGGTGCACTGATGACACACGCTTACCATCAATCGCAGCAAATCATCAAAGCACATGTGAATGCCGGTCCCAATGATATTATTATCACAGCAGGTTCCGGACTGACTGCTGTGATCAACAAATTTCAGCGGATGTTGGGCTTAAAATACTGCGGAATAGTGAATCATACCGGTTGCCTTTCCAAACGCGACCGGCCTGTTGTTTTTATTACCCACATGGAACACCATTCGAACCACACCAGCTGGTATGAAACCAATGCTGATGTGGTGATTGTTGATCCGGATAAAAATTTGCAGGTTTCGCCTGAAAACCTTCGGAAAAAACTGGAAGAATATAAAGACCGGCCTTTCAAAATCGGATCGTTTACAGCCTGCTCAAATGTTACCGGTATTCATACTCCTTATTACGAATTGGCGCAAATCATGCACGAACATGGCGGAGTAGTTTTTATCGACTTTGCCGCTTCAGCGCCTTACGATACCATTGATATGCACCCGACCGATCCGATGCAAAAATTAGATGCCATCATGTTCTCGCCACACAAGTTTCTGGGCGGACCGGGCTCTTCAGGCGTTTTAGTTTTTGACCAGTCGATGTACCACAATTCGGTTCCCGATCAACCGGGCGGCGGAACGGTGGATTGGACCAATCCCTGGGGCGAATATAAATATGTCGATAATATTGAAATTCGGGAAGATGGCGGAACTCCCGGCTTTTTGCAAACAATTCGCACGGCATTGTGCATCCGGCTCAAGGAAAAGATGGGAATTGAAAACATTCATCAACGCGAAAAGGAATTGCTGAAACTGGCTTTTGAAGGCCTCGACAGCATTCCTGAAGTAAAAATAATGGACAATGCACATCGCGACAGGTCGGGGATTATCTCATTTTTTGTGGCCAAGATTCATTACAACCTGTTAGTGAAATTGATGAACGATTTACATGGGATTCAGGTTCGCGGAGGTTGTGCCTGTGCCGGAACTTATGGCCACATTTTGCTTGAAGTGAGCCATGAATTATCGGACGAAATTACCCAAAGAATCAGCCAGGGAGATCTTTCATTAAAACCTGGATGGGTTCGCTGGTCGTTGCACCCTACCACCACCAATCAGGAAGTTGAACAATTTATTAATGCGCTGAGAGACATTGTTGAGAACCACGAAAAATATGCGGCCGATTACACTTACTTTCCGAAAGAAAATATCTTCAGGCACCGAAATGAAAACAATTACGAAACGGTAGTAAAGGATTGGTTTGATTTGGTGTATTAACATTTTCATCATATTCCTGAAGGTTATGGCTAATCAAATCCGACTGCAAATATTTGAACGTTGATTAGCAACGCCATAAATGGCGTTGTTTTAATATCAATTACGATTCCCGGCTTTAGCCGAAATATTTTCAACCTTTTGGGCTAAAGCCCTGTGCAATTCCGATTATTTTCATGTCCGTAGCCTGAAGGCTACGGCTAATCAAATTGGCCATGAACAATGCTTTTCTGATTGGCAATACCACTTGTGGCGTTGAAAAATAATTATCGTCTCACAATGTCAAAACCATAACGTTCAATGAATTTATTGTATTCATCAGCAAATGAAACACTTTTGTGATGTTCTGCCAGTTTGGAAATGTAGTTGCGCACGATGTCAATTTTATCGTCACCCATTCCAATTGCCAGATATTCGTCTTGCCATTCAAATTTACCAACGGTTAAATTAACCTGATTGATCCAATGAGATGATTCTCCTTTAATCAATTGCGCTATTTTGCCAATGCTGAGATCATCGTTTAATGAAACCAATACATGAACATGATCAGTATAGCCGTTTATGAAATCGATGTAGATATTCTTCTTTTTTGCGTTTTCCCTGATATGTGCAAACAATTGGGGACGAATGGAATCTGATAAAAATGGATATCTATCTTTTGTTGACCATACGTAATGGACATAAACCTTGATGTATGACATAAATGGTTGGTTGAAATTTTGGAATAACAACAAAATCAAATTTACGGATTTTTTATTAAAATCGAGATGGGATAAAAATATTGGCATTTTGATTAGCAACGCCATTTATGGCGTTGAACAATGATCATTTTCGATTCCCTGCTTTAGCCAAAACATCATCAACCATTTGGGCTAAAGCCCAGGGCAATTCCAATTATTTCTATGTCCGTAACCTGAAGGCTACGGCTAATCAAATTGACGATGAACAATGTTTTTCTGATTAGGCGTTGAATTCATCATATCCGGCGGCAAATATTGGAACATTGATTAGCAACGCCATTTATGGCGTTGAACAATGATCAATTACGATTCCCGGCTTTAGCCGAAATATTTTCAACCTTTTGGGCTAAAGCCCTGTGCAATTCCGATTATTTTCATGTCCGTAGCCTGAAGGCTACGGCTAATCAAATTGGCCATGAACAATGCTTTTCTGATTATTTATTATGGCTGCAAAGAAATTGCTCCTAATCAATCACCGCCAAAAAACCAAATTCCTTACTGTACCGAAGCATTTGAGTCGTATAATCCTCATCGTACCGAATCAAAACATCATCGGGCGTTCCGCAAGGCCATACTTTAAGTTCATAAACCGGGTTCAGGAAACCCGAATAAGGCGCCAAATCCAACTTTTTGAAACGTGCAAGTATTTCATCATGTAGTGAATGGTCAACTTTTACCCCGAAATTTTCGACCAATTGTTTTGCAGCTTCAAAATCTCCTTCTGATTTGATGCGCTGAATTTCTTTTAGAAGCTGGCCAAACAAGTCTTTTAATTCCTGATAATCGTTAATCCTGACAAAGGTTTTTTCTCCTGAACGGACGAATACAACTACATTTTTCTCTTTTCCGGCTTCAAAAACCCAACGGGCAATCAGCTGGCGATTTCGCATGTGCGATTCTTCAATGTCCTTTCCTGGTTCGATACGTGTCAACTGAGTCAGGAGTCCGTTTCGCAAATAAGTATCATATTCCGCTTTGGCCGCTTCAACCGAAGGCAGCAAACCAAGTTTCACCATCTGATCGTCCAACATGTAATACAAAGCAAAAAGATCGGCCCGGGTTTCTTCAATGGTCGAATAATAGTTCTTCAGGTTTTCGGTGCTTACTCCTTCTTTAACTTTTCCTGAACCATGTCCGAGACATTCGTGCAAATCGGTATGCAGGTTTCCGGCCTGATAACCATATTGGCGGGCTCTTTCAATTTCTTCAGTTGAACCGGCAAATTCCTCCAGCATTCCATTGTTCATCGAATCCAGAAAATAAGCTTGTGTAATATTCTCTATGGTTACCGATTTTGATCCGTGTTTCTCGCGAATCCACTCTGCATTCGGCAAATTAATCCCGATGGGCGTTGCAGGATAACAATCGCCGGCCAGAATTGCCACGTTGATCACCTTTGCGCTCACCCCTTTTACTTCGGCCTTTTTAAATTCAGGGGCAACCGGCGAATGATCCTCGAACCACTGCGCATTTTCGCTCAAAATAGTGGCTCGTTTGCTGGCTTCCTTGTCTTTGAAATTCACGATCGATTCCCAACTACCTTTTATGCCCAAAGGATCGCCATACACTTCGATAAAACCGTTCACAAAGTCAACTTCGCCTTCCAGTTCCTTTACCCAGCCGATACTGTACTGGTCAAACAAGGCCAAATCGCCGGTAATATAATATTCAATCAAATGGCCAATGTATTTTTTCTGAAGGTCGTTTTCCGCATATTCTTTGGCTTTTCCCAACCAAAAGACAATCTGTTCAATCGCTTTGCCATATTTGCCATCGAGTTTCCATACTTTTTCAACCAGTTTCCCATTCTCTTTCACCAAAGTCGAGTTCAATCCAAATGAAACCAGTTCCGAATCCGAAGCTGTTTTTAGTTCCGCATAAAATAACTCCGCCTCATGCTGGGCCACATCCCGGTAATAATTGTTGCTCGATGTTTTTAGCAAATCTTTGTCAGGATCAAGATTTACACGTTTAACTTCTTTCTCAGGATTAAAAATCACTTCCTGAATTTCGGCAATGAAACTTTTGAATTTTATTCCTGAAGGCAACTCTAATTTACGCCAGCTGGATTTATCAATCAATTCGCTGAAATAGGCTTCAGTATAGCCCGCCGGCAGTTTTTCGGTTGAATAATGGTGATGGATTCCATTGGAGAACCACACCCTTTTCAGATAAATTTCGAATGATTTAAACGAATCTGTTTCACGGTTTCCTTTGAATGTTTGCCGGATTGTTTCGAGAACTGCACGAACGCTCAAATTGTACCGGTTATTCTGATCCCATAAAATATCACGTCCGCAAAGAGCTGCCTGCGAAAGATAATAGATGTATAATTTCTTGTTCAATTCAAGCGCTTCGAATCCGGGCACATCGTATCTTAAAATCTTCAGGTCAGCAAATTTTTCAGCAAAAACTTCCATGATTTTAGTTATTTATTCGATTCAATAAATTTGTTCTCAAGCAAATCAACACGTTTGATTGACACGCGAAGCCAATCCAGCATTATTTTTTGTTTTTCGATATCGGTAAGTTGCCAGTCAACGGCAGAATTGTTGCGGAGTTGGTGGGTTAAATGATGCAACACCACTGAAACAGCAACAGAAACGTTTAAGCTTTCAGTAAATCCGACCATCGGAATCTTCATAAATTCATCGGCTTCCTTTTTGGCCCATTCAGTCAGGCCGGGCCTTTCACAACCAAAAACGATGGCAGCCTTTCCCTTTCCCAGATCAAATTTCTCCAAATCAACATCGTGTTCATGTGGGGTAGCAACAACAATCCGGTAACCTTCCTGACGCAATTTCCGCAAAGTTTCAGGAGTATTCATTTCTGTGCGGTTGTACCGGTTAACAGTCACCCAATTGGATGCTCCTCTGACCACGTCTTTATTGAACTGAAAAGGATGCGTATTTTCAATCACATGAATATTTTGAATACCAAAACATTCGGCAGTGCGAACAACAGCGCTGGCATTCTGTGTCTGATAAAGGTCTTCGAGCACTATAGTCAGGTAATTGGTGCGAAGTGAAAGTATTTTATTAAACAAAGTAAGTCTTTCAGTAGTCACAAATTCTGAAAGAAACTGAATCAATCTGGCTTCCATTGTGTTTTTTTTGGAAGGGCAAAGATAAAAAAAAGGGCCGCATAAAATTTATGCAGCCCATTCGTTAATTTTTTCAGGAGAAATACTATACGGTATCAGCCAATTCAGCACCTGGTTTAAATTTAACAACATTTTTTTCAGGAATAGTAATTACTTGACCTGATTGTGGGTTTCTTCCGGTTCTTGCGCTACGTGACGCAACAGAAAAAGATCCGAATCCGATCAGAGCAACACGGTCGCCATTTTTTAAGGCATCAGTAGTAGCATCTACAAAAGCATCAAGCGCTTTTTTAGAATCGGCTTTAGTCAAACCAGCTTTTTCAGCAATTGCATCGATTAATTGTGCTTTGTTCATAAGAAAACATGTTTAAGGTTAAAAAATATGTAAAATACTAAATCATCTACCAAGATTAACGAATAATATTGATATGAAAAAAAGGAAAACCTTAATAAAATCAATGCTTTCAAAAGGTTCATTTAATTCAGACACTAAATTCCAAAATTAGATTCAAAAAAACAACCTTTCTGAAAAGTTTTTTGAAAAATTATTTCTGAAAGGATTTTCTGAAATATTTTTGAAAATTAAAAATTTATTCTACTTTTGCCACCGCGTTTGGAGAGATGGCAGAGTGGTCGAACGCGGCGGTCTTGAAAACCGTTGACCGTGCGAGCGGTCCGGGGGTTCGAATCCCTCTCTCTCCGCAAAACTAAAGACCTGATTTTCAATGAAAATCAGGTCTTTTTTGTTTTTTATAACCCTTGAAATAATCCTGCTTTTTTTTGATATTACAATTTATTCTGTTGTTTTTTTAATTCTCCTCATCTGTTTTATATAACTGATCATACAAGTAAGGAAGTGTTTTTCAATCCGTTTACTGCCCGATGAAAAAATCCGAATTCATATAATCAGAGCGTGCCTGACACTTTCAAAATAATTTTAATGCCACTGATCGTCGTTTTTTCTAAATATTCGAGGAATAATATTGAAAAGTAAACAAAGCAAAACCCGGATGGAGTTCGTTGTGATCGATCTTTCAGAATTTATTTTTACCAATTCAATTCCATGGTTTGCCCCTTTTTCAGTGCGATTTCCTTTTTTTCATTGCCATAAAAGAGGGTCGTTTTGCCATTATTTCTGGCATAAATACTCAGTTTTTTGACGGTTTTGTTGCTCCAGTCCATCGTTATTTCAAAACCACCACGAGCGCAGATTCCTTTTACTGAACCATCAGCCCATGCATCGGGCAAAGCCGGAAGCAAGCGAATTTCATTTGCAGTTGACTGAACCAGCATTTCGGCAACTGCTGCCGCACCCCCGAAATTACCATCAATCTGAAATGGCGGATGAGCATCGAACAAATTGGGATAGGTGCCTCCTCCTCTTGCGTAATTGGTTTTGACACCATCCGGTTCGACATATTTCAGCAATTCGCGGTACATTTTGTAAGCATGATTGCCGTCCCACAACCGTGCCCAGAGATTGATCCGCCATCCTTTCGACCAGCCGGTTGTTTCATCGCCCTTAATTTCGAGCGTTTTCCGGCAGGCATTGGCCAGTTCAGGAGTAATTAAAGGTGTAATGTGGTTTCCGGGGAAAAGTCCGAATAAATGAGATTGATGCCGGTGCTGCGGATCCTGATCCGCCCAATCATAATACCATTCCTGCAGATTGCCTTTTTTGCCGATCTGGTAAGGGTGCAATTTTGCAAGCGCCTTCTCCAGCTTATTCCTGAAATCAACATCCATATTCAATACTTCCGAAGCTTCAATAGTTTGCAGAAAACATTGGCGAATCATGGCCAGATCGGCTGTTCCACCATATAAAGTTGCTCCTTCATATCCTTCCGGAGTTTTGTATTTATTTTCAGGAGAAGTGGAAGGCGATGTGATCAGATTTCCTTTCTTGTCTTCAACCAGCCATTCCAGACAAAACAATGCGGAACCTTTCATCAATTCATAAGCTTCATCTTTCAGAAATTTCTTGTCGTGTGTAAACTGATAATGCTCCCATAAATGTGTGCTCAGCCAGGCACCACCCATGTTCCAACAGGCCCAAACCGGATCGCCCTGCCCGAATTCGCCCACCGGGTTACTCATGGCCCAGATATCAGAATTGTGGCAGACTGTCCAGCCATTGACTCCATAAAAGGTTTTGGCGGTCACTTTACCGGTGGTGGATAAATTTTTAATAAAACTCAGCAACGGTTGGTGCATTTCGGAAAGGTTGGTATTTTCGGCAAGCCAGTAATTTTCTTCCGCATTGATGTTGGTGGTATAATTGCTGCTCCAGGGCGGACGGATGTGCGGATTCCAAATCCCCTGCAAATTGGCCGGAACGCCAGGTGTGCGCGAACTACTAATCAGCAGGTAACGGCCAAACTGAAAATATAAAACTTCCAGATTCTTGTCTTCATTGCCTTCCGCATAACGCCTCAGCCGTTCATCTGTCGGTAAATTCGGTGCTTCTGTTTTTCCAAGGTATAAACTAACACGGTTGAAATATTTCTGAAAATCGGCCAGGTGTGCCTTCTTCAGCTTATTAAACGACTTCGGAAATGCTTTTTTCATCTGATTCGCGGCAATTAATTCGGAATTTAAACCTTCGGTTACCGGATTTTTATCGAACCCGTTAAAACTGGTAGCTACCGACACAAAGACAATCGCTTCAGTTCCGCCTGACAAATCTATACTTGAATCAGATGAAGAAAGCTGACCATCCGTATTTTTAATCCTGATCAAAGCTGAAAAGCGGGTACCGTTCTTTTCGTCAAAAACAACCGCATCAGCTTTGTCGCCACGGTAATTTGGTTCTGCCTTAGTTGGGGCAACACCATACGCTTTTAGCGAATTTTCGGCAATTGTGACCTTGTTTTTCAACTGGCTTTCAAACTTTACGTTAAAATTCAATGCACCTTTTTGGTTGCTTGTAAACTTGATCACCATCATCTGGTCAGGATAGGAAATAAAATATTCGCGGGTAAATTTAACTCCGTTTACCTCGTAACTAACTTTCGAGATTGCTTCTGAAATATTCAGTTCGCGATAGTAATTTTGAGGTTCCCCTTGATGCTTGAATTCAAGAAAAAGAGTTCCAAGCGGCGCATAACTTTGAGAAAAGCGCCCCTGAACCTTTTTATTCAGCTCATCGGCCAGCTTGTAATTTTCGTTTTTCAATGCTTCGCGAATGGCCGGAATGTTTTTGTATGCCTCCGGATTCATGTTGGCATCAACCGGTCCGCCCGACCAAAGCGTAGCATCGTTCAGGAATATTTTATCGGATTGAACACCTCCAAAAACGGAAGCGCCCATTTTACCGTTTCCCAGCACCAGACTTTCTTCAAAATACTGGGCAGCTTGCTTGTACCAAAGGGTGTTGGCCGATTGAGCGCAGGAAAGATCGACTCCTGAAATTATCAGAATAAAAGTCAGCAGAAAAAAAAGTTTATTCATGGTCACAGGTTTAGAATTTGGTTTTCCAAAGAAACTGTTTTTTTATTGGTGCTTCAAACTTTTTTTAATTGTATATTTTGATTAGCCGCAATACAGACGTGCTACCTCTGGCATTCTTTAGCGATATTAAATATATCCCCTTGTTCAAGTGGCTTATATCAATACCTTGATTAAGAATTGGGTTATCAATCAGCATCACTTTTTGTCCTGATAAATTGTAAATAACCAATTGCTGAAGATTTTCGGTTATGCCGGATACATAGAATTGGTCGGTTGCCGGATTAGGATAGACAGACCATCTTTTTACCTCAGTAATTTGATCAGCCAAGGTTTCAATTTGGATTCGTGCAGTATCCATCACATGGTATAAGAAGTTGATTCCTTGCGGTAAACTTGTAAACAAGCTGTTCACATGATCGCCGTTAGGATCCTGGATGTAAGTGTGTGGAAGATTATATTTGCTTAATGTATCGGAAAACATGTGGTTGGCTTTTGCCAGTTTAAATTCGTCCTGTTCGCCGCAATAAGTATGAATAGCCATTGCCGGATTTCCTTTCCATTCCCTGATCAAGTTGATTGGATTGTGTTTCTCCCAAAGTTCTTTTACCGATGGATCGAAGGTTCCTGTTGAGTTTATTGGAAACAGGATGGGAGGTGTTGCTCCCGGATTGGGAGAAAAGGCTCCGGCCATGGAATAAACTAATTTGGTAACACTACCATCATAACTAAAATTGTACGGTGGCGTTGAACCATGTTCCGAAAGGAGTATCGGGAGCAATTCATCAAAACGGGTAATATTTAAAGGACCGCTCAAAGCAGATGCCGCAATAAATTTCTGCGGCGATTTTAAAGCAATTTTCATGGCACCATATCCTCCCATCGAATGTCCCATGATACTCCATTTTGCTCTTGAATTGTAAGTATTGTATTTACTTCCAATCTCTTGTATCAAATCACTTACGATATAATCTTCATAATTACCGTAGAGAGCCGAATTGGTGTAGAAACTCCCTTTGTATGGTTCACAAGATCCATCAGGAATAATAAAAATTACCTTGAAAAGCTTATCGAAAAGTAGTTTCGTAAAAAAGTTGTCAAGAAAAGGTTCCAGTGAATTTACCATTTCGGTGGCTGTAACCGACGCACCATGAAGAAATACAATTACCGGGTATTTTTTGCTTTTATCCAATTCGTTATACCCTGTCGGCAATCCAACATAGTAAGTCTTTTCCTGCTGGAGCACTTTGCTGTAAATGGTCTTTTGCTGAAACCATTTGCCTGAAACCTGCAAGCTTGTTAAGCCAAGCAGAAGAATTAGCAGTATCGAAATCTTATTCATCGTTTATAAATTATTTATTGAGTATCCGTTTAAGTAAGTGAAACGATTTAATGTGGGTGTACGACAAAATTCCCTTCCTTCATTTTCACTCACCCCCGGTGCGCTTCACTTACCTCGCCCCTCTCTACTCGTAGAGAGGAGAAAAGCCCTGCTTGCGGGGCTTGGGGGGAGTGGAAAAAATTATTAACCACAAACCATCCTGATCAAAAATCAAGGTTAGGTACAAAAAGGGAAAAATGTCGTACACCCTTTAATGTCGTATTTAATAACTCACTCACCCCACGTCCGCAAGCGGACGTCCCCCCCTCTCTTTTTAAAAGAGAGGGGAAAAGCCCTGAGCATTCGGGGCTAAGGGTGGGGCGACATAAATCGCAAGAAAATATTTTTTGTATTCCCTCCATTTTTTGTATCAATCAATAGCCGTAGCCTTTAGGCTACGGTAAAAGGAAGTGGATCAATGGGCTTTAGCCCAAATTTCCTTTGTAATGGACAAAAAAACATTGTTTTATTTATTGCATTTTCATCTTGTTATTGTATTTTGGGCTAAAGCCCAATTCCCTTTGCATTTTTATTCCGTAGCCTAAAGGCTACGGCTAATGATTCTTCTTATTTAAATCTGTAAAATTTAGATATGTAAAGAAAAATGGAACGAACTTTTTTTGACCATGTTTCGATTTACATCACCCCAGGCTACGGCTAATGATCCTTCTTATTTAAATATCTTAGCCTGTGACAATTACTTCTCATTTTTACCAAAAGCACACCTAAACCCTACCGACAATGTGTTTGTGATTTGTCAGTTTCATTTCAGCAGGTTGGAGTAGGCTTTTTCTATCTGTTCAAATTCAAAACCTTCGATAACTGCCACCATTCTATCTGCAATCTCATCGAGGCACAAATTTCCGATGCTTCCCTTGTGGGTATGATTTACTTCCCGGCTTGGCTCATAAGTTCCGGCATTGATCTGATTACCTACCTTTTTATACGCATCACGGAACGGCATACCTTGCATCACCAGTTTATTTACATCTTCGACACTGAACACGTATTTGTAGCGATCGTCGTCCAGCAGATTGGTGTTCACTGTCATATTGTCGATGGCAAAACCGGCAATGCTGATGCAATCCGTCAATTCCTGAAATGAGGGCAGGAATACTTCTTTCAGAATCTGAAGATCGCGAAAATAGCCGCTTGGAAGGTTATTGGTTATCAGACTGATTTGGTATGGAACCGCCTGTATTTTGTTGCAGTGCGCGCGTACCAATTCAAAAACATCAGGATTCTTTTTGTGCGGCATGATGCTCGAACCGGTAGTCAACTCATCAGGTAAGGAAACAAAGCCAAAATTCTGGCTCATGAACAAACAAACATCATAAGCGAATTTCGAAATGGTAGCAGCAACCGACGACAATGCGAATGCGACGGTTTTTTCCATTTTGCCACGACCCATCTGTGCATAAATCACATTGTAATTCATCGATTCGAAACCCAGTAAATCGGTAGTCATCTGACGGTCGAGTGGAAAAGATGAACCGTAACCGGCAGCCGAACCCAACGGATTTTGGTTGGTAATTCTGTAAGCCGCCCGGAGTAATACCAAATCGTCAACCAGACTTTCGGCATAAGCGCTGAACCACAATCCGAAAGAAGAAGGCATGGCTACCTGCAAATGCGTATAACCGGGCATCAGGTATTGCTGATTGGTAAGCGCTTTGGTCAGCAGTTTATCGAACAATTGGGCAACGGCCACCACTAATTTCTGAATTTCGGAACGGGTAAAAAGTTTTAAATCGAGCAAAACCTGATCGTTACGCGAACGACCACTGTGAATTTTTTTTCCGGTATCGCCTAATTTGCGGGTCAGCATCAGTTCAACCTGAGAATGAACATCCTCTACCCCATCTTCAATCCTGAAGTCACCTTTTTCGATGATACGGAAAATCGAAACCAATTCGGTTTGAAGTTCGGCAAGCTCGCTCACCGAAAGCAAATTAATTGATTGCAACATTTTAGCGTGGGCAATCGATCCCAATACATCGAATTTGGCTAAATACAAATCCAGTTCACGGTCTTTCCCAACTGTAAATTTTTCGATGAGTTCGTTCACCGAGGTTCCTTTATCCCAGAGTTTCATATAGAATAATTTATAAAAGCCCAAAGATAAGCCAAAATAAAAGGTTCAATGTTGTATAGTTAAAGAAAATTTACCTTCAATGGCTGAGAGCGGCAGAGCTGCAAAATATTTGTAGAATTCACAAACGATAATAAAAACCAACGAACTTCTGATTATTAAAACCAATATTTCGCTTCAATATGAAGGATGAATTGAAAATTCCCTGTGAGAATTAATTCTTATGGTTTATTTTCATAAATATTTTTCAATTTTTCGTCATTGTTGTTGTTTATTTGTTAAATTAGTCCAGTTTATATTTTATTATTCATCAGGCACGTACAACCGGTAGATATCAAAATATGAAATTGCAAAATGAAATTGGTTAGTTAGGCGCTTCAGAAAAATTTCGGAAGGCAAAATGGAAGCAATAGGCGCTTCAGAAAAATTTCAGAAGGCAAAATGGAAGCAGTAGGCGCTTCAGAAAAATTTCAGAAGGCAAAATGGAAGCAGTTGGGGCTTCAGAAAAATTTCAGAAGGGTAAAATGGATTGGGTTGGTGTTTTGGAAATTTTTCAACAGACAGCTTGTTCAAAATTTAGGACTATCAATGAATGTTTTTTATATAATTTAAAAAAACCCATTATGAAAACTAAAAAGTTTTATGCCTTGTACCCAATTCGACTAACCATCGACAATTTATTTTCGCTCAGCAAATCGACCATTGAGTATGCCAACCCTGTAAAGGAAAGCATCGGCGAGGTACCCAAAGTAATCCTTGGCGAGCTCGAAACCGACAACAACACCATGGGCGTACAAATTAAAAAGGCACTGAAGAGTCCAATGACCGCGCAAGTGAACGAACTTGACTTCGATTGCGACGACCGTTTCACTGAAATTAAGCGCAATGTGAGTACCAACCTGCAAGGCCGCAATTCTGAAAAAAAAGCAGCGGCCGGGGAACTGAAAATCTTTTTCAAACCGTATTGGGACACCGACACAAAGCCATTGAACACCCAGACAAGCCTTATGACGGAGATGTTTGGCAAGTTCAACGCCAGTGAAATATTGAAAACACACGCTGCCACCATTGGCATTACCGACATGATGGCCGGGCTCGAAACCGCAAATTCCGTACTGGCTGCACTTTACCAAACGCGCAACAAGCAGGGCGCTGTCGTTGAAGGTCCATCGGCCAGCAGCCTGAAATCGGAAACCGCCAAAAGCTACGAACAGTTTTGCATTGCCGTGGAACAAGCGGTCAATTTTACTCCTTCAGATGTTCTTAGCGCCCTTTTCAATCAAATGGACGAATTGCGTAAAACCTACGCCCGTTTGATCCACAAAAAAGACAAGGAAGAAGAGGCAAGCCCGGTTAAAACCGATTAATAACGATTTGAGAAGTGTGTTAGTCCAATCTTCGTGCACTCGATTGGACTAACACTTCTATCCATCGGCATTTTGACAGATACACATTTGGATTATTTAATAATTCACTTTGGTATAAATTAATGGACATTAAAGGGGTTTACTGGAATAAAAAAGCATCAATGTAAAAATTAAGGTTGAAGCATTGTTGGGTATTGGTAAAATTTTTCCACCTGAATATTATAACCTTGAAACCGTTGTTTCGAATCCGAATACCTTTATTGAGCTGAACGAATACAGTTTAGATAAAAAGTGGATGA
>JBBRXN010000008.1:0-77723 GCA_038248385.1 Bacteroidales bacterium
ATGATATAAGCCACATCTTTCAAAACAATGCTGTTGCGTTGCGCCCGTTTTTCTTCTATTATGATGGGTGTTTTACCTTGCTTTGCATTAATTTCATTTCGCTTTACCGAAAAAAACTTAACCGGATTAAGCACCCAAATACGATGTACCCACCATTGAAATTCAGGCTTCCAAAGAATGGAATCGAGAACTCCCCTTGCCGCAGATGGTGTCATACAAGGATAGGTCATTCGTTCTACTTTTAAATCAGGACGGGTAAAACAGGCAAAGTCGCCTGTTACTTTTACCCTAACAATTTCGTTGTCAATCATATATTTAGTGTTTATGGTTTATTAAAAAATAAGCAT
This sequence comes from Bacteroidales bacterium, assembly GCA_038248385.1. Classification (GTDB taxonomy): domain Bacteria; phylum Bacteroidota; class Bacteroidia; order Bacteroidales; family Prolixibacteraceae; genus Aquipluma. The sequence continues at coordinate 348 of JBBRXN010000008.1, forward strand.
TGGATTGTCGGTTGAAATCCCATATTTATCGCTATATCCTCCATACCATTTCCAATATCCCTGTGGTTCTTTACCTAGCTTTCCAATGTTCTCTTTCATGAAATTTTCATACACCTGAACCGAGTATTGCTGCATTGCCCGATAATCATCGCGCGACAAAAATGGCTTATAACGAATGTGTTCATACAAATAAGAACTTTCGTCGCAGAGTATAAATACGGGTGTTGTTTTATTTTCAATCAGATGGTAAGCTCCGGCAACTGTTTTAAAATTGAACCCAAGTCGAGCCTTCTCTATATTCTTGATATCTTCAGGTATAAAAAGCCGAAATACCTTACGGTAATATTCTCCAAAGAAATCGTGTTCATAAAGCAGTCTCTCATTATCCTTATACAATTTATTGGCAAATTCGGCCAACGAACGATATTGCTTGTTTGGAGCACCGGAATCTTCAACTACGAAAATGAATACTTGGCCAGCTTCAGACATTTTCCCTTCACGGTTGCACCGTCCTGCGGATTGAATGATCGACTCCAAAGGAGCAATCTCCCTGAAAACACAAGGAAAATCAAAATCGACGCCAGCTTCTATCAATTGGGTTGAGGAAACCAAAATCTTTTCCTTCTTGCTAAGACAATCCCGTATCTTTCCAATCACATCTTTTCGGTGAGCAGGAAACATACTTGTAGATAAATGAAAAGTCTGATAATCTGAATAATTCATGATAGTATTGAAGTACAGAAGTGCTTGTTTCTTAGTATTGAAAATACTCAAAGTTGAATCTCCGTTATCAATTACTTTTCTGGCAAGCTCTTCTATCGAAACAGGTTGATAATCGTTTACCGCCATATAATTAACCCTTCGAGTAGCATCAAAAACTTCTTTCGGATTTTCAACTAAAGATTGGATGTTTTCAATACCATTGAAACCTTCGCTTTTCTCAAATGCGGGTTGTGTGGCAGTGCAAAAAAGAAATGATGAACCCATCACTTTCTGGACGTTTTTCAACATTGAGAGTGTCGATAAAACCAGTTCCTTTGGCAAAGTTTGAACTTCGTCGAAAATCACAACTGATTGAGCTATATTATGCACTTTTCGGCATCGAGATGGTTTATTACCAAACAACGATTCAAAAAATTGCACCGACGTAGTAACAATGATTGGAAAATCCCAATTTTCATTAGCCAGCCTTCTGGCATGCGCTTCATTTTGAATTGATTCATCCGCAATTTCTTTATTGTCTTCCTCGTCTTCATTGAAATTGGAATGATGCTCAAGCACCCATTCTTCACCAAAGATCCGTTTCAGTTCTTTTGCTGTTTGATCTATAATGCTGATAAAAGGAAGTACAATAATGATACGCTTTAAGTTATTGTGTTTTGCATGATGAAGCGCCCAACTGACAGATGCCAGCGTTTTACCCATTCCGGTAGGTAAGGTCATCGAATAAAACCCAGTATTAAATTGAGCTTTAGAAATAGCATAACTGCGAACTTTATTTCGTAATGTATTAATATAGCCCTCTTTGCTCTTCCCCATTAACTCACCTTCTAATTTCTCTAACAAATACTCTACATCAAATACTTTTGTATTTCTTTTTTCTGAAATGGCACTATTAAAATGATTCTCTGTATCTAACCAGTCAGCATCAGTCAACGCACTAAACAACATTCGGATAAAAAATTCTTTATCTGTGCCTCTTAAACCGGTATCTGAATATATTAAATCTGCTTCTTCTATCGGGTTTTCCTTGAAAAATTCTGTTCTAATTGAATCGAACTGTGTATTTTCAGGAACATCAAATTCATACAAATCAGTTATTAAATCTCCTTTATCTGGCAATCCTTTATGATGCCCATCAATTGCAAATGCCGCTTCAATCTGACTCAATTTCTTGCTAAAACCAGCGCCACAACTGGCATGTGGCACACTTCCTCTTCTTCCACCTTCTCTCAGGTATTTCTGAAAAGCAGGCTGATATTTGCCAAAATCATGTAGAAGTCCAGTAAAACGAAAAATTCCTTTAAACTCCGCAGTGCTGGCAAATTCGTCCATCAGTTTCGATGTTTCAATTAAATGCTCACTTAGCAAATGAACTTCATTCTGTTCATTTGCTGAATGTGCCAGATAGCAATCAACACTGGCTAATTCACTGGGCTTAATATTCATACCTCAAAGAATCAATTTATGTATTTTCCCTATTCAAAACCTCATACAGAGTTAACAAAATATTTTATTAATTCATTTTTTTTGGCCAGAGAATAGCTTTAAGCTTCTTGTTTATATTCAATCAAAATAAGCTGCGCTATGTAAATTTGAGAGCCAAGCTTTAAGTTGTAAGCCGAATGAACTTTAAATCGTACTGTAAAACAAAATCCTTCAATTCCTTAACCTTAATAAATCCTTTTTGCTTTTTCCGATCTTATATGTATGTTTGCATACCAGAACAGAACACTTAAAATTTGGTTGGTATGGAGAGTAAGTTTCATTTTGCAGTTAACCCACAATCTAATTTATTAAAATTCCAGCAACTGATTGACGCAGTTAACGAGCTTCATAGTGAGCGGGCTTAGTTTATAAATTCAGAAATTTGAATAAAGCGTTTTTTCCTTACATTTGAATAAAAATTACGATGCGATGCTAACAATAAACGCCATATTAAAAGAGATTAAAGATGTTCCGGTTAATCGGTTGGAGGAACTCTATCAATTTGTTCATTCACTAACACCTAAAGCCAAGAATACAGATACTTTGAGAAAAAAAATTCTAGCGTTTGGTGGGGCATTTAGTGACATGAGCAGCAAGGACTATGCTGACTTCCTGAACCAAACGAAAACGACCAGATCCAGACTTTTTGACCGTACAATTGAGTTATGAAACCATCAATGCTTGATACTGATATTCTTTCGGAATTTTTAAGAGGCAACTTAAATGTTATTGCAAAAGTTGACGAACACCTGAAAGAATTTGGCTTTATCAGTTTAAGCATTATTACCTACTACGAAATTCTGAACGGACTCTTATACAAAGATGCAAGAAAGCAACTATCAAGATTTGAAGACTTTGTTGAGTTGAACAAAGTAATTCCGTTGACATTGCGGACAGCAAAAATTGCGGCTTCAATTCAGGCCGATCTCAGAAAAAAAGGGACGGAAATCGGTCACACTGACACTTTGATTGCTGGAACTGCGATTGCAAGCGAAATGCAACTCATCACAAACAATACCGACCACTTCAAGAGAATTAAAGGGCTTGAGATCGCTAACTGGACAAAGTAGCCTGATCTTTTATTCGGCTACTGATCTTTACCCTTGTTTTCTGCTAACTGACCACTGCCAACTGTGACTAATTTTTTGTATGTTTGCATACCAGAACAGAACACTTTAAAATTTGCATGATATGGAGAGTAAGTTTCATTTTGAGATTAACCCACAATCCAATTTATTAAAATTCCAGCAATTAATGGATTCGGTCAACGAAGCAATCAGCCGGAACCTGCTTCAGATTGGCGATATGTTGCCGTCGGTTAACCAGTTGTGCAAACAGAGTTCCCTATCGCGCGATACCGTTTTCAAAGCTTATGCCGAACTGAAAAACCGCGGGGTGATCGAATCGGTGCCCAACCGTGGTTATTTTGTGGCCAAAGCAGTTACCAAAGTTTTCCTGTTTCTGGATACTTTCAAGGCTTACAAAGAGGTTCTTTACGGTTCTTTTCTGGATAGTTTGCCGGAAACCATTGCTATCGACCTTCATTTTCACCACTATAACATCGACGACTTCGAGAAAATCATCAAGGAAAGCCTGGGGAAATACACCAAGTACATTATCATGAACTTCGATCATGAACGGGTGCCAGAAATTATCCGGCAAATCCCGGCCAATAAATTACTGGTGATCGACTGGAATGTTCATGAGCAGGAAGGTTCATCGTCGATTTACCAGGATTTCGGCCAGTCGTTGTACGATTCGCTCGCAGGTGGCATCGACCTGATTCGGAAATACAACCGATTCATTTATCTCTATCCTTCGTTTACTTATCATCCCAAAATATCGGTTACCTATTTCGAAAAATTCTGTGCCGATTTTAAGATCAATTATAAAACCTTGTTGGATTTCAAAAAATTTGATATTCAGAAAGGCGAACTTTATCTGCTCGTAAGTGACAGAACATTGGCCAAATTTCTGGATCAGTGCGAGCAGAAAAACCTTGTTCAGGGGCAGGATGTGGGCGTTATTTCATATAACGAAACGCCTATGAAAAAATACGTTAAGGATGGTATCACTGTGATTTCAACCGACTTTGAGCTGATGGGAAAAAAGATTGCCGAGTTTGTAATTACCGGAGAAAAAACGAACTTGGTTATCCCCTCCAAAATGACTGTTCGAAAGTCGCTTTAATTGATGTTTTAAAACATCGAATCATATTTTGATAACGGGTTCAGTCACCCTAAATTTGCCTGGCATACCAGAACAGAACGGTTTAATAAAAATAACAACTTAACAAACAACAAAAGATATGTACTTATTAGGATTCGACATGGGTAGTTCATCCGTAAAAGCTTCATTAATCGACGGACAAACAGGCGATTGTGTGTCTTCGGCTTTTTACCCCAAACAGGAAATGAAAATTGTAGCGAAACAAGCCGGATGGGCAGAACAGGCACCGGAAGACTGGTGGGAAAACCTGAAACTTGCGCTCCGCGATGTGCTGGCCGAATCAAAAGTTGAACCCAAAACAATCGATTCAATCGGCATTTCTTACCAGATGCATGGCTTGGTGGTGGTCGATAAAAACCAGCAGGTTTTGCGCCCGTCAATTATATGGTGCGACAGTCGTGCTGGTGCTTATGGCGACAAAGCTTATGCTGAAATAGGTGAAGAAAAATGCCTTGCCAATCTGCTGAACTCACCGGGAAACTTCACCGCATCGAAACTGAAATGGGTAAAAGACAATGAGCCTGAATTGTATGCCAAAATCGATAAAATCATGCTACCTGGCGATTACATTGCCATGAAACTTTCAGGAGAAATTAAAACAACTGCCAGCGGCTTGTCTGAAGGAATTCTCTGGAATTTTAAAGAAAATGCAGTGGCAGATATGTTGCTCGATTATTATGGATTCGAAAAATCATTCATTCCTGAAATTGTACCGACTTTCTCTGTTCAGGGAGTTGTGAATGCCAAAGCTGCTGCCGAATTGGGATTGGCGGAAGGAACTAAAATCAGTTACCGTGCCGGTGATCAGCCAAACAATGCACTTTCATTGAATGTGCTGAATCCGGGGGAAATTGCCGCCAATGCCGGGACTTCAGGAGTAGTTTACGGTATAAGCGGCAAAGTAAAATACGATCAGTATTCACGGGTTAATACTTTTGCACACATTAACCATACTTCCGAAGCCAACCGTTTGGGTGTCCTTCTCTGCATCAACGGAACCGGAATTCTGAATTCGTGGTTGAATAAATACGTTGGGAATAAAGCCTTTTCGTACGAAGAAATGAACCAAAAAGCTGCTAAAGTGGACATCGGTTCTGAAGGCTTGAGCATCCTTCCTTTCGGAAATGGTGCCGAGCGCGTTCTTCGGAACAAAAATATTGGAGCACAAATTTCAGGATTAGGATTTAATACCCATACTGACGCACATTTGTTCCGCGCAGCTCAGGAAGGTATTGTTTTCTCATTCAAATACGGAATGGAGATCATGGAAGAAATTGGCATCAAAGCACAGGTTATCCGTGCCGGAAAAGCCAACATGTTCCTCTCTCCCATTTTCCGCGAAACGCTGGCCGGAGTTTCCGGAGCGACCATCGAATTGTACAACACAGATGGTTCTGTAGGCGCTGCGCGAGGTGCAGGAATCGGGTCAGGCTATTACGCATCAGCCAAGGAAGCTTTTGTTAGCCTGAAAAAACTCGATACCATTTCTCCTGACGCCAGCAAAAAAGCGCAATATGATGGAGCTTACCAGAACTGGAAAGTGGCATTGGATAAAGCAATGTAGCCCCCTTCCCGTTCCCCCAAAGGGGAAAGCTTTTGGACACTATTGTACGATCTTTTTCGCCCTGAAAGGGCAGAATATCAATAGCCCGGGGCGAAACTCCGGGTTTTAGGAAACAACAAAGAACCGTCCGCGCAAAAATGATTTTAAAAGGGTCAAACTTTTTTCGGACGGAATAGAACAAACAAAAATTTAAAAAATAATTATTAATCATTCCTTCTCCTGAAGGACAAATACAAAACATCATGACAGTTTTTAAAGGAAACAAAGAGTATTTCCCTGGTATTGATCAAATCAAATTCGAGGGACCAAAGTCAACAAATCCAATGGCATTCAAGTATTACGATGCCAATCAGGTAGTATTAGGCAAAACCATGAAGGAATACCTTCGTTTTGCAGTTGCTTACTGGCATACCTTCTGTGGCGACGGTGGCGACCCGTTTGGTCCGGGAACACAGATTTTCCCATGGGCTGGCGCTACCGACAAAATGACTGCAGCCAAAGAAAGAATGGATGCCGCATTCGAATTTATCAGCAAAATCGGCGCTCCCTTCTATTGTTTTCATGACACCGATGTAGTTGGTGACGGAACAGTTTTCGAAATCGAAAAACGGTTGGCCAACATGATTGACTTCGCCAAAGAACGTCAGGAAGCAACCGGAGCCAAGCTGCTTTGGGGAACTGCCAACGTATTCTCTAATCCACGTTACATGAATGGCGCATCGACCAATCCTGATTTCAGCGTATTGGCCAATGCAGCAGTTCAGGTTAAAAATGCCATGGAAGCTACAATAGCTTTGGGCGGTACCAATTATGTATTCTGGGGAGGTCGCGAAGGTTATATGAGCCTGCACAACACTGATACAAAACGCGAATTGGAACACATGGGAAAATTCCTTGCTGCTGCCCGCGACCATGCCCGCGCACAGGGTTTTAAAGGAACTTTCCTGATCGAGCCAAAACCAATGGAACCAATGAAACATCAGTACGATTTCGATACTCAGACTGTTGTTGGTTTCCTGAGAGCACACGGTTTGGAAAACGATTTCAAAATGAACATTGAAGTGAACCACGCTACCTTGGCCGGACACACTTTTGCTCATGAATTACGTGTTGCCCGCGACACCGGGATGTTTGGCTCAATTGATGCCAACAAAGGTGACTACCAGAACGGATGGGATACCGACGAATTCCCTACCAATATTTATGAAGTAACCGAAGCCATGATCGAAATCATTCAGGCTGGTGGTTTCACAACCGGAGGTATCAACTTTGATGCTAAAACCCGCCGTAACTCAACCGATCTGGAAGATATTTTCATCGCTCATGTTTCAGGAATGGATGTATTTGCCCGTTCATTGGTGATTGCCGATAAATTGCTGAAAGATTCTGATTACCTGAAAATAAAGGCCAATCGCTATGCTTCTTACGATTCAGGAAAAGGTAAAGAATACGAAGCCGGCAGACTGAACTTAGTTGATCTTTACAACATCGCCAAAGAAGTTGGCGAACCAAAACAAATCAGCGGCAAACAGGAAATGCTGGAGCAATTGATTAATTGCTACATTTAACCCCATGAAAGATCGTAACACGCTATTTATTATCGGAATCACCCTGGTGGCAACATTGGGGGGGCTTTTATTTGGCTATGATACAGCCGTAATCTCAGGCGCAGAAAAATCTGTTCAGGCCTACCTGATTACCAGCCTTGGACTTGGATCACTGGCACATGGAGCTACAATTTCAAGCGCCCTGATCGGTTGTATTATCGGAGGAATAATTTCCGGATTACTGGCAAAGGCAATGGGACGCAGAAAAACCCTGATGCTGGCAGCGGTTTTATTTTTTATTTCGGCGCTGGGTTCAGGATTTCCCGAATTTTTGTTCTTCACCAAAGGAGAACCTACTATGGGCTTGTTGTTCATGTTCAATTTTTACCGGATTATTGGCGGAATTGGTGTAGGTCTTGCTTCGGCTGTCAGTCCGATGTACATTGGAGAAATAGCACCTGCCGATATCCGTGGCCGTCTGGTTTCAGTCAATCAGTTTGCTATTATTTTCGGAATGCTGGTTGTTTATTTTGTCAACTATTTTATAGCACATGGAAAAACAATCGAATTCATCAATGAAACCGGCTGGAGATGGATGTTTATTTCGGAAGCAATACCAGCTGGTATTTTTGGAATATTGTTGTTCTTTGTTCCTGAAACGCCTCGCTATCTGGCAATGAACAACCAGAATGATAAAGCGCTGCATATTCTGACCAGAATCAATGGCGTAACGCAGGCGAAAATCATTATGGCTGACATCAAAAAGTCAGTAGAAGCCGCTTCCGAAAAAATATTTGCCTACGGGAAAGTGGTAATTATTATCGGAATCCTTCTGTCAGTATTTCAGCAATTTGTAGGCATCAACGTGGCATTGTATTATGCTCCGCGAATTTTCGAAAGTATGGGCGCCGCCAAAGATGCATCCATGCTTCAAACGGTTGTAATGGGATTGATCAACGTAATTTTTACGGTTGTTGCCATTCTTACCGTTGATAAATACGGACGGAAAATATTGCTGATGATCGGCTCAATCGGGATGGCCATCGGGATGTTTGCAATCGGTGGATTGGCCTTCTTTAAAGTTATAGGAATCAGCACATTGATATTCATCATTATCTACACTGCATCCTTCATGATGTCGTGGGGACCAATCTGCTGGGTATTGATTTCTGAAATTTTCCCAAATAAGATCAGGGGTCGTGCAATTGCCATTGCAGTTGCTGCACAGTGGGCTGCCAACTATTTTATTTCATCAACTTATCCTGCAATGATGGAATTCAGCGGAGGCTTGACCTACAGTTTTTATGGTCTGATGAGCGTTCTTTCATTTGTTTTTGTCTGGAAAATGGTTCCCGAAACCAAAGGCAAAACTCTGGAAGAAATGGAAAAACTCTGGAAGAAATAAAAAAAGCCCCTCCTAGTCTCCCCAAAGGGGAGGAATTTAAAAAAACAAGGTTTCAATAATTGAACCCTTGTTTTTTTTAGCCTTACCCTTCGGGGGAGGTTGGAGGAGGCTGAGTTTTATTAATTGGAACTGTTCATTCTTTGGGAGAGTGGCCTTTTCTTTCTAAGCCCAGCTTGAAAAAATCCGGCTTCCGGTTTCTTCGTGATTTTCAATCCTCAAATGCGTGTCAATTTCCTGTTGCATTTCCTCCACATGCGAAATAACACCTACGATGCGGTTTTCCTTTCTGAGCGATTTTAATGTATCAAAAACTACTGACAATGAATCTTTGTCCAACGAGCCAAAACCTTCGTCCAGAAAAAAGAAATTCTGGTTCGAATCGGTTATTTTTTGGATATTGTCGGCCAGCGCCAACGCAAGTGATAATGCAGCCTGAAAGGTTTGTCCCCCTGAAAGTGTTTTTACGCTTCGTACTTTACCTCCATTCAAAAAATCGCGTACCTGAAAATTATTGTCACCGGTAATCTCGAGGCTCAGTTTCTGCCGGGTAAGCTGGAAAAACCGATCGTTGGCCGCATTGCATAAATTCTGAAGATAGACCGACGAAATGTAGTTCACAAAACCACTTGCAGTGAACAGAGACTTCATCGTTTTGATGTTTTCACCGCGCAGTTCAAGGCTATCAAGTATTTTTTGAAGGTTTATCCGTGCTTCCATCGCCTTTTTCATATCCAATAGCGATTTCTCCGTCATGCCATATTCTTTGTTTTGTTGACTCCTCGATTCATTTTCTCCCTCCAATTGAATTCGTAAATCCTCATGAATTTTGGCGTCGTACTGCCGGTCTCCAATCTCCCGATTCAACAAATCCAACTGGCTTCGGCAAACTGAAATGTCTTGTCTGAAAATATTCACTTTTTGCTTTTCTGCAGCAAGGTTTAACGCTTGTTTCAAAATAAGTTTTATTGTTTCCGACGACTCATATCCGGAATCTTCCAAAGCTTTTTCAATATGAAGGTTTAATTCTGTTCCTGAATTCTTCTCTTGTTCCAGCTGTATTTGATTGGCTTTTATACTTCCGGAAAGAATGTCCTTGCTTTTTCGAAACTCAATAAGTTGATTGTTCAGAGCAGCATATTGTTTTTCAAGTTCAGCATATCTTTGAAGCAAGCTGTTCTTTTCAGCTGATATTTCGTCTTTCGGTCGTTGCGAATATATGCTTAAATCAATCAATTTAATCTGATTGACAATTGTTTGTAACTCTGTTTGCGAAACGGTCAGTTCGATTTTAATCTTTTCTATATTCTGAAGGTATTTTTCTTTATTGGCAGTTTCCTGTTCCAACTTTTTTGCCGTTACTTCCAGCTTCTTTTCAATTTCTTCAACTGATTTTCTCAATACTTCAGCTGATTTAAAAGCATCATTTACAAATTCCTCCTTACTGAATTTCTCCCATTTAAACGCAGCCTGATGATTTGATATTTTTTCTTCAAGCTCCTTTTGCTTGTTTAAAATCCCTGAGTGTTGCTGTTCATTGAGATTTCGGCCATGAAACCAGTTTGCAAGAGCAGCAGTTTGAAAATCACAATCAGCAATTTCCTTTTCTGCCGCTTTTTTTCGAACGATCGTATTATTCAGCGCTTCCGAAACATTTGCGGCGCTCAAAATTTGAGGATGATTCAATGAGCCGCAAATTGGACAAGCTTCACCATTCTTTAGATTTACAGCATATTCTTCCAATTTTATCTGAACTTTGAAATGTTGAATTTCAGTATCCAATCCGGGTAGTTGATTCTTAAGTTCCTCCGTTTTCCTCTTTAGAAATTCATTTCCAGCTTCTGCATTTTTTTCTCCTGAAAAGGAATCGAAAAGTTCATTCTCAAATATTTTGGAGACAAATTCATCAATGATTTTAATTTCGCTCCTGAATTTTACCGCTTCAGAAGCCAGAGATGTAACCTGTTGTTGAAGGTTCTTATTCAAATCGTGCCAGCTTTTTGCATTTGAAAGCGCAACCATATCAGGCTGTCTGAGTTTTTCTTCCTTAAGCAGAATTTCAAGATTTCCCTTATCCGCTTTGAGTTTCCCGATGGCAGCAACTGCATTTTCAGCAAAAATATTCCCTTTTTGAATCCGATCCTCCGACAGAATTACCAATTGTTTCAAATCATTCAACCGAATCATTTTTTCTAATTCTTCGGCTTGTTGTTTTAGCTTTTCCCGTTCATCGTAATCAACTTTGATATTCGCAAATATTTGATCAGCAACCAATATCTGCTCTTCTGATTTTTTTAAACCAATAGTTTCATTTTTAATTTGTTCTTCCAGTTGCCTGATCTTTTTCAAAGATAAATCATACGCATCAAAAAGGTTTTTAAAATGAATCATACAATACTCGTAATCTGCAATTTTCTTTTCGAGCAATTGAATTTCAGGCAATCTTTCATCAAGCAGTTTTAGCTTTGAACTACTTTCATTTTTCTTCCTAACCAGTTCAAATAAATTTTTTAATTCGGCTTCCTGCTTTTGATTCATTGTTATATGTTGATTCAATTTTTCAATTGCTGTTTTAAGTTCCTCAAGTTTTGCAGAATAATGAATTATCTGCTCCGGTTCTATTTCCCCCAGCTGCTTCAACTGCCCCTGAATTGTTTGTATTTGTGCATTGTTTTTCGACAGGAGTGAAGTCACTTTATAATCCAATTCGAACTTTTCGAGGTTAAATAACTCCTTCATCATCACAGTACGCTCTTTATTCCCCAGTTGTAAAAACTCCTGAAACTGACCCTGTGGAATAATAATGGTTCGTTTGAAATTATTGTAAGTCAGGCCAATGATTTCCTTTCCTAATGAATCCGGTTCAATAGGAATCCAGTTACCATCTTCATTTCGGTATGCTGAACGCTCAAATGTTTCTACTTTTTCAAATTGTTTGCCGTTGCGCCGGCCTTTCACTACTGCGCGATAGGCTGCCTGATCCTTGCCTGTCTCAAATTCAAACTCAATCAGCAAGTCGTTTGATTTCAGGTTCATCATGTTATAGTTGCGGCTATCTCTTAGATTCAACCGATCTGTCTCTCCATACAGTGCAAAGGTAATGGCTTCCAGAATGCTCGATTTACCGCTGCCAACAGCGCCAAAGATGCCAAAAAGATTTGCTGATGTTAACTGCGTAAAATCAATGGTTTGCTTGGCCTGATAGGAGTATAATCCTTGTATTGTAAGTTTAATTGGTATCATAATTCTTCCTCTGCTAATAGTTCAGCAAACAATGCCATTAATTCATCATTTGGTTCTTGCCCTTTTTTGTGCCTGAAATAATTGATAAACAGTTCTTCCATCGTGTTGGTTAGGTCAATGTTTTTTTTGTTTCCTGATGTAAATCCTGACGAATTCTTCACTTCCGGAATGATAGTTACAATACTATTGTGAGCGCTGCTCAATTGTTTCCGTTCCAATGCAGTGAGAAAAGTATCGGTTACCATGGTCAGTTCAGCCAAACAATCCTGGTTTTCTGTAAGCCAAAGCAATGCATCTTCCATTCCTTCTGCCCGTTTGCGAAGTAGCTTTTTCCCTTTCGTCAATTCAACTTCCTGAACATGAACTTCCTTTCCTGGTTCGGCATCGATCACCAACACATATTTTTTCTGGTTAGCTTCAGCAAAACTGTACGATAACGGACTACCGCCATAATAAACCGGACATGGAACCGAATCGACCCGGCTCATCCGGTGCAAATGCCCCAAAGCGGTATATTGAATTTGATCCGGAATGTTCGAGGAATAAATAACCTGTGCTCCGCCAACATGCAAAATAGGTTTTTCATCAGCAGGTTCTTCGGGCATCATACCTCCTTTTTTCATTACAAAAAGATGGGTTACCAGAACGTTAATACCATTTTCGTCGCAATGTTTGGCTGCAAGTTCCTGCCATTTTTCCTGAAGTACCGTTCGAAGTTCTTCTTCACTGTTTTCGTGTCCCAGATAAGTTTTAAGACGGAATTCATTCGCATACGGTGTTAACAGCAGACGCAATGGAGTATCGAAATCGGGTATTTTCAGTTCCAAAAAACCTTCCTCGCTTTGCAGTACTCTCAATCCCGATTCCAGTTCAAATTGCGGGACAACCGAATTTGGATAACCTGTAAAAATGATTCCACACTCCCGGGCCAGTGGATCGGGCGCCTCAATGCGGTCGGGCGAATCGTGGTTTCCGGCTATGGCAATCACAGGCCGTTTTCCATTGTTGGTCAAATACTTTAATGTTCTGTAAAACAAATCGACTGCCTCGGTGGGCGGATTGAATGTATCGAACAAATCGCCGGCAACGATAACTGCATGAACCTGTTCCCGATCAGCAATTTCGCAGATTTCCTGCAAAACAGCCTGCTGTTCTTCAATCCTCGAAAAATCTTCGAGTCGCTTGCCAAGGTGCCAGTCAGAAGTATGGAGGAGTTTCATTGATGAATGATTGGTGAATGAATGATTTACTATTTTTTTGATGATTCCCTAACCGCTCTAAATTCTGAATCTGCATTCCATTTAGGCCAGACTTCGGAGTTGGCCAGATTGGTGCCAACATGATAAAGTAATCTGGCATCCTCAACAATCCCTTTTAAATCATCGGTTTCAGGATGAAATTCATCAAACGGACTATGGTAAGTTTCTTTCCAGTAGCGGTCAATTATTTTCATGGTTTCTTCCTTTCCGTATTTTTCGGCATCCACGTATCCTTTGGCATAAATGGCCGGAACACCCAGCTTTACCAATGGAAACTGATCGGAACGGAAAAACATTCCATTTTCAGGGTTTGGATCCGGGGCAATGTACCTTCCCTGTTTTTCGGCTTCGCTCCTCACCCACTCGTCCAGTTCCGACTGGCCCGAACCGGTGAGCATTACATCTTTGAATTTTCCCAGGAACAACATCACATCGGTATTGATTACTGCGACAGTTTTAGCCATCGGGAAAAACGGATGTTCGGCGTAGTAGTTTGAGCCAAGCAATCCGGATTCCTCAGCGGTAACTGATAAAAACAGCACCGAACGTTCGGGTGCCGGAGCCGATTTGAAACCACGGGCTATCTCCAGCATCCAGGCCACCGCGCTGGCATTATCGGTTGCACCATTGTAAATGCTGTCGCCCCTCACCGGAATTCCCACGCCCAAATGGTCCCAATGCGCTGTATAAACTACCACTTCATCCGGATGTTTGCTGCCACGTATCACCCCGCAAACATTCCGCGAAATATCAGTTTTAAAACTGCTTTTCATCCAGCCTGAAACTTTCACTGGCAACACAATCGGTTTAAAATCTTTCTGCACTGCCATTTTTTTGGCCTGATCAAATGTCATTCCAGCATTTGAAAAAAGCTGTTCCGCTGCAGCTTGTGAAATCCAACCTTCAAAAGCACAACGATCCCGATAACCATTTTCAGGATTAAGATAAAGCTTTGAAGTTTCACCGTTGTTTCGCACCACTGGCCACGGATATCCGGCCGGTCCGGTTTCATGAATAATAAGGCAGCCTTTGGCTCCGCGACAGGCAGCTTCTTCAAATTTGTAGGTCCATCGACCATAATAGGTCATCGTATTTCCTTTGAAATAAGGTTCTGAAGTTCCGTAACCCGGATCATTCACAAAAACGAGAATGGTCTTGCCCGTCAGGTCCATTCCCTGAAAATCATCGCGTCCATATTCAGGGGCGGTGATTCCAAAACCAGCAAATACAAGTTCAGATTTATCCAGAGTTTGTTCGGGTTCTGTACGGCGCGAAAAGCTCACGTAATCAATTAGTTTTTCGAATTTCAACTGGCCTTTTGGTGTGTCGAAATCAAGGGTGTTGGAGATTTTAGAATTCACGGCAAGCAAAGGAACTTCCTGAAAATAGCTTCCGTTATTGGCTGGGTCCAAACCAATTTCCTTCATCTGCCCAGCTATATAATCAACGGTTATTCCTTCAGCAGACGACAACGGCATACGTCCCAGATAGCGATCCGACGACAATTCAGCAATGTGTTTTTCGATGTTTCTATACTGAATAGCTTCTTCACCGGATTTTATTTTCGTTGAAGTACAGGAGACAAAAAATCCGGCAACAAGAAAGAAAAGAAAATTTTTCATGGAAGGGCTTTATTCGTTTAATTGGAAAACAGACATTAAATATTCAATAAAGTAAACGAATAATACATAAAGATTCAATCCTTAATTCAAAACTAATTTACGGCTATCAACCATTCCATCTTTTATGGCTGAAAGAATGTAAATTCCCCTTGGAAATGTACCCAAAGGAATGCTGGTTTCATAGCTGCCTGCCTTTTCAGTGTATAAAATTAATCCCTTGCTATCAGCCAATTGAATAATTACATTGTGCCAGTCGGCTAATACAACATTAAATTTTCCGGTTTCATTCGGATTTGGATATACTTTTTCAAAAAATGGAATACTTTCGTTTCTTTTCAATTCCGGAGTCATTCCGGTGGTCGATGTCGGATCAACCAATTCAGGATGTGCTTTTTGAAAGGCTAACAGTCCACCTCCAAAATCATTTAAATTTCCATTCGAATCTACCCCATTTGAAGTCCATGGCATCAATCCCTTCCATCCATGATTCCACGTTTCCAGAAACATTTGCGATGCAGGAACAACCAATGTTGGAGTGGCTCCATCGTTAAAAACACCTTTTGCAGGGTTTTCACCTATTACGCATGGTCGATCGTCGATTTCGTAATCGGCAGGTGTTTTATCTACCGCAAAATTCCCATACCATTTTACCACCCAGCCATAAAAATGTGGCGAATAAAAATCGAGCCTTGAATTATCCTTGTTGAATTGGGCTTTCAAGTTGGCATCGCTCCAATAATTTCCTTCTCCTTTCGGACTGTTCCACTTTACAGCAGCACTTCCAAGGGTAACCAGCACTTGACTATTTTGATGAATGGCAGAAGCAACCCTGGCCACAAAATACTGAAGCCGGTTCCATGCAATCTTGCCATCGGCGGCATCCTGATTGACCCATTCAATTTCGTTGCAAATATCAACAGCCCACAAGTACGGATTATCATTGTATCTTTTTACAAAGGGAACGGCATAATTTTCAACAAATGAAGTCACCTTATCATTGTTAAGAATCATGTTTCGCCAATGCTGATAAGTGGTATTGCTGTTTTTGAAATGGTCAAACGAAATTAAAGTGGCCTTGATATAAATTTTGTTCTTTTTTGCAAGCCGAAACATATCGTCGAGGTTTGACCAGAAAGCATTGGTCGCACCAGTTACAGTTCCATCGGCAGAAATGATTAGTCCGACTTCGCCACTGCAACTGATCCAGATTCTGGTTGAATTTCCTCCGGCATTTTTTATTCGTTGAAATTCGGTATCCCACCAGGAGCTTTTATAGTTACCTCCAAAGTCGTTCCAGTTGTTCCACGGAGTGTTAGCGCCATTCATGAAAATTTCCTTGCCCGCAACCTGAAATTTGTTGCCGCTGATGGTTATGCGCTGTGCGTTTGACCATAATGGAAATACAGAAAGAAAAATTAAAGTCAGTTTCAGGAGAGTCATCATCGTGTTTTTGTCAAGTTGGTTGGACGAAGTTAATGATTTCGTTGCATATTCCGAGCGCGACTTTAAGTCGCACCCGGAATATCGCACACAGAACAGCTGTATCAATAAAAAGGCCGTTGTTCGTTTGAATCAGCGGCCTTTTACAATTTTTTACGGAAGACTATTTCTTTATTTCCCAGGCACAACGTACCGGAGAAACAATCTTGTCTTCCTTTTTCAATTCATTCATGGCTTTTTCAACCACTTTTTTATCCAATCCGGCCAATTCTGCAATTTTACCGGCTGTCAATGGTTTGTCTGAAGCAGACATTACTGCCAATACTTTTTCTACGCTCATAGTAATCAATTTTAAAATTCTTCATGTAGATTTGATTCAGCAAAATTAAAGATTAAAGATTAACGATCAACGATTGGTGATTTTTACTTCGTTAATCGGTAATCGTTAATTAAAATCTCTTCTCAATCACTTTCCAGTCCAGTACTTTCCAGAAATCGGCCACATAAGCCGGACGAAGGTTTTGTTTATCAAGATAATAAGCATGTTCCCAAACATCGCAGGTCAATAAAGGAATCGATCCGTCGCGCAACGGACACCCGGCGTTGCTTGTCTGAACGATGCCCGGTTTTCCTGCTGCATCTTTCACCAGCCATGCCCAACCCGATCCAAACTGGGTGATTGCTGCTTTATTGAATGCTTCTTTAAAAGCATCAAGCGAGCCAAAAGAGCTGTCGATGGCCGCTTTCAATTCACCGGTAGGTTCGATGGCCGGAGTTGCAGAAAATTGTTCGAAATAAAAAGTGTGGTTAAAAACCTGGGCGGCATTATTAAAAATTCCACCGTCCGCTTTTTTGATAATTGTTTGAAGATCAGTATTTTCTAATTCAGTTCCTGCAATCAGGTTATTGACATTGGTCACGTAAGCCTGATGGTGTTTGCCATGGTGAAACTCCAGTGTCCGGGCACTGATATAAGGTTCAAGGGCATCAATTGGATAGGGTAATGTGGGTAGTGTAAAACTCATTTTAGTTATCTTTTTGGTTAAACAATGATTCTTTATTTCAGGATAGATAACAGAAACGAGATTCAAAAAGTTTGTAAAAACAGAGATTCCGGAGTAATTTATAATGGTTCTTAATAGTAGCCCCCTCCAAACCACCCCAAAAAGGGGTGGCTTAAAGAACACTTTATTACTCTTTTATCAGCTTGAAAGTCTGCTGATTGTAATCCGACATTGCTTTTACAAAGTAAATTCCATTGGGTTCATTTTGTAGATTCAAATGTTGATTTCCCACTAGCATTTTTTCAGCAAATACGCTTTTGCCCAATGCATTACAAATACGAATATCAGAATTGGCTTTGAGTTGAATGGTGAAATCCCCATTGGATGGATTTGGAAAAACAGCAAAGAAATCGTCTGGTTTTGACATTTCATTTACCGAAGTTACAGCCGCGCCACTCATTTTGTGTATAAACATATCCCAACTCCCAACTGCTTTTAAACTTGTTGTTCCAGCGCCTTGGTCGAAATCTACCGTACCCCAAAAACGCCCTGCAGTAAATATGCCGCCTGTTGAATTTAGTGCTATACAAGTTCCATAATTGTCATCTCCACTTCCACCACCCAATTGAGTTGCCCAACCATAATTACCTGTCCCATCTAATTTTAGAATATAGATCTCTCTTGTACCGGAATATAATGAAGTCAAGTTACTAATCCCTGCATTTGGATCAAAGTCGACTTTGCCACTAAAAAAACCAGTTATGTAGGTGCTTCCAATTGCATCTACCGCAACCGAAGAAACTCCTTCAGCTGCATACCCTTTTGTCCAAACGAAATTGCCAGAAGCATCTATTTTAGAAACATAAGAGTTTTTAATTACAGCATTAACTGAAGTTAGCGTTGTTGTGCCTGCGGTAAATGGGAAAGATGTTGTTGCGATAAATGAACCCGTTGTGAATACGTTACCTGTTGCATCTACTGCCATTGCCGATGCAAACTGACTTCCATAAGGTCCACCGATACTTTTTGCCCAAACATAGTTACCCGAAGCATCTAATTTTGAAACGAAAATATCAAGAGAGGCTAAAGAAGTTAAATTACTTACACCAGCATTTGGGTCAAAGTCGACTGTTCCACCATATTCACCTGTTGTATAAATATTCCCTTTTGAATCTATACTTATAGCTACACAATCATCAATATTAAAACTTCCCATTCTTTTTGCCCAAACAAAATTTCCAGAAACATCTAATTTTAAAATGAAGATATCAGTATTACCCGCAGAGGTCAAATTACTTGTACCAGCGCCAGAGTCAAAATCAACCGTACCGCTAAATGTCCCAGTGGTAAATACATTACCATTGGCATCCACCGCAATGCCATTTCCTTTATCTACTCCTACTACTGTTCCTCCTATTTGTTTTACCCAAACAAAATTCCCGGAAGCATCCAATTTTGAAATAAAACCATCGGTATAACCAAAACTAACAGTTCCTCCATTGGGAGTTAGAATGGCAATCCCAGCGCCCGGGTCAAAATCTGTTACTCCCTGAAAATATCCTGTTGTGTAAACGTTACCCGAGCCATCTACAGCTATTGAGAGTCCGTATTCATAATCTGTTCCGCCAAATTGTTTTGCCCAAACCAGTGCTCCTGATGCATCAAATTTGGTAACGAAAATATCATCGAGACCAAACGTGGTTAAATTAGTAACACCAATACCAGGATCAAAATCTGTTGTACCATTAAATCGTCCGATTGTATAAATATTTCCAGCAGCATCTATTACCATAGATGTTGGACTTTCATAACTTGTACCGCCGACTTGTTTTGCCCAGCTAAAGACTGGCGTTTGAGCATTTGTGATAACTGTAATTCCTAAAAAGAATGTGATAAGTAGAAGGTTTCTCATAAAGGTTATTTTTTAATGTTTGAATCAAAAGTGAAGTATTTAAGAACAAGAAAAAATACGGTAATAGCCGTATTTTTAAATTATTCATTGTTTTATCAATTTATAAGTCTGCTGATTCTTATCCGTTATTGCCTTTATAAAGTAAATTCCATTGGGTTCATTTTGTAGATTGATTTGCTGGTTTCCAACGAGCATTTTTTCAGCAAATACGCCTTTTCCCATTGCATTATAAATACGAATGTCAGAAGTAACCTTGAGATTAATGGTGAAACTACCATTTGATGGATTTGGATAAATTGCAAAGGAATTACCTGACTTTGGAAACTCATTTACCGCAGTTACTGCCGCACCACTCATTTTATGTATAAACATATCGGTAGCTATTCCATCATTTGATTTTAAATTTAAAACTGTAGTGCCTGAATCGAAATCGTAAGTTCCATAGAAAGTTCCAGCAGTATAAATGCTACCTGAATTGGAAACAGTAATAGCATTTCCTGTCGCATTTCCCGAAGATGATCCTCCACCTGTAATTTGTTTTACCCAAACAAAACTTCCGGATACATCCAGTTTTAGAATAAAAAGATCATCTCCAAACTTCTGGCCTACTGTTAAATTACTTACTCCTGCATTTGGGTCAAAATCAGCAGTACCATAAAAATTACCGGTAGAATATACATTTCCAGCTACATCCAATGCGACTGAGGCCACATTGCGGATCTTTCCTTCCAATTGTTTTGCCCAAACAAAATCACCATGGGAATCTAATTTCGAAATAAAAACATCATTTCCAATACCACCTGCTACAGTTAGATTGCTTTTGGCAGAACCTGGATCAAAATCGACAGTCCCTTCAAATAAGCCCGTTGTAAGAACATTTCCTGAAGCATCTACAGCCAACCCATTCAAAACTTTGAATCCTGTTCCGCTAAATTGTTTCGCCCAGGCATAATTGCCCGAAGCATCTAATTTCAGAAGAAAAATATCATTGTATGAATCCGCTCCAACCGAAGTTAAATTGTTTGTTTGAGCTCCGGGATTAAAATCTGTTGTTCCTGCAAAAGTTCCTGAAACATACAAATTACCCAAAGCATCAAGTACCAGCGCCTGTCCCTTGTTTTTCCCAAGCGAACTAACCTCTGTACCTATAGACTTTACCCACACAAAATTACCGGAGGCATCAAGTTTTAAAATAAATATAGCATTTAGGTAGGTGGTTAAATTGCTCACGCCAGTGCCCGGATCAAAATCGACAGTTGCATTAAAATACCCAGTTGCAAAAATATTTCCAGCAGGATCTACAGCAATAGCGTAAGCTCCATCAGCGGAAAGTCCCCCGATTTGCTTAACCCAAACAAAATTCCCGGCGGCGTCTAATTTGGAAATAAAAATATCGTTAAAACCCAGCGAAGTTAAATTCGTTGTTCCGGCGCCCGGGTCGAAATCAACGGTTCCCCAGAAAAAGCCTGTTGTATAAACGTTCCCGGCAGCATCGGTGCCAATGGAACGTGCCTCTTTAAGCTCGGTACCTCCAAACTGCCTGGCCCAAATAAATTTGCCGTCTGCATCAAGTTTCGAGATTAAAAGATCATTTTTACTGTCGTTACTATTGTTTGTAGAAGTAAGGAAACTTTCTCCTGAACCGGGATCAAAATCTACTTTTCCTTTGAAAACACCTGTGGAAAGAACATTTCCTGACGCATCAAGCGTCAATGAATTTGGTGTTACGAAAACGTTAGAACCATCGAATTGTTTGGCCCAGCTAAAATCGGGATTTTGAGCATTTGTAATGCTCGTAGTAACTAAACAGCAGATGATTGGTAAAATTTTATTCATAATTGATTTTTTAATTGATTTCTCAGTTGTGTTTTCCTGCTCTTAATCTATAAATCATAACATATATTCATAATTGGTGGCAAATACCATCCTTGATTAAGGGATATAAAGTATTTCTCACAAAAGCTATTGTAGGAGGGTTTCTGGCGATTTAAAAATACTCAACAACTCGCATGGAATCGACAATCCATTCATGTGAAATATCTGACAGAAATCGATCTAAATGCGACTTTGTCAGATCGTCCAGCTTGTTGCAGCTTATCATCACAATAGCTGCAAAAGAAATGTAGCTTGAAAATATTATAATTTTCATAGTTCTAAAAATTTGTTAATAATCTACTTGGGTTCAATTAATTACTAATTTTTGATTACTCGTTTTGTGATCAGATGTCACGCTTACAAAATATATTCCTTTGGCAAATCCGCTTACATCAAGCCTTGTGTTGCTTCCGTTGAATTGCTCCGAAATCATCTTCTGTCCTGAAATTGAATGAATCGCGATGCTTCCGGATGGATCTCCGGATTTCACTTCAATCGTTATAATCCCACTAGCCGGATTTGGATAAATTCTTGCCTGAATAGTGTTTTTTTCCAAACTCTCAATGGCAGCAGTTGAAACTCTATCATGGGTAATCTGGGCGATAAAAATATCACCAGCCAGTGATGCCGACGATGGAAATTTTGTTCCAAATTTCAAATTTTTGAAACAAGTGGTAAGAACTGTTCCATTAATGTTAACAGTGGAATTATCTGCAAGTGAATATGCTCCTGAAACCGCCAGCTTGTTTTTCCATGCAGCCATATAAATTCTTGACATCGACGAAAACGCATTCATTTCAGGATGAGCAACCAAACCTTTAAAATTCAGATTGGAATCAAAGAATTTCCAGATGGGTGCATACTTTCCTGCTTGAGTGGTATAACTCTGATTACCTGCCATGTAGGTGATGGTAGGCTCTGCCGTTTCATTTCCGGCAATTTCAAAATTCCCAAGCGGATAAATTGATTCGATATCAGCATTAAGTAAAAAACTTGCTGCTGAGCTTTTAATGTATTTCCGGTTTTTATCCAAAACGACAAATCCCTGATATTGATTGTTAACATTGTAGGCAATGGTATTAAATGGCGCTGGATTCACATTGTACTGCGCCCACTTCAGGATGATATTTCCGGTTTCTTTTTCAACGGCGAAATCGCCTATGGCGCCACGATAGCCGGAATATTCTTTTTTATTTCCATCGCCATCAATTGATAAAAGGAATGTGGTTGATGGATGAACTCCAGGATTGGCTGTTATAACTTCATCATTTATGCTTAAAACTCCTTCATACAAAGGGGTAACAAGAAAATAAGTTGTGCCCTCATTGTCGAAAAAGAAATTATGTTTTGATGAGAATACTTTTGACACGGTTGTTCCTTGTTGTTTTACAAACAACTCTTTGTGCCAAATTTCCGTTCCATCCGTTTTTAAACGAACCAACCAGAAGGGCTTATTTGCATTTGGAGACTGTGCAGCAAAATAAATATCATTATTTGGCATAATACCCAATGAAATTGGGGGAGTGTATGCAGAGAATGTGGTATTTAAGTCATATAGCTTTGCCCATTGCGCCACACCTTCAGCGTTATATTTTGCTACAAAAAAGCCTTTCCCGGCAAGAGTCACGCCATTCCCAAAATCTGAAGGACCGCCTCCCGCCCAATCGAGCACAGTTCCCGAAACAATAATATTATCACTGGCATCTAACGCAAAATCATAAGCTGTTATTTGTGTATAAACATTGGTTGGTTTAAACTGAACGAGCACTTTAAAAACTCCGGTCTGTGAACGTTTTCCGATAAAAGTAAGGTTTCCAGGGTAGGAGCTTTGTTTGGCGGCTCCAATTACTGTATTTCCAAACTGTGCGGTATCGCCAATAGTAATCATGCTTAGTAAATCGCCAACCGAATTGTAGTGTAAGCGGTTAACGGTATTGAACCCACCGCCAGTATTAAACGCCCAGTCGAATTTATCAAAATTACTTTGGGCACTTAGCAGTAATCCATTAATAATAAGATAGGTAATAAGTAGAAATTTCTTCATAAATTGTGTTTTTTAAACTGATTTCGTTATTGAATAATCATTCTTTTAGCTTGTATTTGTCCTTTCGCATCACAGATATTCAAAAAATAAATTCCTGAGTGCAGTTTTAAATTCAGGACAATTTTTGAAGAATTAATGACTTGTGAATAAACTTTATTACCTAATAAATTAATAATTTCGATGGATGCATGGTTTGGGTTTTCTGCTAGTTCAACAGTAAAAACCCCCATGTTTGGATTTGGGTAAATTGTCATGCTATTTTCTGTATGATTTATTTCTTTAATACTTGTAGTTGAGGCTGATGAACAAGCATTAATGGCATATAAATATCCGGATGTAAATGAATCAAGTGAGTATAGTAATTTGCCCTGAAAATTCTCAATATCCTGAATGAATGGGTTTGTTCCAGCATTAATATTGATTAATTTAAGCACTCCTGAATTCGCATCACCACTAGAAAAAGCTCTGCCTGTTTGCAAGGTATTGCCTGTTTTGTAATCCGTTCCATAGTAATAAACCCGATCGCCGCATAGTTTCATGCTGGCTTGTGCTGCAAAAGCCCAGGCAGTTGCGGTCATCAATTCCTGAACGACTTTGGTTCCTGTGTTAGTTCCATTAGTTGCGAAAAGCGAAATCGCTCCTGCATATCCATTTATTCCGAAGAAATAGGCAATTTGCTCACCAAATTCGAACCTGAAATTGGCATTCGAAAGCGGAATTGCAGTACCTGAAGCAGATCTCAATTCAGTAAAATCGATGGTGCTTTTTGCATCGGTCATGTTGCCTACATAAATCCTGCAATTCGCAATATTATTTGCACTCAGCGATATATTACCTTTGAGATACAGCTTATTGTTCTGAATACCAATAATTTGATCGATATGATTAATTCCTTCTCCTTCCTGTGTCTTTGGAAAGTAGAAACTGGTAACAACTTTGGTACTTAGATTTTTTCTGGTCAAATTTCGTCCATCGGCGTAAGCATAAAGGTTACCATTTATTACCTGAGCCGGAAAATAATTGGAGCCAGTTATTAAACGTGTTGTATCGGTTGTATATGAATAGAGTACGGTATAGCTTAAATTTGCTTTTTTGACATAGCCATTTAAATACAATACGCCATTGTCGATATAGTTCCATGTTAAATTGGTTGTGCCAATGGTTTTTACCAATTTTGTTCCAACCTTTGTGAAATCTGTTTTATAAAGAACCGTTTGATAAGGAGTTAATGAAGTGGTTGAAAAATACAACTCATTACCAATCATTCCGGCAATATTCACATTGATGCCGTAGCCAAAAGTGAATAGCGAATCAGTTCCGGAGGTAGTTCCATCTGTTATCCAAACTGCCGATGAGCGGACTCCTGAAAATCCGTTTAGAGATACAAACAATGCACGATCGCCATTCGTAAACCACTGTTTTCCGTATGTTCCGTTGGTGCTATAAACAGAAGCAAACTGGTTGCCGATTTTTTTTACTTCAGTCAATACATTATCTTTCAACCAGTATAAACTGGAACTCGATGAAGACTTTTGCATCGCAAAATACACTCCCGTTTCGGCAGGCATAATTGCATTTTTCTGAATGGTTTGGCTGCCTGGTGCTGTGAAGAAAGTATAGCCCTGACTTATGGCAGCGAATTGGAAGAAAAGAAACGAAAAGGCAAAAAATAGAAGTTTTCTCAAAATGATGGCTTTTAAATGTGTCAATCAAAAATGAAGGATTAATAAACAGGAATAAATACGGTAAACGTCGTATTTTTAAATTATCTTTTATTTTGTTAATTAAAAACATCAAGTTTCTGATTTCTTAAAACTGGCAGATCTAAGAGCTTTATTGAAAGCGAAGAAAAATAGAAGACAAGCAGACGAAAATTGAATTTGTCTTGTAAAGAAAAATAAGTGGCTAATTGGAGAAATTACTATCTTTTTAAAAACAAAACCGCCCGGAACCTCTGTTCCGGGCGGAAAAAAACCAAAAATCAACTAACCTTTAAACCGTCGGGCAACTTCATCCCAATTAACCACGTTGAAAAAAGCATCGAGATAATCAGGTCTTCGGTTTTGATACTTCAGGTAATATGCATGTTCCCATACATCTACCCCAAGAACCGGAATTCCTTTTACTTCAGCCAGATCCATTAACGGGTTATCCTGATTAGGTGTGGATGAAATCACCAGACCATCACCTTGCTTTACCAGCCATGCCCACCCGGACCCAAACCGTGTGAGGGCTGCTTTTGTAAAAGCTTCTTTAAAATTTTGATATGTCCCAAACGATGTATTGATCACTTTTAACAAATCACCTTCAGGCTGTTTGGCGCCTTTAGGTGCCATGACTTCCCAATATAAATTGTGATTGTAAAAGCCACCGCCATTGTTGCGTACTGCAACCGGATGAGCCGATATATTTACAAAAATTTCTTCAATTGTTTTCCCTTCAAGGGGCGAACCAAGCATGGCGGCATTCAGGTTGCTGGTGTATGCCGCGTGGTGCTTGTCATGATGTATTTCCATTGTTTGTGCATCGATGTAGGGTTCAAGTGCATCAAATGCGTATGGTAATTTTTTTAACTCAAATGCCATTTTGTATTTATTAAAGGTTTTAAGACTCTTATATCTTATATACAAACATAGCAACTATTTAAATTGTTTCCAAATAAGATCACTTTTTTTTCATTAAAATTTGTTAAAGTATTCCGGCAGGTTCAATAATTAAAACTACTGCCGCCTAAAAACTCACGGATAAGCGAAGTTGGAGGGATTTCGAGATCGTCGATGGGCTTGAAATAGGACAAAAATTTCAACAACCGGGTACTTTCGCTGAATTCGTTCTGACTTTCGGGGACCTCTTTCAGCAGCGGTTCGGCATATTTTTTCAGCACTGCCAATTCGTAAACCAGCGCCGAATTAAACATGATATCGGCATTTTCCTGGTACGGAAATATATTTTTGTCTTCGCCGGCACGAACACTCTGCCACCGTTTGAGTGTATCCTGAGCGGAGTAGTTGCGGTATTTATTGTCGCGGATCATCCTTCTGATCAACCGGTTATCGGTGGTTGAAATATGGTTTTGATCATCAATCGAAATCTGTGTCAAAGCCGATAAAAAGATTTTAAATGTGTTTTCTGGTTTAATATGCGGTACCAAATTGGGATTCATCCCGTGGATTCCTTCCACAATTATTATGCTTCCCGGCTTCAGCTGGAGCAATTTTCCTGAAGGGAGCCGTGTTCCAAGAGCAAAATTGAACTTGGGCAATTCAATGGTTTCGCCATTGAGCAGCTGCAGTAACTGTTCATTAAAATATTCAATATCAATGGCTTCAATGGCTTCAAAATCGTATTCGCCATAAATGTCCAAAGGAGTTTTTTCTCTGTCAACAAAATAATCATCCAGCGAGATCATTACAGGTTTCAGCCCATTCACTGCCAATTGAACCATCAGGCGTTTACTGAAAGTAGTCTTTCCTGAAGCAGATGGGCCAGCTATCAGAACGACTTTCACTTTATCTCTGCGTTCGTTGATCAAATTAGCTATTTCGGCCACTTTCTTCTCATGCAGTGCTTCCGAAATCTTGATGATGTCACCGCCTTGTCCGGTAACGGTTGATTCATTCAAATTGGCAAGGTTGGCGACATTTAAAATTTCTGCCCAATCCTTGTGCTCCTGAAACACACCGAACAATTTATCAAGCTTCGTATAGGGCTGAACTTCGCTGAATTTCGCCGGATTGGGAATTCGTAAAAGCAATCCTTCGTAATACGGCACAAGGTCGAAAACCTTCAGATAGCCAGTTGAAGGAACCAGATAGCCATAAAAATAATTGGCCAGATCGCCCAAAAAATATAAATAGGAAAACAATGTTCCCTGCTGTTCAAAAAGCAGCGCTTTAAAAAGCAAATTCTGATTGCGGCAAATTTCAACCGCTTCAGCACTGGGTAATCCAACTTTTTTAAAAGGGATATCTTTGTCAACCAACAACTGCATTTCACTCTTGATGGCAAAAATATCTGAATCGGTTATAGGACCTTCCAATCCGGGAAGTTCGCAATAATATCCCCGCGAGATACCATGCATAATTCTTAACTTTAATTGCGGGAATACCTCACGAACAGCCGCATACAAGACAAAAAACAGAGAACGGACATACAAACGCATTCCATCGGGATGCGAATAATCGATGAACTCTACTTTTTTTGTTTTTACGAACACAAACGAAAGTTCCTTCACTTTGTTATTCACCAATGCTCCAATGATCGGATTTTCAAGTTTTACCTTAAAATCATCCTTAATTTCCTTCAGGGTTACACCCAGCGGATAGGTCTTTTTGGTGTTGGTATTGACGCAATAGATGTCGATTGTATTCATGACTGGCAGTAGCAATTTATTATTTTTGTTCCCCATTAATTCAATTTTTTCAGTGCGCTATTACTCAAAAGAGAAGTCATTTGGCTAATTGCCATTCCATTGAGTATGGTTAATCTTTCGGTTTGAGAAAGAGTCTGTTTAATTAGCATCGCATTAATGCTTTCAAGATTTGACAAAACCACTAATTGCTCCAAAGTCGCTGAATCTCTTATATTTCCCTTATCGTTTGTATTTTCATCCCTCCATTCTTTGGCCGTTTTGCCAAACATTGCCAAATTAAGCAGATCGGCCTCATCGGCATAAACAATCGATCTTTGTTGAGAAGTAAGATTTTCCGGGATTAGGTTTTGTTTAATGTCATCGGTGTGAATTTTATAATTTATTTTTGAAATGGTTCGTTGTAAATTCCATTCTAATTTAAGATGATTACTTTCATCTTCCTTTAACCTCTGAAATTCTTTGACTAAGTAAAGTTTAAATATCGGATTGATCGCAGAGCAAAATTCTAAGGCTATATCTTTATGAGCATAAGTGCCTCCATACTTTCCCAGTTTCACAAATATTCCAGTGGCATTCGTTTTTTCAGCCCAAGTGCCGGGGCTTAAAACAAAACTTGGAAGACCTGCTTGCATTTTAAAGTGGTCAAATTCGACCACTTTAAAATCCGGATTATACATTTGTTCCCATGTTCCTAAAAATTCAAGAGTAGCACGGTTTCTTATCCAATTTTTAATTACATCTGCAGCGCGTGAGTCGCCTTCTTTTATATTTGCAATGTCGGTTATGCAGATATAATCGTTATTATTTGCATTAGTGACAGATATTTCAAAGTCCTGAACCTTTATGATGTTTGTTTTTCTCATGAAATTTTATTTCTAACTAATGAACGTTTTCCTCATATCAGGAAAACGTTTTCAATTCGAAATCACTTAATAATTAATGTTGTCGAATATAGGCAAAAACATTTCAACTTCAGAACAATCTATGACATCATCAATTCTTTCCTGAGGTATTCTGCTGTAAACGATTCTTTACTCTGAGCGACTTCTTCCGGAGTGCCAAAACTCACCACTCTCCCGCCCTCTTTTCCGCCTTCGGGCCCAATGTCGATGACATGATCAGACACTTTTATCACATCCATGTTGTGTTCGATCACAACCACCGTATTGCCCCTGTTTACCAATTTATTCAGTACTTCGAGCAACACGCGGATGTCTTCAAAATGAAGGCCGGTAGTCGGCTCATCCAAAATGTACATGGTTTGTCCTGTGTCCTTTTTAGCTAGTTCGGTAGCTAATTTCACACGCTGCGATTCTCCTCCCGAAAGTGTGGTGGACGATTGTCCCAAAGTGATGTATCCCAAACCGACATCCTGAATTGTTTTCAGTTTGTGGGCAATCGCCGGAATGTGCTCAAAAAATTCGACTCCCTGATTGATGGTCATATCCAATACATCGCCGATTGATTTGCCTTTGTATCGGACTTCCAATGTTTCGCGATTGTAGCGGCGACCATTGCAGGTATCGCAATGCACATATACATCGGGCAGGAAATTCATTTCAATTTGTTTCATTCCGCCGCCCTGACAGTCTTCACAGCGACCACCTTTCACATTGAATGAAAACCGTCCTGCTTTATAGGCCCTGATTTTGGCTTCGGGCAACTGGGCAAATAAGTTTCGGATATCGGAAAACACGCCGGTATAGGTAACCGGATTACTGCGAGGTGTTCGCCCAAGTGGCGACTGATCGACCTGCACTACTTTATCAATATTGTTCAGGCCCGAAATTTCGGTATAGGGAAGCGGATCCTTGACCGAACTGTAGAAATGCTGGCTCAAAATGGGCTGCAAAGTAGAATTGATCAAACTGGACTTTCCACTTCCTGAAACTCCAGTGATGCATATCATCTTTCCAAGCGGAAAATCGACCGAAATATTTTTCAGGTTGTTGCCGGTGCAACCTTTCAGTGAAAGTATTTTACCGTTTCCTTCACGCCTTTTCTCCGGAACCTGAATTTTAGCTTCTCCCAACAGGTATTTGGAAGTGAGTGTCCCTGCCGTCAGGATTTGTTGCGGAGTTCCGCAAGCTACCACTTTACCTCCGTGAATACCGGCAAAAGGCCCCATGTCAATCACATAATCGGCATTCAGCATCATGTCTTTGTCGTGTTCGACCACAATCACCGAATTGCCTGTATCGCGCAACTGCTCCAACGAGTTGATCAGACGGAGATTGTCGCGGTGATGAAGTCCGATACTTGGCTCATCAAGAATGTACAGCACATTTACCAATTGTGAACCGATTTGGGTCGCAAGACGGATCCGCTGTGTTTCTCCTCCCGACAAAGTGCGTGAAGTACGATCGAGAGACAGGTATTTCAGGCCGACATCCAACAGAAAACGGATCCGGTCGCGTATTTCCTTGATTACTTCTGTTGCAATTTTTTGTTGCCTATCACTTAAGCGATCTTCCAGATTATCAAGCCATTCACCTAACTCAGAGATATCAAGGTGAGCCAGTTCCGAGATATTTTTTCCATCAATTCTGAAATAGAGCGACTCCTTTTTAAGCCGTTGTCCGTTACATTCGGGACAAGCAGATTCGCGGACAAACTGATTGGCCCATTTCTGCGCTTTCTGCGATGGATTGTCATCTTTCTGCAAATCAATGTATTTGAGCACACCCTCGTAGGTCATCATGTAATTCATTGATACTCCGAGCGGCGAATTCTTCAACTGAATCCGCTCGTTGGTTCCGAAAAGAATGGCATTCAACCCATCTTCAGGAATATCTTTGATAGGCGTTTTCAGTGTAAAACCGAACATTTCGCCCAAGGCCTCTATCTGCCAGAAAACGAGTGTGTTTTTATGTGGGCCAAGCGGGGCTATTCCTCCATTTTGGATGTTTTTCGTATTATCCGGAACAATTTTTTCAAGATCAATTTCACTGATCATTCCCAATCCGTTGCATTTTGGGCAAGCTCCCTGCGGCGAATTGAACGAAAAGTTATGTGGTGCAGGTTCGTTGTACGAAATACCCGTAGTGGGGCACATCAGCTGGCGACTGTAATATTTTGCTACCTGGCTGTCGTGATCAAGGATCATGGAAATGCCGTGGCCGTTTTTCATTGCAATTTGCAGCGAATCGCGCAACCGTTTGTCGCTGGCTTCGTCAACCAGCAAACGATCGATCACAATTTCAATAAAGTGATTTTTATAGCGATCGAGACGCATGGCGGCTTTCAATTCGGTAACCACTCCGTTAATCCGCGCATTCAGAAAACCCTTTTTCAGGATTTGTTCAAATAACTCGCGGTAATGACCTTTGCGGCCTTTAACTACCGGAGCCAAAACAAGAATTCTTCTTCCGGAGAAAGAAGTTTTAATCAGATTGATGATCTGGTCATCGGTGTATTTCACCATTTTTTCGCCGGTATTGTAAGAAAAAGCTTCGCCGGCACGGGCATAAAGCAAACGCAGAAAGTCGTAGATTTCGGTTACCGTGCCAACTGTTGAGCGCGGATTTTTATTGGTCGTTTTTTGCTCGATGGCAATTACAGGGCTTAAACCGGTTATTAGGTCAACATCGGGGCGTTCCATATTGCCCAGAAACGAGCGCGCATAGGCCGAAAACGTTTCGATATAACGGCGCTGTCCTTCAGCATAAATGGTATCGAAAGCCAGCGACGACTTGCCGCTACCGCTCAATCCGGTGATTACCGTCAGCCTGTTTCGCGGAATTTCGACATTTATATTTTGTAGGTTGTGAACACGTGCGCCATGAACCACAATCAGACCTTCTTCTTCCGTTAAATTTTCCGGAGTATGGATATTTTCTATTTTCAACATATTATTATGATCTCGTGTCAGTTTTTAACTGACTGAAATATTTTTCTTTCATTCTTTTTCATGTGAACGGGAAGGGGGCTTTTATTTTGTTCTGAAACCTTTCTCCGGAATTTTCAGCGTGTATGTCTTTCTGGTCGGGTTTTTCAAAAAGGTGTCCCTCAACCAGGGATTGAACATTTTCAATATTTTATAGTTGATCCCTTTATCGATGGCAAAGCTTGCCCAATCCGGAACAGGTTCATTTATTTCGATGGTATTGGTTTTAATAACAGGGTAAAGTTGATCTTTTTCGATACTGAATCCATATTTTGCAGGATCTTCCATTACCATTTTCAGGGCAAGAATTCGGAAAACATACCGGGTAGTTTCTTCCCCAAAAAGCAAATCATAGTAACTACTGACCTTTTGATTGGCGATCTGGCGGTCAACAAAAGTCCTCCCTCCATTGTATGAAGCGGCAACCAGCGACCAGCTTCCAAATTTCAGGTAGGCCGATTTCAGAATGCGACAGGCAGCTTCGGTTGATTTTTCTATGTGGTAGCGCTCATCAACTTCATCATTTACTTCCAAACCATTCTCTTTGGCCGTAACTTCTAGTATCTGCCACAATCCCACCGCCTTGGCCGGAGAAACGGCACGGGGATCGAATCCACTCTCGGCAACGGCCAGGTATTTAAAATCTTCAGGAATACCATTTGATTTCAAGATTGGTTCGATCATGGAAAAATAGCGCGGCATGTTTTTAATGTACCGGATAGTTTGCGAATGAAAATACACGGTTGACAACAATTCGCGGTCGAGATTTTCGCGCACATCGTAATATTCCATTGGTACTTTTTCGCCTGCGAAGGTGAGTTTTGCCGGCAATTCAACTACGGTAACCATGTGAGTTCCGATCGAATCAGGCGAATGCCGATTTGTATTTGAACACGCAGTAAAGGGCAAAACGAACATGACCGGAAATGCCATTATCAATCGGGGGAACCGGGTAGATATCTTAAAATCCATAAAAAATGTTTCAAAATTTGACAATTTGCAAAAATAGCGGTTTTAAATTCGTCAGTCAACAAACCTTGCTTTTTATTAAAAATAAAAACCGGACAAATTTAATCGACCGGTTTTTTATGAGAGGATACCACAGTACTTCTAAGTCCCAAATTGCATTGCAGACCGTTTTGACATTGAAACGAAGATATTGTCCAAATATTTTCAAGCAGAAAATAATTATATTTATTTAACAATTTCTGATATTCCAAACCGTTATATTTGCAAACATAAACAACCCAAAATTCACACAATCTCCTGAAATGAGTAAATTATCAACCTTCTTTATTCTTTTTTTTCTGACACAACTTGCTTTCTCACAAACATTCACCATTCGCGGTTTTGTTACCGACCAAACCAATGGCGAACGCCTGCTGAATGCGAATGTTTACGAACAGAAAATCCTGCGTGGAACCATCAGCAATAATTTCGGGTTCTACAGTCTGACATTGCCCAAAGGCAGTTATTCAATTGCCTGTTCTTTTGTGGGTTATCAAACCCAACTGCTTGAAATTAACCTGGCAAAGGACACCATCGTCGATTTTAAATTAGCGACCATCGTTGATTTGGAAGAAGTCTTAGTTGTCGGCCAAAAAGTTGAATCGAATCTTACGAGCACTCAAATGAGCCGGGTCGATATCCAGATGGACAAGGTTCAAAGTCTGCCTGCGTTTCTGGGCGAGGCCGATGTGATAAAAACCATCCAGCTTCTGCCAGGTGTGCAATCGGGAACCGAAGGAACCAGCGGTTTGTATGTTCGCGGCGGTGGCCCCGATCAAAATCTGATTTTACTCGACGATGTTCCGGTTTACAATGCCGAACATCTATTTGGGTTCTTCTCAGTTTTTAATCCTGATGCAATAAAAAGTGTTTCCTTTTATAAAGGAGGATTTCCGGCGCGTTTCGGAGGACGGCTATCGTCCGTTCTCGACATCCGGATGAAGGACGGGAACGAAAAAGAGCTGCACGGGAACTTTTCGATTGGGCTGATTTCGTCGAAAATAAACCTCGAAGGCCCATTGATTAAGGACAAAACCACGTTTAACTTTTCGGCCCGGAGGACTTATGCCGATCTGCTTGCCCGGCCTTTTATAACCTCAAGTTCAAACGGAAATGATGTAGGCGGTTACTTTTTCCATGACTTGAACCTGAAGATCACCCATAAGTTTTCGGATCGTAGCCGGGTGTATTTGAGCGGATATACCGGACGCGACAAAGCTTATTACCGAAGCGACTCGAAATACACTTATAAAAATCAAAATAATACCGATGAGACAACTCAAACCAAAGATAAATTCTCATTGGGCTGGGGAAACATTACCACTGCGTTGCGCTGGAACTACATCTTCAGTAATAAATTATTTGCCAACACAACCCTCACTTACAGCCGCTATTTGTTTGATGTGATGGAAAATACAACCAATAAAAATCTCACAACAGGTAAGACGGGGGACGAATTTGGCCTGAATTATAAATCAGGAATTGAAGATTTTGGCTTGAAAATGGATTTCGATTATTTTCCGGCACCCAATCACCGTGTGAAATTCGGCGGAAGCATCATTGATCATACCTTCAGGCCCGGCATATTGGCTTTTAAAGAAAGCGACAGGGAAAGTACCGCAAGAATTGACACCGCTTTTGGCAACCCAAATATTCGCGCACAGGAAATGTACGCTTATATTGAAGACAATTTTGATTTGAGCGCACGGCTATCGGTAAATATTGGCCTTCACTCCTCCGGTTTTTTGGTTGACGACACGTTTTACGCATCATTGCAACCTCGGGTATCAGCCCGTTTCATGGCCAGCGATCGCCTTTCGTTAAAAGCTGCTTATTCGAAAATGAGCCAGAACATTCACCTCCTATCGTCATCAACCATCAATCTGCCGACAGACTTATGGCTACCCACCACAAAAAAAGTAAAACCGCAGACTTCGCATCAATTTGCTTTGGGTGGAGTTTATAAGGTTAGCCCTGCGATTGATTTCAGCATTGAAGGTTTTTACAAGTCGATGACCAACCTACTCGAATACAAGGAAGGGGCATCGTTCGTGGGAGCTACTACCGGATGGGAAGACAAAGTGGAAATGGGCAAAGGCTGGTCGTATGGAGCTGAATTTCTGCTTGAAAAAACCATTGGAAAAACAACAGGTTGGATTGGCTACACCTGGTCGAAAGCCGAGCGCCAGTTCGATAACCTGAATTGGGGGCGGAAGTTTTATGCGCGGTACGATCGCCGCCACGATGTTAGCTTTGTGATGACGCACAAATTCTCGAAGCGTTTTGATGTGGGTATGACCTGGGTTTACGGAACCGGAAACGCTGTGACGCTTCCTACCCAGAATGTGAGTAGTGCTTATGTGCCTTATATCAACCAGTTTAGCTATCAATCAACCTACGAATATTTCGGACAACGAAACAATTACCGAATGCCATCTTACCACCGAATGGATGTAGGATTCAACTTTCACAAACAGAAAAAACACGGCATTCGTACCTGGAACCTTAGCTTCTACAATGCGTATTCGCGACAAAATCCGTTCTTTCTTTATTTTGATTCAACATCACAAGAAGAATATAAACAAACCGGAAAATCAAGAAAACTGACTCAGCTTAGTCTTTTCCCCATTATTCCTTCCATTTCATACAGTTACAAATTTTAAACTCCCGACAGATGAAAAAATACATACTCATCATTTTACTAATCGCGACAATTTTTTCGTGTACAAAAACCCTCGATTTTGACGAAGGAAACAGCGAAACCCAATTGGTTCTGAACAGTATTATTTGGCCCGACTCCGTTTTTGCGGCAAGCATCAGTAAAAGCACTTCCATTTTATACGACAGGCAAGTAGGTCAAATAACCGGAGGCACGCTGGATTTGTACGAAGATGGTGCTTTGCTGACTCAAATCACATCGCCAACCGGGCATTTTTATGCTTCAGGAATTAAACCAAAAGCAGGCAAAAGTTACCGGGTTGTTATCAACTCCAACGGCAAACAAGTGGAAGCAGAAACGACCATCCCTGATCAGGCTGAAGTTCTTTCTATTGATACCAGCTCCGTTAAGGATGAATATGGTTATAAAAGACTGAACTACAAGGTGAAAATTAAAGATCCGGTGGGGGATGATTATTACAGGATTGTGGTGATGAATGAAACCCTGAGTAAAATGACATTTATTAATCCCGAAAAGAAGAAAACCACTGCATATTATCTGCAAAAAATGCAATATTCAATTCTTTCTGACGATCCGGTTTTTAACAGCGTTTACAATAATATAGGCGAAGATATAATTGACATGGGGCCTGAAAACGATTACAATATTTTCCCCGATGATTATTTTCAGGATAAAGAATATACTATTCAATTCATGATATCGAACTATGGATATCACTACTACAATCCATACTCCTATGGCTATCCTTCAAATCCGAAATCGGAAAATGGAATTATCTATGAACGAAATACCATCCACATCCAGAAACTTTCAAAAGATTTGTACACTTACCTGAAATATATAAAGCTTCACAATCACTATCGTGACAATCCTTTCTCTGAACCAGTACCTGTTTATTCAAACGTAAAAAACGGAACCGGTATCTTTGCAGGCTTTAATGATAATACTGTTTCTCATTTTGAGAAAGTATATATTCCGTTTTCGATGGATACAATAAAGATTGAAAAACAGAGTGGATATAATTATGGGGGAGGTTATTAGTAAAGTTTCGGCTGAAACTTCAGGAAAATCCGCTATAATACTTTAACTTGAAGTTCAAGTATATAAATCAAAAAAACCGGTCAACTTTAATTGACCGGTTTTTAATTAGAGGATACCACAGACTACGTGTCCTAATATTTTGAGGACTGGTTAGGCTTTTTTCACTACAGGAATTATGCCAATTTCTTTTATATTCTGAATATTTGAATAGTCGTACAACATAAATCCCTTTTCGCCAATCATAAACAGAAAATTGTTCATCGGGATAACGTCATACGCATTGATCGAAGGGAAACTTGCCACCGGATGTTCTGTAATTGTTAACGGATCGGCTGCATTATATATTTTCAAACCAGCATCCCCGTCGCAGACAAAAAGCAGGTCGCCATCAACACCCAAGCCTTGCGGGCCATACATCGGGTATGATTTTAGCAGGGTAAATTTGGAATAATTGTTAGTCATTCGGATTACATCCAACTGATTTAAAATACCGCCGCGACAGGTTGACCCTCCTTTCAGGGTTACATAAGCCAGATCGCCTTTGATGACTACCGGATCGCAGGAAGTCATGTGAGCGAAAGAACCAATCTGAGAGGGTCGTTCGGGCACTTCGAGCGACTGAACAATCATCCCGTTTTGTGTACCCATGAATAGATGATTGTCAGTAATAAAAATGGTTTCCACATTCCAGTTCACATAACTGGTGTTCAATAAAGTGACTTCCGAATTGGAATTCAGCTTAAATGTTAACAAATTATTCTGATTCACAATATATAAAAATGTTTTGTACAAGCCGAACCTGGCCATACTGCCACCCACACCATAAGCGGTACCTGAAGCTCCGCCAATACCACCACTACTGTATGAAGCCATATCCATTTTTTCGGCATTTACTCCGCGGTAATAAATCGGATAATAACGCTGTTCGAGTTCCTGTCGAACACTTTTCTCTTCCCAACCGGTTACCACCCCTTTGGTTTCATCCAATTTGGCAAGTGGCAATTTTTCGTTGTATTTGGGCAATGTGTAAGGAAATACTTTCTGTACACGGCCAACTTCCTTAATGCTTGCGAAGCTGGAAACATCTATCGCAACCAGATCAATATAACTGTCGGCATATAAAATGTTCTCCTTAATGGCAATGTCAACGTTTCCGGGAATTTCGATAAAACCTTTGTTCTGAGGATTTTTCGGATCGCTCACGTCATAAACATGCACGCCCTTCATTTTTTCGTTGATGAAAATGTACTGGTCCTTGAAATAGATTTTCCCCGGGTTGTTCATCTCGCGTGCCACAGTCATTTTTACAGCCGAACGCAAATCTTCGTAACTCAGGTAAATAGGTGCATTGGCGTTAAAAGTTTCGAATATTTTATCAGTACAAGCTGATGAAAAGGCCAGTAACAGCACCAAAGTCGAAAATATATATTTAGTTTGTTTCATGGCAGTAATTAGTTAAAGATGAATCCGATTTTCAGTGAAAGACGAGAATAGTTGGTTTCGAGCTTGTAGCCATTATCTCCTGAATAATTCAGCTGATGGTGACGGTACCCGAACGAAAAGAACCAGCCAAAATTGTCGGAAGTAAACCGCTGAAAACCGATGGAAGGATTAATGAGATAACCACCTTCAGCATTGAGCTTCGTATTGGTTTGCGGATAAGGCCAATAGGATGATGTCGAATAATAATTTGAATACTGCTGACGGTTACCATCTTCGAGCGGAACCTGGTACCCAAGTTGCAGATTAAAGAAAGGCGTAAATTTCGTATCCCTGAATTTGTACTGAATTTGGGCAAAAGCTGGCATATACGATTCATCAAGAAATTCTGCACCAAGACCAGCTCCCGCGCTCCAGTTTCCGTCTATCCTGAAATTGACTGACGACATAAACGAAAACGGCGCTTTCTGGCTGTTTCCTGAGTTGCCTAACAGAACACCCATGGATGTGTCGAAAAAATACAGCGAAGTCGAACCCGTTTCATGCACCGCTTTGGAGTACTTTGAAATGCTGTCAACTTCCTCATTTTTAAATACCCATTCATTTCCGGCTGAATTAATTTTTACTATTTCAGCATCCTGGGTTATCAGCTTGCCTTTAATGATTCCTCCTGATTTCAGGTAAACCATGTCTTTTTTGCTTTTTTGGGCAAAAGCCGGAACCAGGAACAAGCCGGACAGTAGCAGAATCAGAATTTTTTTCATATTAATTTTTGGGTTAAAAGTTTCTTTTTCACGCCTAATGACGTTCATTTTCTGTTTTGGTTTTTCGTACTGTTTTGAAGATGTGACCACAAGAGAAAAGGTTGCGCCAATAAGTTTAAAGTTTTTTAAGTTTAATGTTTACCTTAAAAAACAGTTGCCGACTGAATGTTTTTAGTGTTTGGCAAAAGGATTTTTTATTATTTCCGGTCATCTTCCCATACCAGCGTTTTCTTAATTTGGCCGCTAAAATCAGGGCAATTCCCATCTCCAGCTCCTGTTATTCCGCCGTCAGGTGCGCATACCCGGTTGCAGTTATCATCGTACAAATAATTATATTGGTCGCAGCAATCAGAGGTTATGTAGTAATAAGTTTTGCTATCCACTTCCCATTTCCAAACTTCTGCAGGTGGATTTCTGATACCTTCTTTTTTGATTTTAATAATTTCCTTTTCAATGCAACCTGGAACCCCAGAATTCAATTCCAAATTTTCACACCTGCTAAGTATCAAAATCATTGCTACAATCACTACTGATAATCCTGCAATTTTTTTCATTTCATTTTTTAGTTTTTTATTTGGCCGATGACAATTGAATTCTATTTTTGGTTTTCGTACTGTTTTGAAGATGGTACCACCGAAGAAAAGGTTGCGCGGGGTAGAAATTTATTATTGGGAGGTGGTGGCTCTTGTCAAAAACAACTCATCAAGACTCTCTGTGAGGCTCTATAACGTTTGGTGTGGGTAAATATTTTAAGTTTGACTCGCCCCCTCGCACCCTCTCTTTTTAAAAGAGAGGGGAGAAGGCCGCCTGCGGACTTAGGGTTGAGTAACAGTTAATTAAATACAAATAAATTTTTAGCAGATTATTAGCCAATATAAATTTGAGTTTCATAACCTAATTCTACTTACCCATACTTTTCGTTATTGAACCCTCTGTGAGCTTTCCAAAGTTTTTTTTCACTTAAAAAAACTCTGGGAAAGCTTTAACATAAACGCATCCAATAACACGAAGCTATTGACCCCTGAGACTGAACATTGAACACTTGTACACTGATCAATGAACACTTCGTTAAAACTCGTAGCTCAATCCGGTAAATACACCAATAGTGTATGGCTTGTAAGTAACCGACGAGTTGTTGTTCAGCGAATTAAGGTAATATTTAACGCGAGGTTCCACATTCAGGAAAATGCGTTTTGACAGTCCGTATTTTAAGCCAACACCCAGGGTTCCGCTGTAATTCAGGGTTTCCATGTCTTTTGTTTTGCCCACCAGACTTTTACCGGAAGTACTTTCCATATACGTTTCGTTTCCAACCAATACATTTGAACTGAAACCGCCCAGCATTTCCACATCAAAGCGGGAATCGAGAATGGTATATCTCAAATAAAGCGGTATTTCGATATACTCAAAATTCTGTATAAACCGGGCATCTGAAACAACCACTGCCGATGATGACAACACTTTCTCTTCAATATTTGTCGCCAACACCAGTCCGTTTGGAACACCACTGAATTCGATCACACCAGCAGTGCTGTTCATGCTCATTTTGCTTGATTTTGCATCAATATTTACAGGTGCATTAAAATATTCGTTGCCTTTGTTAGAGCTAAAATCAGCCGAAGCACTTAGGTTTCTGTTTGACATGCCCGAATTTCCGGAAGCCTGCCCCATTCCAGTATAATAAACACCGCTCTGCAAACTCCAGCGTTTACCTTTTTTGTATTCGACTGAAATTCCGCCACCCAAATCAACAGGATTAGCAGAAGAACTCAGCATATTGTTTGTATAAGCCTGTGAATGCGTACTGCGCGACACGCTGTATGCCGGCGAAACCTGTGCTCCAACCATCCATCGGGTTTTCTTTTCAGATTCATTTTCCGAAAGTAATTGTTGTTTGTTTTGCTCAACGATTTGCTGGTCGATGGTAAGTTCAGACTGATCAATGGCAGAACTTCTCACCTTCATTTTGTGCAGCGCATTGGCAGATTGATTGTTGCCGGTTAGCTTCCCTTTCAGGATTTTAATCGGATGTAAAAAAGAAATTTCCTGAGTACGGACAATCAATATTGCTTTATCGGTAGATTTCTGCTCCTGAAAACTGATTCTGCCTCCAACCGGTAAAATTTCATCTGATTTAGTGTTGCCGGATATTTCATTGGGTGCAACCTGTTTGTCCTGAATATTAGTTTCAGGAACAACAGTGATTGGTTTTTTAGCGTCCGGATATGAATTCCGCATGACAACGACTTGTTGTTTCACAACTTCCTTGTTCATATAATTTACCTGCCATCCCGCTACAAATGCCAAAAGAACAGCGGCTGCCACACCGGCAACCCTCCAGAGCACTATTTTTCGTTTCCGGTGGGCTCCCGCTGCACCGGCAAGTATATTCTCCAGCAGATATGCAGGAGGTTCCTGTTCGTAATTCCGGAGCTTTTCGCGGAATAATTCATCCAAATTTTTATCTTTCATCATGCCGTATAATTGTTTTGGGCATTCAATTCACCAAAGTTTTCCAAAACTTTTTTTTTCATTATTTCCCGGGCCCGCGCCAGATTCGATTTAGAAGTTCCCTGTGTGATCGCCATTTCTTCCGCGATTTCCTGGTGCGAAAATCCTTCAATTACATAAAGGTTAAAAACCAACCGGTAACGCGGGGGTAATTCCTGAACCAGCATAATAAGGTCGTCAGCCGAAATTTTCGCAATCACATCATCCGAGAAATTGATGGAATCATACACCGAAACATCTTCAACCGGATACATCAAATGTTGTTTCCTTAATTTTTCGAGCGAAACATTGATCATGATACGCCTGATCCAACCTTCGAAAGAACCCTCCTGACGGAACGATTTCAAATTGGTGAAAACCTTGATAAATCCATCCTGAAGATTATCCTCAGCTTCGGTTGCATCTTTGGCATAACGCAAACAAACCCCAAACATTTTCGGGGCAAACTGATGATAAAGTTTTGCCTGAGCCTTTTGGTTCCCGGCAATACAATCGGATATTATCGATCTAAAATCTTCCAAATCATCTATTTAATCTGATCACCCAAAACTAACCGATTAATTTAAACTTTGAGCGATGAAATCACTCTACACCCCAGATTTAATTGCTTGATTTCGCCCTGATTCCAGTTCTCCACCATCCAATTTCCTAATAGATGGACGAACAATAGAAATAGTTGCGTCAGGCAAACTATTTTATTGCATACCTTTACAATCTGCCCAACGCAACCATTTAGCCCATTTTTACGTCTAAAAATTATTACAAAAAACATTTGCCATGAAACGAATCATATCACTTTTATACCTGACGTTTGCACTTTTCGCCTGTAGTCGGGATCAGACCGACCCAGTGGTTTCGGATCTGATACCCAATGAGAAATCAGCCAAAATAATTGCAGCCGATAACCAGTTTGGATTCGAATTATTCAAAAAAGTCAATGCTTCACTCGATGTACCAAAGAATACAATGATTTCGCCCATGAGTGTTTCGCTGGCTCTGGCCATGGTTTACAACGGGACCGCAGGCAACACCAAAACACAAATGGAGAAAATGTTGCACAAAGCAGGTCTAACTCCTGATGATATTAACCAGAGTTACAAGGATTTGGTAGCAGCACTTATCAGTCACGATCCGAAAGTGGAACTTTCCATTTCAAACGCTATTTTCTACCGGAAAACTTTCAGCATTAAAAACGACTTCATTACAACCAATCAGAATTATTATCAATCAGTAGTTTCCGGGCTTGACTTTACAAAGAATACCGAAACCTTAAATACAGTTAATGGCTGGGTGAATACCAACACAAAAGGGAAAATCGCTAAAATTATTGAACAGGTGAACGCTGAAGATGTAATGTACCTGCTGAATGCCATTTATTTTAAGGGCGAATGGAAATACCGCTTCGACACCAAAGAAACTTTCGAACGCAATTTCACCAAGGAAGACAAAACAGTAGTTCAGGCACCTACCATGACAATCGAAAAACCGTTCAACTATTACAGCAACTCTGATTTCGAATTACTTGAAATGCCTTATGGTAGCGGAAAATATTCTATGCTCATTTTTTTGCCTGAATCAGAAAAAACGACCAATGATGTTATTTCGCTCCTGACCGCTGAAAATATTAGCGACTGGGTACAAAAAATGACAGAACAAAAGAAAAAAGTATTCCTCCCGAAATTCGAGTTCAAATTCGACAACAGCCTGAAAGATGAACTTGCTGCACTTGGAATGACTGATGCTTTTGATGATACTAAAGCCAATTTGAGCGGCATTTCGGAGAC
This sequence comes from Bacteroidales bacterium, assembly GCA_038248385.1. GTDB lineage: Bacteria > Bacteroidota > Bacteroidia > Bacteroidales > Prolixibacteraceae > Aquipluma. The sequence continues at coordinate 43,183 of JBBRXN010000008.1, forward strand.
AGCCAAACTGGTTATTTCGGAAGTCATGCACAAAACATACATCAAAGTTGATGAACGCGGCACCGAAGCGGCTGCTGTGACCGGAATTACTGTTGGTACCACTTCCATTGGACCTGACAACTCATTTCGGGTCGATCATCCGTTTGTATTTGCCATCCGTGAAAAAGATACACAAGCCATTCTATTTATTGGCAAAGTGATGAATCCCAATCAAAATTAATGACGAAACACTAATCCACTTTGAACAAAGTGAAGGCAATTGAAATTCAGAGCATTCATTCTTTTTAAACTCTTCGGTGTAAATTTGGAAATTAGGAGAATTTCATAGAATATCCTGCTAAGACTAAAAATAATTCTCGCAGTATGTAATTTTCAACATTTGATCAATACCAATCTTTCTGTATTATGACAAGTGAAATTTTCATTTTTCAGTAATAGTGTTTAACCCAAATTTTAACCAAAAAACAGACGTATGATCAAATTCAGATTAATCCTGGTTATTGCCCTGTTGCAGCTATCAGGAATGGTTTTCGGACAGCTTGATTTAAGCAAAACTGTACCGGTTGATCCGGCAGTGAGAATGGGCCGCCTCGAAAACGGTTTAACTTATTACATTCGTCACAACGAGGAACCCAAGGAAAGGGCAAGTTTCTATATGATTCAAAATGTAGGAGCTCTGCTCGAAAACGACGACCAGAATGGCTTGGCCCACTTTCTGGAACACATGGCTTTCAATGGGACCAAACATTTTCCCGGCAAAGGGATTATCAATTCCCTCGAAAAACATGGGGTGCAATTTGGCCGCAACATCAATGCCTACACCAGTTTTGGCGAAACGGTCTATAACCTGAGCGATATTCCTGTCAAACACGAAGGATTAATTGACACTTGTTTACTTGTTCTGAACGATTGGTCTGATTATCTGCTGTTAACTGACCAGGAAATTGATGCCGAACGTGGTGTGATTGGCGAAGAATGGCGTACCCGACGTACTGCAGGGTTCAGGATGCAAAGACAATGGCTTCCTGTTTTGCTGAATGGATCAAAATACATGAACCGCGATGTGATCGGCGATTTGGATGTGATTAAGAATTTCAAATACGAAACACTGCGCAATTTTTATCATGAGTGGTATCGCACCGACTTACAAGCAATTGGCATAGTTGGAGATATTGATGTGGAGGTTGTTGAGCAAAAAGTGAAAGCCCTGTTTTCAACAATCAAACCAATAGTAAATCCATTGAAACGTGAATTCTATGATGTTCCGGATAACAAGGAACCGCTTTACGTGCTTGCAACCGATAAGGAAGCCGATAGCTATTCTGTTTCGTTATACATAAAACACAAGGCACCTTCCAAATCAGAAAAAAATCTGAATTACCTCAGGGAACAGACTATTCAATCGCTATTTGGGATGATGACCAGAGACCGGATCAATGAGTTGCTTCAAAAAGGAGTTCCGCCTTTTATAATGGGAAGTATTAATTACTCCGGATTGGTTGATGGTTATGAAATGCTTACCATATCTGCTACGGCAAAACCAGATCAGGACGATGTGGCATTTAAATCAATCTATACCGAAGCGCAACGTATTTACCAACATGGCTTTACTGCCGGAGAACTCGACCGGGCAAAAACCAATATGCTGACTTCGTACGAAAGCCGATACAAACAACGCGATAAAATCAACAACGATCAGTTCGCCTCTGATTTCAAGAATAACTATATTGATGGTGAACCACTGACTTCGATCGATTTTGACTGGGAATTTGTTCAGAAAGTATTGCCTACCATTTCGGTTGAAGAAATTTCTGCCAAGGCAAAACTATGGTTTACTGCTGAAAACCGGGTGATTGTAGTTCAGGGACCAGATAAGCCGGAGGCTAAACATCTGTCGAAAGAATATGCATTGGCAATGATGGAAAATATTGACAAGAGTCAGGTTGGACCATATACCGAAGAGGCCGTTTCGACCAACCTGATCAAAAAGGAACTGAAAGGCTCGAAAGTGAAAAGCACGAAAAAACTTCCGGAATTTGACGCAGTTGAATGGACTTTGGGCAATGAAACCAAAGTGATTTACCGCCGGGCTGACTACGAAAAAGACCAGGTTACGCTCATTGCCAAGAGCGACGGAGGAAGTTCAAAAATGAACGACGACAAAGTGGCATCGGCTATGATGCTCAACCAGTTTATTGGCATGTTCGGAGTAGGCGATTACGATGCCACCACCCTGAAAAAAGCCCTGGCCGGCAAAAAAGTTACTATGAGTGTATCCTTGTCTGATCTGAATGAAACCTTCAACGGATCGTGTACACCCAAAGATTTTGAAACGATGATGCAGTTGCTTTATCTGCAATTTGAAAATCCACGTTTCGACAGCGAAGCATACCAAGCCATGCTCGGCCGCTTTAAAGCATTTGTTGCAAACATGGCCAACAATCCGCAAAAAATCATGAGCGACTCGCTGCAACTGATTATGACCAATAAAAGTCCGCGTACCAAACTAATTACTCCGGCAATGCTCGATGAAATTTCGCTCCAGCAAATGGAAACGATCTACAAAGACCGTTTCGTTGATGCCGGTGATTTTACCTATTTCATTGTTGGAAACATTGACGAGGCAACAGCAAAATCAATGGCTGAAAAATACATTGGCTCGCTGACCAACTTACCCAGAAAAGAAACCTGGGTTGATCGCAATGTAGAAGGGCCAAAAGGCAAAACAGTCCGTGAAATAGAAATCCCGCTGGAAGTAAAAAAAGCAACAGTTTCGGTTAATTTCGATGCGAAAATGGAATATACTCCTGAACAAAACCTGTTGCTGAGCGTATTCTGCGATATCCTTAACCTGCGTTACGTCGAAGAAATCCGCGAAAAAGAAGGCGGAACCTATGGAGTTCGAGTTTCAGCCGATTACAGCAAATTTCCGAAGGCCGAAAAAAGTTTAAGTATGATGTTTGATACCGATCCTGAAAAGGCTGTATTTCTGAAATCAATTCTGTACCGCGAAATTGATAAAATCGCTGCTGAGGGCCCAACAGCAGAGGACCTGGACAAAGCCGTTAAGAACCTTCTTAAAAACAGGGAACAATCGAAACTACACAACATCTATTGGCTGCAGGCGCTAAACACCTATTATACCTATTCAATCAATCCAACTACTCCTGAAAACTTCGAGAAAATTCTGGAGAATATGACAACTGCCCAGGTTCAACAATTTGCAAAAACATTTTTAGCCAAAGCAGATGTAGTGGATATTATATTTAAGCCAAAACCTGAATAAAAGTTCAGAAACAATTTTTTGATAAAAACCCTTTCTTCTACTATCGAAGAAAGGTTTTTTTTGTATAATGGAATAAAAAAAATGAGGAGCATCACCGAAACCGGAAACACTCCTCATTAATAGATTAGCCATTTATATACGGCTTCATTTCATTTTTTATTCAACGGGCTCAATCTCTATCATCAGAAAGTTTTTGGGAATTTTCTGACCTTTTTCAATATTTATCTTCACGATTTTTCCTTTAAAAGGCATCTTAATATCGTTGTACATTTTCATTGCCTCCAAAATAAGAATACTTTGCCCGGCGGCCACTTTTTGACCTTCCTTAATCAAAATGTCGATAATTGTTCCGGGGATATACGAATTTATATGGTTGAAATTCGGTTCAGCCCAAACCTTTCTATTTTCGTATTTCTTATTATATGTAGTCTGATATTTAGCACTGTGCACAATGATAATCTGTGATTTTTCCTGCTCTGCCATAATCCTTTGGGTTTGTTAAAATGGTGGAAGTCCGTGTTTTTTCGATGGTCCCTGTACATCTTTGCTGGCAGAAATCCGAAGCGCATGCAACAGGATTTTTCTGGTTTCCTGGGGTTCGATCACTTCATCAATGTACCCTTTGGCAGCTGCGACATAAGGATTGGCAAATTTATCTTTGTATTCCTGAATTTTTTGCTGACGCATTGCATCCGGATCATCGGCCTCTGCGATTTCTTTGCGGAATACAATGTTGGCAGCCCCTTCAGGACCCATTACTGCAATTTCGGCTGTTGGCCAGGCAAATACAAAGTCAGCACGCAAATGGCGCGAATTCATCGCAATATAACCACCACCGTATGCTTTGCGAATAATAACGGTTATTTTAGGAACCGTTGCTTCTGAATAGGCATACAGTATTTTTGCACCGTGACGAATTACCCCGGCATGTTCCTGATCGACACCTGGCAAATATCCCGGCATATCTTCGAGTGTAATAATCGGGATATTGAAGGCGTTGCAATAACGGATGAACCGGGCAGCTTTATCAGAACTGTCGCAATCAAGCACACCGGCAAGCACTTTTGGCTGGTTGGCCACAAATCCGATGGTTTCGCCATTCATCCTTCCAAAGCCAATCACAATGTTTGCGGCAAAAAGTTCCATGATTTCGAAGAACTCCGAACCATCTGTAATTGTTTTGATGATGTCACGAATATCATAAGGCAACCGTGCATCAGACGGGACAATATTTTCAATCTTAAGTTTTGTTTTCGGTTCTCTTACCGGGAAAGTTTTTGCTTTCTGCGTATTGTTCCAGGGTATATAGGTTATCAAAGTTTTGATCTGTTCGAAACATTCCTTTTCGCTGAGAGCGAAGAAATGAGCATTTCCGGTAATCTCGGCATGAACCCGGGCACCGCCAAGCTCTTCCATTGAAATATCTTCACCCAGTACACTCTTAATAACTGCAGGCCCTGTAATGAACATTTTTGATATATTCTCAACCACAAAAACGAAGTCGGTCAATGCAGGCGAATAAACTGCACCTCCGGCACATGGACCAAGAATAACCGATATCTGCGGAATAACGCCAGAAGAAAGTGTATTTCGGAAGAAGATTTCTCCGTAACCTGCAAGTGAATTCACACCTTCCTGAATACGCGCACCACCAGAGTCATTGATTCCTATCAAAGGCACCCGCATTTTAAGGGCATGATCCATGATTTTGGTAATCTTCCGGGCATGTGATAAACCTAATGATCCACCTGCAACAGTAAAATCCTGGGCAAAAAGACATACGGGAGATTCATAAATAGTTCCTGTTCCGATAACTACTCCATCACCGGCAAGGACTTTGTTGCCCATATCAAAGTCAGTACCGGCATGTTCAACGAACATGTCATATTCATGAAATGAACCTTCGTCAACGATAGCAAGGATACGCTGCCGGGCTGTTAACTTGCCCATGGCAACCTGCTTCCCGATGGCTTCATCGCCTCCGCCTTTCCGAACTTCATCCTTTCGTTTCCGAAGATCTAAAATGTTTCTTTTCAGTGACATAGAATTAATTTTTTTGATTAAAAACAATCTGTGGAAATAGAATTTTCTCCTATTCAAATACTTAATAAACGCTTACTTGAGCGGGCAAAAGTATCATTTTTTTATTTCCCGACATGTTTTATAAAACATTTGTTATAAAATATACTCTTTCGCTTGTTTATTTGTTTTTGAATTATTTTCTTATGGATTTGAATTTTTAAACCTTACTTGGAAGCCCACCGGAAGAGATAAAAAGCCAAAGCTCCATAAATAATATTGGGGATCCACATCGCCATCCAAGGATCAAGTAATCCGCTGGTTGCAAATACAGTTGTAACCTGCATAAATAAAATATAGGAGAAACTAAGGAGCAATCCCAATCCCAGATGAAAACCGATGCCACCTTTGGTTTTCCTGGAAGCCAGGGATACACCAATGAAGGTAAGAATAAAGGCTGAAAACGGACCCGCCCGGCGTTTGTGTTTTTCAATTTCATAATCAATGGTATTGACTCCCCTAAGTTTCAGATTGGCAATTGAATTATTTAGTGCCGGCAAAGTCATGGTTTCCACAATATTGTCAACTACAAGATAATCTTCAGGAGCCATATTAAGAGTGGTGTCAATTTCATTACCCTGAATGATTGTTTCCTTATATCCATCGATTGTTCGAATTGAATAATTGTGAATCACCCATTTCTTTTTTTCACGATCCCATTTGATATATTCGGAAGATAATTTTGAAATCAACTTGCGGTCTTCAAATTTCTCGATGGTGAATTTATAACCCACATCATTCATCGTATATGATTCTATGTAAACAAAAACACCCGGTTCAATCTGGCGGTGAATATTCCTCTCAGTACCAGCTTTTCGTGTTCCGATATAGGTATTTCGAAATTCAACTTTTTCTTTATTCGCCGGAGGAATAACGTAATTTCCAAGCAGATACGAAAAAAGAGCGATAACTGTGGCCCCAACCAAATAGGGCCGCATAAGCCGGTTGAACGAAACCCCGCTGCATAGTATGGCTATAATTTCGGTATCGTAAGCAAGTTTCGATGTAAAATAAATAACCGCGATAAATGTAAATAGACCGCTGAACAGATTGGCGAAATATGGTATAAAATTGAGGTAATAGTCAAAAGCAATCGCTTTTAGCGGAACATCCTTCGCCATAAAATCATCAATATTTTCCGAAACATCAAAAACAATCGAAATACTGATAATTAATGCAATGGCATAAAAAAATGTTCCAAGGAACTTCTTAATTATATAGAAATCAATTTTATGCAGCATAACTATATATTATAATCTTACTGAAAGTTGTTGCACCATTTCTTCTTTCCAACTTGTGAAAGTATTTGCCAAAATTTGTTTGCGTGCTTCACCAACCAACCAAAGGTAAAAGGCAAGGTTGTGCTGGCTTGCAATCTGAGCGCCCAGCATTTCGCCCGAAATAACCAGGTGACGCAAAAATGCCCTGCTGTAATGATGATCAACAAACGAAGTTCCGTCAATGTCAACAAGTGAAAAATCGTCGGCCCATTTCTTATTCCGCATATTCATTATTCCCTTTTGTGTAAAAAGCATTCCATTGCGTCCATTGCGTGTAGGCATCACACAGTCGAACATATCAATACCTCGTTCAATTCCTTCCAGAATATTGACCGGAGTACCAACACCCATCAAATAACGTGGCTTGTCCTCAGGTAGTATTTCATTCACCACTTCAATCATGGCATACATATCTTTTTCTGATTCGCCCACCGAAAGGCCACCAATGGCATACCCATCACTGTTGTACTGAAGTACATTTCTTGCAGCGGTTTCACGTAGGTCAGGATAAACAGCTCCCTGTACAATTGGGAATAAGGATTGTGAATATCCATACATTGGTGAGGTCTTTTCGAACTGGTTGATGCAACGGTCGAGCCAACGCTGCGTCATTTCCATTGATTTGCGTGCATAGTCATATTCAGCATCACCGGGAGTACATTCGTCGAATGCCATTATGATATCAGCGCCAATGACCCGTTGAATATCCATCACTTTTTCAGGAGTAAATAAATGGGCAGAACCATCGATGTGCGATTGAAATTTGGCGCCTTCTTCACTAAGTTTACGGATATCGCCTAACGAAAAAACCTGATATCCACCACTATCAGTTAAGATTGGACCATCCCATCCGTTAAATTTATGCAAACCGCCGGCCTGTTCAATAATCGACAATCCGGGCCGCAGGTACAAATGATAGGTATTTCCAAGAATAATCTGCGCTTTGATATCATCTTTCAAATCCCGCTTATGGATTCCCTTAACAGATCCGGCAGTACCGACTGGCATAAAAATGGGCGTTTCAACGGTTCCGTGATCAGTAGTAATAAAACCTGCCCTTGCCTTGGTCCCGACAGCTGTATGCTTGAGTTCAAATTGCATTTACTTCTTTTTTTGAGTGCTCAAAGATAGGTATAAAACTGAATTGACCAGAAAAAGTACAGATAGGGCTTCTGTTAATTATAATTAAAAAATTAGGTGTATAGTATCATCAGGATTATTAATTTTGCCCCATTAAAAAACGACTTGTATTCTATTTATTAACTAAGTAATTCCGAAGTGAAGCTTATTAATTTTCAACTACTCACAATCAGCGATATTGTTCTTTTGGCATCATTTTCAGTGGTATTTATCATCCAGATGTATTATTTGCTGGGGGTTTATCTAAAACTGGTTTTGCACAAAAATGAGGTTTCAACTCCGGCTGTCAACCAGATAACCATCATTTTACCTTTACGAAATGAGGAAACAAGAATTCGGGAAATGATGACCCGATTGACCAAAATGCCATTCGATGACTATCATGTTAATGTAATCGACAAATTTTCAGAAGACGACACCCTCCATATTTTGAATATCCTGGCTGAAACGAATCATAAAATAAAAGTGACCAGCTTAAGTCAGGAAACCCGTTTTCTGGAAAAACAAGCCATTAATATCGGGCTCAAAGGAGCACAATCGCCCTGGATAGTGCAGCTAACGCCCAATTCGGTTGCAATGAATGAGGAATGGTTAACGAAACTTAACGGATTGCTTGATAAAGATACAGATGCGGTAATTGCCTATACCAATTTTGAACGAAAGAAAGGATTTCGCAATTTACTTTGCCGCCTTGAAGGATTCAACCAGTTTATGATCAGCGGTTCGTGGATACTTTCCGGAAAACCGTTTGTTTTTCAGGAAAACAATATTCTATTCAGAAAATCAATGTATTTTGACACTCAAGGGTTCAAGCACAAATTAAACCGGAATTTCGCCAACCTTGAATTGATTTTCAACGAGAACTTCAGAAAAAGCAATGTTAAATTAAGCACTAACCCGGAACTTGCCATTCGCGAACGAATTGAAGACGACCGTGGAGATCATATCAAATTGATAAAAAAAGCAGTACAGATCCGTCAAAGCCTCAACTGGTCGAAAAAATTAAGCCTGTTTCTGGATGATCTGACAAGGATTTTATTAATGGGACTGACAACGTCACTGATCATTCTTCATCCGGAATACTGGATAACATTCTCCTCAGTGTTATTGATTTACCTCATTGGGCTATTAATTATTGTTAAAAAACTTCTGACCCATTTGAAGGAAAGAAAAATCTTTGTATCTTCGTTCACATATTTTTTAATAAAACCAATCATAAATTGGTGGTTATTTTGGTCGATGTATCTAATTCACCGCAGAAGCAGATGGAACTAAATCCGCAACTATCAGATAAGGCGCAGTACGACTATTTACTCGTCGAATCAGCTCTTACCGGCGACGAAAAAGCGTTTGCCAAACTGATGAGCCGCTACAAGGATGCCATCTATTTTATGCTCCTGAAAATGGTGAACAATAAAAGTGACGCTGAAGACCTGACGCTCGAAGCTTTCGGAAAAGCCTTTAAAAACCTGCAACAATATTCACCCAATTATGCCTTTAGTACCTGGTTGTTTAAAATCGCCACCAACAATTGTATCGACTTTCTGAGAAAACGACGCGGTGTTTATGTTTCGATCGAAAACGGACAGGATAACGGCGACAATGACACACCAGTCAGATTGCGTTCAGCTGATCCCAACCCTGAGGAAAAACTAATCCGAATTCAGAAAGCCATTCTGATGCGTAAAATTGTACACCGGCTAAAACCAAGATACCGCATCCTGGTTGAACTCCGCTATTTCAGGGAGTTTTCGTATGAAGAAATTGCTAAAGAACTCAATTTACCTCTTGGCACAGTGAAAGCACAACTCTTCAGAGCCCGCGAAATGCTCTTCAAAATGATAGAATCATCTGAAATTGACGAGCACGAACTTTAGCTTAACTGAACATTTAAACATGGAAATCATCAGGAAATATTTTACTGATCTAAGTGATCAGCAACTGGATCATTTTGACCAATTAGGCACATTGTACAAAGAATGGAACTCGAAAATCAATGTAATTTCGAGAAAAGATATTGAGCAACTTTACGAACGACATATTCTGCATTCATTGGCAATCGCCAAAATTATTCAATTCAAACCCGGCACCACCATATTGGATGTTGGCACTGGCGGAGGGTTTCCGGGCATTCCACTGGCCATATTTTTTCCAGAAACTTCATTCCTGCTGGTCGATTCGATTGCAAAAAAAATCAGGGTAGTGAATGAAATAGCTTCAGCCTTAAAACTTCAGAATATAAAAGCGGAACATTTGCGTGTGGAAGAAGTAAAACAAAAATTCGATTTTGTGGTCAGCCGTGCAGTTACAGCTTTCCCTCGATTTGTGGAAATGGTGCGCTCCAAAGTATCGGCACAATGCAAAAACGTATTGCCCAACGGGATACTATATCTCAAAGGAGGTGATTTTGAAGAAGAAATCAGCCCGTTCAGTGAACAGATAAAGGTTTATGATCTCCGCAACTATTTTCAGGAAGAATTTTTTGAAACAAAGAAATTGATTCACTTGCGTTTAAAAAATATATGAATTTATCACAGGTATATTTGCAGGAGATTAAAAAAGAACTATTTTTGCAGTCCGAAATAAAAACGAATATTATCACTAAAAATATTGACCGATGAAAAGGACATTTCAGCCATCAAACAGAAAAAGAAAAAACAAGCACGGATTCAGAGAAAGAATGTCAACTGCCGCTGGACGTAAGATTTTGAAAAACCGTCGTGCAAAAGGAAGAAAAAAACTGACAGTTTCTGACGAACCACAGCACAAAAGATAGCCGAAAGCTTTCAGGTCGCTAACAAATATACAGAAGGTAAAGAATGAATTTTCTTTACCTTTTTGTGTTTAAACCAAAACTGTTCGGCTTTTTGACTTGCAGGCCAAACCGAAAAATCAGAAAAATATTATATTTTTGAGGGAAAATTTTAATTCACTGATTTTCTAATGAGAACTATCCTTGTTTCCATTTCCGAACTTGAATTTCAACAATTTGGACTACAATCAGAAAATTTTATCTTTTCCGAGTTCATCGAAATTGTAAACAGTGAGTTATCGAAACAAGGATTGAATGAAAGTCTGATAATTGCTGAAAAATTTGGCCTTTCAGAAATATCGATAGATGAAATTTCATAATAGGAAAAAGTTATCAGAAAAAATGCAAATAATGGCAACTGACAGCCTTGTAATTGTTTCAGTTAAAATACAACACCGATATCCGCACAATAATGACTCCGAAAGAATTTTTGAAAAGCAAAACATTTAAGCTGAATGGACTTGCTGCTTTGGGAATTTCCATTGCAATGATTCTGTTGGGTATGATTTTCATGAGGATTTATACCGACCATGGCGAATCAGTTGAAATACCCGATTTAAAAGGAAAAACCAGCAAGGAAGTTTCCGAAATTTTAAATCGGATAGACCTCCGCTATGAAATTCGTGATTCGGTGTATTCAATCGAAACTGCTGCTGGGACAGTTTTGGACCAATATCCAAAACCGGGAATGAAAGTTAAGGAAAACCGCACTGTTTTCATTACCATTTGTGCTCTCAGCCAGAAATTAATTATGATGCCTCAGCTTACTGATATTTCATACAGACAAGCTATAAACCTGATGGAAAGTTCAGGACTGATAGCCGGAAAAATCGAATATAAACCTTCTGAATTTCTTGATCTGGTACTTGAACAGAAAGTGAACGGAAGAATAATCCCGGTAGGTGAAAAGCTACCAAAAGGATCGGTTGTCGATTTGGTTATTGGAAGTGAAAATGACGGTGCCACCAGCAAAGTCCCTGACTTGTTCGGCCATGACCTGACTGATGCCCGTTTATCTCTTGATGTAGCTTTTCTGAATTTAGGTACTATTAATTATGACGATTCTTTTACCTCGGAAGATCAGAAAATCAAAGGACTGATTTGGAAACAATCTCCTGATCCTGCTGAGATATTTGAAGTAGCCAGAGGAACCTCTGTCGATGTTTGGCTTACTGTTGATCCAACAAAACTTGAAGCAAAACCGGAAACGGAAAAACCTGAAAATTCATTCTTTTAGATGATTGAAAACAACGATATAACTGACGATTTTGAAGAAATTGAGGACATTGAAGAAACCGATGACGGCGTCCTTTTCGAACATTACAATATAGTAGTTGACCCCGGCCAAACGTTGTTACGCATCGACCGGTTTTTGTCGAACCGTTTGCAGAGTGCCACCCGCAGCCGATTACAAGCCGCTGCCGATGAAGGGAAAATACTGGTCAACAAGATTCCGGTCAAATCAAGCTACAAGGTAAAACCCGGCGACGAGATCTCAATTGTGATGGATTATCCACGCCGCGAGCTTAAGGTTATTCCGGAAGATATGCCCTTGAATATTGTTTATGAAGACGACCATCTGCTCGTGATCAATAAACCGGCCGGACTTGTTGTACATCCGGGACACGGTAATTATTCGGGTACGCTGGTAAATGGACTGGCTTACCATTTTCAGGAATTACCACTTTTTAACTCCGACGATCCCCGGCCCGGCCTGATCCACCGGATTGATAAAAACACATCGGGATTACTGGTTATAGCCAAAACTCTGGAAGCCAAAGTGAAACTTTCCCTGCAATTCTTCGAAAAAACTACCAAGCGAAAATACGTTGCACTCGTATGGGGCGATCTCGAAAACGACGAAGGAACTATCACCGGGAATATAGGCAGAAGCCCGAAAAACAGGCAGGTGTTTACTGTCTTTCCTGAAGGTGAACATGGAAAGCCTGCTGTCACACATTACAAAGTGATTGAGCGTTTGGGCTACGTGAATTTGGTAGAATGCCGGCTTGAAACAGGGCGAACGCATCAGATCCGGGTACACATGAAGCACATCGGACATCCATTGTTCAATGACGATAACTATGGCGGCGACCAGGTTTTAAGAGGTACCACTTTTACCAAATACAAACAATTTGTAAAAAATTGTTTTGAAATGATTCCACGCCAGGCACTACATGCGCAAATGCTGGGTTTTGTGCATCCGGCAACCGGTGAGGAAATGCTGTTTGAATCAGAGCTTCCTGACGATTTAGCTAACGTAATCGTAAAATGGCGGAATTATCTTTCAAACCGGAGCATTCAGGAATAAAATAAAATTAAGATGAAAAAGAATATTGCTGTTGTTTATGGTGGTGACTCATCAGAATTTGTAGTTTCGGTAAAAAGCAGTAAAAATGTGTTTGAATCCATTGATCCAGGCATTTACAATGTTTGGAAAGTACAGATGAAAGGCCTTGTTTGGGAGGTCTTTGAAGATAAGAAGGTGATTGCACCCATCGACAAAAACGATTTCTCATTCAGTATAAAAGGCGAAAAAATAAAATTTGATTTTGCCTATATTACCATTCACGGCACACCCGGCGAAGATGGCAAACTTCAGGGATATTTTGATATGGTGAAAATCCCCTACTCCACTTGTGGTGTTTATTCGTCAGCGCTCACCTTTAACAAATATTTCTGCAGCAATTACCTTCGTAATTTCGGAGTTCCGATGGCCAAATCGGTGCGGTTGTTTAAAGGCGATCAGGATGATGCTGACTGGTTGGTTGAAGAACTTGGATTGCCTATGTTTGTCAAGCCAAATGCAGGAGGTTCAAGCTTCGGAATTACCAAAGTGAAGGAAAAAGGACAACTTTTAGAAGCTCTGAAGATAGCCAGAAATGAAAGTACGGACATTTTGGTTGAGCAATTTATCGATGGACCTGAGTTTACCTGTGGACTAGTCAAATTATCGGATCAGGAATTGATTTTCCCGGTTACTGAAGTGATTCCTCAAAATGAGTTTTTCGATTTTGAAGCCAAATACACGGCAGGAAAAACCGAAGAAATTACACCTGCCCGCATCTCACCCGAACTGACACAAAAAATTCAGCAACTCTCCTCGCGTATTTATGATTTATGCGATTGCTCCGGAATTGTCAGAATTGATTATATTTTGAAAGACTCCGAATTCTATTTTCTGGAAGTGAATACCACTCCCGGAATGACCGCAACCAGCTTTGTGCCTCAGCAAATTGCCGCGATGGGCAAAGCTCTGGGCGATGTACTTGGCCTGATAATCGAAGATAAACTCAAATAAAAACATCATTTGTCCCAAAATATTGTACTTTTAAAATCCCGGATAACAAGCTCCGGGATTTTTTTATGTCCTGATTATGAGCGTAAATTATCTGGTAATTGAAGGAAATATAGGCGCCGGTAAGACTACTCTGGCCCAGATGATCAGTAAAAAATACCAGGCGAAGCTCGTTTTGGAGCAATTTGCCGACAATCCGTTCCTCCCTAAATTTTACGAAAATCAGGAGCAATATTCATTTCCACTCGAAATGGCCTTTTTGGCCGAGAGGTACAACCAATTAAACCGCGAGCTGAGCCATTTCGACTTGTTCAGCACCTTCACCATCTCGGATTATTATTTTATGAAATCGCTGATTTTTGCTCAAAACACCTTACAGCCAGATGAATACAATCTCTACCGTCAATTTTTCACTATTATTTATGACAAAATGCCCAAGCCCGATTTGTATGTTTACCTTCACAAAAATGCTGATCTGCTTTTAAAAAACATTGCATTAAGAGGCCGCAGTTACGAATCAAATATCTCTAAAGAGTACCTTGAAAAAATCACGCAGGGGTATTTTGGCTATTTCAGGCAACAAAATGACATTCCGATTCTGATTATCGACACAAATAGTATTGATTTTGTAAATCAACGGGAAGATTTTGAAAAAATCACAAAAGCAATATTTGAAGGTCAATATAACAAAGGAATTACTCGCATTCTATTGGAGTAAATCCATTTTTATGCTTTTATTTTTACAAAACATTGTTAATTTTGTCAGTAGTATCAGAATTTATTAAACCATCCATTTAATATTGTCAATATGAGAACGAATAATTTAAAACAACTTGCCATTATTGCATTGGCCGCTTTAATGTTAAGCAGCTGTGCAAGTTTGCAGAAAATGAAAAAAAATGCAAACTTGATTGATTTCAAAACCACTCCTGAAATTCTGGAAACACATGCAGGAAACGTTGACCTTGCAATCGACGGGAAATTCCCTGCCAAGTATTTCATCAAGAAAGCTACAATGGTTGCTACTCCCGTTTTGAAATATGAAGGCGGAGAAAAAGCATTTGAATCAGTCACCCTTCAGGGCGAAAGTGTAGATGCCAACAACAAGGTAATTTCTTATTCCAACGGCGGAAGCTTTGCATACAAAGATGCAGTTCCATACATTGAAGCCATGCGTTTATCGAACCTCGAACTCAGAATTACTGCTTCAAAAGGTAAAAAAAGTGTCGATTTTGCGCCAATCCAGTTGGCTCAAGGAGTAATTGCTACACCAACTTTGGTAGTCAATTATCCAACTCCGATTATTGGAGTTACACGTGAAAAAAATTCCACAGGCATCTACGATCCGAATATTGATGAATTTCAACGGGTTGTTCCTGATGAATACACTGCTGACATTAAATATTTGATCAACAAAGCTGATATCCGGAAGGAAGAATTAACCAAAGATGAAATTGCAAAACTGAATGAATACAATAAAGCGGCAGTTAAAGATCCAAGGAAAAAACTAAAGAGCATGGAAATTTCTTCTTATGCTTCACCAGACGGAGCGCTTGATTTAAATACCAAACTTGCACAAAGCCGTCAGGATGCTTCTTCAAAATTCCTGACCAAAGAATTGAAAAAAGACGAAGTTGAAGCCGAATTTAAGACCAAATTCACTCCTGAAGACTGGGAAGGGTTCAAAGAATTGATGGAAAAATCCAACATTCAGGATAAAGAATTGATCCTTCGTGTACTTTCAATGTACACCGATCCTGAAGTTCGTGAACGCGAAATTAAAAACCTTTCAGCTGCCTTTACTGGCGTTGCAAGCGAAATTCTGCCACAATTGCGTCGTTCGAAATTCACCACCAGCATTGAACTGATCGGAAAATCAGATGAAGAAATTGCTGCTTTGGCTGATTCGAATCCTTCGACACTTAACCCTTCTGAATTACTTTATGCCGCTACATTAACCAAAGACCTGAACAAAAAACTGGCTATCTACAATTCATTTATGAAGGTTTATCCTGAAGATTGGAGAGGTTACAACAATGCAGGTTTTGTGTTGGTTAAACAACAAAAATATGCCGATGCAAAAAGTTTGTTCGAAAAAGCTGAAAAGCTGAAAAACAGTGAGCCGATTATTAAAAATAACCTTGGCGTAATTGCATTAAAAGATGGCGATTTGGTTAAAGCTGAAACTTATTTCGGAGCTGCTTCGGGCGCCGGAGATGCTGTAAACAACAACCTTGGAATTTTAAGCATCATCAAAGGCGACTATGCAAAAGCCGTTAAATATTTTGGCGATTCTGACTCACCAAACACCGGTTTGGCCAAGATCCTTGCAGGCGACAACAACGGAGCTTTAAAATCGTTGGAAAACTGTACATGGGAAGGCTGCTATATGAAAGAATACTTCAAGGCAGTGGTTGGCGCACGTACCGCAAAAGAAAATCTGATGTACGAAAGCCTTGAAACCGTAGTTAAAATGAAACCTGAAATGAAAACTACCATTGCAACCGATATGGAGTTTGCAAAGTATTTCAATGAAGCAAGATTCAAAGCAATTATCAAATAATTGAATACGAATAATATCCAAAAAGAGCGATCCGAACCGGGTCGCTCTTTTTTTGATTCTTAAGCATTAGTTTTAACATTTCCAACTGAACTGCATAATGAAAACAAGGATTTTAGCTTCACTCATGATTCTGATGAATGTGATATGTTCCGGACAAAACCTTCCTAAAGTTTCATCAGGAAGTATCAATCACATTGAAAATTTCAAATCACAGTACATCGCCGCCCGGAATGTGGACTTATGGCTGCCTGACGGATACAATTCGACCAGGAAATACAGTGTGGTTTATATGCATGATGGTCAAATGCTCTTCGACAGTACTCAAACCTGGAACAAAAAAGAATGGAAAGCCGATGAGATTTTCTCGAAACTCATTGAAGACAAAAAGATTGAAGAATGCATCGTGGTTGCTATCTGGAACAACGGTTCAGAGCGGATTTCGGAGTATTTTCCCAATAAAATATTTGACCAACTGGAAGACAAGACTCGGGCAAAAATTTCAGAAAAATACTGTAACGGGCATTCGGCAAACGGCGATAATTACCTCAAATTTCTGGTCACTGAACTGAAGCCGTTTATAGATACAAATTTTTCGACATACACCGACAAAGATCATACTTTCATGATAGGTTCGAGCATGGGAAGCTTAATTTCGATCTATGCAATTTGTGAATATCCGGGAGTTTTCGGCGGTGTGGCTTGTATTTCAACTGCCTGGTTAAGCCAGATTGAACCGAATTATGAAATTCCTACTGCTACTTTTGAGTATTTAAAACACAACTTGCCTTCTCCGCTTAGCCATAAAATTTACATGGATTATGGCACCGGCGAAAGCGATAAACCGTATGAAGCAACTCAGCTATTTGTTGACTTAATCGCCAGGGGGAAAGGTTTTGATGAATCTAATTACAAATCAAAAACTTATGAAAAAGCTGAACACAACGAAGTAGCCTGGAGCAAGCGATTAAATGTTCCGATTGAGTTTTTGATGAAAAATTAAATAGCTTGACTTGTTTTTACTTAGCATTAAGATGGAAGGTGAAAGGTGAATCAAAAAGATTTCGCTCTGTAAAGATTTTTCATTTATTTATCTGGCATGATTTTGTTACATTAGCCCGCAATCGGACAACCTGTATAAATTAAAAATCAGAGAAAACATGAAGACACAATTAGCAAAAGGTGAAAAAGTAATTCTTGAGACAAGACTCCATTGGATTACGCTGGCCGGACCATTTCTGATAATGTTCATTGGCATAATAATATGCATTTTCATAGGAGGTTATGGATTATTGGGAATACTAATTTTCTTAGGCTATTTCAGTTATAAAATCATTCAACGGAATAATAATCTATGGGCTGTCACAAACTTTAGAGTGATTGATGAATTCGGTGTATTCTCCAATAATACAAAAGAAAGTCCTCTTGATAAAATAAATAATGTAACTTACAATCAATCAATTTGGGGAAAAATGTTCGGTTTCGGAAAAGTTCAGATTCAAACTGCGGCAGAGATTGGGTCAACTACTTATTCTTTTGTTCAAAGTCCTGAAGAACTAAAAGATACTATCACCCACATGCAGGAAGAGTACAAGCATTACCAGTCGAAGCAGCAGGCAACCGATCTGGCAAGTGCGATTCTTGCCGGGCAACAAAAAAACAGTACCGATGTAGCTTCTGAACTTCAAAAATTATACGATTTAAAACTGAAGGGAATCTTAACCGAAGAAGAATACATTGCCAGAAAAACAAAGATTTTAAACTCCTGAAATAAATAATTAATCAACTTTCAATAAAGGTACTCCCTGTTTTTCTGCCCATTGTTTCAATCTATTTTCTGTTTCCGCAATGGCCAGCAAAAAGCCGCCACCACCTGAACCGAGCAGTTTAATATAAACCTTTTCGTTGAGTGCTTCTGAAATTACAGCATGGAAATTTCGGGGAATCATTCGTCTGAAATACTGCAATTGAAAGTGAATTAACTGATCAAGATGCAGAAATAATTCAGCAGGTTTGCCGTTCACCAATGATTCGATACAGCCATTATTTGCGGGTACAAACTGATTTTCGAAAACCTTTTTGAACTCCGGAATATTATAAAGGTCGATGAAATGCTGAACCAGCGGGCCTGTTGCTCCGGTGGTTCCGGTGTCGATCAATGCGAACGAAATACCTGTTTGAGCCAAGTCGATTTGAACCGGATGAATCACCTTTTTTGAATCGATCAATAAAGGCCGGTTCAGGAAGGAAATCAATGGATCAACCCCCGAGCTTTTCCCATGAAAATAACCTTCGAGCAATGCAAAATCAGCTTTCAGCAATTCAGGAACAAGTTCATTTTCGAAAATAGAATTTACAGCATACCCACTGAAAAGAGCCGCTACCAGAGCTCCTGAACTGCCAACGCCATATTGCTGTGGAATATTGGAATTGAAATACAAATCTTTTCCAAGATCATTTTCCAAACTTTTCAGATCGAATGAAAAATTAAGCTTCCAGCTATGTTCGCCGGTTTTTAAGTGTTCGTAAAACTTGCGAAGTTCAGCCGAACTTGCCTGATGTGTGAGATCAGTATCAAAATCAAGGCAACCCGAAAACCGGTCGAACGGAACTGAAAGCGCCATGGCATCGTACATCAGCCCATATTCGCCAAAGAGAAGAAGTTTTGAGTTGAAAACAGCCCCATCCCCAACCCTTCCCCGAAAGGTGAGGGAGTTCGTCAGTGAAGATTCCGAGTGTTTGGTCATTAAAGAATAAGTATTTATACATTTAAACCAAAAATAAGCGAATGCTGATTTTTTTGCCCCTCCTTAGGAGGGGTTGGGGGAGGCTTCTATCCTTTCAGGTCCCTTTCCGATCCGGTCGTCAATCCATTTTCCGTTTTCGCAGAAGGCAATTAAATCCCGTTCAATGAAAGCCTTAACGTCCAGTTCATCCTTTTTAAAATAAAGCAGATGAATATTTGGACCTGCATCAATGGTGAAAGATACCGGAATTTTTGCTTTTTCACGAAACCTCCTGATCCGGCTGATCAACTCCAGGCTGTTGGGTTTCAGCAACATGAATGATGGAGTAGAAGTCATCATCATTGCATGTAAACTCAACGCTTCACTTTCAACCACTTGAATGAATTTTTCCTGATTTCCGGTAAGCAAGGCCAGATACAACTCATTCAGGTTATGATGAGCCTGAGCAATCCGAGATTGTTGATAAATGTGTTCGTTCATCGATTCGTGACCCAATGAACTTGAAACTTCCTTAATGCCTGAATCAACCAGCAGGATGGCATCCTGAAGCCCGTAGAATATCGGATGAATTCCTTCATAAACAGGGATTGCATATTCATCAGAACAAGCTTCAAACAATTGCTCTTTTCCCCAGATTGCGAATCCGGGATATATCGACCTGCAAGCGCTTCCACTTCCCATTCGCGCCATTTCCGAAGCGTTGGGCCATAAATCAGGGTTGCCAGGTTCTTTCCCGGCAAGTGCAAATTCGATCTCTGTCAGGCACAAAGCCAACGCACCAAACGATGAGGCTGATGAGGCTATTCCGGCCGAATGCGGGAAGCTGTTGCAGCTGCGAATCCTGAAATTATACTTGTTTATCCACGATTTCCGAAGCGAAAGTTGGTCGAGATATCTTTCAATCCGCTCACCAAAAGCACTGGGAATGCCATCAAAATAAAACTCTACTTTCTGGTCGCCCTCCTTAAAAAGTTCGACCGAAGTTTCGGTATAGGAATTTTGGAGCACAAAGCTCAGTGAAGGATTCATTGGTTTCTGAAAATCACGTTTGCCCCAGTATTTTATTAGGGCGATATTCGACGGACATCGCCATTTGCTTGTCCAATGGGTATGTTTTACTGTTCCGGTCATTGATTTTCCCGTTTTAAGATCAGATCGTTCCAGCTAAAAATAGTAGTTAATCCTAAATTATCAAAATATTTTTTCACTTCCTGAAAAGATTGGGCAGTCGAAATCAAATAAAAATCGCCACCCCAGGCTCCCAGTGATTTAATTTCGCCATCGAAATCAGCGAAATACTGTTCTTTCACAGGCATTTGGCCAATCAGGTTGCCAACAATATTTTCATGTTGCCTGATCAAATAATTAAATTCTTTTTGAATTTTGCAGTCAGCAAATTCCTTAGCCAAAGCAGATACTTCAACAACCAAACGATCTGAAATACTTTTTTCTTTCAGGAAGGTATTGACTTCAATATTTGTATTTTTCTTTTTTCCTGAATACACCAGAAACAATTGCCCTGCAAACGGATAATCCAGTTCAACAGGTTGAGCAGGTTTGTTTTTTGCATAAAAAATTGGTCCGTTGGCAGTTGCACAGGCAATATCAAATCCTGAACCTTTAAAAATGAGTTCGTTCAATTTGAATGGATCAACATCGGCCCATTGCGAAAGCAAACTGATCAAAGTACTGCTGCTTCCAAATCCCCATTCAGGATTGGCATCCAGCATCGTTTCCATCCTTATTCCAGCTTTTGGCTGAAAGTTAGGATTTAAAGTTTTGATGGTCTGAAATATTTTACTGAGTGTTTGAGCTCTTTCAGGATGATTGGTTGAAATCACAACGAAATCAGATGGATTCAGTTCACACGAAAACCAAACCTTATCGTTGTAGAATGCTTGCCAGACGATCGAACCTGAAGAATTATTTTCAGAAATTGCTAACTGCTGACCAACTTTCAAAGGCAGTGCCAGCGCTTTGGCTCCATGAAGTACGAAATACTCCCCGGTTAAAAGCAGCTTTCCGTTGGCGTGATATGGTTGGGTGATGGACAAAAGATTTTAAATTTTATATGGAAAAAAGAATATCCAATATCGAATGATCAATATTAAATATCCAGGATTGTGCTGAACAGGGCTTATTCAAGATTCAAGACTTTTCCAGTATTCCTCGACTGCTGAAAACGATACTATTTTATCCTGAAAATAATAGTGAATTTCAGCCCTTCTTTCCTCCGGAATATTCAGTTGGTTAAGAATATTGCTCAAGTGCATTTTCATGTGCCCTTGCTGTATTCCAAGAGAAACCAGCGCTTTGACGGCGCCAAAATTGGATGCCAGTCCTGCTACTGCCAAATACATCATTAATTCGGGAGCAGAAGGATTACCGAGTATCCGCATCGCCAGTTTTGCCAGCGGATGAACTGCCGTTACACCGCCAACCACCCCGGCTGCCAAAGCCAGTTCGATACTGAGCCGAAACATTCCATCCTTAATCTGAATATTGGTCAGCCCGCTGTACTGACCATTCCGGGACGCAAATGCATGTCCGCAGGCTTCGATGGCCCTGAAATCATTTCCTGTTGCGATAGCCAGCGCATCGACACCATTAAAAATGCCTTTATTGTGTGTCACCGCCCTCGAAATGTCGGCCTGTGAAATGCGGATGGCTTGCTCAAATTTCTCTGCAAAAAGCTTATTTTCTTCTGAAGATTTGCCTTCAAGCAGATCAATTACAGGACATTCGACCCAGGCGCTAACCCGACTTTCAGAAGTATAATTGGATAAAATGGCCATGATAATTTCGCAATCGCGCTCGCAGCCCGAAACGGTTTCGCTCGTCCTGAAATATTCCTGAATGCTTTTCCCGAATTGTTCCAAACACGAATTGATGAAATTGGCGCCCATTGCGTCACAGGTTTCGAAACCTGCATCCAACTGGAAGTAATCAGGTAAAACATGATTCATTTCTTTCAGTTCGAGGGAGCTGATTCCGCCGCCACGTTCAATCATTTTTGCTGTCAGGAAAGCGCTCTCTGCCAATAATCGTTCTTTTATTTCAGGAAAAAGCAACCGCAGTTTTTCCGCATTGCCTGTCCACTTGAAATGAACCTGTCCTTTTTTTTCAGTTCCCAACACTTCAGCATGAAAACCTCCCCGACGCGACCAAAAACCTGCGGCATTGGCCAAAGCAGCCACCACCGAGCTCTCTTCGGAAACCAACGGAAAGAACAAATTTTTGCCGTTTACCACAAAATTTGGTGCAATGGAATATGGAAGTTGAAAACCCGAAACCGGATTTTCGCTCAAATCGTCAATGATTTTTCGGGCTGTTCCGTCGGAAGCTTCAAATGAACTCAGCCATAATGCCAAATTTTCTTCAAAACCGTATTTCTGAATCAAGGCATTGATCCGCTGTTGTTTGGTGTATTTTGAAAATCCTGATATGATGGAATCATCCATGATAATCGGGATTAATTTTCAAATATGCTTTTGCCAATCGGAGCGCCTGAATCTGGTTTTCAAGAAATCCGGTGAGTGATTCGTAACTTTCAGAAGCATGTTTCAAGACTGCCGAAGCCATGCCAAAAACAGCCGGCAATTGACTTTTGGATGTAAGGTAATAACCATCAAGTGCATTTTGAATTCCGCCTGAAATGATGAGTTGGCGACAAACCGGATGCGGATTCTCCTTTAGTATTAGATTGATTGAATCGACCATTTGGTTAGCCGACTGCCCCACAAATGCAAACGGCAGACTGGCTTCAAGCTTTTGCTGATCGCCCCGCAACATCTCTAATTTCGAAAAATTGGTTCCTCCATAAGCGCCAAATTCGATGGCTTCGATCGGAAGAGCAAGCAATTGGCGTAAACTTTCGGGCCCAAATCCCTGGCCTACTTCTTTTACAATTATTTTAATCTTAACCTGATCAAGCAGTTGCTGAATGGTTTGCAGAGGCGATTGTTTCAAGCGGTTTCCTTCGGGCTGAAACCATTCCTGAAGCGGGTTGACATGAACAATCAGTCCTTCGGCGCGAAGTTCCCCAACCAGATCAACCACCGCCTGGATATTTTTGGAAAGAAGCAATTCTTCCACCTGAGCGATTCCAAGATTGGCCCAAAAAGGTTGCTCATCGCCAATTTCATCCCTGAAATTAAAATCATCCCAATGCGTTTTGTCGAACAAAATCTTGCGGCACGATCCCAATCCCATTCCCATTCCAAATTCGCGGCAGGCACGGGCGATATTGCTATTGATGGTGCGTGCCACTCCGGTTCCTCCAGTCATGCTCGAAACCCAGATCGGCGTTCGCATTGATTTTCCAAGGATTTCTATGCTCAGGTCCAAATTTCCAGGATGAGCCGCCAGCATGGGTTCGTAGTTGAACCGCTTATCTTGATCCGCCAGTTTCGTCTGCGAATCAAGTGCGAGTTGGATATGTTCGAGTTTACGATCGGAAGCCATAGCTGTTTATTTTATTCTTTCAAAATATTCCGTGAAATCACCATCCGCAGAATTTCGGAAGTTCCCTCGCCGATTTGAAGCAGGCGCTGATCGCGGTAGAAACGCTCAATAGGCCATTCACGGTTTTTGAACAGACCGGCGCCACCCAGAATCTGTACCGCTTCGTCGGCTACCTCGCGGGCGATTTCAGAACAATACAACTTCGACATTGCAGCCTGTTGTGCAAAAGCATGTCCATTATCTTTCAGCCAACATGCATTATAGAGCGAGTTTCGCGCATTTTCTATTTTCATGGCCATATCAGCCAACTTGAAGGCGATTACCTGAAATTCGCTCAGCGATTTACCGAACTGTTTGCGGTGTTTCGAGTAGGCCAGGGCAATCTCATAAGCTCCCTGCGCCAGTCCGAGGCCAATGGCTGCAATTGACAAGCGACCCGAATCCAGCGTTTTCAGCATGATTTTGAATCCTTTTCCACGTTCACCCAACTGGTTTTCGAGCGGTACCCGGCAGTCGTTGAAATACAGGATTCCGTTGTCAGCAGCACGCCACACCAACTTGTTTTTCATGGTTTCACGGACATAACCTTCACGTTCCTTTTCAACCAAAATAGCTGTCATTTCCTTGCGCCCGTCCGCTTCGCCGGTAATGGCCAAAATGGTCATTCCTGCCGAAATTTCAGACGTACCGTTCGTGATATATTTTTTCGAACCATTCACCAGAAATTCGTTCCCTGAAATTACAGCTGTTGTTTCAACACCTTGTGCATCGGAACCGGCATTTTCTTCAGTCAGGCCGAAAGCCCAAAGCTTTTCTCCGGTACAAAAAGCAGGAAGAAAGTTCTCCTTTTGCTGTTGCGTGCCAAATTCAAGGATCGGTCCTACGCCCAGCGAGTTGTGCGCCGCCAGCGTGGCCGCCATCGAACTGTCGATCCGCGCCATTTCTTCAATAGCAATGATATACGAAAGATAATCGCTGCCCTGCCCGCCAAACGCGGCAGGTACCTGCATACCCAGGACACCGGTCTTTCCCATTTCGCGAACCAGTTCAACCGGAAATATCTCCTTTTCATCAAAATCATCGATGACCGGCTTCACTTTTTCTTCAGCAAAATGCCGGACTTTCGCCCTGATCTGATGATGTTTCTCTTTTAATAATGCATTCATTTTATATAAAATTCCAAGTTCAAAGTTTCAAGTTCAAAGTTTGTCTATTGTTCAAACATCTCTATCAGAGTTTTTTTACTCTCCCCCTTCGGGGGTGTTGGAGGGGGCCTCTTCCAGTTCCACCAACAATTGTTTCTCTATCACTGTATTCCCTTCATTTACATGGACTTTCTTAATCCGTGCATCAACCGGACAAAGCACATGGATCTCGGTTTTCATCGACTCCAAAGTCAATAAGGTTTGTCCTGAGCAGACCACATCGCCCTCACGGAGATTTAATTTCAATACCTTCCCAAACAAATCGGCACAAATAAGGTTCTGAAAAATCTTCACTGATTTTTGATTGTTGCGGTCAACTTTTGCCTGGCTCAGCAGATTATTGCTTTGCAGCTCAAATAAAAATCCATTGATCCCAATCAATGTTTGCCGGTTAACATCAATGCAATGGAATATTTCATGCTGCTGATTGATCAGTATTTCAAGCCTTTTACCTGAAAACTGCCATGCTGAAACCATATATTCTTCCTTGTCAATCCTGATGGATTGTTCGAATAACTGACATTTATAATTTACACCTTCAACCGAAACTTCCAATTGAGGCATCATTCGCCAAAACCCAATCTGGTTCCAAACTAAATTTCCGGAGTGCTTATTTTCCTGAAAATGTAAAATCAGGTAAGCAATTACCAAATGGTGTTTATTCTGTTGTTCTCTTTCCTCCAAAATTTGTTGGTTGATCGCATCCAGATTTTCATCCACAAACATGGTGTAAATATTATTTTTCTGAACAGCTTCACTTTTTATCAAACCGGTTAAAAACGGCAAGTTGGTATGAACTCCGGAAATGTAAGTTTGCGACAGCATCTGCTGCATCCGGGCAATGGCTGAGCTGCGGTTTTCGTCCCAAACAACCATTTTGGCAAGCAGTGAATCGTAATTGGGAGAAACTGTATTTCCTTCTTTTAGAAATGTTTCCACACGGGTTTGCGCCATTTCGGGAAATTGCCATAAACTCATTTTCCCTGCTGATGGTTTAAACTGGTTTGCGGCATCTTCAGCACAAATCCGCACCTCAATGGCATGTCCCGAAATCCGGATGTCTTCCTGATTCAACATGAACTGATTTCCGGCAGCTACCCGCAATTGCAGCGAAACCAAATCAGTGTTGGTTATCATTTCGGTCACCGGATGCTCCACCTGAATGCGCGTATTCATCTCTAAAAAATAGAAATGCCCGTTTACATCCAATAAAAATTCGATGGTCCCGGCGTTACGGTAATTCATCGAGCGGGCAATTTTTACTGCTGCTGAAGTCAATTCTGCCCGTAAATTATCGTCAATCGAAGGCGATGGCGCTTCTTCTATTATTTTCTGAAAATTTCGCTGAACGGAACATTCACGCTCATAAAAATGAAGCGTTTTCCCGTGATGATCGGCCAAAAGCTGCACTTCGACATGCCGGGCGCGCGGCAAATATTTCTCGACAAATAACTCACCGTTTCCAAAATAACTGATCGCCTGCCTTTCGGCTTTTTGAAGTGCCGGGAGCAATTCGCCGGGAGAATTACAAATCATCATTCCTTTGCCCCCGCCACCAGCCGAGGCTTTTACCATCATGGGAAATTCCATTTCAGAAGTATGAAGAAGCAATTCGGCTACCGTACCATGAAAGGACTTCAAAACCGGAATTCCCAATGAAGCAACATAAGCGAGCGCCTGGGTTTTTTCGCCCATTAAACGAATATTTTCAGACGAAGGGCCGATAAAAACCAATCCTGCTTTGGTGACTTTTTCAGCAAACCCTGCATTTTCAGAAAGGAAACCATACCCCGGATGAATAGCTTCAGCACCTGAATTTATGGCAATCTCTATGATTTTTTGTTGATTAAGATAGGTTTCATCCAGGATTTTTCCGGAGAGCAGAAAAGCCTCGTCAGCAAACGAAACATGAAGCGATTCCGCATCGTCGCTGGCGTAAACTGCCACTGTCCGGATGCCGGATTTCTGAGCCGCCCGAATCACTCTGACTGCAATTTCGCCCCGATTGGCAATGAGTATTTTTTTAAAAGCGTTCAAGTTTAAAGCTTAAGTTTCAACGTTTAACGTTTGGGTGTTGAGACTGAATTCCGCGACTGCGACTGCGACTGCCTATTTTTTCCACACTGGTTTCCGATTTTCAAGAAAAGCATGAACTCCTTCCTGTCCATCCTGTGATAAAAGCGCTTCTGCCAAAATAGTTGAGGTTTCATCCGTATCGTTTACATTAATTTCTCCGGATGCGACCTGGTTAATCAATGCTTTTGCCATTTTAATAGCAGTAGGTGATGCAGCTTCAAATGAAGCCATTAACTGATAAAGAGATTGTTCCAATTCGCCAGCATCAGATAGAAGATCGACCAATCCTGCCTCGTGCGCTTCTTCGGCAGCGAATAAACTGCCAGCCAATATCCATTTTCGTTGATTTTGTAGTGAAAGACGTTTGGCCACAAAAGGCAGAATGGTGGCAGGAAGCAAACCCAACTTCACTTCGCTGAACATGAACCGGGTATTCGATTCAGCAAGAACAAAATCGCAGGCTGCCATCAGGCCAATTCCACCACCAAAAACGTATCCGGTAACTGCTGCAATGGTAACCTGTGGCATTTGAAACAATTTCAGCAACACATCGGCCAGCATTTTATATTGCGAAGCATTCTGGTAATGTGAGTGTAAGGCTGAGTCTGAAAACCAATTGAGATCGGCTCCCGTACAGAAAGACCTTCCATTGCCTGACAGCACCAGAAAGAGCAGTTCATCCAATGCTGAAATTTCGTTTAATGCCTGATCCAGTTCTATTAGCAAATCAGGAATCAAAGCATTGTGTTGATCGGGCCGGTTAAGGTTGATCCGAATCACCGTGCCTTCCAACTTAATTTCAATGTGTTGATAGTCTTGTTTCACCTTTTTAATATTAATTTTTTACCGTTATAATCTTTAAAGCCCACCTTGCCGGAAGGAGCATGTATAGTCCTTCGAATAAAGATTCCATACTGGAATTTGGAATCTTGAAATATAGGACTTTTTTCACATCCTAAAAATCCCGTATCCCGGTTCCCCAAACGGTCGGTTGAGCGAAACGGAAATGGCCATTGCCAACACTTTTCGCGTATCAACCGGATCAATGATACCATCATCCCACAAGCGCGACGAGCTGTAATATGCTGAACTCTGCTCCTCAAATTCTGCAAGCAACTTGTCTCCTGAACCATTGTTCCCAATGCTTTTAAGCACACCCGAAGCCTGCTCGCCGCCCATCACCGAGATGCGCGAATGTGGCCACATAAACAAAAAATGAGGATCGAATGAACGACCTGACATGGCATAATTTCCGGCGCCAAACGAGCCTCCAATTACTATCGTGAATTTGGGAACTGATGCATTGGCAACCGCATTGATCAACTTGGCCCCATCGCGCGCAATTCCCTGATGTTCGTATTTTTTGCCGACAATAAAGCCGGTGATATTCTGTAAAAAAAGCAAAGGGATTTTCCGCTGAACGCAAAGCTGAATAAAATGGGCGCCTTTCAGCGAGCTTTCCGAAGTCAGGAAACTATTGTTGGCAATTACTCCAACCGGATAACCAAAAATTCTGGCAAAACCTGTGACCAGTGTTTTTCCGTAGTTGGCCTTGAATTCCTGAAATTCACTTCCGTCCACCAATCGTTCAATAATGGCGTGTGCATTGATTGGTTTTTTCAGGCCGGCTGGCAAGAAACCATACAATTCATCAGCCGGAAAGAGCGGCTCTTTTGTTGGCTGAATATCGAGTTTTTGTTTCTCCTGAACAGGAATTCCTGACACAATATCACGACAAATTTGCAGCGCATGAACATCATCTTCAGCAATATGATCGGCGACACCCGAAATGCTCGTATGCACTTCGGCGCCACCCAACTCTTCAGAAGTCACGTCCTCGCCAGTTGCTGCCAAAACCAGTGGCGGACCGCCAATAAAAATGGTTCCCTGATTTCGCACCATGATGGTTTCGTCGCTCATGGCCGGAATGTATGCACCACCTGCAGTGCAAGAGCCCATCACCACCGAAATCTGCGGAATTCCTTCGGCTGACATGCGTGCCTGATTGTAAAATACCCGCCCAAAATCGAAACGGTCGGGGAAAACGTTGGCTTGCTCGGGCAGGTAAATTCCGCCTGAGTCAACCAGATAAATGCAGATCAGCTTGTTTTGACGGGCTATTTCCTGGGCCCTGACATGTTTCTTTATGGTTTCCCGGATATAAGATCCGCCTTTTACAGTGGCATCGTTAGCAATGATCAGGCATTCACGACCATGAACGACACCAATTCCGGTAACAATTCCGGCGGATGGAAAAGCGTTATCATATTGATTGTATGCCGCGAAAGTTGATAGTTCGAGAAATGGTGTTTGCTGATCGATCAACAGGTTGATGCGTTCGCGGGCAAGTAATTTACCGCGTGAGCGGTGTTTTTCGATTGCCAGTTCGGAGCCGTGGAAGCTGACCTCAGCCAGCCTTTCACGAAAGTTTTTCAAAATCTCCCGGTAATTCCTGCGGTTTTCCTGAAATTCCGGAGAATGGGTCCGTTTATCGGTTTGTTTAATATTTACTGTCATCTGATTAAACAGAAAAGTTTATTCACATAGACAAAAAACGCAATCATTTAGTTCACCAAAGCGTATTCTTTTTTATCAGAGTCACTGCTTTTCGTCTCTAATCGGTCAGGAAGGCTCTTTGAAGTATTCATTAACCGCACGATTTTACGCCAATATTTCAATATTAACTCACTTTTGGGAAAATATCAATTAAACTCAGCATCCATAGCAACTTTCAATTCCTTCAGCAATGCCGGAACTGTGGTTTCAGGATCAGCCGGAATTTCTTTACCAGTGAGTGTCTCAACAGGCAGATAACCCCGGTAACCGCTTTTCTTTATAATTTTCATTAAACGAGGAAAGTCGGTTCTGATTGTACTGCCAAGGCCAAAAACACTTTCTTTGACCTGCCAATTCACGGTATATGGAATCACTGATGCAATATCAGCATAAGGATCAGCCACTTTAAAATTACCGGTATCAAGAATAATTCCGGCCCATTTGGAATCGACAGCCTTCACTATTTTAATACACTGTTCGGCAGTCTGAAGCATATCTCCATGGTTCTGGATACCAATGATTACACCGTGCTGAGCGCCAAAAGCCGCACATTCTTTGTAGCAATCGATCATCCAGCCAGCCACTTCATCCCATTTGTTTTCATATCCTTTTGGAATTTCGCCTGCAAATAAGCGGATTACAGGAGCACCTAATTTCTCAGCCACAATGATCCATTTTTTAGCACGTTCCACATCGGCCGCGCGCACTGCCGGATCGGGTGATGCAAAATTGTTGCGGATTCCTGTGCCGCTGATTTCAACTCCAAGTTTGAAAGCCTTGCGCTTGAGTTCATAGATGTATTCATCAGTTGGTACTTCAGGATAACCCGGAAAATAATATCCGGTCAAATCAATAGCCTCGATGTCTTGAGTGGCACACCAGTCAATAACTTCAAGCAAAGTCATAGTCGGTTTGTTTTCCGGTTGTCCTTTTCCGGTTATCTGGTCGTTAAACGAAAAAGCATTTAAGGCCAGCTTAATGTGTGACCGATTCTTCACATTTTCAATGCTCTGAGCAATCAAGTTTGAAGAACTAAAATTCAAAACAAAGAATAAAATCAGAAAGGTTTTAAATGAGCATCTTAGGTAATTCTTTTTAGTATTCATTTCAAAATATTTTAAGATTATTTGTCCATATATTGTATCAGTTCATAAACATGATCATTCAACATTTTCATATTATCAAGCAAAGGTTGGTATGGCTGGAAATTCGTGTTTACAATTCCTTTGTTGGAATCCCGGTTTGACGGATCGGTTTTCAAATTTAGCGGATCGTTATCCTGATAAGTGAACCAGTGCCAGCCCACACACGACTTGATTTTCAAAAGTTCGATGGTGAAGTTCTGGTAGAAATAGCCCCGATCGGCCTGTGTCGGCACATTCCATCCGGCGCCTGTTCTGTTTGGCAATCCCGAATCTTCGCCTTTGGTGTACCATTCGGTAATGATAAATGGCTTTCCCGACCAGCCTGCCCAATTCGCCATGATCGATTGTTCGGGTTCCCATTTGCGGTAATGGTTAATTGAGATGATGTCAGCGTATTTCCCGGCCACTTTAAACATCTCCGGATTTTGCAGTTCTTCTTTTTCCTGATTAAAACGGCAACCTAGAATACATGTGATTGGGGTCATATTTCCGGACTGCTGAAGCTACTTTCCGGATGTAGGTTTCAAAATAGAAACCGGTAAATGCCAAACGGTCGGCATCGTTCACATCATCCAGCGAAGCATCTTTGCCTTTACGTTCATCAAGCCATTTTTTGGCAGCAATGTAGCCAGCTTCATCTTTTCCGAGGTACTTCAGATGACGGTCGAGCGCATCATTTTTCCAGGGCAATTCATTGTCGGTAAAATAGCCGAGCAAATATTTATCCCTGGTATATTTGGCAATTGGAGCAATTGCTTTTTCAACATAGGCATCAAATTCAGGATCGAAAACCATCGCCAAATCATACCTGTAGCCCTGCCAACCGGCCATTTCGTATTTTCCACCAAATTTCTTGATATGATCGGACTTGTAACTTCCCATTGGATTCACAATAATAGTATATACCAATGGGGTTGGAGTCTGCCGTATCAGATCCACATCCGACCAGGCACCGGTGCCATTAAATCCATTGTCCTTCAGGAACTGACTTTCCTGTTTAACCCAGTTTTCTTCAGATCCATATTTCGCTTTCATGGCAGCCAATTGCCCTTCGGAACTCGATGGACGATAAACAGCGACTCCTTTGTGAATAAAAGGATATCCGTCGGGATCAATGATCCACCAGCGATCACCTTTTTTTTCTACCCTGAAAAATCCGGTTGCTGAAGATTGATTTACCTTCCAGCTTCCGTAAGCATTTATTTCCGGATCATTTGAAATGTTGAATCCAGGAATCCTGTCGATCGTTTTTGCGGTGTAAGTTGCCCAGGTATTGCTGGTTGCATTTGTTCGGGATTTTACCTGATGATACCCGGCATCGTCATCTATAACCTTCTGAATTATTGGTATTCGGGCATCAGACTTAGTGAAGGAAATGGTCCCTGCAATCACAATAAAAAGGATTGTTTGAAGTAGTTTCATTCTTATTTGTTAGCTGATTATTTTTTATCGTATTCTGCTTTCTTCGTTTTGTAATAATCCTGAAGCACAAAAAAAGCTTTCTTTTTGTCTCCGGTTTCCGAAATCAGGCCTTTGCGGTTCCAACCGTCCTGAATGTCGGAAAGAACTCGGCGAGGCGAACGGAAGTCGGCCAAAATCCAGGGAGTCATACCACGCAATTGCGGAATTTTATCCAGCATTTTCACCGATCCTTTAAATAATTCTTCCTGAAATTCTTCCGTCCATATTTGATCTTTCGAGCCATGAAATCCTTGCAGGGCGCCACCACCAAACTCGGAAATAAATACAGGTTTATCATCCGGAATATCGAACACTGCCGTTTTGCAACTCTCCGGCAGACCGGCATACCAGCCAATGTATTCGTTGAAGGCTATGATATCAACATACTCCTTTAACGGATCTGAGATCACCTGTGTGTTTTTGGTTCCTTCCTTTGTGTGACGTTCCAATGCGGCGCTTATCAATCGAACCGGATCAAGGCTACGGGCGGTTTTAATCTGGCGAAGAAGAAAATCAGTTCGTTCAGGAGAAATCGGTGTTTCATTGGCCATCGACCAGATAATGATGGAAGCGCGGTTTTTATCGCGGGTAATCTCGTCGGTTAACTGAGCATGCGCATTGGCATAAGTTTCAGGATTTTTCCACTGGATGGTCCAGTAAACCGGAACTTCTGACCAAACCATGATGCCCATTTCGTCGGCGACACGTGTCATATTTTCGTTGTGCGGATAATGTGCCAAACGAACAAAATTGCAACCCAATTCTTTCGCCCAACCAAGCAACATGCGGGCGTCATCTTTGGAATAAGCACGTCCTCCGCGGATTCCGTTTTCTTCGTGAATACAAATACCTCGCAGGAAAACAGGTTTGCCATTTACCAGAATTTCTTTGCCCTGTGTTTGAACTGTTCGGAATCCAATTTTATCAGTCAATACCGCTGAATTATGAGTCAATTTTACTTCATACAGAAAAGGATTTTCGGACGACCAAAGTTTCAGGTTCTTCACCGGAATGGTGGTTTTTGCATTTCCTTCGCTATCAGTGGTACAATCAACCTTTATCTTAGCTTCAGGGATTTCAATTGTTATTGTTTGACCAGCTTTTTGATTGCCATTTAAGATCACCGAGACTTCTATCAGATTCGGGTTATTTTTAGCCAGCTGTATGTAATAATCCTGAATAAAAGTTCCGGTAACTTCCACTATTTTCACGTCACGGGTTAAGCCACCATAATTCCACCAGTCGGTATTGATGGTCGGAACTTTTTCCAATCCGCGTGTATTGTCAACTTTTACGATGACAAAATTGCCTTCCGCCTTCAGTTTGCCGGTGATTTCGAAATTGAAAGGAGTAAATCCACCAATGTGTTTGCCGAGTTTTTTGCCATTCAGGTAAACATCGGCTTCGTAATTGGCCGCACCGAAATAAAGAAACTGACGGTTTCCGTTTGTTGGAACAGCATAGTCAAATTTCTTGTAATACCATACTGAACCTTCGTAATAAAAGAGTTTTTCCTTTTGCGAGTTCCAGTCTCGTGGTACCAAAATGTTGTCGGCTTTATCAAAATCGTACTCAACACGGTCCGACGGACCTTGAGCCTTGTATCCAAGGAAAAGAGATTCAGCGGTACTTGGATTCGGCTGTTCATCACGCACATCCCGTCGGTAATCGTAATATCCGGTTTGATACGGATCGACAATGTATTTCCATACTCCGTTTAAAGTAAACGACGTTCGGTTATCAATGTTGGTAATTTGTGGTTCCTGCGCAAACAAAAAGCCGTTTGCTAAAAACAGAAAAACCATTAAAAGTCCTGTAAATTTTAATCGTTTCATTTTATATGGGTTTAAAAAATTCATTCCAGTTAATCCACCAATTCAAACTTGATCTTTTGATTATTGATGATCACATAAAAATCACCTGATTCCAGATGCCTGATTCCATTGGTATCCGGAAAACTCAAATCGCGCATCGGGTCAATTTCGAAACGGAAGATGCTTTTTCTCCCGGATTTCAGCTCTTTCTTTTCAAAGTATTTCAGCTCTTTCATGGGTTGCGAAATGGAAGCCACAGGATCAGAAATGTACCAAAGTGCGGTTTCTTTTCCATCCATTTTTCCTGAATTGGTAACTTCAACTTCGGCGATTAGTTTTTCATTTTTCCTGATTTTGGTAGCCGAAAGTTTAACATCATCATAAGAATAGGTCGTAAAACTTAGTCCATGTCCGAACCAATATTTGGGCTCGGTGGGAATATCCTGATAAACGCCTTGTTTTGGACGGGCCGATTGGCGCATGTTATAATAAGTTGGAATCTGCCCGGTTAATAGCGGGAATGTAATCGACAGTTTTCCTGAAGGATTCAGACGACCTGAGAGAATACCTGCCACGGCGCTACCTCCTGCGATTCCGGGCTGCCAGATTTCCAACATG
>JBBRXN010000009.1:0-74535 GCA_038248385.1 Bacteroidales bacterium
ATTCATACTAAATGAATTGATTAAACAGGTATTATAAATATAGATAAATTTTGATATTGTGTTTCAATTTGCGTATCAAATAAAAAGGAGCTACAAATTTTATCTTTGTAACTCCTTGACTATCTGTGACCCCGGTAAGACTCGAACCTACAACCTTCTGATCCGTAGTCAGATGCACTATCCATTATGCTACGGGGCCTTTTTAAAAGCGATGCAAATATAATACTTATCAGAAGAAAAACAACCCACCGAAACCAGTTTTTTACATTTTTGTAATTGTTCATCTTGTCTTAATTATGAACTTACTGATTATAACAAGTTTATAACACAATATTTAATGTTTTCGATTGACAAATAGTTTGATTTCATCAATACTCATCCGTTTAACATTGGTAATTATAATATCCTGACGCACAAAATCACCGTATTGATTGCATTCGTTGATTACATTGACAAAAAAACCCTGAATGTCAGATTTAACAGGTAAAAGCATAACTGCTATCGCCAGATTCTTCTGAAATGACATTTCTTCGAGCTCTCCATCAATTTTTGAAATAGCAAATTCAAGTTCATTCTTAAGGAGTTTCTGTTGTACAGGTGTATAATCCATGTCATTTTCACGACCAATCATAACAACAAAATACCTTAACTTCTGTCCTCTTCCTCCCAAACCGGTCGAGATATAAACCTGCTGCTCGTCCATAAGTGAACTTTGTATCACCATGCGACTTTCCTGCAATGCCAGAATGCTCCATGCGCGTAATTCAGGATCAGGATTCTTTGCATATTTTTCAATCGTTCTGAACGCTTCAACCCTTTCCTGTGATGCAAGCAGAACCAACAAATTCTTCTTTTCATCCAAAGGCACAGCAGGATCAAAAAGGTCGGTCTGATGCTGAAGTATTATCCCGGGAGAAAAACTTGTTTTCAGATCACGTCCATAATTAAAATACTCCATCTGAAGCTCAACATCAATTTGCTCCTCCAACACACTGAAATTTTCAGGCAATGAAGAAATCGCTTCCTGAATTTTTTTATATATGTTATCTTCTTCCATACAATTCTTTACTGATTATACAAAAGTAACTGATTCAAATTTGATTTATCAACAAAACCTCTTTTTTTAAGCGTTTTGTGAAAACTTAGATATCTTTGCGCCGTTATTCTTATTTGGTTTAAATTAGCATAGCATTTGATCCGGGTATTGTGAGACTTTCTGAAGTAAAAAATAAAGAGACAGTAATTATTACCAAAGTTTTGGGCCATGGTTCTTTTCGAAAAAGGATCACCGAAATGGGTTTTGTGAAAGGGAAGGAAGTGACCGTAATAAAAAACGCCCCTTTCAACGGACCAATTGAATATAAGATACTTGACTACAATATTACCCTTCGACGTACAGAAGCGAATCTGATTGAAGTGATCAGTCAAACAGAAGCGCTCACTCAATTAACTCAAAACTATGAAGGTGTAATTGACAATGAAAATCTTAAAGTATCGGTAAAAGAAAAGGAAAGAACAATTAATATCGCATTAGTTGGGAATCCAAATAGCGGAAAAACTACCCTTTTTAATTTTCTGTCAGGATCAAAAGAACATGTTGGAAATTATAGCGGTGTTACTGTTGATGCAAAAAAAGCCTCTTTTACACAAAACGGCTACAACTTTAATATTTTCGATTTACCAGGAACCTACTCGTTAACAGCCTATTCCCCCGAGGAAATCTATGTCAGGAATTTCATAATGGACGAAACTCCTGATATTGTAATCAATGTAATTGATTCATCCAATCTGGAGCGAAATCTTTTCCTGACGACACAATTGATTGACATGGATATCAAAGTAATAATTGCTTTGAATATGTATGACGAATTATTGAAAAACAAGGTAAAATTTAACTATCACAGCTTGGGTAAATTAATGGGAATACCAATTATTCCAACTGTAAGCTCAAAAGGAACCGGAATTTTGGAACTCATACTAAAAACCATTGAAGTTTATGAAGACCTGGATCCGATCGTTCGCCACATTCATATCAATTACGGCATTGACATTGAAGAATCAATTCAGGCATTGCGTATAAAAATCAAACTTGAAAAACCAATTACTGACAATATTTCTTCCCGATTTTTAGCGATTAAACTTCTGGAACGTGACAAACAAACGTCTATCTCCCTGGCATTGTATCCAAATTATATTGAAATAGAAAAAACTTCCCAAAATGAAATAAGGCGAATTGAACGATTGTTTAATGAAGACTGTGAGACTGTTATAACAGATGCCAAATACGGGTTCATATCAGGGGCATTGGAAGAAACATACAAGCAAAGAGAAAAGCACATTGTGAATGTTTCGGAAAAGATAGATAATGTTCTAACTCACATCTACTTCGGCTTTCCTATATTTATTCTTTTAATCTCAGTGGCCTTCTATTCAACATTTAAGCTGGGTGCATATCCAATGAGTTGGATTGAAAAGCTGGTAGGTTTAGTGAGTAATGTCGTATCTGATCTGCTTCCAAACGGAATGCTCAAGGATTTGTTAATCAATGGAATTATTAATGGAACTGGAAGCGTGCTGGTTTTTTTGCCCAATATTTTAATTCTGTTTCTATTCATTTCGTTCATGGAGGACTCGGGCTACATGGCCAGGGCAGCTTTTATCATGGATAAAATAATGCACCGGTTTGGATTACATGGTCGTTCGTTTATTCCTTTGGTAATGGGATTTGGATGCAATGTACCTGCAATTATGGCCACCCGTACTTTACGCAACCCAGGCGATCGGTTGCTTACCATGCTGATTATACCTTTTATGTCGTGCAGTGCACGTTTGCCAGTGTACGTTCTTTTTATCACAGCTTTTTTTCCGCAGCATCCCGCCCTGGTGCTTGGTGGTATTTATTTCTCCGGAATTATAATCGCATTTCTGACTGCACAATTGCTCAACCACACTTTTTTTCGCAATAAAGAAACACCTTTTGTACTGGAGCTCCCACCCTATCGGATTCCCACAATAAAAAACATTAGCATTCACGTATGGGACAAAGCACAACAATACCTTCAGAAAATTGGAGGTGTAATTCTTATAGGTGTAATTATCATTTGGGCTTTGGGTTATTTCCCACAAAAGCAGTCAACCGAAGCATTAGCAGGCATAACCATTCAACCAACAGATTCACTGAGCAATCAGTTAAGTAACGACCAAAGTCATCGTTTGCAGAACAGTTATCTTGGGCAGATTGGTCATTTAATTCAACCGGTAATGGCTCCGCTCGGATTTGATTGGAAAATGAGTATCAGTTTGTTGGCAGGATTACCTGCCAAAGAGATTATTGTCAGCACGATGGGAGTATTGTATAAGGTTGATCAAAAAAATGAAAAAATTGGGTTGAGTAGCAAACTACAGCAAGAAAGGTTTATTTCAGGAAAAAGAAAGGGAGAATTGGTCTTTTCAATTCCGGTTGCGTTATCATTTCTGGCATTTGTATTAATCTATTTTCCTTGTTTAGGTGTTATAGCTACTATAAAAAATGAATCAGGAAAGTTGAAATGGGCTATTTTTACAGTTGTCTATACAACGTCAGTCGCATGGATTATCTCTTACCTGGTTTTTAATATCGCATCATTTTGGGTATAAAAATTAATATTTCAGTAAAACTTATGGTTCAGGTCATTATCACATATATAATCATTTTAGCAGCATTCGGGATGCTGATATACCGGATTCTTCAGTTTTTCAATTTAACGAAGAAAAAAACAGCCAAATGTAGTGGCTGTACAACAGGCTGTTCCTTAAAAGAACTGCATGTGGTGAATAAAGCCAAATTTGACACGAAAGATCAATACAGCTTATACTTATAATCCTTTAAGAGCAGCAATCGTTTCAATTGGATTTTCCGAATTAAAAACAAAACTACCGGCCACTAATACATCGGTTCCTGCCGAAAAAAGTCTCTCTCCTACCTCAAAATTTACCCCGCCATCAACCTCAATCAATGCATTCGAATTTCTTTGAATAATCAGGTCTTTTAGCTGGCTAACTTTCCGGAAGGTGTTTTCAATAAATTTTTGTCCCCCAAAACCCGGATTTACTGACATTAGCAACACCATATCAAGGTCTTCAATAATTTCGCTGAGCAATACAACCGGAGTATGCGGGTTCAGGCATACACAGGCCTTTACTCCTAAATCTTTTATTTGCTGAATTACCCTGTGAAGATGAATACATGCTTCATAATGCACAGTAAGAATGTTGGCTCCAGCCTTGCAGAATTCATCGACATAACGATCAGGATTTACTATCATCAGGTGAACGTCTAATGGTTTTCGGGCAACTTGGTTTATATGTTGAACGATAGGTAATCCAAAAGAAATATTTGGAACAAAAACACCATCCATAATATCGCAATGAATATAGTCCGCTTCACTATTATTAATCATTTCAATTTCATTGCCGAGATGATTAAAATCGGCAGCCAAGATAGATGGTGCAATAAGTTTCATGTGCTAAAAATTTTAACTCAAAAGTAGGATTTTATCCTTTTGATCACAATGAGGATCAAAAAAAAGCTGCAGATAGCAGCTTTATATTATTATTACAAATAGGTTTTAAGTAATTTATTCCGGTAATTGTTTCTCATCTTCTTAATAGTCTTTTCCTTAATTTGTCTGACCCGTTCTCTTGTAAGTCCAAATTCATTGCCAATTTCTTCAAGGGTATGTTGGCGTTGGCCGCATAAACCATAGAAATAACGGATCACATCGGCTTCACGTTCATCTAAAGTAGATAATGTTCTATCTATTTCTTTAATCAGTGAGGTTTCCATTAATCCCTGATCGGGACTCGGTGAATCTTCATTTAACATATAATCATACAAACTATTTCCCTCTTCATTATGGATTGGGGCGTCCATTGAAAGTTGATGCATTGATACCATTAACGCATCCTCTACAATATCCCTGGAAGTTTCAAGTAAAAAAGCTACTTCGTCGGCTGTGGGTTCCCGCTGATATTCCTGTTCGAGCTTTGTGAAAGTTTTATTAATTCTGGTTATTGCACCAATTTTATTTAATGGCAATCTCACTATACGAGCCTGTTCGGCCAAAGCCTGAAGGATTGACTGACGAATCCACCAGACTCCGTAAGAGATAAATTTAAAACCGCGGGTTTCATCATATCGCTGAACAGCTTTTATCAACCCTAAATTTCCTTCATTAATCAAATCAGGCAAACTAAGTCCCTGATTTTGATACTGTTTTGCAACTGAAACAACAAACCTCAGATTTGCCTTAATCATTCTCTCCAAAGCATCTTTATCGCCCTTTCTAATTCGTTTGGCCAATTCAACTTCCTCATCTGCAGTAATTAAATCAACCCGTCCAATTTCGTGCAGGTATTTATCTAGCGATAAGCTTTCTCTGTTGGTAACCTGTTTCGCAATTTTTAGCTGTCTCATTTTTAAAACATTTGAAGATTATTAAACATTTCACTAACTTATAAAGTTAAAAACAAAATTTTAGAGAATTTTGTTCTCCCTCAAAAATAAATATTTACAATGTCGAAAGTAATTATAAACAACCTTCTGAAACTATTTTAGAATTGAAATTATATGAACTGTGCGAATTTTCATGCGAATGATGCAATTTGACAGTTGAATGGTTCAATTTCATGTACGATGAATTATAAAAACGGTACAGAAGTTAGTCGCATTTATTCATATCTATTTCAAAAAATGAATTTATCGTCTTTTATTTGTCTATTTTTAAGGATTTAACTATACTTGCAAAAAATTTCGAACAAGTACAGATTATCCAAATTATCAATTCCACGACTTTATTTTTCAATCACTTGACCTTTTGGATATTAACAAATCAATCAGAAATTATGTATGATATTATTGAATTAAGCAGAAAATTACTTCCTGACTTAAAAGATATTGCAAAAGAGCTTGATATTAAAAAAGTTGAATCTTACAAAAAACAAGATCTAATCTACAAGATTCTTGACACTCAGGCCATTAAGGCTTCAGAAAAAAAACCTGAAGAAAAGAAGTTTAGATCGCCCCGCGATATCAATCAACCCAAACGCGAAGAAACTTCGGTCCTTAATAAATTATTTGGGTTCAGAAAAGAAGAAAGACGTTCAGAAGCAGTAGAAGAAAAACCTATCGAAAAAGCTGAGCCGGAAGTACCTCCAACACCTTCAGTGGATGAACAAAAAAAAGAAGGTAAAAGAGAATTTCAAATCAAAAAAAGACCTCGTACAGAGCATGTTAAAGCCGGATCATCGAATAAGGGGCAAAATCCAAACCAAAAACCGAATCCGAATCAACTTCAAAAACCGAATCCGAATCAAAAACAAAAGCAAAATCCAAATCCAAACCAGAATCCAAATCAGCGGATGAAAGTAAGGGAAGAAATTCTGTTTCCTGAAGATCAATTAGAAAATGAACCTGAAATTACTGTTTTTGAATCAATTGATGAACCAGAAGTAGGTGAAGTGCAAAAACAGGATTCACGTCCGGAAATATTGATTTCAGAAGAGGTCACACAAGAAAGTCCGATTGAAAAAAGGAATGAACCTCAGGAAAGAAAAAATAATCCCAAATGGGAAAACCGCGAAAATCAAGGACAGAAACAACAAAAAAGCCAACAGAACCAGGAAAAACCTTACGAATTTGATGGTATCATCAGCAATACTGGTGTTTTGGAAATCATGGTTGATGGTTATGGATTCCTGCGGTCATCAGATTTCAATTACCTGAATTCGCCTGATGATATTTATGTATCTCAATCGCAAATT
This sequence comes from Bacteroidales bacterium, assembly GCA_038248385.1. Lineage (GTDB taxonomy): Bacteria > Bacteroidota > Bacteroidia > Bacteroidales > Prolixibacteraceae > Aquipluma. Next base: position 6,802 of record JBBRXN010000009.1, read on the forward strand.
AAGCTTTTCGGGCTTAAAACCGGCGATACTGTTACCGGAACAATCCGTCCGCCAAAAGAAGGTGAAAAATATTTCCCTTTAATTAAAGTGATCGAGATCAACGGTAGAACACCCGATTACATTCGCGACCGGGTACCATTCGAACACCTGACTCCACTGTTTCCAAACGAAAAATTCAATATTACAGGTAACGGCCACGATAATATTTCAACCCGGATTATTGATCTGTTCACTCCGATTGGTAAAGGACAGCGCGGATTGATTGTTGCGCAGCCTAAAACCGGGAAAACCATGTTACTGAAAGAAATTGCCAATGCAATTGCAGCCAATCATCCTGAAGTTTATATGATGGTTTTGCTGATTGATGAACGGCCCGAAGAGGTTACCGATATGGCCCGTCACGTAAATGCCGAGGTTATTTCATCAACTTTTGACGAACCGGCTGAACGACACGTCCGTGTTGCCAATATGGTGCTTGAAAAAGCAAAACGCCTGGTTGAATGTGGTCATGATGTCGTAATACTGCTCGATTCGATTACCCGTTTAGCACGTGCTTACAATACGGTTTCGCCAGCTTCGGGAAAAGTACTTTCGGGTGGTGTTGATGCCAATGCACTGCACAAACCGAAGCGCTTCTTTGGAGCTGCCCGTAACATCGAAGAAGGTGGTTCACTTACAATTCTTTCAACTGCGCTGACTGAAACCGGTTCAAAAATGGACGAAGTAATTTTCGAAGAATTTAAAGGTACCGGTAACATGGAATTGCAACTCGACAGGAAATTGTCGAATAAACGAATTTTCCCTGCTGTCGATATCAATGCGTCGAGCACACGCCGCGAAGATTTGTTAATGTCGAAAAGTGTACTCGATAAAATTTATATCCTGCGTAATTTCCTCGGCGACATGAACTCCAATGAGGCAATGGAATTCCTTAAAAACAGGATCATGAGAACCGATTCGGTTGAAGAATTCCTGATTTCGATGAACGACGAATAAAAAAAATCTACAGATATTATTAAAAAGGAGAGTGTAAAAACTCTCCTTTTTATTTTAGCCCCAGTTTGAAATTGAAACTTGTTGAAGGCTGAACAGCTTCTGCCTGAATGAATTTCTTCAGGATACGTTTTACTACATTTGCAGTAATAATTTCTCCTGAATAATCGATTAAAAATTTATTGAAACCGCTCTTCTCCAGCTGATTCCTGTAATGAAACAAGGCAACAGGAATGGCCGGATAAACAATGGTTATTCCGTCTTTAACTGCAATCCTGAATTTCTTGTTATTCTCATCGGCAAACATTTTTGATTCATGATGTGCTTTGACCGGCATACGCGAATAAAACAACTCCGGATAAAAATACAAGGGAACGATCCCCTGCCTGTTTTTCATCGACAACAGATTCTCCAGATCATTTTCCTGCGGATAAATATATTCACTGATTTGTTCGTCACTTAAAACTCTTGCAGCTGCATCATTCAATACATACACATTCTCATTGCAACTAACTTTTGCACCTTTGGGAAGCAACATTTTCTGCGATAAATGACTGATGAAAAACTGGTTAAATCCTGAAGCTGCCAGCTTTTCAGCAAGATTCCGATAAAATTTAAGGTGGTTTTCTGAAATGAATTTAGGAAACTCGATTCGTATTTTTTGCCGGTTCACCTGAAAAATTGTAACGTTTGGATCGAATGAATCCCATTCAGATTTTTTATAGGAAAGAATTACTGCATCGTAATCTTCGAAGCGAAGTTTTGCGATCCACTCCGGGCTTCCAATGCGAACCAATAACATTGGTTTTGTTGGTTTCCCTTCAACTACCAGACTGTTTCTTAGTTCATGTTTATTGACAGATTTATTTTTCAATTCAGGCAAAGTATTGATATTTCCGAGCCGTGAGGAAAAACTTTGAGTTTTAAGTCTGACCAGTAAAACATCATCCCCTTTTTTGATTTTTCCAGCCAAATCAGTTGGAATCAGGTAAAAATTTCCATTCAAGGTGAAATTTTCCACTTTTACGTACAGCTGATCATCCTCAATTTTGTTTCTGATTCGCAAACGATATCCTTCATCAAGATGCACATTGCTTTGAAAAGAAATGAAATTTCTCTTCACTTCAGCAATTTGACCAATCAGTTTTCCGGTGGAAGGATCATCCGTAATTCCATCACTGATATCGCCGCCCAAAAAGTAGGAGGTTTTTTCGCGTCCTGTATCCAATTCGAGCATTTCAGCAGCCGCCTTCATATTTTTCGAATCATCCAACACCATCCGGTAAGCCTTGCAAACCTGATAGACATAGTCAGCCGATTTCATCCTTCCTTCAATTTTTAATGAATGAATGCCGAGTTTGGTGAGCCGTTTCAGGTTATTGATTTGCTGATTGTCCTTCAGACTGAATAATGCATGTTGCTCCTCCCCCTCCTTATAGAAACGGCGACAGCTTTGTTTGCACAATCCCCGATTAGCACCTTGCCCTCCCACATAACTACTGAAAAGACACATTCCTGAGAAAGAATAGCACAAAGCGCCGTGTACAAACAGTTCGAGTTCCGCTTTGCTTTCCTTCGCAATCTTTTCCAATTCAGGCATGGTTAATTCACGTGCCAGCACTGTTCGTACAATTCCTTTTGAAGCTGCAAAATTAACGCCCACTGAATTGTGATTGCCCATTTGAGTACTTGCATGCAAAACCAGCTTCGGAAAAAATCGTCGTGCAATAAAATAAACACCCCAATCCTGGATGATGATTCCATCCACTTTCAGTGAGTCCAGAAAAGTTAAAACATCGGCCAACAGATCGATTTCCTTATTCTTTATCAGCGTATTGAGGGTGATGTAAACTTTTACTTTCTTTTCGTGTGCTTTGAAAACTGCAAGCTGAAGCATTGGACGCGTGAAATTACTGGCTCTACCTCGGGCATTAAAATCAGAAAGGCCCAGATAAATAGCATCAGCCCCACCATTCAGAGCGGCATAAAACGATTCTGTATTTCCTGCAGGAGCTAATAATTCTGGCTTTTTGTTGATCATTGACACTGGTTTATCCAACAAAAGTACAAAATTTACCTTTTCTTTATTATCCAAATATCCTGAGGTAACCATCCCTGTCCTTTAGTTGGCTTAGTTTCTATGTGTTCCAATATTTCAACGTTGTTGAATAACTTTTCCATAAAATTCGCCGGATGAAATGCAGAATATGTCCTGTGTCCTTCTTTTACTTTGCCACGAATTATCAATTCTCCGTTATTGTACTTAATAAGCTCAGAATCTGTTAACTTAACCCTGAAATTATCACCTTGTGTTGTCAGGAACATAATTCCACCAGGTTTTAGAATCCGAAACAACTCATTATACCAATTGTGATGCATTTTTTCCGATAAATGAGTAAATATGGATATGCCATAAATCATGTCGAAAAATTCATTCGGATAAGGTAAATCAGCATTCAGTGAATTTTCATTGAAGCCAATGTCAGGAAGGTTTTGCGAACACCAATCAATTGATTTTGCATTATAGTCTGTTCCAAAATATTCGCACCCATTTCCAATTACAACAGGAAGATGGCGGATGATCCTGCCTGGCCCGCATCCCCAATCCAATATTTTCTTGTCTTTCAGTTCAATATGCTTACTGAAATGATTGGCAACCCACCTGGCAGTATCTGCACTTTCGGTATAATATTTTTGGTAATTTATTTGAAATGACTCATAAATGAGGTAGTCCGGTGGAAGTTTTACCTGAGGGTTGTCCTTTTTAAAAGTTCTGTTGATTTTTCGATTATTGAAACGCTCAAGATAATATCTGATCCAGTCTGTCAGATGAATCAATCCAAGTTGTCGTAAGATGTTTGAAATCTGTCCTTTCTTCATTCCCCTATAATTTGTTTTTTAAACCTTTGAATTTTAAAGCAATACATTTCAGAATACAATGATACGCTATTTTTAACAATTCTAAATTGCATTTTTTAACCTATTTTGACATCTCTGGATAGCAATTCCAATTTCTAAAACACTATTTTTGTGGCATTAAGTTCTGTAAATGCAAAATCTTGTCAACATACACACTATATTACTGGAACAGTCCAATTTAACTATCCGGAGAGAACTTCTGGATGAAATCAACTGGAATCACCGGATCATCGGAATCAAAGGATTCCGGGGTGTAGGTAAAACGACCTTTCTGATTGACATTGTAAAAGAAAAGTTTTTGAATGACAAAACTTGCTTATATGTCAATCTCAACAATTTTTATTTTTCCAGGAGGAAAATAATCTCGTTTGCAGATGAATTTTACAAGACAGGCGGCAAAACCCTTATTCTGGATCAAATTCACAAATATCCTGATTGGGCTTCAGAATTGAAAACCTGTTACGATAGTTTTCCGGAACTTCAGATTATCTTTTCTGCATCACCCGTTCTGCGCGTTATTGAAGGTCACAACGAATTACAGGATATTGCAAAAATCTATCATCTCGAAGGTCTCTCATTTCGCGAATACCTGAATCATCAGTCGAACCTGAATTTCAGAAGACATACTTTATCAGAAATCCTTTCTGATCATGTCAATATTGCGCAGGAAATTACGAAAGAAATCAAACCACTCGCCTTTTTCAACAACTATCTGAAAGATGGTTTTTATCCGTATTTCCTCGAAAACAAAGGTTTTTACAGTGAAACATTGTTAAAGCACATTAACCTTGCGCTCGAAATTGATGTAACCTACCTCAATCAGATTGATTTGCAATACCTCCCGAAACTCCGGAAGTTATTACAGATAATCGCCGGCCAGGCTCCTTTTTCACCCAATGTAAGTAAAATCAGTGCCGATGTTCAAACATCGCGGGCAACGATCATGAATTACCTGCGTTACCTGAAGAATGCCCGGATTATCAACCTTCTGTTCTCGAACGGGAACGAGGATGAAATTAAGAAACCAGACATGGTTTTTCTGCACAACACCAATCTGATGTATGCGATTGATCCGTCCAATATCAGCAACAAAAGCCTGCGACAAACATTTTTCTACAATCAGGTAGGTTATCAGCATGTGATAATAAGCTCTGAAAAAGCTGATTTTAAGGTAAACGACATTCATCATTTTTCCGTAGGAAATAAATATACTGTTCCGGTTGCTGACGATTCGTATGCTGCCGCTGACATGATTGAACTGGGCCATGGCAGGATTATCCCGCTCTGGTTGTTCGGATTCCTTTATTAGCGTTTAAAGTTGAATGTCTAAAGTAAAAAGTAAAAAAAAAAAACAGTCACAACACATTGAAATAATTCAAAATAACAACAGATAAAAAATACAATTTAAACATTACAAAAATGGCAAAAGAAAAAAAGTTCATTACATGTGACGGAAACTATGCCGCAGCGCATATTAGTTACATGTTTAGCGAGGTAGCATGTATCTACCCAATTACGCCATCATCAACCATGGCCGAATATGTGGATGAATGGGCAGCAAACGGAAAAACCAATATGTTTGGCCGTCCGGTTCGTCTGGCCGAGATGCAGAGCGAAGGCGGAGCAGCCGGCGCTGTTCACGGTGCATTGCAGTCGGGTGCATTGACTACAACTTACACTGCATCACAGGGTTTGTTGCTGATGATCCCAAACATGTATAAAATTGCAGGCGAATTATTACCTTGCGTATTTCATATCAGTGCCCGTGCACTTGCCGGTCACGCATTGTCAATTTTCGGCGATCACAGCGACGTTTATGCTGCCCGCCAAACCGGTTTCGCAATGTTGGCAGCCGGTTCAGTTCAGGAAGAAATGGATTTGGCCGGAGTTGCACATCTTGCAACCTTAAAATCACGCATTCCGTTCATGGCTTTTTTCGATGGGTTCCGTACTTCACACGAAATTCAAAAGATAGAAGTCATTTCAAAAGAAAAAATGCTTCCGTTGCTTGACATGAACCTGGTTCAGGAATTCAGGGACAGGGCTTTAAATCCTGAACATCCCGTATCACGTGGCTCGGCTCAGAATCCTGATATTTTCTTTCAGGCCCGGGAAGCTTCGAACCGTTTTTATGATGCAGTTCCAGACATTGTGGAAGATTACATGAAGGAAATCACAAAAATCACAGGACGCGAATACCATCCATTTACCTATTACGGAGCCAAAGATGCTGAAAACGTTATTATTGCAATGGGTTCGGTTACCGAAACTATCCGCGAAACGGTCGATTACCTGGCACTTCAGGGCAAAAAAGTTGGGTTGCTGGTTGTACATCTGTATCGCCCGTTCTCTGCTAAATATTTCCTGAATGTATTGCCAAAATCGGTTAAACGCATTGCTGTACTCGATCGTAGCAAAGAACCGGGAGCCGTGGGTGAACCACTTTACCTTGATATTTGTGAAGTTCTTTACGGAACAGAAAATGCTCCTCTGATTGTTGGCGGACGTTTCGGTTTGGGATCAAAAGACACCACTCCTGCACAGATTCTTTCGGTTTATGAAAACCTCGAATTGAAAGAGCCAAAAAATCAATTTACCATTGGTATTGTTGACGATGTTACCTTCAAATCACTTCCGCTAAAACCTGAAGTAAATGTGGCGCCTGCCGGAACTTATGAAGCTAAATTCTATGGTTTGGGTTCAGACGGAACTGTTGGAGCCAATAAAAACTCGATCAAAATCATTGGTGAAGCAACCGATAAATATTGTCAGGCTTATTTTGCATACGATTCTAAAAAGTCAGGAGGTTTTACTTCTTCACACTTACGTTTTGGAAATCAGCCAATCCGCTCACCTTACCTGATCAATTCGCCTGACTTTGTTGCCTGCCATGTACCAGCCTACCTGCATTTATACGATGTGCTGAAAGGATTGAAAAAAGGCGGTTCATTCCTTCTGAATTCTATTTGGGATGTGGAAGAAACCAAGAGCAGGCTTCCTGATAGCATGAAGAAATACATGGCCGATAATGATATCAAATTCTATATCATTAACGGAACTAAGCTGGGTGAAGAAATTGGCCTGGGAAACCGTACCAATACCATCATGCAGGCAGCTTTCTTCAAAATCACCGAAGTAATCCCTTATGAAATTTCTGTTTCAGAAATGAAAAAAGCCATTGTGAAATCGTATGGCCGGATGGGTGAAAAGGTTGTAAACATGAACTTTGCGGCTGTTGAAGCTGGAAGTAACAACGTTGAAAAAATTGAAGTACCGGCTGAATGGAAAAACATTGTTCTTTCAACTGAAACTGAAAGTGGCGAACGTCCGGTTTATATCACCAAAATAGTGGATGTTATCAATGCACAAAAAGGTGACGACCTTCCGGTCAGCACGTTCCTTGGTGCAGAAGATGGTACCTTTATGTCAGGAACAGCCGCTTATGAAAAACGCGGTATCGCAGTCAATGTTCCGGAATGGCAAGCTGAAAACTGTATTCAGTGTAACCAGTGTGCTTATGTTTGCCCTCACGCTGCAATTCGTCCTTTCCTTATTAATGCAGACGAATTGGCTAAATTACCTGATGGAACAAAATCACTTCAGGCAATTCCGAATAAACAATTCCCGAACCTTAACTTCAGGATTCAGGTAAGTGTTCTCGATTGTACCGGTTGTGGAAACTGTGCCGATGTTTGTCCTTCGAAAACAAAAGCTCTGGAAATGAAACCGCTTGGCACACAGGAAGCAGAAATCAGCCGGTGGGATCATTTTGATGGAAAAGTATCCTATAAAGAAACAGTGGTTGAAAAAAGCAAATCAGTTAAAAATTCACAGTTTGCCCAACCTTTGTTTGAGTTCTCAGGAGCTTGTGCAGGTTGTGGTGAAACTCCATACATCAAGCTTATTTCGCAGCTTTTCGGTGAACGGATGATGGTTGCCAATGCAACAGGATGTTCTTCAATTTATGGCAATTCAGCTCCTTCAACTCCATATTGCAAACACAAAGAAAGCGACAAAGGAGTTGCCTGGGGTAACTCATTGTTCGAAGACAATGCTGAATATGGTTTTGGTATGTCGGAAGGTGTTGCTGCTCAACGCGACCGGATTGAATCAATCATGAATACTGCAATTGCCAATGATGCAACTGAAGCTGAAAAAGAAGCATTTTCGGTCTGGATTGAAAACAAACTTAACGGTGAAAAGACTGAAGAAGTATCAGCAAAAGTCCGCGAAGTATTAGCTGGCAGCACTGCCGTATATGCGAAAGAAATCATGGGACTGAAACAATATCTCGTTAAAAAATCGCAATGGATTTTTGGAGGTGACGGTTGGGCGTACGATATTGGCTATGGAGGTTTGGATCACGTAATGGCTTCAGGTAAGGATGTTAACATTCTGGTAATGGATACCGAAGTGTATTCAAATACAGGAGGACAGGCTTCCAAATCGACACCGGTTGGTGCCGTTGCCAAGTTTGCCGCTTCAGGAAAACGCATCCGCAAAAAAGACCTCGGCGCAATGGCAATGACTTACGGTTATGTGTATGTTGCTCAGGTTGCAATGGGTGCCAATCAGGCTCAATACCTGAAAGCACTCCGTGAAGCTGAAGCCTATCCGGGACCATCGCTGATCATTGCTTATTCGCCTTGTATCAGTCACGGATTGAAACAATCAATGGGACGCACACAAAACGAAGAAAAAATTGCCGTTGAATGTGGTTACTGGAGTTTGTTCCGTCACAATCCATTGTTGGAAGAAGAAGGAAAGAACCCGTTTGTTCTGGATTCAAATGTCCCTGACTGGTCAAAATTCCAATCATTCCTGAACGGTGAAGCGCGTTATACTTCACTTAGAAAAGCATTTCCAGAAGTAGCTGACGAACTTTTCACTAAATCTGAAGAAAATGCAAAATGGAGATACAACTCCTATAAGCGAATGGCAGCAATGGATTATTCACCAGTAGAATAAAAACCAGCCCAAATAGGTCGCGACAAATTTCATTTATTAAATGCCGTTGACTAAACAAAAGAAAAAACTCCGGAGTGAATTTACTTCGGAGTTTTTTTGTCAATAATTTATCATCGCATGTTCCTTTCCTGAAAAAAGACTATTTTTATGGAAACTTAAACCAGCACCAATCATGGAACGACGAAATTTCTTAAAAAGCACAGCGGCAATGGCTGCAGTAACAGTAACAGGCGGCTCATTGGCTGCCAATAATCTTCCGGCACAGGACAATGAGTTCTATGAATTCAGGGTTTATCAACTCTCTGGCGGCGGCGCAAAAAACACTTTGAAATCTTATTTTACAGAAGCATTGATGCCATTATTCAAAAAATTTGGCGTCAAACTCGGGGCATTTGAAGAACTTGACAAAGAAGATCCGCCAAAGGTTTATACACTATTCGCTTATCCGTCAGCTGAAGTCTATTTCAAACTACAAAAAGAACTTTCAGCCGACAAAGACTATCTGTCAGCAGCGAAATCCTACTTTGAACTGCCCGCATCAAAGCCAGTTTTCGATCGCTACGAAACCTATCTGATGGAAGCATTTGACGGAATTCCGAAGTTGAAATTTCCGGATAAAAACAGGGGCTTGCTCGAACTTCGCACTTATGAAAGTTACAATGAAGATGCCGCACGAAGAAAAGTAGCCATGTTCAATGAAGAAGAATTGCCTCTTTTTGACAAGGTTGGTCTTCATACGGTATTTTTCGGTAAAATACTGGCAGGCAATCTAATGCCGGCATTGATGTATATGCTTTGGTTTAAAGATATGGACGAGCGGGAAACCAACTGGAAAAAATTCGGCGATAGCCCCGAGTGGAAAACAATGTCGTCAAAACCGGTAAATGCTGACACAGTAAGCAAAGTCCACAAAAAATTTCTGACACCAACCGATTATTCCCAGATTTAATGTTCAAAAAGAATTCAATATTACTGGTATTGTCAGCCATCATTATTTTTGGTGGCTGCACCAATACCCGCTATCTGACCGACCCTGCAAGCATTGACCGCCAACGAGACATGCGCACTCACCGGGTGGGCAAAAATATCGCGGAAGGATGTCTCAATTTATCATTCTTTATTCTTTCCGGAGTATTAAATACAGAATTCGGACCATTAGAGAGCGAACGCACTTTTAAAAGGATATCCATTGTCAACCAATCGGTTGATTCACTGTATGTAAATATGGTGACCGATATTGTATGGAAAGAGGATGGGTATTGCGATATTATGGGAATCGTGCTTCCCCCGGGAGCCAAACAAAAGCTGCTGGTTCCCTACCCTGCCGCCTACAATGTTTTTTTCCAAACGCCTTTCACCGAAGAAGAGAAACTGGAGGTGCGAACTGACAGCAAACTTCGACGGATCGACCTAAGAGCCGGCATGACTCAGGTTGCTCCCTGAAAAAAATTTGATCCAACTATTTCTGTCGTTCATCTAAATACAATTTTATCACTGAATTGTACTTCGCCATAAGTTGTTCAACCCACAAGTTATCCGTAGCAAACGGAACTGTGCCAACAGAATTTACCGGTAAGACATTGGGTGAAGTTCCTGTCAAAAAAGCAGCATCGAAAGTGCTAATTTCTGAAGATAAAACCGCCTCCTCAACAATTGGAAAATTCAATTCAGAAATGCATTCCAATACTTTTCTCCGGGTAACACCTTCAAGCACCTGTGAAGCCGGAGCAGTAAAAAACCGGTTACCCTTCACAAAAAAAACATTCGAGCGACTTCCTTCTGTAATCAATCCATTGCGGTCAACTAAAAGTACCTCAAACAGCTTCCGATCAGCAATCATTTGTTTTGCCATATCACGAATAGTATTCTGAATAATTTTGGCATTTGGGTTTTCGCGCTCAGCAAACAATAATCCGGTTGAAACGCCCTGCCCGAAATCATTTATATCAGGATAACTATGCGGGATGAAAGAAAATAACCACTGAATTTCATTCCCCAAATCAGAAACAACGAATTTTACGTTGCCATTTTGTATCTGGTTAATCCTCCCAAGTTCTGCAATATTTTGCCTGAATTCTGAAAGTTCCATTTCAAACTGAAGGCCACCGATCTGAGCAGAAATTATTAACCGTGCGTAATGATCTTCAAGAAAAAGTGCAATCCCATCTATAACGCGAATCACTTCATAAACAGAATGATCGGAGCTAAAGTGCATGGTATTCACTTCTGAACAGGGAAAAACTCCTTTATATGTAACAATATAATCCAACTTTTCAGGCATCATTTTTATCCTTTTGTAATACGCTATTTTAACATTCTTTAAGACACGTTTTTTTCCACAATTAAAAATCGATCTCTTAAACCACTACTTTCGTAAACTAAATCTAACTCATATTCGTTTTATCCGAAAAAAGCTTGTAATGAAAAACGAAATCGCCATAAAAATAGCGCTTATATATTTCCTTTTCGGTTTTCAATGGATTCTTTTTTCTGACCAAATCATTCAAGGAATCTCTACCTCTGCCGAAGCTGTTTCCCATCTTCAAACAATTAAAGGTTGGTCCTTTGTAAGTGTAACTGCTATTTTATTGTTTCTTTTGGTCAGAAATGAAATAAAGAAGAAAAATCTGATTGAAGCTGAATTAATAAAGGCCAAAGAAAAAGCAGAGGAATCGGATCGGTTAAAATCAGCATTTTTGGAAAATATGTCGCACGAAATCAGAACTCCACTGAACGGAATTCTGGGTTTTTGCGAACTGATACTGGATGATTCATTTGACAAGGAAGACAAACTGATATTTGCAAAAAACATAACTAAAAACGGGAATGATTTTCTCAAACTCATCAATGACATCATGGATATTTCCAAAATACAGGAAAACCAATATGCTGTCTCAAAAAAACATTTCAATATAAATGTAGTACTTGATAAAATTTACAAGGAATATCATCGGTCGGAACTCAGGAAACATCGCTCCCGGCTTGATTTTCAACTGATAAAAGATGAAGAAAATCCGGAAACCGAATTATATACGGATCCCGAAAAGTTGACGCGTATTTTGCAGAATTTGCTTAACAATTCCTTTTTCTTTACAAATGAAGGATTTGTTCATTTTGGCTACCGTAAACTGGCTTCAGGGTTTGAATTCTTTGTGGAAGATTCGGGCTGCGGAATAGACGATAACGACAAAAAATTGATTTTCAGGCCTTTCTTTAAAGGTAATGATCCTGTAATCGGAAACAGAGGCTTCGGGTTAGGACTGGCTATCAATAAAGGATTAGTGAATTTACTTGGAGGCGAACTGAAATTTGATTCCATTCCGAAAGTTGGCAGCCGTTTTTATTTCACAATTGATAATCAGCATCTTTTAGCCGATAACCTGAAAAAAAAAGTCAGGAAAAGCGAAATCATGAAAGCCAAAGAAATCAGTTTTGATCCTTCAGATATCAGGATGAACCAAAACTGATCAGAAAAACCAAAAATTCATAATCATTCCCTGCGTAACCGTTCCGGTATTGTAATCGAGTTGTGAACCGAACATACTGTGAGGAATGGAATAAATAAGCAGTAAAACAACAGCCGCCAGTATGGTGTAGAATGGACGTTCCTTTTTTCGGTTCATTATTACTGCCAGCATCCAGAATACAAATGCAATCAAGGTTTTATTGTCTGTCAGGTCCCAGCCAAAAGGTATTCCTGTCCAGAGATCACCAAATGCATAAAGCTGCACCACCGGCCCCAGAATCATACCGCCAATCAGTAAAAATGCAAAAGTCCATAAAGCATATTTTCTGAAGGCAGGAACTTTGAAGGTGGCAAGTAGTCCGGAAAAACTGGAGAATAGCATTGCCAGAAACATGAAAAAGATATGCGGAATAAGAATTGCAGCCGGTACGCCCCCTTTAAAACGGATCACAACCGGCGACTCTTTCAGAAAAGTAGTTGTTACATTCTTATCAGTAATTTCAAAATAATATTCGATTTTTCCGGCAGCTGGCTGCTGCGGAACTTCAGCAAAAAAACCTTCATTTTTATTTATTTTGAATATTTTATTCATTATAAATGAATGAACCGGCTTGCTTTTAAACTGAAAATCAGCCGACCTGAATTCATCTTTCGAAAGATATCTTTTGAAATAAATCTTTGCTCTGACTGTCGAATCGTTAATATCCAATTTTACCACCGGATCTTCATCCAATCCAAGGCTTCGCACCAATTTAAGCGGATAACTGATCTCATTAACTGAAACCGTAATTTTTTTGGGGTAAGTCGGACCTGTGGTACGCTGGTAAATTGCCGCGGAAATGGTAATCAAAAAAGCAAGTATCCAGAAGAGAAATGTCTTCATAAAGAAAGTAGTTAAAGTTGTATCAGAAGCACTTCAATTTTTCCATCACGCAAGACTTCTACAGTGATGGTTTCACCATGTTTTAACTGCCCCATCCGGAACATATAATCCTGAATGTTATTGACCGGTTTCCCGTTTATAGAAGTAATAATATCACCTTTTTTCATACCACCAATGGCGGCAGGTCTTCCGGGAGTTACCAAATCAGCCCGTAAACCGTTTTTTACATTTCCGGCAAAATCGGGCATAATCCCCAGCGTAACACCTTTTCGTCGTGTACCCCGACCGGCAACTTCCTTTGGTCCGGCTTCCTTAAACACCAGTTTGGAATTCATATTGGCCAGATCAGTGATAATCGGATAAGACAAGTCAGCGATTTTCACCATTCCCTCGTAATTTATTTTATCCCAGGTATCCGCAGGAGTATGGTAATCGAGGTGAGCGCCAGTAGAAACAAACAGCACCGGAATGTTCTTACCATAAAACGAAGCATGGTCCGATGGTCCGTAACCCTCATCAGATAAGGAAAGTTTAAGAATTGTAGTGTCGCAGGAAGCAGTAATCATTTTCCTGAATGGTTCAGCAGTGCCAACGCCGCCAATTTGCAACTGCGATTTTTCGTTTAAGCGGCCAACCATGTCAAAATTTACCATGCCATTGACTTTATTTAAATCGATTACCGATTTTTCAATGAATTGTTTCGAACCAAGTAACCCCAATTCTTCTCCTGAAAAAGCGATGACCACAATACTTCTTTTATGACTTTCAGGATTTGCAGCCAGTTTTTCGGCCATTTCTATCATCATTCCAACTCCCGAAGCATTGTCGTCAGCCCCGTGATGAACAGCAATTGTATCACCCGAACGGCTTCCCGACCCAAGCCCTCCCATTCCCAAATGATCGAAATGCGCACCCAAAATCACATATTCATTTTTAAGCACTTTATCGGTTCCCGGAAGTTCCATCACAACGTTTCGGGTTGCAACGGTAGTTTCAATCACATCTGAATGACCTGAAACACTCACTCCCGTTGAAAAACTTTCAGGATGACGAAGTTCATTCAGTTTTTTCTCCAAATCTTCAATCATCAGTTTCTTTGGTTCCAAAATCGAATTGGCAATTTTTCTTGATATCCTGAAAGCAGGAATGCCAACCGACTGATCACCTTTTGCCAACGGTTCAAATTTATCTTCAGGATCGAAAACCTTACCCGAAACCAGTAAAACAGCCACAGCTCCCATATCTTTTGCCTGAAGGGCTTTATCCCTGTCTTTGCTGTATTTGATAAAAGGGCTCAAGTTTTTTTCAACTTCAGGATCAGCCCGAAGGATTAGCACAATTTTACCTTTCACATCAATACCAGTATAATCCTTCCATTTCAGGCTGTCTTCGTTGATATCGAAACCGTAACCTGCAAAAACCACTTCGCCTGAAAAAGAACTGTTCTGTGAAAAAGCGAAAGGGGCAAAATCAGTATCAATAGTCAATAAAGTACCGTTCGCCAACAGGCTGTTTGTTGGACCTGATATGATTTTATCTGTTACCCTAAATCTTTGGAATCCATTATTATACAAAGGAACCAATCCCATTTCCTTCAATTCTGTGCGCATGTATTCGGCTGCAAGGCTGTCGCCGGCAGTTCCTGTGCGACGGCCTTTTAAATCATCAGAAGCCAGGTAACTCACGTGTTTTTTCAGCTCATCAACAGTTACCTCCGGCGATTTAATTTTACCTTTTGTAAATGAGAGCGCAATTAAAGCGAGTAAAACAATTCCAAATTTTCCAAAGATTCTCATAACTGTCAGTTTATTTTAAACTATTTCTTCTTTGTTGTGGCAATTACACCTCTGAAATAACCAATTGATTCGGCAATTCCCATAAACGGATCAGTCATATCTTTTTCGTGTTCGAGGCTGCAAACGCCTGTATAACCCACTTTTCGCAACATCTTTACAAATGCCGGAAAGTCGATCACCCCGCGGCCCACTTCGAGCGAATAGCCAAGTTTGGTGGTTCCTGTTACATCTTTGATATGGATGTCGAAAACGCGTGATTTGTATTTTTTCAGATCAGCCACCGGGTCTTTGCCATTTCTGGTGTCGTGACCAATATCGAGGCACATTCCGATTCGGGGATCAAGGTCTTTTACATGGTTCCAAACATCTTCAGCATCAGGATAAGTGGCAATGTCAGGTCCGTGCAGGTGAATGGCATAATGGAAATCATATTCTTTTACTTTTTTATCAACATACGGAAGAAGCTCATAATTTGGCACTCCAACAATCAGTTTCACGCCAACCCTTTTGGCATATTCAAAGGTATTATCAATATCAGCCTCCGATTTCATATAAATTGGGCCGACAGCATAACCCGTAACTCCTTTGGCTTTAAGTTTGGCATGAAAAGCAACAATTTCTTCGTTGGTGCTCTTAAATGGCAAATGGAAATCTTTAATACAGAGATAGTGAACATCGGCCCTTTGCATTGTTGCCAATGTTTTGTCAATATCAAATTTCAGGAAAGTATAACCTGCCATTCCAATCCTGAATTTTTCACCGGTTTCGGGAGCAGGTTGTTGCCCGGGACGCGCTTGTTCCTGAGCATTTACAAAAAGCCCAGTTATTAAAATAAAGAATAGAAAAGCAAAAAATCGTTTCATAATGGTAGTTATTAAATTTGTTGATTAACAGGTGAACAAAACTATGAAAATTTAGTTGAATTTATCGCTTTCTTCAATTACTTCAATGATTTCATTGCCTTTCGGTGGTCGAATGAAAGAGAAACGGATAAGAGATACTGTAAAATTCTTAAATAGTTGAGAAATAACATTCGCTTAGCATTCAAGATAATAAAAAAGGTAATTTTGCGGCTCGTAAACAAAAGGCAGGGGAATGGTTCCATTTGCTGATAAGCATCCTGTGATCAGGAAATTAGGGGAAATAATATCTATGAAGCGTATTAACGAATACAAGAAATTGTTCAATGTTGAGCAAGACACCGATCTTAAGAATCTAAAAGCAACTTATAGAAACCTGGTAAAAGAATGGCATCCTGACAAGTTTCAGGAAGGTGATGAGATGGCCATTGAGGCTGAATTGAAAAGCAGGCAAATTATTGACGCCTATCATTTCCTGGTGAGTATTGCGCCCGAAACTGTAGCTTCGAATTTGGAAGAATACAGCAACACCATTGCCGAATCGAACATTGCCGATTTCAGGCACAAAGGACTTTTACTTGAAATTACATTTTTAGATGGTGCAACTTATGAATATTTCGGTGTTCCGAAAAGTGTGTATATAAAGATGGTTAATTCTGACAAGCAATTACGATTCGCGAAAAGGAACATTTTCAATTCCTATCTCTACCGAAAATCAAAGAAAAGCCTTGAAATTGCTTAATTTGCTTTCTCTTTTAAGCCTATCTCCTACCCGCTCAATCGTTCTGCGTTTCTGCCAATTATAACCAAAGCTGGCATCGCTGGTTTTTGAGTTTCCAGTATTTGCCCGATGGTTCCAAGCGTTCCTTCAAGGGCTGCTGAATCGGATTGGGATATTTTACTTAAAACCTGGACTTTGGTTTCCGGAGAAATAGTGCTATCGATAAGCCGTTCAGCCAGTTTTACAAGTTTGCTTAATCCCATAAAAAAGACAACAGGCGAACCTGATTTTAATACAGAAACAAAAGTTTCCAGGTCGCAGAAATCGCCTTCACAATAGTGACCTGTTCCAAATAAAACCATGCTGTTTTTCCCGCGTTCGGTGAGCGGAATACCATACAGCGAGGCTGCTCCGAGCGCAGAAGTAACTCCGGGAATAACTTCGTAATCCAACCTATTTTCAATACAAAACCTGATTTCTTCAGCTCCTCTGCCAAAAATCATCGGGTCGCCCGATTTCAGGCGAACAATCTTTTGTCCTTTTGCAGTCAAGTCAATAATCAGCTGATTGATCCATTCCTGACGGTCGGTCTGATCCTGACCATCCTGATAGATTTTACCCACATAAATCCGCTCTGCTTCAGGACGGGCGAGGTTTAGTATTTCGTCGCTAACCAAAGCATCATGCAAAATACAATCGGCTTCCCGAATACGATTCAGTGCTTTAACCGTCAACAATTCCGGATCACCAGGTCCGGCTCCGACTATGGAGATCACAGAAGACTCCCCCCACCAATCCAATCCATCGGGCTCGGATATATAAATTTATAATTGAGCAAACGGATTAGTTTGCTGCTGTCGATGGTTTTAAAACCGGCAGGTTCTGCAGAAATAACCGGAGGAGTTAATCCGGATTGGATGGCTGCTTTTTCGTAAAAGTCTTTTTTCATTGGATGTTCCGGGCAACTGGCATTCAGCGTTTCTCCCCAAAGTTCCTGTTCAACAATGGCTGAAACGATGCCAATGCAATCGTCCCAATGGATCAGGTTAACAGGCGCATTCGATATTGGCTGTAACGATTTCAGGAGAAAACGGGCAGGATTGCGGTCGGCGCCAATTAAACCGCCAAACCTAACAATGGTTGTTTTGAATTCGGTTTGTTCATTCAGTAAATTCTCAGCCTCCACCAATGCACGACCGCTGGCTTTGTCAGGTGCCAGTAAGTCTGTTTCCCGGGCCACCTGGTTTTGTTCAGGATAAACGGAAGTTGAAGAAATGAAAATAACTTTTTGAATGCCTGTCGTCAGGATGAACGGGATCAATCGCCTGATCTGTGAAGGAAAAACCTGCTCAATTCCTTCGATTCTTCGTGGTGGAATAGAAATAACCAACACATCGCACTTGAAAAAATCAGGATCGTCCAGTATGACTTCCGTATCAGATAAAACAATCCGGTATGGCAAAATACCTGCCGCGCTGAGCAATTCCAACTTTTCAGCAGAAGTAACCGAACCTTTCACCGAAAATCCCTGTCCAATAAAATGCTTTGCAAGCGGCACTCCCAGCCATCCACATCCAAGTATGGATATTGTTTTTTTTTCTGTTTCCATTTAACTTAATTTAAAGTAGAACGTTCAAAGACTATCAGCAATCAGTTATTTTCTTCTTTCAAACGCGCAATCGAATATTGGACAAACGATAATTCTTCCTTTTCAGGAGAAAGATACACTTTATTGGTAAATAATCGCCAGGCTTCGCGGGCTGTAGAGTTTTCGTTGGCCAAAACCACAGAAGCCGGATTTGGGAAATTACCTGAAGCCTTAAAATTATCTATCCCGGCGGGACTAAAGAATAAATAAGCATCAAATATTCCGCTTACAAACTGTTCGATAGGTGTGTTTTTATACACTTCGACTTCGGAATACTGAAGTGAAAATCCGGAAAAAACAGAGGTAATTTCGTTGTGCAGTTTATCCCCATGCAAAAACAAAACAGACTCTCCCTCATTTTGCGCAATCACATTTTCCGCCAATTTGATGGAATTGGAATAAGAAGAGATAAAAACCGGCAAATTGAGTTTGCCCAGAATTTCAGCCTCTTTCTCCGACCAGCAATACAGCCGGTCATTAGGAGTCAATCCGATTTTAGATTGAAACCGTACCAACCAATGAGCAGAATAAACACTGGTCACAACCCATTGTTTGCGGCTATTGGCCATTGTTTCGAAGAAATTAAGATTGGGTTTTTTGTACTCAATCCTGAAAAAAGGTTGTTCAATAAACTGAACTTGTTGCTTTTGCAACCATTGACGCGTAACCAGCGACAATTTTTCGCCAATAAAAAATACAGGAGTTTTCATATTATCTAATGTTTAAAGTCAATTCCTTTCAATGTTTTTTTCACATATTGCTTCCGTATAACGAAATCACCAAGTTTTTCATCTTTGCCACGGTTCTGGGCGTAATCAGCAATGATTGGCTTTAATTCGGTCAGAATTTCATCTTCAGTAAGCGTTTCTTTGTAGAGTGTATTCAGGCGGGTTCCGATAAAATTTCCACCCAGATAGAGGTTGTAATGACCTTCCGATTTTCCCACAAATCCGATTTCAGCCAGATAAGGCCTTCCGCAACCATTTGGGCAACCGGTCATTCGAATTACAATTTCTTCCTTAAATAATCCATACTGATCAAGAATTGTTTCGATTTTTGTAATCAGCGAAGGCAAATACCTTTCGGCCTCGGCAAAAGCCAAACCGCATGTATTGAGCGCCACACAAGCAATGGAGTTTTGCCGGAGACCGGAAATTTCACCGGGTAAAACTCCATATTCTTTTAAAATCAGGCTGATTTTTTTCTTTTCTTCGGAAGTCACATTGGCAATGATCAGATTTTGATTGCCTGTCAGAATAAATTGTCCTTCGATATTTCCAGCCACTGCACGCAATGCTGATTTCATTCTGAATTCACCCGAATCTGCCACACGTCCGCCTTCAATAAAAAGGGTCAGGCTCCATGTTGAATCTGTGCCTTTTTTCCAGCCTAAACGGTCGCCATTGCGGGTAAAAGCGTATGCTTTTGGCTCCTGAAATGCAAATCCGAGATACTTCTCAACTTCATTTTTGAACCATTCAACACCATGATCATCAATGGTGTATTTCATTCTCGAACGCTTGCGGTTTTGCCTGTTTCCATTGTCGCGCTGCACCAGCATCACTTTTTCTGATACTGCAAGTACCTGTTCAGGCAAACAAAAACCAATCACATCGGCCAGTCTCGGATAAGCTTCAGGCATCCCGAAAGTGGACCCCATTCCTCCACCTATGGCCACATTGTAGCCAATAATCCGGTTGTTTTCAACAATCGCTATAAAACCAAGATCCTGTGAAAAAACATCGCAATCGTTGAATGGCGGAAAGACTACCGCAATTTTGAATTTACGTGGCAGATAGCGGTCACCATAAAGCGGTTCCATATCCTTTTTACTGTTGGCAACCAATTTCTGATCGAGCCATATTTCGTGGTAAGCTGTAGTTGACGGAAGTAAATGTTCACTGATCCGGCATGCTGTTTGGTGCATTTCAGCATGTAACGGCGATTCTGCAGGGTTCGGATGGCTCATCACATTGCGGTTTACATCGCCACAAGCTGCAATTGTATCCATCAAACCGGAATTTATTTCCTGAATGGTTTTCTTCAGATTCGATTTAATGACACCATGTAACTGAAAAGCCTGTCGTGTAGTCAGTTTAAGCGTATGATTGGCATATTGTTCCGAAATTGAATCCATTTTCAGCCATTGAGCAGGGTTCACAACTCCACCCGGAATCCGCACTCTGATCAGAAATGAATAAGCCGGTTCCAACTTTTGACGTTTACGCTCTTTCTCCAAATCGCGGTCGGACTGCTGATACATGCCGTGAAATTTTGATATTTGGGTGTCAGCAAATGCTAATGAACCGGTTATCGGGTCAGCCAGACTTTCGACCAAGGTACCACGCAGGTAATTGCTTTCGTATTTAATACGCTCTAATTCTGATAATTCATTCCAATTAATCGTATCGTTCATCTTTTGTCTGTTTTAAAAGGACGAATCAGCAAGTATTTATACCAACAAAATACGCATTTATACTTACCAATACACTCAAATTTAATTTTTGTTCGCTCTATTTAATATTTTTAACATTGTATTTAATCATCAATAGACATCTGTTTGAAAACGCTTTTCCTTTTTCAATTTTTTCAGGAATTCCAGTGCTTTTTCTTCACTCATTCCTCCCTGTGTTTCAAAAATCTGCAGTAAAGTTTTCTGAACATCCCGGGCCATCAGCTTCATATCGCCACACAGATAAATACTTGCACCTTTGTTCAGCCATTCATACAATTCCTTTTGCTTATCGAGCAACCGGTGCTGCACGTATATCTTTTTTTCCTGATCGCGTGAAAACGCTAAATCCAGTTTTTCGAGCGTTCCGTCTTTAAGCAGTTTCTGCCACTCAAGCTGGTATAGAAAATCAGAACCAAACCGTCGTTCACCAAAGAAGAGCCAGGTTTTCCCTTTCTGATTAATGGCTTCACGGTGCTGCAAAAATGCCCGGTAAGGAGCAACTCCTGTGCCCGCCCCCACCATGATAACAGGAGTTTCTTCATTCTCAGGAAGTTTAAATGCAGGATTTTTCTCAATAAATACTGAAACAGTCGAATCAAGTTCAACATGATCAGCCAGATAACCTGAACATGCACCGGAACGTTCCCTCCCATTGTGCGAATATCTGACCCTTGAAACAGTAAGGTGCACTTCATCGCCAACAGCCAATTGACTCGATGAAATGGAATACAGGCGGGCAGGGAAATTACGGAGCACTTCAACCAATTCCTGAGCGTTTAAATCCGACGGAAATTCTTCCAGTAAATCCAGCAAATCGTGACCATATAGATATTGATCTAATTGTAATTCATTTTCAATTACTTCCTGAAGTTTTGGATGGGCTGTTTTTCCAAAATATTTCTGAATGACTTCGCGGTTTAAAACGGTTATTTCCAAATAATTTGAAAGAGCCCTTATCAACGAAAGTTCGCCTTCTTTCATGGTCACCATTTCTGAACCGTCAAATTCCTTGAATTTCAGAATAGCTTCGACCAATGCGGGCGGATTATGTGCCAGTATTCCAACTGAATCGCCCGGTTCATAAGTTATGCCCGAACCTTCGAGCGATAACTCAACATGATAAACCTCCTTGTCTGAATCGCATCCTGTAATTTTCACTTTATCGAGTACTGTTGCCTGAAAAGGGTTCTTTCTGGAGTATTCCTGTATTTGTACCAATGGATTTTCAATTGATCCACCCGATGCCGAACTGGCTGAAACTTCAGTAAAAACAGTTGTAAATTGATTGATCCAGCGATCTGCATCTTCTTCAAAATCAACATCAAGTTTCAAGATCGGCACTATGGATTTGGCTCCTGAATCTGTCAATGCCTGATCGATATCGATACCGGTTTTGCAAAAAAGCTTGTAACTTTTATCGCCCAAAGCCACCACCGAATAATTCAATCCGGGTAATTTCGGAGAGCGTTTCCCGGTAATGAAAGCATGAAAATCTTCAGCCATTGCTGGTGGTTCCCCCTCGCCATGTGTACTGACAATAAAAACAACATTGGTTTCAGACACAAGCTGCCGGGTTTTATAATCGTCAAGGGCAAGAGATTTCACTTCAACACCTTGATTTGTGAGTTTTTCAGCCAGCTTTACTGCAATTGCTTTACTTCTTCCGGTATGTGTTCCGTAAAGTATCGTTAATTTTTTATCGTTTTTTGCCTGAAGTACCGAATCTAAAGGCTGAACACTGGCGGATGCCGCAAGTAATCCTTGAAAATAGCCATTTATCCAGAGTAATTGCTCTTTTCCCAATCCTTCCGTAAGGATTGATAATGCATTGATCTGCTTGTCGTTTAACGGACTTAATTGAATTGTCATTATTTTTTTGTTTAATATTTAAAGTCTAATGTTCAAGGAATGTGAATTTCATTTTCAATTGCAGTCATCTTTGCCTGAGCCTTTTTCTCTTCCTTGTTTTTCCTTTTCCAAAAATTCCCGGATCAGGTTGCGAATCCTGATTGATTCGTAAACATCCATTGCATTTGAACTCACTGCAACGGTTATATTTCCGTCTTTGTATATAGCTGGTGATACAAACTGACAGAGTGCCGGATTGTCGTGAATGTTTGTCAAAACTCCGGCTTCCCTGCCGTCCTGAGCTATTTGCCGGTCGAGTTCTTCATTGTTTGTGCATGAATAAAGCATGAGATATCCTTTCAGATCGCTTTTTTCGTATCGTTTTTGATAGCAGATAATCCCAACCGACCGAATCTCTTCGGTTATATTTTCAGCGACCACTTCGAGGTTCGCCCCAAAACGCTGCAAAATCCTGATTTTCTTTAAGGCGCTTTGTCCGCCACCGATAATCAGTATTTTTTGATCTGAGATATCAATTGCTATGGGTAAATAGTTTTTAGTCATTTGTTGTTGATGCTTATAAGTAAAAAAAAAAGCCCCTCTGGAATCCAGAAGAGCTTATAAAATATCATGGTAATATTTACCTATATCTTGTACACCTCCTGAAAAGCCAAGCGAAAACACATACACATATCCATACACATTGTGTTGTTATAATTCATATTTGCTATTTCAGAAGAAAATTGATACATATAAAAAGACTTTATCGTCTGCTATTATTTGACTCCGCAAATTTATGTTCTAATTCGACATCTCAAAGCAAAACAACGTTTATTTTTCGTTAAATCAATAAATAGTAGCATACAGACTATATTTGTCCTTCAATTCAGAAATGATTTATGGCCAAAGCTGATGTTTATTATTTTAATCCGACCTGCGAGCTGGCTATAGCTAATGGGTCGTTCAGTTATATGCCTCCCCGTTTGCTGCGCAAGTTTGAGAATGATTGTTCTGTCTTGCCATTTGTTTTTGGCAAATCAAGCGATTTTGTACTGACTGAAAAAATACCTTCCGGAGATTTTATAAACAAATTAACTGATGCAGGATTTGAAATGCCTGAATTTTGCAGCCTGAATGAACTGATTTCAGGAAAAACTGAATCTATTGGCTCTATTTTCCCCTGGGGATGGAGTCCTGCGTCTCATTTTATACTGAAGGATTTGAAAGCAAAATGCTCGGATGAATTCCGTGAAAGTCCTGTTTTTAAGTGGACGGATGAGCATAAAACACTATTTGAAAGAATAACTTCCCTTCAATATCTCGAGGATTTCCTGGCACAAAATACATTGGATTTTTTTATTGAACCTAAAATGATTGGGAAGAAAGTCACCAGTATTGGCGAAATTGATGAACTTCTGAAACGGCAAAATTCATTGGCATTAAAAGCTCCGTTGAGCTCCTCCGGCCGGGGTATCCAAATTATCCGAAAACCAACGCTGAACAATTCGAACAGACAATGGATCACGGGAATTTTGAATCAGCAAAAATACATGATTGCAGAGCCTTTCCTTGATAAAGAAGTAGATTTTTCTTTTCAGTTTAAAATCACCGAAAAAAGCGAACCTGAATATTTAGGGTATTCTGTTTTTGAAACCAACACAAATGGTCAATATAAAAGCACTTTTATCCATCCTGAAATTGAAAGTTTTGGTGTTTCAGATTTTTCAGGAAAAACGGAAGAAATGATCAGATTGACGGCTGAACTGCTGAGAGAAGCTCTAAAAAATACGGTTTACACCAAACTTCACCGTGGATTTTTAGGTATTGACGCAATGATTTATCGTGACAAAGAAGGATTAAAGATACAGCCCTGTATTGAAATAAACAGTCGGATGAATATGGGAATCCTAACCATGTTTATTGAAAAGAAAATTGATAAGAATACATCAGGGAAATTTGAGCTTTTTTATGGGCAAAGTGGACAATTTCAAAAACTTGTGAATGAAAAAACCATTGAACATCCGTTGAAAATCAGAAATGGGAAACTAGTTTCCGGGTTTATTTCTTTGGTAGAACCCGATGCGGGAAAGCAATTTGGCGCTTATATCAATTTGGAAACAGCCAGAAAGTGATAGGATCAGTTTCAGCTCAACATCGAAGTTTCAATATTCCTATGCTTCAACTTTCGGCTGATGCGTTCCACCACCTGGGCCATTTCAGCATTATTAAAAGGCTTGCTCAGATAATCATTCATTCCAACGGATCTGAAATGCTCTTTATCACTTTGAAGCGTATTGGCTGTCATAGCTACTATTAATATCTGATTCCTGACATTATTGTTTCGTTCCCATTCCCTGATTAATATTGTTGCTTCAATCCCGTCCATTTCAGGCATTTGAATGTCCATAAAAATCATATCAAATGACTCATTTTTAAACATTTCTACAGCCTTAATCCCGTTATCAGCTATGGTTACCTTATGGCCCATTTTTTTCAGATTTAAAGTCGCAACTTTTTGAATAATAAGATTGTCTTCGGCTATCAGTATTTTAAGCTTTATTTCTGATAATTCCAACGGGGTTATTCCGTTCACTTCCGAAACTGATAAATTTTGGGGAGTATAACCAAATTCACTATCGAAATAAAAAATAGCGCCCTTTCCTTCTTCGCTGATAATCCCAATTTTCCCGTTCATCAGTTCTACAAGGTTCTTCGAAATAGCCAATCCCAAACCAGATCCGCTGAATTTACGGGTAGTTGATGCATCAGCCTGGGTGAATGACTTGAACAATTTTAACTGATTTTCGGGTGAAATACCAATTCCTGAATCCTCTACTTCAAATTTAAGCCGTATTTTGTTTTCACTGCTGCTGATTGCTTCAATCCGAATTTTAATAAAACCTTCAGAAGTAAATTTGATGGCATTGTTACATAGGTTGATTAATACCTGTTTTAAACGTAACGGATCTCCGATCAGCATTTCCGGAACATTGGGATCAACATGGAAGCTCAATTTGAGCTTTTTCAAATCGACCTTGTCTTTGAACATTTTTATCACTTCGCCCACTTCGTAACAGATATAAAACCGTATGCTTTCCAGAGTAATCTGTCCAGCCTCAATTTTGGTGAAATCAAGGATGTCGTTCAGTATTAAAAGTAAATTTTCAGTTGAAATTTCAATGATATCCAAAAATTCACGCTGTTCACCTGAAAGCGGAGTCCTCTTTAATATATCAACCATACCAACAATTCCGTTCATCGGAGTCCTGATTTCGTGTGACATATTTGCCAAAAACGTAGACTTGGCCTGGTCTGCGGCTTCAGCCATTTCTTTTGAATGGATGAGTTCGATCTGGGTTTTCCGAAGTGTAAGATGAAAATTCACCCTGGCTACCAGCTCTTCTTTACTAAATGGTTTTGGAATATAATCTACAGCTCCAAGCTGAAATCCTTTGATAATGCTGTCCTTTTCCTTTTTTGCAGTCAGGAAAATAATAGGTATATCCTGTGTCTGTGGATTTGCTTTTAAATGGGCGCAAACTTCAAATCCATCAATATCAGGTAGTATAATGTCGAGTAAAATCAAATCAAATTTATGGGCTTTCGCTTTGGCGATGGCCGATTTTCCATTTTTTGCAGTAGCAATCAAATAACCCTGTTCTGATAAAATTTCTTTCATCAAATCAAGATTCAGCTGAACATCGTCAACAATCAATACCTTAGAAGGTTGTTCATTGTCTTTCATTATTCTAAAGTGTTGTATTTATCCAATTGATAAGCTCTTCAGGATTTACAATCATTTTTGCTGCATTTAACTTGATCGCTTCTCTTGGCATTCCAAAAATAACTGCCGATTTCTCATCCTGGGCAAAGGTCATGGCATCGGCTTCATAAAGTTCAAGTAAACCTTTTGCACCATCGGCACCCATTCCGGTCAATAAAATAGCAATAATATTTTTCCCCGGGAAATTACTTGCTGAATGAAACAATACATCGACAGATGGCCGGTGGCGATTTACCAACTCCCCCATTTCCAGTTTGCATTTGTATAATCCGTGCTCTTTTATCAGATACAGATGGTTGTAACCATTGGCAATATATACACTCCCCCGCATAACGATGTCTCCATCTTCAGCTTCTTTCACATTGAGCTTGCATTCCTGGTTCATACGGTTGGAAAAAGCTTTGGTAAACTCACCGGGCATGTGCTGCACAATCAAAATTCCGGGAAGATCAGTTCTCAGATTTTTCAGAATTTTCGAAATCACGTCAATTCCTCCTGTAGAAGCACCAATCAGAATGACTTTTTCGGAATATAAATTAGGAGTGGTTATTGATTGAGTTGGTTGAACTGTAACCAGTGCGGCTTTGGCTAATATTTTCCGTGTCTGTTTTACCTTGGTCCTGCCGGTCAACGCTGCAGCTTTCACGGCATCGGTTACCCGAATGCGGTATTCTTCCATCTGATCACTGTTAGAAAGTCTGGGTTTGGTAATAATTTCGCAGGCACCAAGTTTAAGGGCGCGAATACCAATTTCAGATCCCTCGCCTGTTAACGAAGAAATAACGACCACCGGTAAAGGATGCTGTTTCATTAATTTTCCCAGAAAAGTCAACCCGTCCATCCGGGGGATTTCGATATCGAGCGTAATAACATCCGGAAGGTTTTCTGCTATTTTTTTTACGGCATCATAAGGATCGAAGGCAGTATCAATCACTTCAATATTCGGATCCTGATTTAAAATCTGCGTCAATGTATCCCGAACGACAGCCGAATCATCTATTACGAGCACTTTAATTTTACTGTCCATTTTGAGTTACTTTGAATTGTTTTTGCCAGATACTTTTGTAATACTTCACCTGTGCCGGTATTAAAATGTATTTTCCGGCCTAATTTTCCACCAGTACTAGAACTCACTACAGGGATTCCCATTTCCAATATTGTTTTACGAGCTAATTCAATATTTCGTTGTCCAACATTAAAAACTGATGATTGATCGCCAAGTACTTCTGCCCCCCCAAAAATCTTACATATAATATCTTCTTTTTTAACTCCAAAGGCCAACATTTTCTGAAACAGTTGAAAAATTGCAACATTTCCGTATTTGGGCGATTCAAGTCCTTCACCATTCCAGTAAGGAAGCATATAATGATTGATTCCTCCAATGCTCTTTGTTTTATCGAACAGGCAAATGGAAACACACGATCCAAGTATCGTAGTTACCCATTGTGGCTCCTTACTGATCAAAATCGTTGAAGGATGCAGAAAATGTTTCATTTGCCTGTTGCTGCTCATTAGTAGCTGGTTACCGAATCAAGTAAAAAACCTTCCAGATCGTCCCATTCATCGGGTTCATTACTTTCAGGTATAGTTATCGTTATGCGTGTTCCACCTTCAAAATTATCTTTCAAACCAACCTTTCCATCAAGCATATCAACATACGCTAAAACGATGGATAAACCTAATCCGTGACCGGTATTGATAGAATTTATTTTTTCATCCAGCTGTTTAAAGCGGTCAAAAATAACCTTGCGATCCTCCTTATGAATGCCTTTTCCGTAATCTTTTACCTCCACCGAAAGAATTCCTTGTCCGTATAGAAATTCAATATCAATGGTTGAGTCTTCGAAACTGAATTTAATTGAATTACTGATCAGGTTTTTCAGTATCAGATCCAGTTTTTCCCTGTCAGATGTAAACCTGAATAATTCCTCTGATTCTGTTTCATTTGTAAAATTGATCGAAAGGCGAATTTTCTTTTTTTGAAGCTGGTCAATAAAATATTCATGCAGGTAATCGCTAAAATCCTTTAAGTTGAAGGATACTATTTTTAAATCACTCTTACCTGCCTCAATTTGTGCGGCAGCGAAAATGTTCTTCAACTGAAAATCGAGATGAAAAGCTTCTTCAAAAATCAAATCAGCCATTCGGTGAGCTGATGAAATTTCACCTTCCTTCAGGTGCTGAATATTATCGGACAATGCCAATATACTGGCAAAAGGATTTATGATTTCATTGGTAATATTACTTATGAAATGCCCTTTCAGCCGTTCCGAATCACATAGCTTTTCGTTGACGGTATGAAGGCTCTTTATCAATTCTTCATTTTCTTTTTGAAGTATCAATAGTTGCTTTCGGTAATTTTCAATCTCAAATTCAAGTTCAGTTTTGGAAAAAATCATATTATTCTATTTTTTTTGACATATACACTCGGGGCAATTGACTGGATCGGCAGGTTCATATTGATGAGCGACTCAGAATGGCCAATGAATAAGAAACCTCCGTCAACCAATCGATCCAACACTTTATTCAATACTTTTATTTGTATAGCAGGTTCAAAATAAATCAATGTATTTCTCAGGAAAATAACATTGAAATCAGATTTAACCTGATAGGAATCATCCATAAGGTTAAGATAAGAAAAGCGGACTTTATCGCGTATTTCCTTTGTCACACGAACTTTTGAATCACTCAATTCCTTGCTTTTCAGAAAATATTTTTGCTTTAAATCCAATGAAATCTCATCAACATGGGCCAACGGGTAAATAGCTTCTTTTGCCGTTTTAAGCATCCTGGATGAGATATCGGTTGCAGTAATAAAATACCCGAAATTAAAACCTGAAGAACGAATAAATTCTTCTATTGTTATTGAAATTGAGTACGATTCCTGACCACTTGAGCAACCGGCACTCCAAATATTCAGGAGCGGAATCCGGTAAGCAGGTACCTGCGCCCTGAATTTGGGAAGGACTGTATTAGTCAGAAAGGTGAAATGGGCATTTTCCCTGAAAAACTCTGTTTTATTGGTCGATATATAATCGGCCATAACTGAGAACTCGTCAGTTTCGCCTATGGCAAGTATTTTATCGGCATATTCTTCAAAGGATGTCATGTCTAATTCCCGCAAACGCCTTTGCAAACGCGACTGAAACATGATCTTCTTTTCGATGGGCATTTTAATCCCATACTTTTGAGAGATTAATTTCCCCAGCTTAAGAAACAAGGTATCTGATATTTGAATAATTTCCGATTTCACGATGTCCATTTTTTAAAAGCGTTCAAATCCATCATCCGGACTATCCGGTTCATCCAGGTCAATAACAACACCTCTCTTTTTTTCGGGCGCTCTGTTTATTATTGTTGACTGATGTTTATTCTGACTTTTTTTAGGCTGTAATTCTTCTTCCTGTTTCCCAACTTTGAAGAATGAAATGATTTTCTGAAGTTGTTCAGCCTGAGCCGACAATTCAACGGCATTGGTTGACAGTTCTTCTGAAGTTGCCGCATTTTGCTGCGTAACCATGTTTAATTGCTGAATAGCCGAATTGATTTGATCGGCGCCCGAACTTTGTTCTAAATTGGCTGCTGATATATCCTGAATGAGCCTGGAAGTCTTTTGAATATCAGGAACAATTTCTTTCATCAGTTTACCTGCTTCTTCGGCATTGAAGACGCTTGTTTTGGTCAACTTGTTAATTTCAGTCGCTGCAATTTTACTTCGGTCGGCCAATTTACCAACTTCCGCAGCTACCACGCCAAATCCTCGTCCGTGTTCACCTGCCCGTGCAGCTTCAACCGCGGCATTCAGTGCAAGAATATTGGTTTGGAATGCAATGTCGCCAATGATTGATATTTTATCGGCAATTTCACGTATGGCATCAACCGTTTTGGTAACTTTTTCGCTGCCATTGTAAATATCGCTTTCGGCCTTTGTGGCTATCCGTTCAGTTTGTTTCGCATTTTCTTTGTTTTGCTGAATATTGGCGGCCATTTCTTCAATAGCAGCCGAAACTTCTTCGGCAGCTGATGCCTGTTCGGAAGCTCCCTGCGAAACGAACTGAGAAGTTGAACTCAATTCGAGGCTTGCTGAAGCCATATTTTCGGCAGTTGAAGTCACATAACTGATTACCTCCCTGATTCGTGTTCCCATCAGTTGAAGGTTGGTGGCAAGTATCCCGATCTCGTCTTTTTGGTTGATGTCGATTTCAGCAGTCAAATCTCCCTTGGCCATTTTTTTTGCAAATTCGATACCTTTAAGTAATGGGCGTGTAACGAGCCGTGACATGTAAAAACCTATATAAGATGCGAAAATCAACGCAATAATGATAAAAATAATTTGTCCCAAAATGGAGGATGCAATTGATTTGTCGAAACCTGAGGCTAAATCTGTTGTATAAGTTATGGCCGAGTTTTTCAGGTTAATCGAATTATTTACAAGTTTCTCTGAAATTGCAGAATCAGATTTCCTTAATTCCTGAAGTTTTGCCTGTTTTGCAGCCAAATCATTATCAGTTCCTTTAATTTTGAGCAGCGGTTTTTCTACCTTGGTGGCTAATTTTTTACCAGATTTTACAGCTGTATTCAAAATCAGTGCAGGATTTTTGTCTGTCTTTCCTTTCAGTAGTTTAATATCCTGGGTTATTTTGTAGGCCTGAAGCATAATCTGCTCATAAAGAGGAATCTGAATCCTTGCTTCGCTCAGGTTTTGTTCAAGTTCCGTGAGGTTTTTAGATCCCTGAAGCAATTCTTCCCCTTCGGCAATTACAAGTTTGAGCGCTTCAAGTTCAGTCTTGGCCAAATTGTAATATTCTGATTTGCCGGTCAAATAAAACCCTTCCATATTTGAGGCTACCTGTTGGGTATGGGCATTAATTTTTGTGGAAAGCTCGAGTTGGGGAAGAAATTCGGTGGAAAACGCTTTAATGTCCTTCTTTAAAAATAACAAGGTGGCAACCGAACTCATACTTAAAAGAAAACTGATAAAAATAAGGATTCCAAAGGCTCCCAACAGTTTTGTACGTATTTTTACATCAACAATTCTCATAGCCAAATATTTAGGTAGTTAGTTAATCAACAGCAATAATCAAATTAATTTCTTCTTCAGTGAATATTTTGTTAATATTCAGAATGATTACAAATTCACCTTCAACAGTAACAATTCCTTCAATAAACTCATTGTTAAAACCTTTTCCGACTGTGGGTGCCGGTTTAATTTGTTCAGGTTCAAAAATTAATACCTTTTCAACCGAATCAACAATAATTCCTGTAGTGGCCGGTTGACCGTCAATTTCAACAATCAGTACCAGGATGCAGGTATTTTTTGTATTTTCAGTTTCAGGGAAACCAAATTTGATCCTTCCATCGAAAACCGGCAAAACATCTCCAAAATGATTGATAATCCCTTTAAAATACCTTGGTGAATTAGGTACTTTGGTAATATCTGCCAGTTCAAGAATTTTGGTCATATTTCCAATATTCACCGCAAATATCTCACTTCCAATCCTGAAGGTAAAATAGGAATTTAGTCCGTACATTATTTCTGCAGCCATCTCTTATGAATATTTTTGAATAATCTTATTTGTATCAATTACAAGAGCCAACATTCCGTTTCCCAAAATACTTGCTCCTGAAAATATATCCTGTGCTTTCAATAGTTTTCCCAATGGCTTTATTACTGCCTGATACTCGCGGATTACTTCATCAACCACCAACCCGAATACCTGATTTTCGAACGAAACAGTTATTATAAACAGATTATCCGGCATTGTTATTTCCCTGTCAAATTCTTCGTGCATATTCAGATAAGGAATCTGATTTCCTTCCAGTTCAACCACCTGCCTGAACTCTTTTTTCAGCAATTGTTGGTTTATCGTGTATATCTTTTTTATCACCGACGAAGGGACAACATAATAACTTTCGCCAACCCTGGTCAGTAAGCCATCGATTATCGAAAGCGAAAGAGGAAGTTTGATGATAAACCGTGTATAACGGTCCAACTCTGATTTTATTTCGATCGACCCCCTCATTTCCTGCACTTTGCGTCTTACAACATCCATTCCCACTCCTCTGCCCGACACATCAGTCACCAATTCGGAAGTTGAGAAACCCGGTTCAAATACCAGATTATAAATATCTTGTTCTGAAAGTTTGTCTTGTTCTGAAATAAGTCCTTTAGAAATAGCCTTATTCCGTATTTTCATTGTGTTTAATCCGGTACCATCGTCCGAAATTTCAATCTGAACATAACTTCCAACTGTTGAAGCTTTAATAGTAATCGTTCCAACAATACTCTTCGATTTTGCAATGCGTTCTTGTGTGCTCTCTATTCCGTGATCTATCGAATTTCTGATAATATGCAGCAATGGCTCGATGAGTTTCTCAATAATGTTTTTATCCAGCTCTGTTTCCAAACCCTCGGTTACCAACTCTATCTTTTTATCCAATGTCTTCGATAAATCATGAATCAAACGTTTAAATCGGATGTCAATGCTTTGAAGCGGAATTAAACTCATTTCAAAAGCATTGTCCCGAAGTTGCCTGCTGATTTTATCAAATGCTTCTGTAACTATTTCAAGATCAGAAATTCCTGCTTTCGAAGACAACAAATCAAGTCTGGATTGCAAGGTAATTAATTCGCTTACCAAATTCATGTATTGATCAATCTTCTGGGAATCAACCCTTATGGAATCAACAACTGTATTGGTATAGGCATTCGTTTTCAGAACCTCAACCGGTTGATTTATTACATTTAGCGCTACCGCATTTTCTTCCTCATTGTAAATATCACTTATTACTTCTGATTGAGCGGCTTCCGTTTCAATAGGAGTCCAAAGTTCCTTATTCAGCCTGCTATTCAGGTAATCGCTCATTATGGATTCATCATGGATGACATTTCCATCAGCCACTTTTTCAATTTCAATTTTTGCCAAATCGTTGACGAAAATAAAAACATCGTTTAAGGTTTCTATATCTTCATACGTTGCAATAAACATTTCCCATGAAGTATAACATTTTGCAGGATCAATCTGCTCTAAATCAGGCAGACGATCGAAACAAATCTGAATGTTACATTCGCCCAAAGCATTTAATTCGTCAATCAGATAAAGGGGATTTGTACCGTTGACAAAAATATTTTCGTCAGGTATAAACGAGATAAAACAGGTGGTTTGATGAAGTCCATAAGGTTTTAAATCAGAGGGTTTCTCATTAAATCCTACATTTTTTTGCACTTCATTATCAGGAACAATCAGACTATCTATCAGTTGCCGGGTTTCAATTTTCATCTTTTCTGCCAGCAAATGGTGTACTTCAGTGGGTTCAGAAGTGAGCAAATTATCGAGTACGTCAATCGATTTTAAAGTAAAATTTATTACTTCAGAATTGATGAGTATCTTTCTGGATCTGAAAATTTCGTACAATGATTCCAATTCATGTGTAACATCGCTCAGCAGATCGAAGCCAAACATACCGCCACTACCTTTAACTGAATGCATGATCCTGAAAATCTCATCAATGACTTGATGATTATCCGGATCCTGCCCTAAAAGAAGTAACCCGGATTCTAACCGCTCAAAATACTCCTTAACTTCCTCTTTAAATTTTTTCTGAAATGACTTCATCAACGAATTAATTTTCGTAAGGTCAGTATTAGTTTATCAGTATTAAAAGGTTTTAATAACCAACCTGTTGCCCCTGAATCTTTTGCTTCTTTGATAATGCTACCCTGATTTTCTGTCGTAAGAACTAAAACAGGCATAAATCTGTAATGATCTAATTCTCTTACTTTCCCAATCAGTTCCAGCCCGTTCATGTTAGGCATGTGGTAATCAGTCAGCAATAAATCGATCGAACGACCGTCAAAAAAATTCAATGCATCCATCCCGTCACTTGCCACAAAAACCTGATATCCAGCATTCTTCAGGCTAAAAGCCAACACTTCACGAATGCTTCTGGAATCATCTGCGATTAAAATTTGCTTTGACATATTATTTGTTCATAAATAATTCATTTCCAATACCTACATTAATAAATAGCGCCTTCTGTTCTTCATCCAAATTCCAGTAAATCTGGTATTCAACCTTTATTTTATCCATAAGCCGGACAAATGCCACCAACAGTTGCACGCATGAAAGATCCAATTCTTCCAATTCTAAAATAGTAATTTTTAATTTGTTGCTTAATTGATCAGAGATGCCAACAAGCTCATTTTTAAGCTCTAAGGCAGTTTCCAGAACAGCTAAACCTCCTATCTCAATCCCATCAATCCGACCCTTTTTATCAGCCGAAGTCCGAAAACTCAATTTTCCCATTTGGTAAGTTATTGAAGCCTATAAAGATAATTGAATTAATTAAAAGCTACGCATTTCAAAAATATTCTCTAATCGCGTGAACAATTATCCTTTCTGATACAAAACAAACGAAAACTTACAGCATTTTCCAGTTAATTTTAGAATTTTTTATAACTTTTTATAACTTTTTTTCAGAACCTGAAATAAAAAAAATCAAAATCTGAAATATCCTCTCCAGAGAAGATATTCGCGTCAATCGTGAATATGACAAAAATGGCAATCTGATTTCTGAACAAACCAACAAAACGATGAAAAGCTTGTTTAAATAGCAAATCAATACAATTTAAACATGCTGCGTGATATTCGCACCAACTACCAGAAATCAGAACTGACAGAGCAATCAGTTAATAATGATCCAATTCAGCAGTTATCATTATGGCTGAAAGATGCCATTGCAGATCAGAAACCCGATCCGACCGCCATGGTATTATCAACCATCGATCAGGCAGGCCATCCGGAATCGCGGGTGGTACTTTTAAAGGAACTGACTCCGGAAGGATTGATATTTTTCACCAACTACAACAGCAAAAAAGGACGACAAATAATTAACAATCAATATGTTTCAGTTGTATTCTTTTGGGCAGAACAGGAAAGGCAGGTTCGCATAAAAGGGAAAGCTGAAAAAATCAGCGATGAAGATTCGGTATCGTATTTCAAATCGAGACCACTGGAAAGCCAGTTGGGAGCCTGGGCATCGCCTCAAAGTGAATTAATTGAAAGCAGGCAAATTCTGAATGACAATTATGCGCACTTTCAACAGTTTTTCGAAATTAATGAAATAAAAAAACCACCTCATTGGGGTGGTTTCCTTATTCGTCCTGAATATTTCGAATTCTGGCAGGGACGTTCAAACCGGCTACACGACCGGATTGAATACTGCCGGGAGGATCAGAACTGGGTAATTCACCGTCTTGCACCCTGACCAGCTCTGATTCAGCCAACCTGAACTTCTGAAGCTGTATGTCTGAACCGGGTCAGGAATAAATCCAAAGTCCACAATGCCAGTGAGGCTGTCAGAATCAGATAGGCCATTGTCGGGATGGATGAAAACAAACCAGTTGCAGACTGCCAAACACCCGAAATGCCTTTTGTATCCACTTTCTGTAAAGATTCAGAAACAGCAGACCAGATGCCTGATTCTTTTACTTGAGTTGTTTCGGGGCTTGCGAGTATAACAAAAACCAGCAGTAAAATAAAAGCGGCAATCAGAATGATCCATGTCTTCCTGCTGATAACCGGCTGGTAATCTTCCAAAATGGAGTGTTTCTGAACGGCTGCCTCTGCCTGAATCTGTTCCATCACCTTCATTGAGAAACCTTTTGAAGGTGAATCAATGCTGACTTCCTTCATCAGTTGTTCGAATTGTTTATCCAGCTTGTTCATAATAATGTGTATATTTCTTCATGTAACATTTCGTGTAATATCTCATACATTTTTTTTCTGGCCCGATGGATCTTCACTTTTATATTACTGGCTGTAAGGCCTGTAATGGTACTAATTTCATCCATCGATTGATTTTCGTAATAATAGAGCGTAACCAAAACCTGATCGTCTTCAGGCAATTTTCCAAGTGCAATATTCAGATATCTATCCTGATCTTCCTTTTTCGTTTCGCTGAAATAATCATACATTTTCATTTCATCATGATCAGAAAACCGCTGTTCTTCGAGCGACGAAAACTGAATACGGCGTTTCCTTAATTCAGAGATGCAGGCATTATAAGTAATACTATAAAGCCAGGTCGAAAACTTTGATTTTCCTTCGTAAGTATCCAGCTTTTGGTAAGCTTTTACGAAGGTATCCTGTGCCATTTCCTCTGCATCTTCAGCGTTCTTCAATAATTTCAATGCCAACGAATATACCATATTCTGGTATCTTTCAACCAGAAACGAAAATGCGGAAACATTTCCTTTTCTAACTGCCTCAATATAATATAGGTCATCGGTTTTATCCATCTTTAAATAATAGACGAACTTTTCGGTTGTCGGTTACAAAATCGAAAATTAAAATTACAAAAATATTTTATTAATGCTTGTAACCGCGATGAAACACCTGCGTCATACCAGCGAGTCTGAAAAACAATTAATCATTTAAAATCTAATATCATGCAAGTAGAAATTTTAGGAGTTTTAATCCCGTTTGCATTCATGGGCTTAGCATTTGCCTCATTGTATGTTCACTTGACCACGCGAAACAGAGAACGCATGGCATTAATTGAAAAAGGCGCAGATCCGGAGCTGTTTAAGCAAAAGGAAGAGCCGAAATCTGGTTATGGAAACTTTAAGTTTGGCTTATTCCTGATTGGTGTCGCACTTGGTATTCTCGCAGGTTATTTTCTGAAAGAAGCCGGAATGGATGATAGTGCAGCCTATTTTTCAATGATTTTTCTCTTCGGAGGAATTGGGTTGGTAATCTCTTTTCTTTTACAGAAAAAGTTGGCGGATAAATAATTACGCCAATATTATTATTAAAACTGTCTTTCAGGCTGATTATTTTCAAAGGATATATCAGCCTGAAAGACAGTTTTTTATTGTCAGGAAAATGCAGTTTCTTTTATCGACAGCCAGAATATAAACCTTTCGTCCTTTTCTTTTTTGTATTTTAGAAGAAATTTTAACCCAAATGGCCAACGAAAATATCCGGAAAAGAATTGATGAATTGCGTATTGCACTCGAAGATCACAATTATCGCTACTATGTTTTGTCACAGTCGGTTATCAGCGACCAGGAATTCGACCTGTTGTTAAAGGAACTGGAAAGGCTGGAAATTGAAAATCCTGAATTTTTCGATCCCAATTCGCCGACCCAACGCGTCGGAAGCGATCTGAACAAAGAATTTGAGCAAGTCAGGCATCAATATCCGATGCTGTCACTCTCCAATTCCTATTCAGAAGAAGAATTAAGAGATTTCGACCAGAAGATCAGGAAACTGACCGACCAGACCTTCGAATATGTTTGCGAATTGAAATACGATGGTACTTCAATCAGCTTACGCTATAAAAACGGAATCCTTGACAAAGCAATAACCCGTGGCGACGGTACTTTTGGCGACGATGTTACTGCCAATGTGCGAACGATCAAAACCATCCCGTTGAAATTAAAAGGTATCGGTTATCCTGCTGATTTTGAAATCCGTGGCGAAATTCTGTTGCCTTTTGCCGTTTTCGATCAAATCAACGAAGAGCGCGCCCTTGAAGGAGAACAGCTGTTTGCCAATGTACGGAATGCGGCCTCCGGAACTTTAAAATCGCAAAAATCATCGGTAGTTGCCGAACGCAAATTGGATGCCTATTTTTATTATTTGCTGGGCGAAAACTTACCTGCTGATGGTCATCTGGAAAACCTTCAGGCAGCAAAAGAATGGGGCTTTAAAATTTCTCCGGATACCAAAAAATGCGCGAGTATTGATGGAGTGATCGCTTTTATCCGGAAATGGAACCAAAAAAGGTTTGAATTACCGGTGGCCACCGATGGAATTGTTATAAAAGTTAACTCACTTAGTTTGCAGCAATATCTTGGAACTACGGCCAAATCACCTCGCTGGGCCATTGCCTATAAATACAAAGCCGAGCAGGCCAGTACCATTCTCCAATCAGTATCATACCAGGTCGGGCGTACAGGGGCAGTTACACCGGTTGCCAATCTTGATCCGGTTTTATTGGCCGGAACAACCGTTAAAAGAGCCACTTTACACAATGCCGACGTTATAAAAAATCTTGGTTTGCATTTGGGCGACACTGTTTTTGTGGAAAAAGGCGGCGAAATAATCCCCAAAATTACCGGCGTCGATCCAAAATTTCGCCATCCGATGTTCCCTCAGGTTACTTTTATAAAGGACTGTCCTGAATGTGGCACTCCATTGATCCGAAAAGAAGGCGAAGCTGCCCATTATTGCCCAAACGAGGATGGTTGTCCACCACAAATCAAAGGTAAAATGGAGCATTTTGTCAGCCGAAAGGCAATGAATATTGATGGACTTGGCTCTGAAACTATTGATTTACTATACAATGAAGGCATGATAAAAAACATAGCCGACTTGTATGATTT
Source organism: Bacteroidales bacterium (assembly GCA_038248385.1). Taxonomy (GTDB): domain Bacteria; phylum Bacteroidota; class Bacteroidia; order Bacteroidales; family Prolixibacteraceae; genus Aquipluma. Next base: position 45,534 of record JBBRXN010000009.1, read on the forward strand.
GCAGAAAGAACAAATCAGCAGATTGGAGAGGTTGGGCGATAAATCTGCTGAACGTATTTTGAAAAGCCTTGGCGAATCGCGCAACATACCGTTCGAAAAAGTACTATTCGCGCTCGGAATTCGTTTTGTGGGGGAAACGGTTGCTAAAATTCTTGCTCATCGGTTGATTACGATTGAAAATCTGGAAAATGCAAGTCTGGAAGAATTAACTGCTGTTGACGAAATTGGCGGCCGGATTGCAGAAAGTGTCCGATTGTATTTTTCAAATCCACAACACATCCATCTGCTTGAGAGACTAAAAGTGAAGGGACTTCAAATGAAACTGGACGAAGCAAGTGCTGCCAATCGTTCCGAAAAACTACAAGGTTTGAGCATCATTATTTCAGGTACTTTTGAAAAGAATTCACGCGATGACTTAAAAAAAATGATTGAACAGAACGGTGGCAAAAATGTAAGTGCTATTTCGAATAACACCAATTACCTGTTAGCAGGAAACAACATCGGCCCCAGTAAGCTTGAAAAGGCTGAAAAGCTCAACATCCCGATTATTTCTGAAGATGAATTCATGAAGATGATCGACTAAAAGTGTCAAATTATTATTTTATCGTACATTTTAATAACAATCTGAACCTTTTGACAATTTCAAACATCGTAAAACAAACGAATTGTTATTTTTGCACAAAATTATGGGTTTAAAATTAAAAGTTGCAATTAAGCTATTGAGTTCTCAATTGGCCTCAATTTCCAGAGAAAAAAAGGTTTTCAATTTAGATACGGCCACAACAGCCGGAATCTTATGGGAAATTGATCAGAAAGAGTCTTTCGACCTGATCGATAAAGAACTCAAAACTGCAGGCATAAAAACAGTAAGTTTGTGCTATTTTTATCGTAAAAATGCAGTGGTTCCTGATGGTATCAATGGTTTTACGCGAAAACAAACCACATGGAGCGAAATTCCGAAAACAAGTTTGGCCCAGGATTTTATAGACCAAAAATTTGACATTTTGATTGATTTAACCGGTCAGAGACACTTACCTATATTGTATTTGACTGCATTGTCGGTAGCTGCTTTCAAAATTGGATATGCTGGTAATTCTCAAAATAATTTTGATTTGAATATTGAATTTCAGGCTAAACCAGAAGACAGCCAATTGGCGGAACAAATTTTATACTATTTGAAAAGAATAAATAAATCGACAATAGAATGACACATCCATTTACGGGAGCCGGAGTTGCATTGATCACTCCTTTTAATGAAGATAAAAGCGTTGATTACAGCGCATTGGAACGATTAATTGAAAATCAGATTTCAGGAGGAATCGATTATTTGGTGGTGCTTGGAACGACAGGCGAAACCCCGGCCCTTTCGGAGGATGAGAAGCTGGAAATTGTACGTTTTGTGATTGAAAAGAATGCCGGACGGTTGAAGATTGTTTTCGGCATGGGCAGCAATAATACAGCGGGATTGGTTCAATCCATCAAAAATACTGATTTTAGCGGTGTTGACGCCATTCTTTCTGTTACTCCTTATTATAATAAACCCACACAGGAAGGTCTGTTTCAGCATTTTAAAATGGTGGTGGAAGCAAGTCCTGTACCGGTAATTCTTTACAATGTTCCCGGCCGTACTGGTGTGAACATGGATGCCGATACTACGCTTCGAATTGCGAATCTGTCAGAGAAAGTGACCGCAATTAAAGAAGCTTCAGGCGATTTGGGACAGTTCGCAAAAATCATTACGAATGCTCCAACCTGGTTCCGAGTTATTTCGGGAGATGATTCTTTGACTTTGCCTTCAATTGCAATGGGATCAATCGGTGTTATTTCAGTAATTGCCAATGCTTTACCTGACAAATTAAGCCAACTAACCTATGCTGCTCTTAATGGCAACATGGCTCTTGCAGGCCAATTACATCTAAAAATGGCAGAAATGCTGAAACTGATTTTCAAAGAAGGAAATCCGGGCGGTGTGAAGGCCTTGATGGAAATGATGGGAAATGCAAAAAATTACCTGAGATTGCCGTTGGTCCCGGTTTCAGCAACTACCTTTAGTTTGATTGAGGCTGAGTGGAAGAAAATCAGCTAAAAAAGGCAAATCTATTCGATGATTGACCCTTAAAAGTGAATTATTTTCGAGCTTCTTTCCAAGAAATCATTTCCTCAGTTTTGGAGGTTTTTATATGTTCGCGAACAATAGCCTTATGCTCCTCGGGTATATCAATATTTTCGGCCACTTCAATGCAAAGCTGATTGATAAGTTCCATGAAGAAATCATATTTTTTATCTGAAATTTTTAATGTTAACTCTTTCATATTAGTTTTGATATAACTTCAAAAATATTCTTAGCAATTGTGTATAATTCCAGGGCATCTTGTTGGGTTGGCTTTCCGGTAGAAATCATTCCAATATCGCTTGGATAACGGGAACTTGTATAAACGCTATCTAAAGCGAGCAAATCCCGGGGTTCAAATGAAACATTTAAAAAACTTTCAATTAACTGATACAATCTGATTAAGCTATGAATGCGCGGAATAATCAGGTCGTTTTCTTCGAATAAGGCTTTAAAGCATTTTTCAACAGCTTGTTGCGAATGGAATGCAACAATGTTAGTTAGAAACTCATCGTTGAGTATTCTTTCACAATTTACCAAATCGGCCTTTGCATATTCAAGCCATTGCTGAGTGCTTGCTTTCATAGATTACTTTTCCTTTGCTTAGAATCTCCTTTGAAAACGAGCTGCCCGTTTTTATAAACTGTTTATACATAGGTTTGGTATAAACGATTAAATCAACAGGTACTTGTTTTGAAATATTTAGAATGTGTTCGCTAACTGATATATATAAATCTGTCTTTTCTTTGAAAGTTTGAGGTATAAACTCATCGTCGGTAACAACAATCAAATCAATATCGCTATCATCGTGTGGAGTACCATAAGCACACGAGCCAAAAAGCAAAACCAAATATGGGTTCAACTCTTTCAGTTTTTCTTTAAGTTGCTGAATATATATAGTATGTTTATCCATCTTTTTATAATCATCGTTCGAAGTTTCCACCCAGAAACCAACAATTTTATCGACATTGGTATTTTTGTCTTCGTTTTTCATGTATTTAAATTACATTTCAAATATACAATTTTTCGGGATAGGCTTTACCAAAGTGATTTCGGGTGATGATTCTTTAACTTTGCCTTCAATCTCAATGGGCTCAATCGGTGTTATTTCATTAATTGCCAATACCTTACCCGACAAATTAAGCCAACTAACCAATGCTGCTCTTAATGGCAACATGGCTCTTGCAGGCCAATTACATCTGAAAATGGCAGAAATGCTGAAACTGATTTTCAAAGAAGGAAATCCGGGCGGTGCGAAGGCCTTGATGGAAATGATGGGAAATGCAAAAAATTACCTGAGATTGCCGTTGGTACCGGTTTCAGCAACTACCTTTAGTTTGATTGAGGCTGAGTGGAAGAAAATCAGCTAAAAAAGCGAACAAAAATCCCGGATTTTAACCTAAGATACCGGGATTTTTTATTGTAATGATTGTCTATTATCCTACAACGCGATTGCCGATTATGATACCATATTTAAGAATTTCGTATGATAATGGATCATTGTTGTCGAAATCGCTCATCATAATTGGATGAGGTTCTATTCTTAAATCAATTTTCCTGCGGAGTTTCATCATCTCGATTTGTGCATCTATAATGTCCTCCACATCGTCTATGATTATTGCTATATCAATATCACTGTCGATATGTGAAGTACCTTTTGCATACGAACCAAATAAAAATGCTTGAGTAATATGGTATTTTGTGCTGATCGAATCGATATATTTCTCAGCTATTTCAAATGCTCCTCTTTTATCCATGATCTCAATATGTCAATTTTTTCAAACCACTCTTTTGTAAATATGAGAGTGCATTTTTTGTAAAATGCCTTTTTATAACTGTCGTACCTGGCATTCAGGTGAAAAGTAGTAATGGTATCCAACCAATCCAACTGTTCTTCTGAAAAGATAAAGCCAGTTGTTTTTGCGAGCTTTGTCAAGTCGTGGGTAAAAGGTGCATTGTCTGCAATTTCCTTAACCACACATGCTTTCAGCAGCTTTTCCAATACCAGATGTCCAATAAAAAGAGACCAATGATAATCCTTTGTTTTGAAAAGATTTACCATCGTTTTATAATCATCGTTCGAAGTTTCCACCCAGAAACCAACAATTTTATCGACATTGATATTTTTGTCTTCGTTTTTCATGTATTTAAATTACATTTCAAATATACATTTTTTCGGGATAGGCTTTACCAAAGTGATTTCGGGTGATGATTCTTTGACTTTGCCTTCAATCTCAATGGGCTAAATCGGTGTTATTTCATTAATTGCCAATGCCTTACCCGATATATTAAGCCAAATGAATTATGCAGCACTTAGTGTTGTTTAAATGCAAATTTATTAAAAATATGGCTTTCCTTCTTTCTGACAGACTTTGAACTATAAATTTTGAAACTTTGAACGTTATTTTCAACAATCGCAATTCACACATGAAATAAATTCATACTGAAAAGTAGTATGAGTGATACCGAATCGGCTGTTTAACAGCCGTTTTGCATTTTCAGTAATTGATTGGGTATCCGAAACCGGAAAATTACTATTCAAAACCAGATGCGCTTCAAAATAAATCTGATGATCTGATAACTGCCACAGATGGATGTGATGGACACTCTGAATCTGATCAATTTCCTGAAGTACAATAACAACCTCTTGCTGATCTATTGCAGCAGGAGCAAACTGCATCAGGATTCCGACACTTTCCTTCAGAATTTTGAAGGTATGAATAAAAATATAGACACTGATCAGAACAGTTACCAGTGGATCGATCCAGTAAATTTGAAAAAGCCAGATAAATACCGCACCAACAATAACTGCCACCGATGTCATTGCATCGCCTATTAGATGTAAGTATGCGGCTCTGATGTTCAGGTTTTCTTCTTTGTTCTGATGCAGGAGCAATACGGAAAGTCCATTTGCAACAAATCCCAGAAATCCCAAACCCAACATCCAGATATAATCAACTTCTTTGGGATTCATGAAACGTTTACCTGCTTCAACCATTAAATAAACCGAAATAGCAATCAAGGTAACGGCATTGATAAACGCAGCCAGAATTTCAGCCCTTTTGAAGCCAAAAGTTGATTGAAGCGTTTGTGGCTTCAAACCAATGAGGTGAGCCAAATAGGCCAATATAACTGAAATTACGTCGCTCAGGTTGTGCAGGGCGTCTGATATCAGCGCCAAACTTCCGGAAACAATTCCACCGACAAATTGAGCGATAGTAATAATTCCGTTCAGAATAACTGTAATGGCCAGATTTCTTGATGTATGATGATTAAGGGACATTCGTTTTTTGTATTTTTAACAGTCAATAGTATTCAATGTTTCACCAAAAATAGCTTTTATGCGGTTGGTTTTAGTTTTGCTTTCAATATTCCTTCTGTCTTTGCACGTAATTGGTCAAAATTTGAAGGATTTCACTTCAGAAACACTTCAGAAAATCCGACTACAATCGAATCTTGCCGGAAATTCACCCGAAAGTCATTTTATTCCGGCAGTAATAATTAGAAACGATGGAACGGAAATTAAAGATGTTGCGCTGCGATACAATGTTTACACCAATACCATGCAATTCAAAAGGAACGGAACCTTACTGGACATCTACGAAACGAATAAAATCAACCGTATCATAATGGCCGACAAAATATTTGTGTATGCCCCGTACAACGAAGCGAAACGTATCAGACTTTCCTATTTTCAGCTGTTGAACGAAGGGAAATATCAGCTTTTAAAAATGTATAAAGTTGGTTCTGATGGAACAACACAAAAGCAAAATGCCAATGAATACAGCCGGTATGAAAATTCAACCACGGCTTATTACCTGCGTTATGGCGATGGCATGGCTTATCTGATTGATTCGCAAAATAAACTGATCAAGATTCTACAGCCGGTTCCGAAGGAAGTAATTGACTATATCCAGAAGAACAACATCAAAGCAACCAACGAAAGTGAACTCATTGATTTCATGGAATATATTAACAACAAATGACAATCGAATGACTTTTCCTTTTATTTACGCCAAACGAAAATATTTTTCGAGTCCATGCAACATTCACAAAACGACCGTCGTCATTCAAACAGAAAACAATCCTAAAAAGGTGGAAACTCAGTATCAAAACATTCATCTCGACTTGGTTGAACGGTGCCGGAAAGGCGATACCAAAGCGCAATTTGAGCTTTATAAAATTTATTACAAACCGATGTACAACATTTGTCTGCGCATGGTTGGCACTCAGGTTGAAGCTGAAGATGTGATGCAGGAAGCCTTTATGAAAGCGTTTACGAAAATTAACAGCTACGAAGGAGTTGTAAGTTTTGGCGCCTGGTTGAAAAGAATTGTGATCAACCGTTCATTGGACTATCTGAAAAAACGAAAAGTGAAGTTTGAAGAACTGAATGAAAAAATTCCGGACAAAGAGCCCGAAACAGTGGATATTTCAGAAATTCAGATGGAAAAACTGAAAAATGCGATTCAACAATTGCCCGATGGTTACCGGGTAGTTCTAAGCCTCTATTTACTCGAAGGCTATGATCATGAAGAGATTGCGCAGATTCTGGGAATAACCAATGTTTCATCACGATCGCAATATTTGAGGGCCAAATTGAAACTTCGGGAGATGTTGCACAAAGAGGAATTGTTTGAATACAACTAAAAATCAAAGTCATGAAAGACGAACTGGAAAGATTAATCTCAAATAACCGACATGCTATTCAGGATGAAGAACCACTGGAAGGGCACTTTGAACGTTTTGAATCGCGACTTCTGAAAGCGTCAAAACCAACCCGGACCATCAATTTCAGGCTGGTGCTGAAGATTGCCGCTATTGTCGTTTTTGCACTACTGGCTATCAATCAGGCACGTACCTGGGTTTTTCCTGAAAAGAAAGAAAATCTCACTTTAGGATCAATTTCCCCTGAATACAGAGAAGTTGAATTCTATTATACGAACGCCATTCTGTTAGGAATGAATCAATGGGAAAAGCTTAGTAAAGAAGGTTTTGTATCTGAATCGGAACAACAGATGATGCAAAAAGAGCAACAGGAATTCGATCAAATGTATCAGCAACTTCAGAAAGATCTGAAAGCCAACCCGGACGATGAACGTGTGATTAATGCCATGCTTGAATATTATCAGTCAAGAATGAACATCATCACCCTTATTATTAACAAATTACAAGATGTAAAACAACAAAAAAACAATAAAAGCCATGAAACGAGCATTTAAACTTACGATTGCCCTACTTTTTTTTACAACCATCCTGGTTAGTGCAGCAGGAGCAGATTATTCAAAAAACATCAAAAAAGCCTGGGCAAAAAGCGCTGTCACTTCCTTAAAAGTAACCAATAAATTTGGCGAGGTAAAAATCAATGATTTGGGAGGTGATTCTGTTACCATCAATGTGGTGATTACTATTGACAATCCAACCGGAAACAAGGCAAAAGAACTGATAGCCAAAATTCAGATTGACTTTCAGAAAACCGGCGGATTGGTGAGCGCTGAAACAAGGATTGAAGACGATTTTAAAAGCAGGCAATCATTCACAATTGATTACCTGATTAATATTCCGAAAGACAGAGATCTGGATATCACCAACCGTTATGGCAATGTGATTGTTAATGAACTCGATGCAAAAGGCAACTTCAATGTCAGTTACGGAAATTTAACTGCCGGCAAGCTGAAAGCGCCTTCCGGAAGTCCGGTCAGCATTGTGGTTAACTATGGAAAAGCTGATATTGAAACAATTAACGATGCCAATATGGAATTCAAATATTCAAAATTGTATGGCGGAGAGATTGCCAAACTGGTACTTGACTCGAAATATTCACAAGTCAACCTTCATAAAACAACGAATCTGACATTGGATTCGAAATACGATGGAATTAATATTGATGAAGTTGACAAGCTGAAATCCATATCGAAATACACCAATTATAAAATCGGCTTACTTACCGGAAGTTTTGACCTTGATACCGGATACGGATCGGTTAGGATCAGCAAGGTTGGCGCGAAATTCGATAATATACGAATAGTAAACAGTTACGGAGGAATCAACATCGGTTTAAACGAACTAAACTACAAGCTGAAGGCCGAATGCAGCTATTGCGATGTGAGTTATCCTGAAGATCGCTACAAAGGCGATAAAATAAGGGACAATCAACGTTTTTCACTTGATGGAAATGTTGGAACCGGCGGGGGATCGGTATCAATCAATAGCCGGTATGGCGGGGTTAAGCTGACGGAATAAGAGAAAGTGCTCAGTCGCAGTTTACAGACGCAACTTGCAGTTGAAGAAAGCAGTGAAAACCTGAGAAAAGAAAACCATAGATCGATTGTCGGTCTATGGTTTTTTATTTTCTATATTTAGATAAATTTTAGCACAGTGCAAAAAGCAATTCAACTGGTCGCATTTAATATTCCATATCCTCCCGATTACGGTGGAGTAATTGATATTTTCTACAAAATAAAAGCGCTTTCAGAATGTGGCGTTTCAGTTTATCTTCATTGCTTTGAATATGACCGACCCCGGGCAATTGAACTTGAAAAATACTGCGCGAAGGTTTTTTATTATTCCAGGGGGAAAGACATTCGCTATCAGCTTTCACCCAAACCATACATTGTAGTTACACGTGTTAATGATCAATTATTAAGCAATTTATCAGCCAACAACAATCCAATTTTGTTTGAAGGTTTGCATACTTGTTTCTATCTTGATCATCCATTGCTGGCCAACCATCTTCGATTGGTACGAACTCACAATGTGGAGCACGACTATTACCAGAATTTGTGCAAAGCTGAACTAAATTTATTCAGGAAAATCTTTTTTAGAATGGAAGCCTGCAAGCTAAAGCAGTATGAAAAAATATTAAAAAATGCTTCTCAGTTGCTCTGTATTTCCCCAAACGACAACTTCCATTTCGACCTGAAATATGGCCATTCGCATTTTATTCCGGCCTTTCATCCCTTCAGCGAAATCAAATCGAAAGTAGGTCGGGGAGAATATATCCTGTTCCATGGAAATCTGTCTGTATCCGAAAATATTCAGGCGGTTGAATATCTGCTGGCAAATGTTTTCAGCAAAATCACGCAACCGGTAATCATTGCAGGTAAAAATCCAACTGCCCGATTAACAAAAAAAATCAGGCAATATACAAACATTCAGTTGGTTTCAAATCCTGAAAGTGAACAGATGGAAGCATTGATTCAGGATGCACAAATTAGTTTGCTGCCCACATTTCAGGATACCGGATTAAAATTGAAGCTGTTAGCTTCGCTTTTCGAAGGCCGTTTTTGCATTGCCAACACGCCGATGATCCACAAGACAGGGTTGGAACACCTTTGCCATTTGGCTGATACACCTGAAGAAATGATTGCTAAAGTCAATGAATTATTTGATCAGGATTTCACATCTGAAGAAATTGAAAAGCGAAAGTTAATACTGGAAGATGCATTTTCAAATCGCCTGAATGCACTTAAAATCATTCAGATTACTTATTCTTAGCTGCTCTTTTTTTCATCACCATACGGTTTACAGGCTTTTCTTTTCGTGGAAATCGTTTACCCGGACCACCCAGATTTACCTTTTTGTTTTTTTCTTTTTTCTCGTGATATGCGCCTTGCGAATCATTGATAGCATTTGGATTACCCAGATAATCCTTGTCAAACAAAACCGGATGCTCTTCGTCAGTAAAAATGGTCGAAATTTTCAATCCTGCCGGAAGTGGTTTTTCTTCCAACGGACTGTTCATGAATTTTTCGATTTCAGCTAGATATTTCGTTTCAACTTCGTTCACAAAAGTGATGGCAATCCCTGCCTTTTCTGCGCGTCCGGTGCGTCCGGTTCGATGAATGTAATCTTCTGGATTTTCAGGAGTATCAAAATTGATCACATGCGAAATATCGGCAATATCCAGTCCTCGTGAAGCTACATCTGTTGCAATTAACATCCGTGATGTTCCACCTCTGAAGCGTTCAAGTGCGTTAATCCGGTAATTTTGCGATTTATTGGAGTGTAAAACGCCAATCTGTTCCGGAAAGATCGGATCAAGCAGTTCGAAAACCCTGTCGGCTAACTGTTTGCTGGAAACAAAAATCAACACGCGATGATAAACTTCCGAATCAGAAAGCAAGTTTTCGAGCAGATTTATCTTGGTGAAAAAATTGGGAACAGCATAATAACATTGAGAAATCTGTTCAAGCGGAGTTCCCTGATTTTGAATTTCAATTGTTTCAGGCTCGTAAAAATAGTTGTCAATCATGGCAGCCACATCTTCAGTCAATGTAGCAGAAAACATCAGGTTTTGACGTTTTACAGGCAAACTGTCCATGAAACTCATCAACTGCGGGCGAAAACCAAGGTTCAGCATTTCATCCACCTCGTCAATCACCAGTTTCTGAATAGATTTCAGGCGCAACAAGCCAGTCATTACCAAATCAACCAGACGACCAGGGGTAGCAACAACAATATCCATCCCGTTGTAAACCACTTGTTTCTGTGTATTGATATTCGTTCCGCCGTAAACGCCAACCACCCTGACAGTCATGTACTTTGTGAGCTTTTCGATTTCGCCAACCACCTGTAAAACCAATTCGCGGGTCGGAACCACGATTAAGATCCGGGCATGTTTTTTATCCGAATATTTTAACTGACGCAGAATCGGTATCAGGTAAGCAAATGTTTTTCCGGTACCGGTTTGTGCAATTCCAACCGCATCGCGGCCCGACAGTACTGCCGGATATACCAGTTCCTGAATTGGGGTTGGATTTGTAAAACCCAGATCATTCAGGGTATTCAGTAGCGGAGTATTTAAATTTAATTCAAGAAAAGTCACAGTTCAATGTTTTTGTAAGCCGCAAAGGTAGCAAAGTTTACAGTCTCAAAAATTCGTCAAAACGACGATTTCTGAAAATTGCGACTGAACACTTTACACTGAGACTGAGACTAACCAGTGATCACTGATCACTGATCACTTTCCATCATCTTCCCGAATCTGAACCCTACGGATTTTTCCACTGATTGTTTTCGGTAATTCGCTTACAAACTCAACTATGCGTGGATATTTGTATGGGGCCGTTACTTTTTTCACATGTTCCTGTAATTCACGGGCCAACTCATCGGTGGGATGATAGTTTTTTGAAAGAACAATGGTTGCTTTTACTACTTGACCACGATCAGGATCGGGAACAGCAGTGATGGCGCATTCCAATACGGCAGGGTGTTCCATCAGGGCGCTTTCCACTTCAAATGGTCCAATACGGTAGCCGGAGCTTTTTATGACATCATCGGCACGGCCAACAAACCAGTAATAACCATCCTCGTCGCGCCAAGCCATATCGCCCGTATAATAAACATTGTCGTGCCAAACTTTCCGCGTCAGTTTTTCATCACGGTAATATCCTTTAAACATTCCCACCGGAGGTTTTTGATCGGTATAAATTACGATTTGCCCCTCCTCTCCTATTTCACACGAATTTCCATCTTCATCAACCAGATCAATACAGTAACCCGGCGATGGTTTTCCCATTGAACCCGGTTTTGGTTGCATCCATGGATAAGTTGCCAATGCCACTGTACATTCAGTTTGTCCGTAGCCTTCCATTAGCCTGATTCCTGTTGCTTCCAGAAATTGTTTATATACTTCAGGATTAAGCGGTTCACCTGCAACCACACAGTATTTTAATGCCTTTAAATCGAATTTGGTCAGGTCTTCCTTGATCAGGAACCGATAAATAGTCGGCGGTGCACAGAAAGTATTAACTTTGTATTTTTCAATTACTTCCATCATATTTTTCGGAACGAACTTCTCAAAATCGTAGGTCATCACCGCACTGCCCGATAACCACTGTCCGTATAATTTTCCCCAGGCTGATTTGGCCCATCCGGTATCTGCGACTGTAAAATGCAAGCCATTATCCTGAACATTTTGCCAGTATTTGGCAGTCAGAATATGACCGAGAGGATAAATATAATTGTGATTCACCATTTTAGGCATTCCGGTAGTTCCTGAAGTGAAATACAAAAGCATGATGTCATCATTTTTTGTTGCCTCTGTACCTTTTGGCCCTACATAAACGTCGGAACTATTTTCCATTCCTGAATTGAAATTCAGCCAACCTTCACGGTCTTCGCCAATCAATACTTTCACTTTCAAAGTGAGCGATTTTGCTTCGGCTTCCTCTACGTGCTGAATCACTTCCGGGTCAGGAACACAAACAATCATCTTAATATCGGCGGCATTGTTTCGGTAAACAATGTCTTTCGTACTTAGCAAATGAGTTGCAGGAATGGTGATCGCACCTATTTTATTGAGTGCCAGGGTACAAAACCAGAATTCAAAACGTCGTTTCAGGATCAGCATCACCGGATCGCCTTTTCCGATGCCAGCCAATAAAAAGAAGTTGGCCGCTTTGTCGCTGTATTTTTTCATCTGGCCAAATGTAAAAGTCGCTTCTTCGCCTTTGTCGTTGCACCAAACCATGGCAATTTTATCGGGAGTTTCCCGGGCTATTTCATCCACCACATCAAAAGCAAAATTGAAATTCTCAGGAACCTGAATGTGAAAATTTTCTATAAAATCCTGATAATCCTGAAATTCTGTTTGTGAAAGATATTTATCGAGTTGCATATTTTATCATTTTAAACAATAACTGCTAAAAATCTGGATTGGTGATTGCTCAATGCTTTCATGGCATGTTGATACCCTGAATCGAAGTAAACCGAATCACCTTCGTTCAGAATGATTTCATGGCCGTCAACCACGATCATCAAGGTTCCTTCAAGAACGTAATTAAATTCCTGTCCCGGATGAGAGTTGAATTCCAAAGGAAGATCCTCAAGGTCTGGAGTAACTGTAACGATAAACGGTTCAGCCTTTTTCTGAATAAAATTGTAAGCCAGGTTTTCGTATTTATATTGCTTTCGGCGATCAACATTTAAGCCTTTTCCTTTGCGCACAACTGAATAAACATGCAGTTTGGGTTGATCTCCCCGTAAAAGCGCCGAAAGCTCCATATTTAACCTATGCGCCACTTTATATAGAAATCCAACCGGGAAATCAGTAGTTCCACTTTCGTAGTTCTGTAAAAGTCCAATTTCTATATTCAGCTCTTTGGCAAAGCTTTCAGCCGAAATACCGGCAATTTCGCGAAGTTCTTTTATCCGTTCAGCGATCATTTGAATTTGTTCTTTCATAGGTCGTATTTTTGTGTTTCAAGATAAAGATTTTATTTATTTCTTGTTTTCACTGATAAAAGAATCAAATCCATTCATTCAAAATGGTTTACGAATCAAAGGGCAGATCATTTGTATTTCATGATGCAACCTCCGGGCTTCTTTTTTGTTATCAGTAAGTAATAATCAGCATTTCAATTAAAAAAAACATGGATTTTTCAATCAGTCAATATGAATTTGGCCAAAGGCCTGCAGTAACCATTCCTTCTCCTGAGTTTCTGAAAAGGCTTACAGAAGAAGGATTGCGCAAATTAGTAAGCGATCATTACGATCTGCTCAGTAAAAGTGAAATAAAGCATCTTTTTCCGCGTATCGACGAAGCTTTGGACAAAGCCAAACAACGATCGTCTGATTTTTTCATCCAGATATGCGGCGGTTATCCGTATTTTAACGAGAACCGCGGTAAACCCATGCTGGCAAAGCGTCATGCAGGTTTCACCATTACTCCTGAAGCCCGTTTGGTTTGGCTTGATTGTTATCAGCACGTTCTATCAAAACTTGATATACCGGAAGAGCTGATTCAATCTTTCTGGAATTACCTGAATGTATTTTCTTTTTGGATGGTGAATACAAAAGAAGATTTGTAAATACCTGCCCTTCAAGCATATTTGTTAAGCCGCATTTAATTAGTAATTTTCTGCCATTATTAAAACTCTCAGGAGACAGGCTATGGAACATGATGAAACAAAACAAAAGAAAGCAGAAGAAAAATTAAAACAAACGATCTCGCTTTTACAGGCTACCCTGGATTCCACAGCTGATGGGATATTGGTTGTTGACCTTTCAGGTAATATAATCAGTTACAACAAGCAGTTCAAAACAATATTTGACATATCAGAGGAAATTCTGGAATCCAGAGATGACAATGCGGCAATTGGAGCTGTTCTTAGTCAGTTTAAAGATCCGGATCAATTCTTATCCAAAGTCCTTTACTTGTATGATCATCCGGAAAAGGAAAGTTTTGACAGTTTAGAATTAATTGATGGAAGAGTATTGGAACGATTTTCATGTCCACAGCGCCTTGATGAAAAGCCGATCGGACGAGTATGGAATTTCAGAGATGTTACTATTCGTAAAAGGGCTGAGCAGCAGCTTCATTTAATGTCGCATACCATTAAAAGTATCAACGAATCCATCAGTATCACCGATATTAATGATCGTATCCTGTTTGTCAATGCTGCATTTCTTAAAACATACGGGTATTCTGAAGAAGATTTGATTGGGCAGCATATTTCAATTCTTCGTTCGTCTAACAATGATCAGGAAGTGATTAGTCAAATTATAGATTTGACCAAATCATCTGGTTGGCAAGGAGAAATCATGAACAGGAGGAAGGACGGTTCCGATTTTCCTATTTCCCTTTCAACAACAGTTGTCAGGGATGAAAACGGAGAGATATTGGGAATGGTTGGTGTTGCAATTGATATCTCAGAGCGAAAACTTGCAGAAAAAGCGCTTCAGGAAAGTGAGAAACGATACCGACTTTTAATTGAAAACCAAAGCGAGGGTATCTCAATTGTCGATCCAAACGAAAACTTCACTTTTGCCAATCCTGCTGCTGAAGTTATTTTTGGAGTACAACCAGGCGAACTTCTAAATCGAAATCTTAAAGAATTTGTTGCTCCCGAACAATTTAATAAGATTCTTGAGGAATCTTCTAAACGAATAAGAAATATTAAATCAACTTACGAAGTTGACATCATTACTCCTTCCGGCAAGCGTAAAAATTTACTCGTTGCAGTAACTCCCCAAATGAACGATAAAGGACAATTTGCTGGTTCATTCAGCATTTCACGCGATATCACCGATCTCAAAAAAGCCGAAGAATTAAAGCTCATCAGCGAAAAAAGATACAGGGATTTAATTGATACGATGCCTGATGGCGTTTATCGCAGCACTCCTGAAGGCAAATTTGTGGAAGTCAATCCGGCAATGGTAAAAATGCTGGGATATGAAAGCAGGGAAGAGTTGATGTCGATTGATATAAATACTCAGCTTTATTTTGATCCTGCTGACCGCGAGAGTCTTGTCCTTCAGGAGAAATTGGAGGAAATGGGAGTTTATAGGCTGAAAAAGAAGGATGGCTCAGAGATTTGGGTAGAAGATCATGGCTGGTATTTAACCAACGAAACTGACGAGGTTATTTTTCATGAAGGTGTTATGCGTAATATTACCGATCGAAAAAAAGCTGATGAATCCCTACAACTCAGTGAAAAAAGATACAGGGATTTAATTGATACGATGCCTGATGCTGTTTATCGAAGCACTTCTGATGGTCATTTTGTGGAAGTCAATCCGGCCATGGTCAAAATGCTGGGATATGAAGGTAAAGAAGAATTGATGGCTATTGATATCAAAACCCAGCTATACTTCGATCCAGCCGACCGGGAAAGTATAGCCCTTCAGGAAGAATTAGAGGAAATGGGCATTTTCAGGCTGAAAAAGAAAGATGGTTCAGAAATTTGGTTTGAAGATCATGGTTGGTATGTGACCGATAAAACCGGTAAGGTAATTTTTCACGAAGGTGTCATGCGTGATATTACCGATCGAAGAACGTCTGACTTACAACTTCAGAAATATTCAGACGAATTGCAGGAGCTGAATGCAACCAAAGACAAGCTTTTCTCCATTATTGCACATGACCTGAAAAGCCCGTTTAACAGCATCATCGGTTTAAGTGAAATTATAAAGGATGAAGCCAGACACATTGATATCGACACTATTGAGCAATATGCCGGAGTCATTTATTCTACCTCGCAGCAAACTTTCACGCTATTGGAAAACCTGCTCGATTGGGCCAGAATCCAACAATCTCAGATCACTTTCCGTCCTGTTTCCATTGTCTTTAAAGAAGTTGTCGGAGACATATTTGAATTATTGATTGAAAAGGCAAACAGTAAAAAGATTGCCTTAATGAATCAAATACCAGATAAATTAATTGTAACAGCCGATCTGGATATGTTAAAAACCATTCTTCGGAATTTGGTTTCCAACGCATTAAAATTCACTTCATCCAATGGAAAAGTTGAGATAATAGCCAATGTACTATCTGGTGAAATTGAAATAGCGGTAAAAGATAACGGTACCGGCATTAAAAAAGAAGATCTTGAAAAACTTTTCAAAGTTGGCTCAAATTATTCCAGGCGTGGAACTGAAAATGAGAGCGGAACCGGATTGGGTTTGATGCTATGCAAAGAATTTGCCGAAAAACATGGAGGCAAAATATGGGTTGAAAGTGAAGAAGGAAAAGGCAGTACATTTAAATTTACATTGCCCATGCAAACGTAAAATTAAATCGCTAGGGCTGAAATGAATAGTATATTTGGCGATCTTTAATTATTAAGCAGTTATATCAGGTGAATAGTTCAATTGTCATAGGTTTGATGCAGAATATAGCAATATTGCTAACGTTCAGTATGTTGTATGATTATTTCTGGTCGAAAAAAGAAAATTCAAAGAATATATCTTTCAAATTCGGTTCAGGAATCATTTTGGGTGGACTTGGAATTGTTCTGATTCTGACGCCATGGCATTTTGTTCCCGGCATCTTTTTCGATACCCGTTCAATATTACTTTCCATTGCAGGCTTGTTTTTCGGTGCAGTCCCCACCATCACGGCCATGGTAATAACCGGACTATATCGTTTGCTTATGGGAGGGAGTGGTGCCTTGATGGGAATAGCTGTCATTTTCACATCGGGTAGCATTGGAATTCTCTGGAAGTATTTCAGACCCAACTGGAGTGTAAAAAATCAACCTTTAGAATTGGCTGGAATGGGATTGTTGGTACACATTGTCATGTTATGCTGTACGATTTTTCTCCCTTCAGAAATGATTTTGGAAACGCTGAATAGCATTGCCTTACCGGCTATTCTTATTTATCCGGGAGCAACAGTTTTGCTTGGTGTATTCATGTTGAACAATGCCAAAAATTCTGAAAACAGGAAAGCTTTGAAAATTAGTGAAAAGCGGTTCAGAACCATTATTGAACAGGCGACCGACGCTTTGTTTATTTCTGATCTGGAAGGAAACATAATCGACACCAATCAACAAGCCTGCAAAAATCTGGATTATGCCAGAGAGGAGCTTTTAAAAATGAAAATTACTGATTTGGATATTTTAGATAGCACGGATGAAAAATTAAAAAAAACAGTATCTAACTTAGTTCAAAATGAATACTTAACATTTGAATCGGAACACCGCAAAAAAAATGGAAATACTTTTCCGGTTGAAATTAAATCAAGCATCATTGAACTGGATGGCACAAAATTAATCATTGGATTTGTCCGTGACATTACCGAAAGAAAGCAAGCCGAAGAAAAGCTTTTACGTGAACGAATGTTACTTCGCACATTAATAGACAACTTACCGGTTACCATTTACGTGAAAGATGCGGAATGTCGCAAAACAATTGCAAACAGGCTCGATTTAGATTTTATTGGTGCACAATCAGAAGAGGAAGTACTTGGGAAAACCGATTTCGAATTGTTTAATAATGAAATAGCTCAGCGTGGATACGAAGATGATTTGAAGGTAATTAATACAGGCCAACCGGTAATAAACAGGGAAGAAATTTTCTGGGATTCGGCTGGTACCGAAAGGTGGCTACTGACTTCTAAAATACCCATACGCGACGAAAATGGGAACATAAACGGTTTGGTTGGAATTGGCAGAGACATTACCGAACTAAAGCATTCTCAGGAAAAGATTTTAAAGTTGTCGGAAGGTATTGAGCAGAGTCCGGTTTCTATTTTAATTACAGATATAAATGGGACAATTGAATATGTAAATCCATGCTTTTGCGAAACAACAGGCTATTCTGAGGATGAAGTTATCGGGAAAAATTCGCGTGTCCAAAGTTTCGGAGAAATGCCGGACGAAATTTATCATGACCTCTTGAATACAATTAGTTCAGGTAATATTTGGAAAGGAGAACTTCAAAACAGGAAAAAAGACAAATCCTTGTTTTGGGAATCCGTGACTGTAACTTCAATAAAGAATGAAAATGGATTGATTACCAATTACATTGCTATAAAAGAAGACATTGATACACGCAGGAAAATGGAATCAGAACTGATTCAGGCTTTAGAAAAAGCAAAAGAAAGCGACAAGTTAAAATCAGCATTTCTGGCCAATATGTCGCACGAAATCCGTACTCCACTAAACAGCATTATTGGCTTTTCACAATTATTGGGTGATCCTGATTTTGAACCTGAACAACAAACTGAATTTATTAAATACATAGTTGATAACGGAAATAGTCTATATCTGATTATCAGTGATATAATGGATTTTTCGATGTCGGATGCCGGGCAAATCACCTTACGATTGGAACCTATTTCAGCTAAAACAATTTTGAATGAGCTGTTAGCAGAATTTTCTCACAGAGCAGAAACAAAAGGAATTCAGCTACGTTTCGACGAATCTGTTAATGGACCAGACATTCAATTTACAAGCGACTCGTATCGTATCAAACAGGTATTTAATAACTTAGTCGGAAATGCGATTAAATTTACAGATGAAGGTTACGTTGAAATTGGCTTCAGATCCGACAATGGGCTGGTTGAATTTCATGTAAAAGATTCAGGAATCGGTATTTCACCCGAGTATCATCAGTCTATTTTTGAACGTTTCAGGCAAATTGATGACTCCAAAACACGTAAATACGGCGGCAATGGTTTGGGATTGGCAATATCTAAAAATATGATTGAATTGTTGGGAGGTACCATTTGGGTAAAATCAGAACCGGGTAAGTATTCCGAATTCTTCTTTTCTGTTCCAATTATCCAATTACCTCCTCCTTTTCCTGCTTTTTAAAGTCACGATAATAATTACAAGCAGAATTACAGCAACCAATAAAAAGTAGAAATTAATATCTGAATTCGTAGTTTCTGCTTTTGGCACTTCTGCAAGGGGAGTTTCGGGTGCATAACCCGTAAACCATCCTGCAAGTTGAACTTTTCCTTCAAGTTTATTCTCCTGCTCATCAGGTAATTGCGAAAAAAAATCTAATCCGGTTAATTGTTCTGCACTATCAGCAGTAACAACAAAATCAGTCAGCGGACGGGTACTTTTTTCATTCGGCAACACAAATGCAATCATTTTCGGTTCATCCGTCGGATCATAGATAATTTTGAAAAAATAGCCCGGTACCAGCACTTCTTCTTTTCCAATTGATCCTTTACTATTTTTAAAAACCGGACCAGTCACCACAAATAATTGGTGTTCTTTTAAGGCCCATTTCCGGACAGTTGTTTCTAGTTCTTTCCAGATTCCACGGTTAAAATCAGGAGCCTGAGGCGACATGTTCGACATCAGAAAACTTTCTTCCATCGCCACCGGATTGAAACCCATGTCACCGGCCGGACACAAATGCCCCCGATCGTATCCGCTTTTGGTATAATCAGATGATTTGGCCGAAATCGTTGTAACCAGCTTATCCATCCTGAAATTATTACTCCTCTCGGCCCCTGACTTTAGGATCATACTATCGGTCAAAGAATAATAAACCCAATTGGCTTGTTCGTAGGCTTCGTTGTATGAAAGGGTATAATAAGTATGTCTGACAATGTCTTTGGCCGGAAGCGGCAGATAATCGATCGAATTCGAAAAAGAAGTATTTGCAGTTAACAGCAAAAGAAAAAGAGGTAAAAACTTCATTGGAAGTGAGATTAGTTGTAAATTCAATCCTGATCCGGTTTTGCCTTGTAGTACCTTCGGAACAGCACTTTTTTCAGGTCTCTGAAGATCACCTGATGAGCTAAAATTTCCAGATCGTTGTAATGTGGCAATTCGCGGGTAGCTTTGGCAATCTCGCGCTCGGTAATATCAACCTGATACAAAACTGCCATCAGCCTGCTGTAATCGCGGTCGAGGTAAACCGAAATCTGGTTGATCAATTGCTCATGAAGCTCATGATAGGCATTTTCAACATTGCCGGAAAAAGTGATTCCGATGCCAAACATACCGAAATCTTTCATGATTTGTTCTGCTGTTTCCTGAATGATATCTTCCTTATTCAGAAAGAACTCGATGTTGTTGTTTTGCAGGTTGAGTAAATCCATTGTCGTATTGTTTAAACACCCTCTGAACTCTAATGAATAAGTTGTCTGGAATAATGAGCGGGTGACTTTTGAGGTCACCCGCTCACTTTAATAAACTACAACTGCTTAAAGAAGTCGTTTCCTTTGTCGTCAACGATAATAAATGCCGGAAAGTTTTCGACACGGATTTTGCGGATGGCTTCCATGCCGAGTTCTTCAAAATCAACAATTTCGACTGATTTGATGCTTTGTTTGGCAAGAATAGCTGCCGGACCGCCAATAGAACCAAGGTAAAATCCGCCATGCTTTTTACAGGCATCAGTCACCTGTTGACTACGGTTTCCTTTGGCCAACATAATTTTTGAACCACCCAGGCTCATAAAGAAGTCAACATACGGATCCATCCGGCCTGCAGTTGTTGGTCCAAAACTTCCGGATGCCATTCCTATTGGTGTTTTTGCCGGACCGGCATAATAAACCGGGTACTTTTTGAAATATTCAGGCATTGGCTGACCGGCATCCAGCATTTCTTTCAGACGGGCATGAGCCATATCGCGGGCCACAATCAATGTTCCGGAAAGATTCAACCTGGTTTTAATCGGATATTTTGATAAAATTTTGATCACCTCATCAATCGGCTGATCCAGATCAATATCAACAGCAGGTTGCATAAATGGTGCAGATTCAGGAAGGAAACGTGCCGGATTTTTTTCCAGTTCTTCAAGGAAAATACCGTCTTCTGTAATTTTTGCCTTGATGTTGCGATCGGCGCTGCAACTTACGCCGATACCAACAGGACAAGAAGCCGCATGGCGCGGCAAGCGTACCACTTTCACATCGTGCACAAAGTATTTTCCGCCAAACTGTGCGCCAATAGCGCTTTCCTGACAAATTTTTTCAATTCTTTTTTCCCATTCCAAATCGCGGAAAGCCTGTCCGCCTTCGTTGCCTTCGGTTGGTAAATGATCAAAGTATCCGGCTGAAGCTTTTTTAACGGTAGCTAAAGTTGATTCAGCCGAAGTTCCGCCAATTACCAGCGCCAAATGATAGGGAGGGCAAGCTGATGTGCCGAGGTCGCCAATCTTTTCCTTCACGAATTTGGTCAGGTTTTCTTCAGTCAGCAACGATTTGGTTTGCTGGTACAGGTAGGTTTTATTGGCTGAACCGCCCCCTTTGGTGATGAATAAAAACTCGTATGTATTTCCTTTTTCAGCGTAAATATCAATTTGGGCCGGAAGGTTAGTTCCTGTATTTTTTTCGTCGAACATTGTAAGAGGAACCACCTGAGAATACCGCAAATTGCGTTCCTGGTAAGTTTCATAAATTCCTTTCGAAAGATATTCGGCATCGGTCACGCCGGTATAAACATCTTCACCTTTTTTACCAAGCACAATGGCGGTTCCGGTATCCTGACAAGTTGGTAATTCGCCTTCAGCAGAAACAACCTGGTTGAGCAACATGGTGTAAGCCACAAAACGATCGTTATCAGTAGCTTCCGGATCTTTCAATATGAGTGCCAGTTTTTCGAGATGGGCAGCACGCAGATAAAACGAAACATCGGTAAAAGCTTCTTTGGCCAGCAATTCAAGACCTTCAGGAGCGACTTTCAGTATTTTGCGGCCTTCAAACTCAACAGTCGAAACGAAATCTTTGGTCAGAAGGCGATACGTTGTGGTATCCTTCTTAATTGGAAATGGTTTTTGGTAAGTGAATTTTGACATTTGATTTTGTTGTAAATGAGTGATTAATAATCCGGTTCAGAATCTACTGAAACGTTTGAAACGAGAACAAATATAGGCAATCTGACAGGATTTTGAGGAAATACTGATTGCCATTTCAGCAATTGCATAGTGTTTTAACACAAAATCCAGATTGCGCCAGAGAACAATCAGAAAAATTCTATATTTGCCTGATTCTCAAAAATAAATTGAAAAGACAATTTCTAAACACGAATATTAATTCAAAAATATGAATTCAATAAATCTAAAAAAAATACTTCACGGCCGGTTTGGAGGCATTCTCCTGCTTTATTTTGTATTCATAAGTATTTCATTCGTCAGTCGAACAGTATTACTATCGATGTCATTTGTTGATGTAAGCCTGAATCCGCTGAATTTACTGTGGTCATACGCAGCAGGTTTGTTGATGGATACCGTGGCTTTTTCCTATTTCATGATCCCTTTCGTCCTTTTTTTAATGTTTATTTCTGATCGGATTTTCAATTCACCGATTCATCGATGGTTCGCCTGGCCAGTCTATTTCATTACCTTCTATATCCTTTTATTCAATGGCGTTTCCGAATATTTTTTCTGGGAAGAATTTGGGGTCCGTTACAACTTTATAGCAGTAGATTACCTGGTTTATACCACCGAAGTTTTGGGCAATATTAAAGAATCTTACCCGATGCCGCTCCTTATAGTTGCCATTCTGATTGCTGATATCGCATTGACCTATTTTGTAGCTAAAAAGAAATTACTGGCTGGTTCGCTTAAAAGTAATAGTGTTCGAAAGCAACGGATTCTGACCGGATTGATTTTACTGATGATACCTGTTTTATCGTTTATCCTGATCAAAAACACCACCGTTGAAATTACTAAAAACCGGTATAACAACGAACTGGCCAAAAACGGCATCCACTCTTTGTTTGCTGCTTTTCTAAACAACGAACTGGATTATGAGACTTTTTACGCTACCCAAAACAACGAAGAGAATTTCAATCAACTGCACAATTTGCTGAAAAGCGAAAATAGCGAATACCTGACCAATAAACCCATTGATATTTCAAGACAGATCACCAATTCAGGAGAAGAAAAGCGATACAATGTGGTATTTATTACGGTCGAAAGTTTAAGTGCCGAATTCATGGGATTTAAAAGGAATTTGAAAGGAAAAAACTCCAACTTTTATGGAAATGTCACCAACTACAAAGGATCTATCTCACCTTACCTGGATGCTATTGCCGATAGTTCGTTGCTTTTCACTAATCTATACGCCATCGGTACGCGAACGATTTATGGGCTGGAAGCTGCAACGCTTGCTGCTCCGCCAAAACCGGGACAAAGTGTAATTAAAAGACCTGACAACGAAAACATGTTTTCGGTTGGCCAGATTTTTAAAGAGCGTGGTTACCAGTTAAAATACATCTATGGTGGATATGGCTATTTTGACAATATGAACCACTATTTTTCAAACAACGGATACGAGATTATTGATCGGAACGACCTCAAAAAAGAAGAAATTACCTTTGCCAATACCTGGGGAGTTTGTGATCAGGACATTTTCAACCGCACACTAAAAGAATGTGACAAGTCATTTGCACTCGGAAAACCATTTTTGAACCATGTGATGACCATTTCCAATCACCGTCCATATACTTATCCTGAAGGTGTAATCGATATTCCAACGCATACCAGCCGGGCAGGTGGGGTAAAATACAGCGACTTTTCCATTGGTGAGTTTATACAAAAGGCCAGCAAAAAACCATGGTTCGAAAATACTTTGTTTGTTATACTTGCCGATCATTGTGCAGGTAGCGCCGGAAAAGCTGAATTGCCTTTTATGGAATACCAGATTCCATTTATTATCTATAATCCAGGTCTGGTTCATCCTGAACAAATAAATAAACTTTGTAGCCAGATTGATGTCGCTCCTACTTTGCTTGGCGTGATGAATTGGACCTACAAAACCAAATTTTTCGGCAAGGACATTCTGAAAATGGCTCCTGATGAAGAACGTGCATTTATTTCAAACTATCAGAAACTTGGTTTTATTAAAAACGATAGGTTGACCATATTGAGTCCGCAGCAAAAAATTACACATTACAAAATTGATGTTCAAACAGGAGAAATGATCACCGTTGCAATGGATCCTGAAATACAAAATGAAGCAATAATTTATTACCAATCAGCTAATTACGTTTATAAAGAGAAGCTTGACAAATGGGATGGAAAATAAAAGTAGTTCAGCCTGCATTTCGGAATTTAAAGCGTTTTACATTTTTGGTAACTTTTTCACTTTCAGTGACCAGTTTGTTGGCCGAATCAAAAAAAGATACACTTGTAAATAAAGCATGGCGTGATACTTTTCGTATTGTAAAAGCGCAGGTTGTTGATGTTGATTCATTGCATTCGATGTTGTATTATCGTCCAAAGCCTTTTCAATTTGCTAAAAATGTACCTCTTGATCTATACCAACTCGGCAAAACATCTTTCTCGAAAAAGAACCTGCCCAAATTGGGAGTCCTTCTGGCCGGGACGGCGCTATTAGTGGCCGTCGATCAGCCTATTCTTGATGCTTCCCAACAATTTGGCCGCTTTATTAATCTTGATCCTGAACGTAAATCGAAAACTGTGCTCGCTGTAAAGTTTGGCAGTTTTAATGTTGATGTTTTGGATCTTCCTCAGAATGTAAACTCAGCCATCTATTTTTTGGGCGAAGGCTGGCCGAGTATTTTGATTGCCGGCGGATTTTACGGATACGGCCTCGTTGCCAATGATTACCAGGCGTTACAAACAACTTCCCAAATGGCTGAAATGTTTTTTACGCTTGCCGTGACCACCCAATTTCTTAAGCGTATTACCGGACGTGAAAGCCCTTTCAGGGCGATGTCTGATGGTTCCGGAAAACCCGGAGGTAACTGGCATCCTTTTCCTAATCCGTCCTATTATCAGAAAAATGTTTCGCGATTTGATGCTTTTCCATCAGGGCATTTGGCTACTGCCATGGCAACCATTACCATACTTTCAGGAAATTACCCCGACAACAAATATATTAAACCGATTGGTTACAGCCTGATGGGTTTATTGGGCTATTCGATGCTAAACAATGGAGTTCATTGGATAAGCGATTATCCGATTGCAATTGCTATTGGATATACCTGCGGAAAAATTGCCCTTTCCCGCGGGCACAAGGTGATTAATAAAACTGGCGATGATCATGGTAAATCGTCTTCATTGATGCCGGTTTACTTTGGACAAGGAGGTATGGGATTGAGTTATAAGGTGACTTTCTGATAAATTTCCTTCTATTCACTAAAAGTGAATATTCAAAAAAAACCTCCAAATAGTATTTAATCTTTCGGAGGTTCTTTATACCAGTACTATATCATATTTTTTGGCTCTTCAATACCCTTTTCCGGCAACAAAATTGAAAAAACAACACTCAGAATCAATGTTGCAGCAATAAAATAAAGAGAATAGGATGGTTGATAACCCAATGCATCCAACCATTCATGGGCAAGCAGTTTTACACCCACAAAAATCAGCAAAATACTTACACCAACATTCAGGAACCTGAATTTGTGAATCATATTTGCCAGCAGGAAGAACAAGGACCGTAAACCAATAATGGCAAAAATATTCGAAAAGAAAACGACATACGGATCACGGGTAACTGAAAATACAGCCGGAATTGAATCAAGAGCAAAAATAACATCAGTAAACTCAACAAGCACAAGTACAAGCATCAAGGGAGTAAAAAACACTTTATTCTTGTGCCTGATGGCAAACTGGTTTCCAACGTAAACTTTCGTAATATTCAAGTACTTCGACAGAAATTTTACAATGGCATATTCATGAGGATCCTTATCATGACTGTCTTTTTTAACCAGAATTTTAATTCCCTGAAATACCAGGAAGGCGCCAAAAATATACAATATCCATTCGAACCGCTGAATAAGCGCAGCCCCTGCAAAAATGAAGATAAACCGAAGGATGATTGCACCCAACACGCCCCAGAATAAAACTGTTTTATAGTTCTTTTTGGGCACCGCGAATCCCTGAAGGATGAGCAGGATCACAAAAACGTTGTCGATTGAAAGTGTCTGTTCAATAAAATAACCGGCCAGGTAACTCATTGACATGTAATCGCGGTATTCGCCAAGCATTCCTGCAAAATCGGTTGTTATAAACCTTAATTCAGGAGCATATTTAGTCCTCACAGCTAATAATTCATCAGGTGATTCAATGCCATGAAGCAAATGCCCAAAATGGCTTAGAAATACGTAAAACCCCATCGAAAGCATAAACCATATACTCGACCATATTAAAGCTTCTTTGGTTGAAACGATATGCGAATTGCGACCAACAACCAACAAATCAATCATTAACACAAAAATGATCAATACCAAAAAACCACCCATTAACATTATTTCTGTTGACATATCAATCAATTAATTTTTGTTACTCCACCTGATACCACAAATTTCATTACTTCTGAAGGACTCAGGTCAATCGCTTTAACAGCGCTTTCAGGAACTAAAAACACTTCGCCCGAAATACTATAGGAAAATGGGAAATAAACCGCAACCATTTCATGCAAGCCAAATTCCGTAAGATTTTTCTCAGTAACAAACCCAAGTTTCCACAAATTGTTTTGTATATCTAAACAAACTTTGACTGGAACGTTAAATTTTTTTTCCTTTCCAACGAAAGCTGTAAATAAGTCATTGATTGAACTATAGATCACGTTCAACAATGGTGCGCGTTTCAGAAGCCTGCGGGTAAAGTAGGTAAACGGTTTGACAATGATGGTTTGACCGATCAATCCAAGTACTGTCAGTGTAATAAACAAAACAACTACTCCAATACCGGGAATATCAAACTGAAAATGTTCTTTAAGCGGATCACGAATCAAACGATCCACAAAATCAAACATGAAAAATACGGTATATAAGGTAACTGCCAACGGGCCTGATAAGAGCAAACCTTGCAGAAAATAGGTAAAAATACGTTTCATAAATTTTTTGCGCAAGATACGACATTTAGCATTCGTAAATAGAAAGCCATTTTCTGTCAGCCTTAAATAATTGTTATATATGAAGTAAACAATTGTCCTGGTCAAATTGTATTCTATCAAAAAAGTGAGCGATGAAGCAAACGGTAATTTTAATGATGATCTTATTTGCTTTTAGTGTCAACGGACAGGAAAAAAACAAACAAAAGAACACTTCAGCTATGAAATTCAACGAATTAAATGAATTTGAACGATCAGTCATTGAAGGTAAAGGCACCGAACGGCCTTTTACCGGCATTTATTACAAGAACACTGAAAAAGGTACTTATTTGTGTAAAAAATGTAACGCACCACTCTATCGGTCAGACGATAAGTTTGATGCGCACTGCGGTTGGCCGAGTTTTGATGATGAAATAAAGGGAGCGGTAAAACGGACAACAGATTCGGATGGCCGCAGGACCGAGATAACCTGCGCGAATTGCGGGGCTCATCTAGGTCATGTTTTTAAAGGTGAAGGTTTGACATCAAAGAATACCCGGCATTGTGTAAATTCTATTTCCCTGAATTTTCTTCCTGAACAAAGAAAATAATCTATTTCGGTTTAATAAGTTCCAAACCTTCAATGTAATATACAGGTACATATCCTTCGCCACTTTCCGCCAGCTTTTTATTCATTTCTTCCAGCTTTTGTGATTGATTGATGCTATCGTGTTTGCCTCCATCAACATCATGCATCGCAGGTCCGGTATGCCCCAGAGCATGACCGATATTGGCTGATTCGCCTTCCGCTGCTGCTTTTCCCATTTCAGCCAGATCTTCCTCATCCAGTTGAACCTCCTGTAAAATACCTCGAACCTGAAGTTCACTGCCCATTTGTTCCTGTCCAAAGGACCCGATTTTACCAGCTTCAATTCTGATAGAAGCATCTTCTGTACTCCCCATTAAAAAGCAGCGAGCGCCACTTTCCTTGCAAACATGTGTAACCAGTCCTTTTACAAGCACTTCTTTTCCAACAAGGTCCTTCCCTTTCTCCTGAAGTTGATCAACAGTCATTAACACCAATTCGGTTGATTTTTTCTGATTTGAAGTATTGCACGAAAACAACAAAGTAAGACTTAAAAATAATATCACTAAATTTTTCATAACTATAGAGTTTTGAGGGTTTAATTTTCAATTCAAGTAAAAGAATATAATTGCCAGTGGAATCACCACGCCCAATGCTGTTAGCCAAAGTCCGCGACCCATGATCCCAAATTTGCCCTTTAGCAAAAACAATCCTGAAATAGCAACAAACAACATGAACAAAGCCATAACATCCGAAATCCAGATCCAAAGTCTGCCGGTTTGTGCCAAATGAATCTTATTGATCTGGAAAAAGAATGGTCTTTTTTTCAAAACTTCAAGTGATGCTAATCCTTTTTCAGGTTGGTACATCACAGTGCCTTCTTCAACAAAGATCTTTATATCACCTGCTTTCGTCACAAAATGTTTCTTGTATTTAGGATGACACTCAAAATTTTCCAATAAGTTGACTATTTCAGCTTGATCAAATTCTGTTTTCTGTGCTGAAGGAACAGTAATATCTTCTGAAACCATAGTATAATGCGGATTCCAGTCAGTCCGGTGATTTAATGCAACCCCCGAAACAGTGTAAATAAAAGTAATCCCGACCACAAAATATCCAAAATCACGATGCAACCACCGCAATGTTTTTCTAAAGTTCTTCATTTATGAGATATTCAAACAGGATTGCTAAATAACGTTAATTTAGCCTAATAAGCAACGATTAAACAATGACTTTAATCCATAGATTGCCATCATGAAAATTTATTATGAAATAAATAGTATTATAGCTATTGAAAACAATCGTTTCATATTATAAAACATACGAC
>JBBRXN010000010.1:0-73825 GCA_038248385.1 Bacteroidales bacterium
ACATTTATAAATTTGAATTTAATAGTAAACTAACCATTAGCATTTCAACAAAAAATGGAAAAATTCTCACTTTATGATCTTTTGGGATTACTCCTCTCCGGAGTATTATTCGTCTATTTCTGCAATGTACTGAATTCTGTTTTTGGTGTATTCCCGCTTTTTGACACATCCATCGGATGGAATATTGATATTGGAATATTACTGTGTTTTGCTTTGATTGCCGGAGCAATGCTTTATGCTATTAACTTTTGGCTGATAAAGAAACGTTGGTATGACTGGTTGTTTGGGATGAAAAAACAAGTTGCTGAACTCTATCTTGAATTGAATGTTCCGCACCTGCCAATGAACCAGACTTTAAACCGGAAAGCATTAGAATGGTATGGAAATAATATTTTCTTTAGCAAGGAAGAGTTAAAACACCGGGGTGCACAATTGACCGATCATGAAAGGAACCTGCAAGACGAATTCTATGACCGGATGTATTATGAGCTCCAATATCTTGACAAAATTGATTCGGCAAAAACACTCCAACGCTTTTATTACTTCTTTCGGCAAACTGTAACTGCCTTTTTGTTGCTTTTGATTTTATTCATCGTCCTTACAATCTTTGGTTTGGCAAAAGGTACTTCTATTCCACCCACCAAAGCAGATTATATAATTTGGATTCCAATCCTCCTGTTATTAACCACAATCTTATCTGCGGGACATGCCCAATGGTTTCGAAAAAGCATGATATTAAAAATGTATTGGGCCTATTTTTCTCACCTGAATCAACCCTTAAACAAATAAAACCATGGAAACACAAATCACAACAAATGAAACCAAGTACAGAACTTTGAATGATGATCCTCAATATTTCGGAGGATATCTGAACATGGCAAGACTGAATGTTTTTAACATCAGTAACCATATTGCCAAAGAATTTAGATTGTCTTTACTGGAAGAAGAAAGCCAGATTAAAAATAGTTTTTTGTGCGATAAAGCCATCAAGAAAGTCAACTGGAATCATGTCTATTCAAAGACAAAACGATTTCTACCTATCCTAAAAGTGTTCGATGTGGAAAGCCTCCCAAAGGAAGAACAACAAGAAATTGATCGGGAAGGTAAAGACTTTGCTTTGATGAGCGATAAGCTCAAAATTGTTTTCACTGAACTTCAGGAGTTTAGAAATGATTATTCACACTACTTTTCTACCGAAAAAGGAACTTCAAGAAAGACTAAAGTAACTGCAGAACTGGCATCTTTTCTCACTGTGAATTTCCGAAGGGCAATTGAATATACGAAACTGAGATTTGCCGGAAGTTTAATTGAAGATGATTATCATCTTGTTTCATCAAAAAAAGTAGTTGAAGACGATTATGCGATTACGACCGAAGGGTTGGTTTTCCTGACTTCCATGTTTCTGGAAAGAGAAAACGCTTTCCGTTTCATCGGAAAGATTATAGGATTAAAAGGAACTCAATACGATAGTTTTATCGCTACCCGTGAAGTATTGATGGCTTTTTGCGTTAACCTTCCGCATGACCGGTTTCAAAGTGATGATAGTCGACAAGCCTTTTCATTGGATTTGATTAATGAACTGAATCGATGTCCAAAGGTGCTATACAATGTAATTACTGAGGAAGGAAAACAGCCTTTCAGGCCGCAGTTGGATGAGTTGAAAGCAAAAAGCCTGATTGATAACAATACAAATGCTGAGGGAATAATTGATGCCGAAGATTACGAGGAATACATTGAAGCGCTGACCAAAAGAATAAGGCACACCAATCGTTTCTCGGAATTTGCGTTGAAATTTATTGATGAAAATGATGCAATCGGGAAATTCAGGTTTCAGATTGATTTGGGAAAACTTTTGATAGATAAATATTCCAAGTCATTTAACGGCGAAGAAGTTGATCGGAAAATTATTGAAAACGCGAAGGCATTTGGAAAACTAAGTGAATTCAAAGAAGAACCGGAGGTACTTAAGCAGTTGGGGAATGTGAATGGATTAAAAGTTTTTGAACAGTTTGCACCTCATTATAATACGGAGAACAATAAAATTGGCTTATCGGCAAAAGCGAATACAGCCAAACTAATTTTAAGACCTAAATCGGACGGAGTAACCGCAAACAATTTGATGCAACCGCTTCCTGAAGCATTCCTAAGTTTACACGAACTACCAAAAATTATTCTTTTGGAATACCTCGAAAAGGGAGAGCCGGAAAAGCTGATCAAGGATTTTATTCTTGTAAACAACAGCAAACTGATGAACATGTCGTTTATCGAAACGATAAAAGCCAGGATGCCCAATGATTGGAATGAATTCAGGAAAAGAGCTGATACCAGAAAGGAAGTTGCTTACAATGAAAATACCCTGAACTATCTTTTATTGAGAAAAGACACCTTAAATCAGGTATTGGCGGAGTATAAACTGAATGACAAACAAATTCCGGGGCGCATTTTGGACTATTGGCTCAACATACAGGATGTTGAAGAAAAAAGGGAAGTGTCGGGGCGTATTAAATTGATGAAACGCGACTGTATGGCACGGATTAAAGCCATGCAGAAATTCAGGCAAAACAACAAAGGCAAAATTCCGAAGATTGGCGAAATGGCTACATTCCTTGCCAAGGACATTGTTGATATGGTAGCCAGCAAGGAGAAAAAGAACAAAATTACTTCTTTCTATTACGACAAAATGCAGGAATGCCTGGCGCTTTATGCCGATCCGGATAAAAAACAACTGTTCATTCATATTGTAACCAATGAGCTAAAGTTGAATGAAGCCGGAGGGCATCCTTTTTTAAAGATGTTGAATTTGCAACAGATTAGCTATACTTCTGATTTGTACGAAAAGTACCTTCAGGAAAAAGGACAAAAGATGGTTGCTGAGAAAAATTTCAGATCAGGGAACATGGTTGAAGTGGATCGGTCGTGGATGGCTCAAACTTTTTACACAAAAGAGAAGAACGAGAAAATTGGGAAAATGATGACCGTTGTAAAACTTCCCGAGAACAAATCGAATATTCCTTTCTCAATATTGCTATTGGAGGAGAAAACAAATTACTCATTGGCCGATTGGTTACACAACATTACCAAAGGGAAAGACCCGAAAGATGGGAAACGTCCGGTTAATTTGCCTACCAATTTGTTTGATGAACGGTTAGCAGAACTGCTTCAGAGTGATTTAGACCAGCAACAAATCAATTATCCGCCCAATGCCTACTACAGCGAGCTTTTCAAAATCTGGTGGACAAGCCGTAACGACGCTACCCAAAGCTTTTATCAGGCTGAACGCGAATACCTGGTATTTGATGAAGCAGTTAACTTTAAACCCAACAGCAAAGGCCGTTTTGCCGATTATTATCAGGATGCTTTGAAAAAAGCTTTCCGAAAGAAACAGCAAATTCGTGCTGAAGAAAAAAAGAAAAACCCACGGTTGCCCGACATTCAATTCGATCAGGTTGAGAAAACATTTAAACATGCCATTGCCGATACCGAAAAGGAAATCAGAATGGTGCAGGAAGAAGACCGGACAATGCTGCTCATGCTCGAAAAGTTATTGGATAAAGGCGAAAATCTGCACTTGAAGCTATGTGAAATTGATACACTTCTGAATGCAAACTTCGAAGTAAAACAGACGGTTCCCGGCAAATTGTCGTTTAACGATTTAGGCGAAATAATCAAAGACAAAACACAAGCTCTGATTACCAGAATCATCACAGTAAACAGAAAACGCAAGGATTACAGCATTTTGCGCAAATTTGTTTTCGACCGTCGGTTGCCCGAATTGTTTGAGTATTTTGCCGAAAATGAAATTACACTGGAAGTGTTGAAAGATGAACTGGATGCCTACGACAAAGCCAAACACGAGGTATTTGACCTGGTTTTTAAACTCGAAGAAAAGATAATTGCCAAAGACACGGAAGGAGTAAAACTTCTGTTTACCGACGACCATACCGGGCAAATCAACACTGGCAACATACAACACAAACCCTATCTGCTTTGGTTGAAGAACAATGGAATAATTGACAAACCCGATTTTGTGTTTCTGAACATGGTTCGCAATTGTTTCTCGCACAACCAATACCCGCAAAAGGTGACAATGGAAAAATTAGTTGACCGGTGGGACACCAATCATTTTGCATTAAGCATTTCGGACAAATACAATCAAAAAATTACACAAATCATGCAGCAGTTTTAGAAAATACTTCCATTTTTTAATGGCTAAAAGATGGTTTATCCTCTCAAAAAGATGCACTTGCAGCAAGCCTGTTGTAACTGCCCTTATTTTGGAGGGTAAAAACAACTTTCGGCATAAATTACACAGGTTACATAAGGTTGTGACTGCCCTTATTTTGGAGGGTAAAAACAACAAGACCGGGAAACAAAATTTTATGAAAGAGTTGTAACTGCCCTTATTTTGGAGGGTAAAAACAACTTCATAAAGTATTTGTGCATTACTTGGATCGTTGTAACAGCCCTTATTTTGGAGGGTACAAACAACTTTAGAGGTTAATCAGGGTTCTGATTTTATGTTGTAACTGCCCTTATTTTGGAGGGTAAAAACTACTATTACTCATAATTTCATGTTGTTCGTTTAAAGTTTAGTTGTTGCTGCTCTCAATTTGGAGGGTACACACAACTTCATTGTAATCGCAACTTTATAGACAGATGTAGTAACTGCCCTTATTTTGGAGGGTACAAACAACTTCATAAAGTATTTGTGCATTACTTGGATCGTTGTAACAGCCCTTATTTTGGAGGGTACAAACAACAAGGTTTGAATCACTCATTACACCTTTATTGTTGTAACTGCCCTTATTTTGGAGGGTAAAAACAACTGCTCGATGGGTTAAACAATGTATTGCATAGTTGTAACTGCCTTATTTTGGAGGGTAAAAACAACTGGTTATAGATCGGAACTCGCCGTTTGAGGTTAAAACCCTGACACGTCAGGGTAAAAGATGGAACGACAAGGTTCAGAATTCCACCGGGATACTTCCAACCTCCAACGATCCACTTCCGAACCGGAAATTTGGGGCAAAAAGGTGCAACACTTCGGTTCGGAGGTGTAGCGTTCCGGTTCGGAGCTTCGATGTTCCGTGTTTGAAGTGGGGAGGGGGTACTTCTGAGGTGTAATGTTCCGGTTCGGAACCCGGGTATTCGGGTTAAAACATGAAACGTTCTAGTTCGGAGATCGAACATTCCGTGTTTGAAGTGGAGGGGGGTACTTCGGAAGCACCCCTTTAATAAATAACAGCAACATCCGGAGATCATAAAAAAAGAGTGCCACTTTCGGGACACTCTTTTCAAGAGCAATGAGTATTAATTGTTTTCAGGAACAGGTTTGGCGACTTTTCCGCGTTCAAATCGCTTTTTCAGATCTTCATATATGGCTTTGGCTCCCGGTGCATCCGATTTGGCAGCAAATTTTACCGAATTGTAATAGCTAAGTGAACTGACATAACTTTCGGCGCCTGCCTCCATGGTAGTGTCGTTCAATTTGTTTTCAAGCTGATAGATCAACCGGTAAATCGGAATCAGTTGATTGTAAACTTTCATATCCGCGCTTAATGCACTAAAATCGACATAAGCAGGAGAAAACTCCGGGTTCGACTGACAATAAGAGAGACATTTCTGCACAAAAGGCAGGGTGCCATCACTCATTTTAGGAATTTCCTGCCGCTCAGTTGGAGTGAGTGCGATCAGGTAAGGTTTAAATAGGTTAATTACGTCGTTGATTTTTGAAGTTCCTTCAGCAACAACTTCGTCCGGGATCGAAAAATTCACTTTATCTTCCAAATAATTAAAATAATATGAACTGGCCGTTTTTCGGTGCGAACAGTGCGATTTGACAGTTGAATGGGCATATTTTTTTTGGTATCCCCATTTTGAAGATCATTAAACTTGTTCCGTTTATCCCACATTCGTTAAATAACAATACAAAAGATTTTTAACGTATCTTTATAGAACTGTTAAACAATTAAAAAAAATCAAAATGAAAAATTTCATCCGTGTTTTTTCAGTAGCAATCGTTGTTTCGGTTTTTATGGCATTTATTTTATTGCCGCTCAGTGCTTACAGTCAAAAGAAAACACAGCAGGAGACATTGGCGGCTTTTCCTGAAAGTGTTTCCGAAATTTTTAAAAATTCATGTGTGAGTTGCCATTCCGATCAAGGCAATGGCAAAGCGAAAATATTCATGAATCTTTCGAATTGGGACAAACTCAATGCAAAGAAACAGGCAAAAACAGGCAAAAAGATCAACAAGCAAATTTCCAAAGGGAATATGCCACCAGCTGGATTTTTGGAGAAAAGACCACAGGCTGCTTTGACAGCCGCTCAAAAAAGCAGTATTTCTGAATGGTCAAAATCGATAAAAAGGGTAAATTAAAAGATAGGAATTTATGACCAAAGAAACAGTCATAAAATTATTTGAATCGAAACAGGTTCGTTCTGTTTGGGATTCAGAAGAAGAGAAGTGGTACTTTTCAATTGTCGATATCATTTCCATATTGACTGATCAGATGGATCATCAAGGAGCACGTAATTACTGGAAAGTAATGAAGAGCAGACTTTTAAAAGAAGGAAATGAAACGGTTACAAATTGTAACCGTTTGAAAATGCTTGCGGAAGATGGCAAAATGCGCTATACTGATGTTGCCGATAACGATCAGCTTTTCAGGTTAATTCAATCCATCCCATCGCCCAAAGCCGAACCGTTTAAACTTTGGGTGGCACGAGTTGGGAGCGAAAGATTGGACGAGATTGAAGACACTGAAAAAGGGATTGATAAATTTCAAATGAAAAGAATCCGAAAACATTTGATGACAGCCGAATAATTGCCAAACAAGGTGCTACCATTGCAGGCAATACACGAAAAGAAATTGAAGAGAAAACGGGGAAGGAAGTGGTGACGAAACACAATGCCAGACAATTGGCACATAAAAGGATCAATGAGATTGGTGAAGAATAGCACATCATTCGGGAACTTCCCAATGATTTGAATGAAAAATGAAATATATCTGACTTACTTATGATTGCAGAAGGAAACATAATTGACTTTATTAGAAAAGAATTGGGTGAGGATGTTGATCCTTATTATATGTACGACATTCAGGCGATTCGGAAAAAATGCGACGACTTTAATTCAATTCCCTATCAGAACAAATCCATTCATTTTGCCACGATGGCCAATATCCATCCTGAATTTTTAAGGATTGTAAAGGAGAAGAATCTGAATGTTTTTGTCAACTCACTGAAACATCTGGAAAGTGTTAAGGAAGCCGGGTTTTCCGGATCTGAGATTGTTTTTACTTCTTCCGCCATGTCTGCAAAGGTGATGAAATGGGTTGCTGATGAAAAAGTGCAGGTCAATCTTGATTCTGTCGGGCAACTCGAATTATGGCAAAACTTATTTCCTGATCAACCGGTTGGTATTCGCTGCAACATTGGCGAATTGGTGAACCCGTATTCTACCCGTGCAGGTTTTTTTCTGGGAAAAGAAAGCAGATTGGGTTTGACTGTTGTTGAAATGAAAGGAATCAAGAACAAGCAACTTATCAAAGGATTGCATTTGTATGTTGGAACCGACATTTTCGATATCGACTATTTTATTCAATGTTACCGGGCATTAATCGAACTTTCGAATGATTTTCCCAACCTTGAATACTTAAACTTTGGGGGTGGATTTGGAGTTTCGGAGCAGGGAAAAGAATTCTTTGACGTCAAAACTTACGGCGGGAAAGTGAGCGCTTTGATGGAGAAAGTTTCAATTAAAAGAGGAAAATCTATACAACTTATTCTTGAGCCCGGAAGAATAATTGGCGGTGAAGCCGGTTATTTTGTTTGCTTGGTTACGGATGTAAAAGAAAGGGAAGACCGCGTTTTTGTCGGGTTAAACGCTTCAACTGCACAGTTTACCCGTCCATTGATTTATCCTGAATTAGCCAATCATCCTGTAATTATTATCAGGAACGGATCAATTCTTAAAACAGAAAATCAAGTAAATACCACAATTTATGGCTGTTCTACGTATTCGAATGATATCTTCTGTAAGGACAAAAAACTACCAAAGCTGTCCATCGGCGATGTGGTGATTTTTGCAAATGCCGGTTCGTACTGTGCTTCTTCGTATTGCGAATTCCTTGGCTTTGATAAACCAAAAGAAGTATTTATATGAATCCGGAACTCATAGAAGGAAAATCAGCCTTCAAAATATTCCGGAGTGTTGGAGAGGCAGTTTATAAGGAGAATCCTTTTTACAGAGGCACCGAATCAGGCATTGAGCAACTTTTATTAAAAGAAAATTCCGCATTCCGAAATCATTCAAGCATAAAAATGTTTGTTTTGAGAGATGGCAATCATTTGGTGGCACGATTTGCACTTGTTCACGATTTCAGGCAAAAAGATTGTGTTCAACTTTCATTTTTTGAAGCCCAACCCAGTCTGGGCGACATTTTTCCCATCATCAAAAAGGAGATCCAAAAACATTTCCCAACCTGCCCAAAAGTTGTTGTCGGACTCAACGGACATTTGAATTACGGCGCCGGCATTTTATTGAACCGGTTCGATGAAGTTCCGCTTTTCGGATTGCCATATACGCCTTCCTATTATCCTGAATACTTCAAGGAATTGACTCAAAAAAAGATGTTCACTTATCGGTTTCCTATGGAAGCTTATTATCAATGGGCCAAATCGTATAAGCCATCCCGGCAATTGGACGGATTGACTGTTCGGTTTATGGACAAAAAAAATATCCAGTCAGAAAGTGCCATTTATACGAAGTTAAACAATGAGGCATTTATAGCCCATCCATACTGGGCCGATCGCGATGATGCAGAGGATCTGGAACTATTCAATCCGTTTCGCTTTTTACTCGACAATGAAAATCTGATCATCGCGGAAATGAATGGTGAACCGATCGGTTTTTATCTTTGGTATCCCGATTTTAATCAACTGGTGCAGTCGAAGCGGGATTTTAATGTCTGGGACATCATCAATTACAGGCTTTTGCACAAAGAAATCGACACTTTCCGATTTACAGAAATAGGTATCATTCCCAAATATCAGAAAAGCCCCGTAGCGCTGGCTTTGATCAGTAAATCGATTCCGAAACTGATTGAAAAAGGTTATAAATATTGCGAAGGAGGATTTATTTTCGAGGAGAATAAAGCATCGATAGCCTTTGTAAGCAGAATGCTGGAGCGTTTCTATGGCGAAAAACCGCAGCCTTACCGTCAGTTTGCCGTTTATGAAACCAAATTATGAAGCAGGAGATTCTTAAAATAAACGAAGCCAAAGATTTGCCGGAGGAATGGGATTTATTGGCGGAAAACTACTTTCAGAAACGCGCGTTTTTATTGTATGCTGAAAAATACAATCCTTGTGCACAGCGGTATTATTGTATTTATGAGAACGATCACATCGAAGCCGCTGCCATCATGTACTCCTTGCGCCTCGATTTGTTTACTTACCTGCGCCTCAAAAGTCCGATAAAAATGAATATTGTTGGCATTCCATGTTCCGTTTCATCTTCAGGAATATTTGGAAATCAACAACGCCATGTGCAGCTCAAAGATTTTATTTTCAGCAATGAAAAAGGTCTGGTACTGTTTCTAAATCTGGATGAAAAACCGCTTCGGGAAACAAACGCCACAGGTATAACTTTACCAACAATCATTCTGAAAAATACTTTCAAATCGTGGGAAGAATACCTGTTTAATTTAAGATCTGATTACCGACGGAGACTGAAAAAAGTGACCAAAACCAGCTCCGACACTGAATTGATTAAAACCGGCTGTTCTGTTTTCGACGACAAAATGTATGAGCAATATTTGCAGGTTTATTCCAAAAGTACCGCGAAGCTCGAGAAATTAAACCTTGCTTTTTTTAAAAATTTGCCTCCTGATTTTCAGCTCATCAGTTGCCGTAAAAATGGACAAACAATAGGTTGGAATATCATTT
Source organism: Bacteroidales bacterium (assembly GCA_038248385.1). Lineage (GTDB taxonomy): Bacteria > Bacteroidota > Bacteroidia > Bacteroidales > Prolixibacteraceae > Aquipluma. The sequence goes on from JBBRXN010000010.1 coordinate 9,952, forward strand.
TGAAGAGCGACCAAGCCCTGTTTTTCTTTTTGGGCGGAATTGACTATCAGCAAAACTCCGAAAACCAAACTTACCTGAAACTGTTGACTAATATTGTAATTGAAGGGATTGCGCAAGGTGTTGAAGTAATTGATCTCGGTCAAACTGCTGAAATTCCGAAAATGCGTTTGGGTGGGCATCTTCAAGCAAAATACATGGAAGCCCGGCACAGCAATTCTTTTTTTCATCGGTTGCTCAAGATGAGCGAAAAGTCGTTGGAATATAAGAGAGAAATTCACAATCATCATGTAATGAAGGAGGTAAACCCATGAGGATTTTATTAATTCGCCCTGATAACTCGCCCGAAACAATCGGATTGCAACATGTGATGGTTGTCGAACCTTTGGAACTGGAAATCATGTACGCGCTTATCCGCGAAAACGATACAGCTGAAATTGTCGATATGCTGCTTGAAAAACGAAACATTGATTATTTTATCAGGAACTTCAATCCCGATGTGTTTTGTGTAACTGGCTACATCACCAATGTTGCGAAAATGAAGGAGTATTGCATGATTGCAAAGTCGATTAATCCGGAGATAGTTACCATTGTTGGAGGAGTTCATTGCGAAGTGTGTCCCGAAGATTTTGAAAGTGAATACATCGATTTCAGGGTTGTGCGGAATGCAGTCGTTAGTTTTACCGATTTGCTGAATCACATTGAATATCAGCAAGAATTTCCTTCAGGAATATTGAAAAAGGGTGAGAATATGGCTCTGAAAAATCTTCCGCCGTTCGATTTTAAAATTCCCAACGCCAACCGGCAATCGGTAAAGAAATACCGCGGCAAGTACTTTTACATTTTCAGCGACCGGGTGGCCTTGATTAAAACCTCGTTTGGTTGCCCGTTCAATTGTTCTTTCTGTTTTTGTACGGTGATCACGCAAGGTAAATATTTCCAGCGCGATTTGATGGAAGTAATGGCTGAACTGGAGCAATTGGACGAAAAGGAGATTTACATTGTGGATGATGATTTTTTGGCCGATAAAACACGACTTTCGATGTTTATTCATGAAGTTAAAAGGCGAAAGATCAAGAAAAACTATTTGGTTTACGGAAGAGCTGATTTTATTGCAACCAATGCTGATTTAATGAAAGAACTGGCTGGAATTGGTCTGAAAACCGTGATCGTTGGTTTTGAAAGTTTCATTGAAAAAGACCTTGAAAAATACAATAAAAACACAAAGGTTGATTTGTACAAACAAACCATGCAAGTGCTTAAAATCAATCAAATAGATTGTTTTGCCACTTTAATTGTTTCACCCGACTGGGACAAAGCTGACTTTCGGAAAATGGTTCAATCGGTGAAAGAACTTGGAATTCACTATGTCAATCTTCAACCGTTGACTCCTTTGCCTAAAACGAATTTCGAATCTCCGGTGGAAGCACTGCTCATCAAACGATCGGAATATGAAAAATGGGATTTGGCGCACGTCAGCATTCAACCTACGAAAATGAGTGTTGCCGAATTTTACAAAGAAATTCTGAAAGCTTATAATTCAATCCTTTTTCAACCAGCCATTTTATTGAAATACCTGGTAAGTTATAAACCGAAAATGCTGTACCGAATGCTGATGGGCAGCATCAGGGTTGGAAATCAGTACAAACAAAAAATAAGGGAGGCCTCAAAATATGCCTAAAATTTTATTTATCCAACCGACTCAATATGCTGAAAATGGTAAACTGTGCAAACAATCGAAAATTCACCTTCCGGGACTGGCTTTTCCTTTACTGGCGGCTTATACCCCGAAACATTGGGAAGTAGAATTGTGCATCGAAGTAGTGGATGAGGTCGATTTTGAGTCGGATGCTGATATTATTGGAATCGGCACCATGGGTCACGCAACTTTCCGGGGTATCGAAATTGCAAAAGAGTTTAAAAAACGGAACAAAACAGTGGTAATGGGCGGCTACATGGCTTCCATTGCCAAAGAGGAAGCCATCAAATATGTTGATTCGGTGGTGGTAGGCGATGCGGAAATATCTTATTTGAAAATGTTGGAAGATTTCGAAAAAAACGGGAAGGTCGAACCATTTTACGATTATCCGATTTCGAAATTAGAGAATTTACCTGTTCCGAGATACGACCTGCTGATGAAAAAACCAATCGTCGACATGTTGCCCGTTCAGGCCGGAAGAGGCTGCACTTTTACCTGTTCTTTTTGTTCCATCGCTTGTCTGTACGAAGGCAAATATCTGTTTCGTCCGGTGGATGAGGTTATCAGGGATATTAAAGCCGTGAAGGATTTGGGCTTTAACAGGTTTTATTTAATCGACGACAACATCGTTTCCAACCCTGCATATCTGAAAGAACTTTGCGAAAAGATCACTCCGTTGAAAATGCATTGGGCAAGTCAATGTGCGTTGCACCTGGCTAAAAATACTGAATTGCTCAAGCTGGTAGTGAAATCAGGATGCGACTTAATGAGTTTTGGCGTTGAAAGTATTGACCAGGAATCGTTGAACAGTCTGGAAAAACCCTGGGTGAAGGTGAGCGAACATGAAGCAAATTTCAGAATTTTAAGTGAGGCCGGAATAATCGTCAGTACCGAAATGATTGTCGGAACCGATTTCGATACGGAAGAATCCATCCGCAGAACTTATAAATTTATAAACCGGAATAAAGTGCCGATTCCACGTTTTTACATCCTCACACCAATTCCGGGAACTGCTCTGTTTAAACAGTTTAAAGAACAGGGTCGTTTGCTGACAGAAGATTTGAAGGAATTTAACGGGGCGCAATGTGTTCATATTCCGGATAAAATCAGTCCTGAAAATCTGACCCGTATGTATTGGTGGCTCAACAATCAAATCTTTTCAGTAAAAAGTATTTTTCACAGGGTTTTGCTCAACAAATACCTATGGAAAAATCCAAAAATGTTGTTGTTCTCAATTGGCGTAAATTTGCATTACCGGCACTATGTGAGAAAGAAAGTAACACCTAATATATTTTAATATGAAAATACTATTAACAGGCGCTACCGGTTATATCGGTAAAAGGCTTCTTCCGGTACTGCTGGAAAAAGGCCATGAAATTGTTTGCTGCATAAGGGATAAGCAACGTTTCCCTTCGGAGGGAATCTATCTGCATCCAAATATCTCTTTGTTTGAGGTCGATTTTTTAAAAGATGCGATTCCGTCGGAGTCAGTCAAAGATATTGATGCAGCTTATTACCTCATTCATTCGATGAGTGCAATAAGCGGTGACTTTGAGAAATTGGAAGCAGTTTCGGCGAATAATTTTATCCGGTTTATTCAGCAAACAGCGGCAAAGCAAATTATTTACCTGGGCGGAATCACCAACGAAGAAATACTTTCCAAACATTTGGCTTCGCGTAAAAATGTTGAAGAAATTCTGGGTAAAAGCGAAATTCCGCTCACCGCCGTCAAAGCCGGGATTATAGTAGGATCGGGCAGCGCTTCCTTCGAAATTATCCGCGATCTGGTGGAGAAACTTCCCATTATGATTGCCCCAAGATGGCTTGATACCAAAAGTCAGCCAATTGCTATCAGGAATGTACTTGAATATTTATCCGGGGTTTTGCTTTTGCCTGAAACTTTTAACCAGTCGTTTGATATTGCCGGTCCGGCTATACTAACCTACAAGGAAATGTTGCTTCAATTTGCCAAGGTCCGCGGACTGAAAAGATATGTTTACACTTTCCCGTTTATGACTCCAAGGCTTTCATCCTACTGGCTTTACTTTGTAACTTCGACTTCGTACAGGCTTGCATTAAATCTTGTTGACAGTATGAAGGTGGAAGTGATTGCAAAAGACAATCAGCTTGAAAAATTACTGGGTATTCAGCCAATCGCATATAAAAAGGCGGTGAAACTGGCATTTCAAAAGATTGAACAGAACAATGTAATTTCAAGCTGGAAAGATTCTTTGGTTTCGAGTTATGTTGACAATAATTTACTTACGCATATTAATGTTCCAGTTTACGGATGTTATATTGACAGAAAATTAAAACCAATTACGACCAATGTTGATCAGGTTTTGGAAAATATCTGGTCGATTGGCGGAGAGCGTGGATGGTATTATGCCGATTGGCTCTGGCAATTGCGTGGATTCATGGACAAGATGCTCGGCGGAGTTGGTCTTCGTCGTGGCCGGACAAACCTGAATACGATCAACACAGGCGATACGCTCGATTTCTGGCGCGTGCTGGCTGCCGATAAACCAAACAAACGTTTGTTGCTATATGCTGAAATGAAACTGCCCGGAGAAGCCTGGCTTGAGTTTAGGATCATCAAAAAGGAAGAGAATTATTTTTTACGGCAAACAGCTACTTTTCGTCCCAAAGGAATTGTGAGCAGGTTGTATTGGTATTCTTTGCTGCCGTTTCATTTCTTCATATTTGATGGAATGGCAGACAATATTCTCAAATATCATTGATCTTATTAAATGATTGGTTTTTTATTATTGGGGGTTCTCTCAAATAAACCAGTCATTGATTGACAAAAACCGCTTAAAAGTCAACGGATTAATCTTATTTTAATTTATTCGGCATTTGTTTCACTATGGTGAAAAAAACTATCAGTTAAATTTTTATATTTATCGGAGGAAACCATTGATAGATTTGATTGTTCTATCTTGGAAGTACAAAAAAAAGGAACCATTGTCTATTTAATACTAAACCTATTGGAATGCGAAAAATATTTCTTCCCGAACTTTCCCCAACAAGTTTAAAGGCATTTATCACTTTGTTATTTTTATCATTTCTTTTCATTTCAGGAAATCCGCTAAAGGCTGATACAATTGATACTGAAGATGTCATAGCACTTCCGGATATGCATTTGCACAATGACTTACAACGCGGTGAACGTTTTTTTAAAGGTCTTCTTCCAAAGGACCGAAAATTCAAATCCTGTGAATCCTGCCATATTCTGACGAAATCGGATACCATGAACTGGAATCCGTCAGCAATGGATATTGCCACAAAGTATGCAGGCAAAGATTTTACCGAGTTCCAGAGCGCGGTGATGCAGCCTAACGGAATAAAAATGGAAGCCTCGCACAAAGATTTTAATATTGAAGAAGGCGATCTGAAAATGGTAAAACTTTATCTTGATGAATTGGCTTTAACCGGACCGCCGCAAGCCGGACCAACTATCAACCAGATCATTTTATTTATTTTGCTCGGAGTTTTAATGACGCTGGCATTGCTTGAATTGATTTTCTTTCATAAAATTAAATACCGTTTTGTTCCTGTCCTTATTTTATTGGTTGCCCTTGTATTTCAGGTTAAAATGATTGCCACAGCAGCCATTGATTTGGGCAGATCAAAAAATTATGCCCCCGATCAACCCATTAAATTTTCGCATAAAGTTCATGCCGGTGACAATCAAATCGATTGTAAATACTGTCACCATACAGTAGAATTCAGCAAATCTGCCGGAATTCCGGCTATGGAGTTGTGCATGAATTGCCATGTGTTGGTGCGCCAAGGAGCCCGTTCAGGTAAATTTGAAATTTCCAAAGTGGTTGAAGCCAATGAAACGAAAAAGCCTGTTGCATGGATTCGAATTCATAATCTTCCCGATCATGTGTTTTTCAGCCATGCCCAGCATGTTGGAGTGGCAAAGGTTGATTGTAAACAATGCCACGGCGCCGTTGCCGAAATGGATATCATGCGCCAAAGCAGTGATTTGTCGATGGGCTGGTGTATCAATTGTCACCGACAAACTGAAGTGAAATTTAAAGACAATGCCTATTACGATAATTACATGAAATTGCACGATGAGCTAAAATCAGGAAAGATTGACACTATTCGTGCGGTTGACATAGGAGCCAATGATTGTATGAGATGCCATTATTAGAGAGTTTCAAGTTCAAAGTTCCAGGTTTCAAGTTGCATCCGGCATGGGGAGATTATTTTTTAATAGAATGAAGTTGTAAGCAATTGAAAGAAGTTGGTTTTTAGCTCCATTGGAGAGAAATATTTGTAGCCTGGGGTAAAGTGACGAAGGAACGGCACCCCGGGAAAAGAAGAAAAGCGAAAAAACGTCCGCGGTGAAACGTTGAAAAAAGGATTTTTCTTCTTTCGGACGGAATAGAAATCGCATCAAAAAATAAAAGTTATCAAAAATTAAAATAATCGTCGATGAAGACATACTGGAGAAGTATAGAAGAACTTGCCAATCCACAGGAATTACGCCGGGAAGAAGTACGCGAGGAAGCCAAACAAAAAAGCATGCTGATGAAAGGAGACGATCAGCTTTCCGGATCATCGCGCCGCGATTTTTTGAAGACATTTGGATTTAGCATAGCTGCTGCTTCAATCATTGCGAGTTGTAAAAGACCAATTGATAAAGCCATTCCATATCTGGTGAAGCCCGATGAAATTAATCCGGGAACAGCCAACTATTATGCTTCTTCATACTATGAAGGAAATGAATACGGGAGTATCATTATAAAAGTCAGGGACGGACGTCCAATTAAAATTGAAGGAAATACGCTAAGTTCCATTTCACAAGGCGGAACCAGTGCCCGGATTCAGGCTTCGGTATTGAACCTTTATGATGATGCACGATTTAAAGGACCATCTAAAAAAGGCAATGAAATTGGTTGGGAAGATGCGGACAAAGAAATCAAAATGCTTTTGGACAGTATGCAATCCAATGGCGAAAAGGTTGTAATTCTTAGTTCAACCATTATTTCTCCTTCAACCCGCGAAATCATCCGAAAATTTGCTGAAAAACAAACGAATACCGAATGGATTCAGTACGATCCGGTTTCTGCATCAGGAATGTTGTTGGCCAATGAAAAAAGTTTTGGTTCAGCTTTTATTCCTGATTACCGTTTTGATAAAGCCAAAGTGGTCGTGAGTTTTGGTGCCGATTTCCTTGGAAGCTGGCTCTCAACTGTTGAATATACCAAAAACTATACGGCTGCCCGTCAGTTACAGAACGGACAAAAGGAAATGCTTCGCCATTATCAGTTTGAATCAGGTATGACTTTGAGCGGCTCGAATGCCGATGTTCGTTTCCCGGTTAAACCTTCAGAGGAAGGTGCAATCGTTCTGGCTTTGTACAATGCAATTGCAAAAGCCAAAGGAGGTTCAGTATTCTCCGGTGCCCAATCGTCGGTAGATGTGAGCGATTTAGCCAAAGATCTGCTTGAAAATGAAAAACAAAGTATTGTTATTTCAGGAAGCAACGATGTAAATATTCAATTGATTGTGAATGGTATTAACGAGTTGCTTGGCAATTACGGACAAACCATCGGACTGGATAAACCGCTATTAATCAAACAAGGAATTGATCAGAATATGGATCGGTTGTTGGGCGAATTGAAAGCCGGATCAGTAAAAGCATTGCTGTTTTGGGGAGCCAATCCGGTTTATGATCATCCGAAAGGCATTGAATTTGCTGCTGAAATCCGAAAATTAGGTTTGAGCATTTCGTTTTCTGAAAGACCAGATGAAACAACGGCCTTGTGTCAATTCGTTTTGCCTGAACCTAATTTTCTGGAAAGCTGGAACGACCTGGAACCAAAAATCGGAATTTTCAGCCTTGCGCAACCTGCCATTGCACCTATTTTTAATGCCCGTGCACCTCAGGAAGCATTGCTGAAATGGGCAGGAAACGAACAAAAATATCACGACTTCATTCAAAACTTCTGGAAAGAAACTCACTTTTCGAAGCAAAAAGAAATAACCGATTTCCGCCAGTTCTGGAACGCAACTTTGCAAAAAGGAATATTTGAAACTGTTCAGGATTCGAAACTGAATTATTCTCCGGAAGGAATTTCACTTGCAGCCAGCCAGATAAAAGGTGCAACTTCAGGAATTGAAATTGTTTTGTATGAAAGTGTCGCACTTGGAAACGGGAAATATGCCAACAATCCATGGTTGCAGGAATTACCCGATCCGGTTGCAAAAGTGAGCTGGGACAATTTTGCTGCAGTTCCGGTTGCTTATGCTGAAGAAAACGGACTCAAAAATGAAGATGTCATCCGTGTAAACGGAATGGAATTGCCGGTTTACGTTCAGCCCGGACAAGCAAAAGATACGATCTCGGTTGCCCTTGGATATGGCCGTGAAATTGCCGGGAAAGTGGGCGAAAAAGTAGGTACGAACCTTTACCCGAATGTTGGAACTGAAAATGGGACCCGTCAGTATTATCTGACTTCAGTAAAAGTTGAAAAAGTTCCGGGAAAAGTATTCGAACTGGCCATTTCGCAAACCCATTACCTGATGGAAGGCCGGCCAATCGCCCGTGAAACTTCGCTGGACGATTACGTTAAAAATCCGTCTTCAGGAAATGAAAAACATGAAGATGATGTATCAAAGGCGGTTACCTTATACAAAGAGCCCGAATACAACGGCCATCATTGGGGAATGGCTGTTGACCTGAATTCATGTACTGGATGCGGAAACTGCGCCATCGCTTGCCAGGCCGAAAACAATGTTCAGGTAATCGGCAAAGATCAGGTTCGTAACCGAAGAATTATGCATTGGATTCGCATTGACCGGTATTATTCCGAAAATCCGGAGAACCCGAAAGTCTCCTTCCAGCCTGTGATGTGTCAACATTGCGGCAATGCACCGTGCGAAAATGTTTGTCCTGTAGCAGCTACGCCACACAGCGAAGAAGGTTTGAACCAGATGGCATACAACCGTTGCGTGGGTACAAAATACTGCATCAACAACTGTCCGTATCGCGTTCGCCGTTTCAACTGGTTTCAGTATGTGAAGAACGACAAATTCGATTATGCTTCGAACAGTGATTTGGGCCGGATGGTGCTGAATCCTGATGTAACAGTTCGTTCGCGCGGGGTGGTCGAAAAATGCTCGATGTGTGTGCAACGCATTCAGGAGAAAAAACAATTGGCAAAACTTGAAGGTCGCCCAATTGCTGAAGGTGAGATTAAAACTGCCTGCGCGCAGTCGTGCCCCGGAAATGCCATCGTATTTGGCGATTTAGCCAATCCTGAAAGCCGCATTTCGAAGCTCTTCAAAGACAAGCGCAATTACCATTTACTGGAGGAATTACACACTTTGCCGTCGGTTGGATACCTGACCAAAGTGAGAAATACCAACGCATGATCATGAATCAAAGAAAATAGGTCAGACTATGTATAAAACGGACTTACGAGGAAAATTAATTGACGGAGACAAATCGCTCAGTCAGATTTCGCAGGAAATTCTTGCGCCCATTGATGCCAAAACGCCAACATGGTGGTATGCTTCAATGGCTATCAGTTTATTGATGTTTGCATGGGGAGTCCGGAGTATCTATATCACACTCACTGTTGGTATTGGCTCGTGGGGCGTAAACAATACGGTTGCCTGGGGTTGGGCTATTATCAACTTCGTTTGGTGGATCGGTATCGGCCATGCCGGAACCGCATTTTCCATTTTCCTTTTGATTTTGCGACAGAAGTGGAGAACTGCTATTAACCGTGCCGCTGAAGCCATGACTGTTGTAGCCGTTTTTTGTGCTGCGCTGTTTCCTTTGATGCACATGGGACGTTCATGGTTGTTTTTCTATGTGTTCCCTTATCCGAATACCCGCGGCCCGCTTTGGGTAAACTTTAATTCGCCATTGTTCTGGGACTTTGTTGCGATCTCGGCCTACTTACTTATTTCGGCCAGCTTCTGGTATTTCGGAATGGTTCCCGATTTTGCCACTATCCGCGATACAACCAAATCAAAAATTAAAAAGGCTGTTTATGGTTTCTTTTCTTTCGGATGGACCGGTTCGTCAAAAGAATGGCTGCGATACGAAGGTTTGGCTTTTGTTCTGGGAGGTATTGCCGCTGTGCTCGTAGTTTCGGTGCACTCCATTGTTGCAACCGACTTTGCAGCTTCAATTGAGCCCGGATGGCATACCACATTGTTTCCTCCTTACTTTGTAGTTGGCGCTATCTTTTCAGGATTTGCCATGGTTTTAACATTGGTAACTCTGATGCGGAAACTATATAAAATGGAGGATTTTATTACCGACAACCATGTTGACGCAGTTTGCCGGGTTTTGGTTTTCGTTTCTCTGATTATGGGAACTGCTTATATGACTGAGATTTTTATTGCATGGTATTCAGGATCGGAATATGAGATGTTTACTTTCTTTAGAAATCGAATTACCGGCGAATACGCCATGCAGTTTTGGGCGATGTTTATTTTCAATGCACTGCTTCCTCAATTATTCTGGTCGAAGAAAATCCGCCACAACATTTGGATTGTATTTGTTATTTCCCTGCTGATTAATGTTGGTATGTGGTTCGAACGTTTCAATATTGTTGTCACATCCTTGTCGAAGAATTATCTTCCGGCGAACTGGGCCGAATATCATGCCTCATGGATTGAAATCGGATTCTTTGTCGGAACACTGGGCATGTTTGCCGCAGGAGTATTGTTGTTCTTCAGGTACATTCCACTCATCGCCATCCACGAAGTGAAGATGATTTCAAAATACAATACACAACAAACCGATCACCTTAAACCCGGGCACCACCATGAATACGAATAAAAAATATTTAGTGGGCGTTTTCAACAACGAACATACCTTGAAAGATGCTTTTCAAAAGGCCCTTGAAAAAGGAGTTGTGATTGAAGAAGTTTATACGCCCTATCCGATTCATGAAATTCTGAGCGGAATGAAAACGCGGACACACATTACTTATGCAGCATTCTTTTTCGGAGTAATGGCGGTTGCTCTGCTGATAGGAGGCATGTATTATGCGGCTGTAATCGATTGGCCATTGCGATTTGGCGGAAAACCCTTCAATACCTTTCCATCTTTTATTGTGGTTACCATTGTTGGTACTATCCTCCTGATTACACTCGGAACTTTGTTTACTTTCTCGGTTCGTTCTAAGATATACCCTGGTAAAAAGGCCGATATTATTGACATCCGTGTAACCGACGATAAATTCATCATTTTGCTCGATCAGGAAAAAATGGGAATTGAAAAACCTGCAATTACACAGTTGTTCCAAACCAACGGGGCTACTGAAGTGTATGAAAAAGACGCAAACACAAACTGATAAATATTTACTGAATGAACTTTAAAAACCTACATAAAAGTTGGACGGCAATTGCACTGATTGCGATTTTCGGATCGTGCGACCGCGACCGGAATACAACAGGGTGGGAGTATTTTGACGATATGGCTCACTCAGCAGCATACGAAACCTATACGCCCAATCCGAATTTTGCTGATGGAAAAACGATGCGCAATCCGGTTGAAGGAACAATTCCGCTTGGTTATCAGCCTTTTTTATATGAAAAAACAGATGAAGATCGCGTAAAGGCAGGGAAGGAATTGGTAAATCCTTTTGAACCGGCAGTCCAGAATCTTGAACGCGGGAAACAGGTTTTTGCTGTTTACTGTATGAATTGTCACGGTGAAAAAGGTGATGGAAAAGGATTCCTGTTTACAAGTAAAAGATATCCGTTTCCTCCGGGCAACCTGTTATCCGAAAAAGTCAGAAAAGGTCCGGAAGGGGAAATATTTCATGTGATTACAGTTGGATTTGGCGTAATGCCTCAGCATGGTTCACAAGTCAGGCCCGATGATCGTTGGAAAGTGGCCATGTATATTAAAGAAGTTTTGCACAAACAATAAATTGTTGACAGAATGGAAGATAAATTAATTGTTCAAAAGAACTTTAAATACTTGTTGTTTGGGTTGATTGGCATTGGAATAATATCTATGGCAATTGGATTTGTGATGGATCCGGAACGTGCCTGGGCGAACTATTTGCTGAACAACTATTATTTCGTTTCGCTGGCCATTGGAGCAGCCTTTTTTGGCGCTATCCAATATATTTCACAGGCAGGATGGTCATCGGCATTTAAACGGATTCCTGAAGCAATGGCATCATACGTTCCCTTTGCGGCGGTTCTCTTTTTGCTGATGTATTTTGGGATGCATTACTTGTATCATTGGTCGCACGAAGGAATTACCGCCACGGATGAATTACTTGCCCACAAAGCCCCGTATCTGAATATTCCGTTTTTCTTTTTCCGTACGATGTTATTCTTTAGCTTGTGGATAATCATGATAAGGCTTTTGCGTAAAATATCGTTAAAGGAAGACGCTGAAGGAGGGCTGACTCATTTTTATCAGTCTGAAAAATATTCGAAGATCATCATTTTCATTATTGCAATCAGTTTTACAGTTTTTGCCATCGACATGATCATGTCGCTTGAGGCACATTGGTTCAGTGCACTTTTTGCTGCTAAAAGTTTTATTGCCGCTTTTTTACATTCGGCAACCGTAATTACGCTGATTGTAATCATTTTGAACAAGGTCGGTCACTTGAAAATGCTGAACCGTAGCCATTTACACGATTTTTCGAGATACATCTTTATGCTGGCAATTATTTGGGGTTATTTCAATTTTGTGGAGTTTATGCTTATTTGGTACGGAAATATCCCTGAAGAAACGGTCTTCTATGTCAATCGTTCGCAGGGGGCTTTCGGTGTTCTGTTTTTTGCAAACATCATCATCAACTGGTTTATTCCATTCCTTTTCCTGATGCCCCGAATGACTTCAAGAAGTAAGGTATTTTTGCTTCCGGTAATTGTCATTTTAATGATTGGTCAATATGCCGAACTGTATTATTATATCTGGCCGGCAGTGGTTCACGAAGCCAAGTTCGGATTGCTTGAAATAGGCACTTATCTTGGATTCCTGGGTTTGTTTACATTGGTAGTAACAAATACCTTGTCAAAAGCCAGCCTGGTGCCCAGAAACCATCCTTATCTGGAGGAAAGTATTTACCATCAATTCTGATGATCTGAATTTTATTACATTAAAAATCCCGGAATCTGAAGATCAGGTTTGGGGATTTTTTATTGGTCAATTTCATTATAACCATTGATTTTTATTCTTCGGATTTTAATTCAGTTTCGATAATCATTTGTATGTCAATTCTATTCTGTGGAAGACTATTCTTTGCAATTGTCCAAATCATTTCATAGTCGATCCCAAAATATTCGTGCGAAATTAGATTTCTTAACCCAATCATTTTTCGCCACGGAATTGATGGATACTTGTGATGGATTTTTTCAGGAATGTTTTTTGACGCTTCACCAATAATTTCAAAATTTCTGACCACTGCATCAACAACCAAGTAATTTCTTTTGAACTCAATAAATTCCATATCTCCCATATATTCTTCAATTCTCAATATTGAAGTCAGGATATCTTCGAGATAGATACTGAATCTTCTGTTAGGGTGGTTCATACGTAGCAAACCTGATGAAGTATTGTTTCTTTCAATTGTTTTTTTAATGCTTTATTTGACACTAAATCTACTTTAATTTTCAATTCATTTTCGAGCATATCCTGTAAATCGAAAAAGCCCCAACCAATGGGTTTGCCAAATTCAACAAGTATATCAATGTCTGAGCTTTCTGTTTGTTCATTCCTTGAATATGAACCAAAATATCCTATACGAACAACAGAATATTTGTCTGAAAGCATTGGTTTCAGATTTTTCAATTTAGTTTCTATTTCGTTTCTGCTCAACATGTAACAAATATACATTTTTTGTTGGGTATGATCCTAATGCAAAATTTCATCTAATTTAAAGTCTTTTACGTTATCAATCAACTGAATACTCGACATGGTCTGAATAAATGAGGAATCGTTAAAGGTCCAGGCTACTTTTTTATCGCGGGTTACTTCAATGGCATGAGGAGCTTTGCCAAAATTGTTGTGCCCCAACCAATTTGTCATTACTGTGTTCCCGTTAGATAGGCGTTGCAAGCCAGTCATAAACTTTAGCTCAATGCCCGGCAACTCATTTTTCAGGATCTGCCAAACGATTTTACCATTCGTGTCAAACTCAACAACTTTGGGTTCGCCGTTGTGGTCGGAGCAGGAAACAAGCGTATTTCCGTTTGGCAATCTGACTACCGAATGTGGTCCGCCTTTGACGGGAATTTCCATAACTATCTTTCCTTGTTCGTTGTATTCCCGAACCACATCGAGGCCGTAATGAGCTACCAGATAATGGCCATTTGCCAGTTTTCGTGCATTTCGCATAAAAGCGTACCCGGCATCAACACTATCAGGTATCAGGTTGATTTTCTTAACAATCCGTCCATTAGGCGCGACTTCAAGCAACTTCCCGGAATTACTTTCACCAATGAATGTATTCCCGTTTGCCAATCGTTGGCAGGCATAAATATCACTTTTCGATTCGTATTGAAATACGATTTTTTTGTCGCGGGTAACTTCTTTCACGCCATTTCCGGTATTGAAAAGAATATTTCCATTGGGCAGCATCCAAACATCGTTGCAGCGGATTGCGGGATATTCCCAAATTGCTTTCCCTTCATCAGAAATGATGAAAACTTTGCCTTGTGTATAGTCTGTACAAACAAATGAATGCTTTATGGGCTGTGATAATAAAGAAAGCTGAAGAAAGCTAAATAATAAAATAGCAGGTAGTTTCATGTTTTAATTGGTTTTCAATACGTCAAGTTTACAATCTAATCCAGTCCAGTCTTTAATTCGTTGAGAAAATTCCTGCTTCATTTTAACCGGCAAATTCTTAATTCTTGCCGATTGGTGATTGGCTCCCGGAATCAGGAATGATTTGGAGTTTACCTGGCCGGAAACGATTACCCGTGCTGCTGACCAGGTGTCAATTCCTCCATAAATGTAAAGGATATTGTTGCCTTTTTCTTTTAGCCATGCCTGTACTTTCTGATTCAATTCTCCTGTTGAAGGCTTGATAGTGGCCGACTTTGGCGGAAAGATGGCAGAAGGATTTTCAGTAAAATATTTTAGGTATTTCCGGAATGGCGCGATGTTGTAGCCATAATAGCCTGATTGAGTTGCCGATTGGTAATAATGAGGAGCGTAGGTATCCATTTCTTTATCTGAAAAGAAGGAGATTTTGGTAACCTTTAGCAATTCATCGAGACATTTATCAATTGATTCTGTTGCCGGGATACTATCGCACGGTCGGCCCCATTGCCAGAACGAGAACGGGTATTCAAGTACTGTATATTCAAATGCTTTACCTATGCTTCCGAGATAGCTGAATTTTAATCCTGCTCCTTTCGAATACCATTTTAGCTTCTCGACTGCCTCCTTTTCATTCATCAGTAAGAATTTTTGAAAATTGTAAATTTTCTTCCTGCATTCCGGAGTTCCGATTGTATCCAAAAATGTATAAATTCGGGTATCTTCCAGACTATCGTCCATTGGCGCCACATAAGGAATCGCAACTTCCACATCATCGGGATAAAAATATTTGTAGTAAATGGTGGTTTGTCCGCCTTTGCTGATACCGGTACTGATCCATTTTCCCTTATAAATTTCCGTTAAAAGTTGGTGAATGTAATGAAGGTCAGCAGTAGCTTGCTCAATGGTCAGGTATTGCCAATCCATTGAATCAGGTACTGATTTTCCAAAATACCGGTACTCAACTCCAATGTTATTGGCATCCAGAATTTTCTCCACCTCGTTGCGTCCTTTTGACATTTGATAGCCATGTGTTTCAATAACTGTCGGATTTTTAAATCCTTTGTGGCGAAGTTGCACCCATTGGTTGAAAGTTCTTTTCTCCGGATGTTGATGATCAAGTGGCTGTTTGATAAATAAATCGTAAGTCAGAAAAGCATCGCCCGGTTTGCTGACATCAATAAATGACACGTTTGGCAGATCGAACAATGCACGTTCCAGCAGTTGTTTATCGGTTTGTCCGAAAGAATTTAGAATTGCCAGGCAAAAAAACAGGAATAGAAAGGATTTCATATTCAGAAAAATTGGTTTTGGGCTGCCAAAATACGAAAATGCAATGTAAAGCATGAGTTTTCTGTTGTTTTGCATGATAAATAGTTCCAAATTTCAAATTTCAAATTTCAATTTGTCGCATCACAACTGACAACTAATAACTTGACAACTCTTTTCTGATAACTGCAACTGACCACTGATCACTTTTAAGCTATTTCCTTTGGATCAGTAGTAGCGCTTCCTCCACCGTTTCAACCGGCAGTTGGCAACTGTTGTCCTGACAAATATAAATCAGTGTTTTGCCTGAAATAAATCGGTTTGCCAATAAAGGCAGATTATTTTCTGAAGTTCCGGCGCAAAAAACAACCTGTGGCAAATAGCTTTTCTGAAGTTCGTGCAACAGGTTAATTGCATTTGGTCCGGTAATGGCCACTTCAAAATGAGATTCGCTTAAATCGAGTAATAGCTGCGACCAATTGCTGTATCCTGAAGGATAATCAGCCATGTTGCTGCTTACCAAATCGAGCATTTTTCGGGCAATTTCCAGATAATCGGGTCGGTCGGTCAAATACGAAAGCCGGAATAAATTCTTTGCCATAACTGAATTTGATGAAGGAATTACGTTGTCATGAATTTCAAAAGTTCGGGTAATCAGGTCGTTTTGGTCAGAAGAAGTAAAATTGAAGACGGATTTTTCAGTATCATAAAATCCGGTAAAAGTTATTTCAGTTAAACGTGAAGCTTCATCGAGCCAGCTTTTATCTCCGGTGGTTTCAAACAAGGCTGTGAAAGCTTCAATTACAAAAGCATAATCTTCAAGAAATCCGTTTATTTTAGCATGATCATTTTTGTATGAATGATACAGGTGACCATCAGAGCCAATCATTTTTGATTTCAGGAAAGTTGCATTTTTTAACGCTAATTCAAGGTATTCTTTTTGTCCCAAAGCATTGTAACAACTAAGTAGCCCGGTAATGGTCATGGCATTCCACGAGGCCAGTATTTTATCATCCAGTCCCGGACGTACTCTTTTACCACGTTCGGCCAACAGCAACGATTTCCAGTTTTTTAATTTGGCTTCCAAATCTTCTTCCGAAA
This sequence comes from Bacteroidales bacterium, assembly GCA_038248385.1. Taxonomy (GTDB): domain Bacteria; phylum Bacteroidota; class Bacteroidia; order Bacteroidales; family Prolixibacteraceae; genus Aquipluma. The sequence continues at coordinate 26,793 of JBBRXN010000010.1, forward strand.
GTTGATGTTGGGTTGCAAACGAGGTGTTCTCTTCTGTTCTCAATAATATATATTGATTGTGCTCCCAAAATCCAAGCGAATTGACATTGAAATAATCTCTGAAAAGAGGAAAGTCAACACTTAAAATCTGTTCTAATTCAGATTTCGTCCAGACATAAAATTTGCCTTCTTCTCCTTCGCTGTCAGCATCAAGGGCCGAATAAAAACCATTTTCAGGAGAAAGCAGTTCGCGTTTTATAAATTCTATTGTTTCGTCAATTACTTGTTTGTAATTTGGATTTTGATCGGTTTTGAAAGCATCGGCATATAAGCCAATCAATTGAGCATTGTCGTACAGCATCTTTTCGAAGTGCGGAACTTTCCATGTTCCGTCGGTTGAATACCGCGCAAAACCACCGCCAATCTGATCGTAAAGGCCGCCAAAAGCCATCTTTTGAAGTGTCAGTTTAACCTGATCCAATATTTTTTTATCCTGAAGTTGGTTTCCAACCCGCAGTAAAAATTGCCAGTTATTCGGAAGCATGAACTTTGGAGCACCTTTCGTTCCACCATTTTTTGTGTCGAATAAATTGCCCCAGTTCGAAGTAAGAGAAGTCAGCAACAATGGATCAAGCTTTTTATCCTTGTCAGAGACCTGAATCAATGCATTTTGCTCTATTCCCTGATGCAGTTTCATGGCATATTCTTCCGTTTTTTCATAATTTTGAGCATAAAAAACAGATACAGCTTCCAATGCCTCTATCCAACTATCTTTCTGAAAATACGTTCCACCCCAAATTGGGCGACCATCGGGCAAGGCAATGCAATTGAGCGGCCAGCCGCCTCGTCCGGTTAAAAGCTGAACTGCGCTCATATAAATGTGATCAATATCCGGGCGTTCTTCGCGATCGACTTTGATACAAACGAAATGCTCGTTCATCACCTTTGCCACCTCCTGATCTTCAAACGATTCGTGCTCCATTACATGGCACCAGTGACACGCCGAATAGCCAATGCTGATCAGTAAAAGTTTGTTTTTGGCTTTGGCTTCAACCAGAGCTTTTTGTCCCCATGGATGCCAGTTTACCGGATTGTGGGCATGTTGCAGCAAATACGGCGATGTTTCGTGAATAAGTTCGTTGGTATATTTTTCGGCTTGCATGTTTTCTGAATATCGATTTGCAAGGGAAACAAATGGTTGAAAGGAAAGTTCGTCTTAATTTATACCGCTTCAAACCCAACAATCGTTTGCCAAACTCTTTCTTTGATTTCTTCCGGGGTTGGATTTAATTCTTTGGTTGTGAAGTTGCCGTTTTCAATGTCGATGCGTTCAAAGACCATGAGGTACAAGGCGAAGATAATTTCGAGACTTAATTGGCAGCGGGGTTCAAGAAATGGACGGATTTCCTGAATAATTTGGTAGGTTTCGATGCGATATTCATCGGCGGTGTTGTAAAGTTCACGAATCATTTCGCGAAACCCGGTTGTGATGGGCGCTCCCTGGGCCATTTGAAGCAACTTTTGACGATCCAGCCCATTATTTTCGATCAAATCATCGCCAAAATAGTTGAGGTTGTTGAGGTGATCTTTCTGAAAATCGCGGATAATATGCACCAGGTAGCTGAAAATGGCACATGGCGTGGCTACTCTTTTGACATCAAATACCGGTGGAATATATTGACCATTTTGTTTGGTCAGTCCGCAAAGGTGAACGAATATAGAAGCCGGAGCCACCGACGCGCCGCCTGCATAATCAATAAACGACTGAAGGGTAGGGAATCCGTCGTGGTAAATATCATAAATCATTGATTTGGCGAAGGCTTCGAGCGGCCAGAAAGGGATGCAAAACTTTTCTACTGTTTCAATCAGTTCAGCTTGGGCCGGATTATTTTGCGTGGAATTAATTACGGTATTGATCCATTTAAAAACCTGGTATTCAAACTGAGCTTTATTTTCAGGAGCAATGGTGACGTTTTCTGTTTTGTAATCATCGATCAGGTCATCGATGGAACGCATGAATTTGTAGCAGTTTTTCGCCGCCTGAAATCGTTCTTTATCCCAGAAATGGGCAGCAATCAGGATATTCGGATGGTCGATGATTTTTTCGAAATCGATGGAATCGAAAATATCCAGAAAAAGGTCTGTTTGGGTTTGTACTGTGGTTTCCATGTTTAGTTGAAATTCGGGTTCTCTTTCAAAATACGTTCGCTTGTCAGTTTGGCTCCTATAAGTACCAATGGAACACCGTTTCCGGGGTGTGTACTTCCACCTGCGAAATACAAATTTAAGTACTTTTTATGTCGGTTGTGCGGCCGAAAATATCCCATCTGAAAAATGGTATGTCCCAGACTTCCGAAAACCGAACCATGGGTCACATTGCAGGTTTTTTTCCAAGTTTTTGGAAGATAGCAGATTTCAAATTTGATGTGATCTTTAATGTCGTCCATCCCGGCTTCCTTCAACCGGCTGATTACTCCGGAACGGGCGGTTTGCCTGAGTTTTTTCCAATCCTGATCAAATTTCGGATCCAAATGAGCCACCGGAATAATTACCGACAGCGTATCTTGATTTTCAGGAGCTGCCGACTTGTCTGTACGAACCGGTGCGTGAATGTAAAAGCTCGGATTGTCGGACAGTGATTTTTCCTTGAAAATTTTGTTGAGTCCTTCTTTGTAAGGATCGTTCAGAAATACGCTGTGGTGGTCGAGTTGCGGATATACTTTATCGACTCCCCAGTGAAATACAATTGCCGAGCATGAATACTTCAGTTTTTTAAGCTTGCCGGAAGCCTTTTTGTCGGGCAACAACTCTTTGTAAACGTAAGGCAAATCAGCATTGGCAATCACCAGATCGGCCTTCACCATTGTTCCATCTTCAAGCAAAACTCCCTGCGTTTTATTCCCGCTTACAACTATTTTTTCAATTGGACTTTTATACTGAAACTTAACTCCCAATCCGATAGCTTTTTCCAACAGTTTCTCTACAATTCGGTGCATTCCGCCTTTTGGGAACAAGGCTCCTTCGGCAATTTCGGCTCCGGGCAACATCGAGAAAAAAGCAGGTGCCTGAAAGGGGTTTTGACCCACATAAATATTCTGAAACGTAAATGCCATTCTCAGGTGCGGATCGCTAAAATATTGTTTGATGTAATCGGTATGAAACATCCAGACTTTCAATTTCAGGAGCAGCCTGATGCTTTTCAGGTTGACAAATTCCAACAAATGATAGAAATTTTTGCCTAATAAATCGTTCATCGAAAGATTAAAAAATTCGTAGCCTTCCTTCGTGTATTCCTGAAATTTCTGAAAACTGCCCGGTTCGATGGCTTCCAATTGTGCTTTCATTTTTTCAGGATCGCGGGTAAATGCAAAGTCGGTTCCGTTGCTGAAAAAAAGTTTATAAACAGGTTCCAGTGAAGTAGTTTCAAGGTCCTTTTCCAGATCAATTCCCAATTCCGACAAAACCTTTTTGTACAGCGATGGCATCAGCAAAATGGTTGCTCCCAGATCGAAGCGGTGTCCATCCTGAATTATTTGTCCGCAGCGACCGCCCGGATTGGCATTTTTTTCATATACTTCAACGGCATATCCGTTTTGGGCAAGGAATGCAGCGGTGGCAATTCCACCAACTCCCGCTCCGATTATGACCGCTTTTTTCTGTGTTTGCATGGCAAATGTTTCTGTTGTCTGATTTTTTTTACAATTGCGTCGGAAACAAAATTCTCACTATGAATAAAATTTTTCGCCGACGTTAAAACTTTCCGATCTTCTATTCCCTGGCTTGAAAGCATTCGACTGAGCTCACGCCGAAGTCCGGGGCTACAAATATGTCGTCCCTATGGGACTTTAATACTCTATCATCCGAATTCCGGGGGAAAAACTACCATGCCCGAAACATCTTTCAATGCGCCTTCGGTGAGTTCGACCGCCATAAATACATCATCGGATGGCAATGGTATCTGTGTTTTTATTCCCCAGGTTGAGGCTGGTTTATATCCAAACCGTGGGTAATACTCCGGATGTCCGATTAGGATAACTGATTGAAATCCGAGTTCTTTGGATTTTTGATGTCCTGCTAAAATGAGTTGTGAGCCAATTCCCTGCTTCTGGAATTCAGGAAGTACCGAAACGGGTCCGAGTACCAGTGATTCGAAAGTTTCCTGCTCATTTTTTATTTGCATGGGTGTGAACAGAATGTGCCCTGTGATTTTCCCGTCTAATTCGGCAACCAGCGAAAGTTCAGGAATAAAAGTGTTGGCCTTGTGCAGATTCTCAACGAGCTTGTCTTCATTGCCATCGCTGAAAGGCATGGTTTCGAAAGCTTTGGCTGTTAATTCAACAACACGGGCGTAATCACTCATCGTTTCCTTGCGGATGGTAATGTTTTGGTTCATGATTATTGATTTTCAACGTGAAAGTATAATCAATCCATCAATCATGAAAAACAAAATGGTATGAATGGCCAGTTTTTGCCGATGAACAGCCTGTTTTACAGGTTTGAAGCAGAGACGATAAATGGTTATTCTGCATAATTATTTCAGTCCAAAACGGTAGCTGAATTTGAGCAGAAATACGTTGTGCGGTTTGTTGTCGCTGCCATCGAACAGGTCGCCAAGATTGTCAGCCAAATCCATTTTTCCAACTTTGTCGGATATATTTCGCGATTGGCTCCAAACCAGGAAAAGCGATGAGCCCGGGCTATATTCCCAACGCAACACAAGGTTCGACAGGAATTCCTTAAAATTAAAATCCTTGCGATCGAAACGATAATCGGTGATTTGGTCGTTGTTCTCATCAATCAGGTATTTATCACCATCCCTGCTGATATCTTCGGGCGAGAAAATGCGGAAGCGGTCGCGGAAATTTTCGGCCATTGGGTCAACAATTCGTTTGTAATCGTTGTACGTGCCGGTTGCAATAAACGGCTGGCCCCAGTATTGGAGTGTCAGATCGGGGCTTAGGTTAACATTTACCCTGAATGATGCGCTGACAGTTTCGCGATCGATAGCGGCAAAAATGTATTTATCTCCCTGACTCTTACTGATTGTGCTGACATACTGAATTTCGCTGAATGATTTGCTGAAGCTCGGGTTGAAAGAGAGCACCAGATAATTGGTGGGTTTATACGAAAAACCGCCTTCGTAATAAAAGCTATTCGCGCTTTTAGCATAACCATTACGGAAATTGAAAAAGGAGTCAAAAACCAGCTTTTTCCGGCTGTCGGTCGAAAAACCAAAACGAATGTTCCAGTTACCCGGAGTTTTCATCATAGGGCCGCCACGCAGAATGCTCTGATCCAAGTTGTTGCTCATGAAAGATCCGCCGGTATTAAGACTCCAGAAATTTTTCAGATTCATGTTCGCATTCCATTCTAACCCGTTACCTAGTTGGTCGCCTTCAAAATTCAGAACCGAATAAATATCGGCGTTAATGCTGTATCGCCTGTAAATCCCTTTGGGTTCAAACTGTTGGTATTGACCCCAAAGTACTGATAAAATAGTATTTGCTTCGCGCAGATAGCCTACGTCGTTGGTTTCAAATCCCGGCGATTTCCAGATCGACACTCCCATAAAATTCCAGTTTCCGTTTTGCTTGACAATCTGGAGCCGTCCTCCCGTTCCTGACAGCGATATTCGGTTTGTATCCAAAACGGAGTAGCTGTTGTCGGGCCGTTGAAAATACCTTACAGGCGATCGCTGGGTATTCTCAATGGCTTTTTTTGACCCCTGAACCAGGCTGAATCCAGCATTGAAATTAACCATCCAGTTTTTGTTATCGAAATATTGGGTAAAATCGGCACCTGCAGTATAAGCCGATTCGTGCAGGTAATCGCGAACCACATCGTTCAATGACCGGTTTGTTGCGGTAAACATTCCTCCAACAAGGGTATTTCCATTGCGGCTGTCTTTCTGTACACGTCCAATGAAATAGTTGGTGAGCGGCTCCACCATCGTGTTAAACCTTCCGCCAACAGTATCAATTTCGGCAAATTCGTCGTTGGTTACAGCGTTGATAAAGCCAACAGAGAGCCCGTTTTTTGTTTTTCCGGTTAATTTTGCGGCTCCCAAAATGGTTGACTGGATAGGCACGTCGGCATACCAGCCGTCTTCCAGATCGGGCGAAACCTGCGGCCTGCGTCCAATTCGGCGGGAATAGAACAGGTTGTCGTTGCCATTTTCGCCATCGCCAATGCCAAGCCCAAAACTGGTAATGTTTTTCCCTTCAATAAAAAATGGCCGTTTCTCTCTGAAGAAAGTTTCGTAAGCGGAAAGGTTAACCTCCGATGGATCAGCCTCCACCTGGCCGAAATCTGGATTGATCGTGAGGTCCATTGTCATGTTATTGGTAACTCCAATTTTTGCATCCAGTCCTGCATTAATTCCAGAAAGGCGTCCCTTCGACAGAAAAGGATTTTCAGGAACAGCTTTAAAAGTTTCGGTTTTGGCAACCATATAAGGAGTTACGTCGAAAATTTTCCGGGGTTTAATTTCTTCCAGTCCTTTCATTTCTCCATACAGGTTAACCATTCCCGGTGCTTCTTTCGGTATGTGTTGCCAGAAATCAGTTTCATTTTTCCGGTAGAGAATCCGCCCTACTTCAAGCCCCCACACCGTTCCTGACCTTTTATCGAACCTCACCTGGCTGAACGGAATTTTCATTTCAGCAACCCAACCTTCACTGTTGATCGATGTTTGAACCCACCAGTTGGGATCCCACGACGGGTCTTCATATTCACCGTCGTTCATTACCATGCGGTCGTATTTTACCCCTGCCGAGCTAACACCAAAAAGGAAGCCTGTACGCAAATCGTGAAAGCTATCGAAAATAATTCCGACCAAATCGCCATCGGCTTCATCGCGCCGGGTCAGGCGGTTAACAATACTGTCGGGGCTTGTATCGAAGGCTTTAATGGCCACATAAAGGCAATTGTCGTCGAACAAAATATTGAACTCGGTACGTTGGGAGGCTACCCGTCCGCTAAATGGTTCGTGCTGGGTAAAATCGTCGATCCATATACCCGATTGCCATGCAGCATCGTCGAGCTTTCCATTTATAACTGGTGCTGAAGTTGCCCGTATTGCAGTGTATAATTTCTTTTCAGGAGTCTGACCATGAACGCTGGTAATTAAATTAATCAGGAAGAGAACTGAAAGAATACAATTTTTAATCATACGTTTTGTGTTTCTGAATTTTGTTGATGAACTGAACTGATATTTCTGTTTTCTAATCTTTCAGACGACCAAGTTTGGCATTCGTTACATCCTTTCGTGAATTAAACAGGCTGGTTGCCCAAGTTATTGAACCCACCAAACAACAAAGCCCTATCGGAATGATTGTGTTTTTTGACCAGAACGTCTTCTCTCAAAATGGATTGCATTTTTTCAGGTTCTTCGAAAAGCGGGCTGTGCGCCGATTGCTCGAAAGTGTAGAATCTTTTTACTGGTGCCTGAAGCTTTTCGAAATATTCTTTGGCCAACTTGTACGACACCGTGTAATCGTAAATCCCGTGAAAAAAATAGACCGGAATATCCAGCTTCTGAACCTTCGTTGTAAGATCTGTAACAACCAGTTTATTCCAAAGTCCGACAGTTTTTGTGGTGAAGGATTTTCCGCGCCAGATATTGATTTTTTCGGCAATGAAGTATTCCCTGCTCAGCATTACGGGCCAGAAAACGCCGCTGATGACCGATTTCATCGCTCGTGTTGTGCCAATTCCAAGCTGGTGCATCGGCGAATCGCGCATCACGTAGTAGGCAGGTGTATTTATTTTGTCAATCGGATATTTTTTGAATTTTTGTAACATTTTTTGGTCGTCAGCAAGCGTAAATTGATCAACCATATAGTGGTAGGCCAGCTTTTCCGATTCAATCTGATTGGATATCTGGCTCATTGCAAGGTAGGCATGGAAAAGTTCGGGAGCCATAGCTGCCGCCTGTATTCCAATAAAAGTTCCACCCGAATGGGCCATCAGGTAAATCTTTTCCTGATTATAACGTTTGCGCAGATAATTGCTCACTTCCAACAAATCGGCAATCAACTGGTCGAAGGTCAATGTTTCATGCGAAATACCGGAACTGTATGAAAGCCCCGCACCACGCTGTTCCCACCAGCAAACGGTAAAATGCTCTTCAAGCACGATAGGATATTCACGGCTAACCGCATACTCGGGCATACCGGGTCCGCCATGCAGGAAAAGCAGTACTGGTTTTGTTTTGTCTTTCCCTTTGATGAACATTCCTTGCTCAACGCCATTAATTTTGACAAAGATTTTTTCTGAAATGCTTCCCGGTATTGGTTCCCCGTTCCAACCTAAAAATGGTTTTGGTTTCCCGGGGCTGTATGCATGAAGCGCTGCCCAAATCAACAGAGTGCCACCTGATAAAATCAATATCAAAACATACATAAGACGCATGACTTTTTGTTTGAAAAATGGAGTTGTAAAATTCATGGTTTGCTGACTAAAATCGGCTGTTAACCAATTGGACTGATATTGTATTTCATTTCAGTTATTTCGAAAGTCCCGTAACAGAAATCGCCTTCGGGATGTTTGTAAACAACTTCCACTTCTGAAGGCAAATGGTATCCGTTGATTTCGCAGTAGTTTTTTATTGGTGTGAGCCAGGTTCGGCGCTCTGCTTTGCCTTTTTCGATGTACTCGTATCGGTCGTCGGAAATGAAATTTACCAACCTTCCATCCTTACCAAAATGCAACCAGGCCGAGATCGTGATTCCGTTATCGGTAAATTCGGCCAGAACCCGGTTCCCGTCTGTTTTAATCCAGTTAATCCTTGGATCGATCAATGTGGCAGGGGCCAGACAACACATATCATTGAAAAAGGTGACCGTTTCCGAAATTCCCATTTCTTTTCCATCCATGTATTGTACCTTGAAAAGCCCAAACAGGCGGATGTCCATAAAGGCAACGCCTCGTTTAAAACAATGGAAGCCTTTCACGGGCATGTGCATCATGGTAGCATCCATCCAGAACAATCGGATAGATTCTTCGATGAAACTGTGTTGCTCAACCCGGAATGGCATCCAGGGCGATTGCTCATCTTTCCGGATATTTCCGCTGAACCCAGCTTTAAAATTATTCACTTTGGGTTTCCCAACAGCGCCGGAATAGCGAATGTATTGCTTTACCAGATTAGGCAAATGTGTCAGATCGGCTTCGGTAAGGATTTCCGGAGTTTGGTTGCGGGTTAATTTCAATCCCAGCTTTACTTCATTTATGTAGCTTCGTTTCATTTTCTGATTCCTTTACTACTTATTCTTCTTCATATCCTTTTTGTAGTTCTTCATCATTTTACCAAATTGTTTGTCCCTGTTTCGTTTTTCAGCTATTGTTGCCTCAAAATGAGCTTTCTCCCTTTCCATTTTCAAGTAATTTTCGTAGGAAGATTCATCTATTTCGCCATTTTCAACAGCTTCAAGAACAACACACCCCAGTTCGCTGGTGTGGGTGCAATCTTTGAACCTGCAATTATGCGAAAGACTGACAATCCTGTCGAATGTGATTTCTAATCCACTTGCGGAATCGGCAATGCCCACCTCTCTCATGCCCGGATTGTCAATCAGTATTCCGCCATTTTCAAGCACAATCAATTCCCTGTGGCTGGTAATGTGCCGCCCTTTGTTGGTATTCAGGCTTATTGCATCCGTTTTCATTATCGTTTTGCCTGAAAGCTTGTTCATTAAAGTAGATTTCCCAACACCGGAAGAACCAAGCAAACAATACGTTTTGCCTTTTTCGATGAACTTGAAAATTTCTTCGTATCCACTTTTTGTCTCGTTACTGATTGCAATAATTGGTGTGTTTTTAATTCGCGCATGGATATTTTTTACAATTTCATTAAGCCGCACTTCGTCAATCAAATCAGTTTTACTTAGAATAATTACAGGCTCAACTTTCGATGAATTGCAGATGGTCAAATACCGTTCAAGTCGGTTCACATTAAAATCCCTGTCAACCGCCTGAACAATAAAAGCACAATCAATATTTGTTGCAATGATCTGTATTTCTGCAAATTGTCCAACAGCTTGCCGTTTAATTGTTGAGAATCTTGGCAAAATTTGGTGAATCACAGCAAAATCGGGTTCAAAAGTTGTTAGTGCCACCCAATCTCCAACTGCCGGAAAATCGATTCGGCTTTTTGCCGTAAAACGCATATTTCCGATAATCTCAGCGTCAAATTCACCATTCACTGTTTTTACAATGTATCGTTCTTTATGCTCTGTAATAACTCTTCCAATCTCAAAGCCATTGAGGTTGTTATCTATCCTGAATTTCTCCAGCGTGTTATTGTATCCGAGGTCTTCGAGTTTCATTTCAATTTTTTTTTAATTTATTCCCCCAGCCATTTTTTGAAAGCGGTGACTTTATCGATGCTCACAAAAGTGTCGTCGAGCGGTTTCGGCGAAAGTTCCAGCTTCAGGTGACTTTTCGGGAAAACGTGCACTTGTTTGATGCAGCTGTGCTTGATCAGGTATTGCCGGTTGATCCTGAAAAAGTCATTTGGATTCAGTTCGTTCTGGATATTATCGAGCGAATAGTCAACCGGGTAATGTTTCTGGTCGTTCAAAACAGCATAAGTCATGCCTTCTTTTGAATAGAAATAAGCAATTTCAGTAACGCCAAACGACTTTATTTTTTGTCCAAATGAAACCGAATACCGTTCACGGTAATTGACTTCTTTCTTGTTGATCAAATCAAACAGGGCTGTCATGTCAATGCTGCTTTTCTGACCGATCATCACTTTGTATTTTGAAATGGCATTGTTTAATTCTTCCTGAACGATTGGTTTTAGAAGGTAATCAATGCTTTTTAGTTTGAAGGCGCGAATGGCATACTCATCGAACGCTGTGGTGAAAATGATGGGCGAATCGATCTTCACTTTGTCGAAAATCGCAAAGCTAAGATCATCTTCCAGGTGAATATCCAGAAAGATCAAATCGGGATGAGTGTTGTTTTTAAACCACTTTACCGAATCTTCCACCGATTCGAGTTTAGCCATTACTTTAATTTCCGGGTCGTATGCTAACACCATACTTTCGAGGCGGCGTGCGGCCAGTTGTTCATCTTCAATAATCAGGACGTTCATTTGCTTTTAGTTTAAAGTTCCAAGTTATGCAATGTCAAGTTTATAGTTTGATCAAAATGAAATTCCATTTATTATTTCCCTGTTTCCTGTTTTTGCTCCATTCTCTCTGCTCCCTGCCCTATGCTTGCCTATGGTTTTTTCACAATATCTGCAAAAAATGCAACATCCAAAATTCGGCACTCAATGCATGGAAAATCTCTGTATTTTTCGATCACCTTTGCTAATTCATTTTGTACAATTGGTTTCAGTAGGAAATCAATTTTCTTAATCTTAAAAGCACGGGTCGATAATTCGTCGGTTGCGGTGGTAAATACAATCGGGCAACTGATTGAAATACTGTCGAATATAGCAAAACTCAGGTTGTCTTCCAGGTGAATGTCCATAAAAATCAGGTCGGGAACATCATGGGTTTTGAACCATTCAACCGAGCCGGCAACCGATTCCAATTTTGCGACAATCTGAATTTCCGGATCAATCTCATTAATCATACGCTCCAGTCTGCGTGCTGCAAACTCTTCATCTTCAATAATAACTACGTTCATTTCTTATTTTCTTATTTCTTGTTTCTTATTTCTTATTCGATGTTCATTATTTTCCTAATTCCATTGGAAAATTCTTTTTGTATTGACGATCTTCATCCTGCCTTTCAGGGCACGACCAATTGCGAACCGGTACCCGAAGCTTTCCCCCTTGGGGGAACGGGAAGGGGGCTTTCATTCCGAAACCAATGGAATCCTTGCAATAAAATGGGTATCCGTCTTTTCAAAAACCGGCACGGTATTGTTCAGAAGCCGATAGCGGTTTTGTATGTTTTTCAGGCCAACGCCGGTCGATGTCATGTGAGCTTCCCGCTCCTGAAGGTTATTGACCATATTCAACTGATTACTTTCGTCAATAAAAATATCGATGACCAATGGCGATTTTTTCGACATGGCGTTGTGCTTAATTGCATTCTCAATGAGCAACTGCATTGCCAGCGGTATGATACAGTAACTTCGCTTTTCTTCGGGGATATGGATATTAACCTTTATCTTGTCCAAAAACCGGATGTTGATCAGGAAAATATAGGCATCTAAAAAGTTCAGCTCGGTGTTCAGTGTAACCAGCTCGTTGTCCTTGTTTTCGAGCACATAGCGGTAAACTTTTGCCAGGTGTTCTGTAAATTTTTCAGCCAGTTCTGGTTCGAGCCTGATGAGCGAAATCAACACATTCAGGCTGTTGAAAAGGAAGTGCGGGTTCACCTGTTGTTTCAGCACATCGAACTGTGACTGAAGGTTTTCTTTTTGAAGTTTCAGCAATTGGGTATTGGCTTTGGTAAGCTCTTTTGTACGTTCTCGAATGTTTTGTTCCAGATCGCGGTTGATTTCTTCGAGTCGCTTGTGCGCAGCCTTAATTTCTTCCTCGGCATTGATGCGGTCGGTAATGTCTTTGGCGGTTCCTACCACTGCGGTTTTTCCATCGAGTTCGGTCAGGTTGGTCGAAAGAATAACAGGTATCCGGGTTTTTCCGTCTTTGTGAAGCAACTGAAATTCGTAACTCCAGGATTCTCCGTTACCCGATTTTCTACGATAATTTTTCCGCACGGCTTCTTCCCGAAGTTCAGGAGGTATAACCTCAGTAAAATGTTTATCGGTCATTTCTTCTACAGTATAGCCCAAGATATCAACAATCGCATCGTTTACAAAAACAAATTTTTCATCCTGAAGCACGAACAAACCTTCCTGTAAACTCTGGATCACCTGCCGGTAATGTTCTTCCGACTTCCGGAGCGCTTCTTCCATTGCTTTGCGTTCCGAGATGTCAATTATTAATCCACGAGTACCCACAAACTCTTCATTTTCGATCATTGCCGATGCATAAAAAATGGCAGGAAATGTAGTTCCATCTTTTCTCAAAGCGGTATATTCATCAAAAAATCCCGTTCTTTTTTCCTGAAAGGTTTTTTGCATATTTCTTCGCATTCGATCGCGATCTTCAGGAATAACCCCATCGAGGGCAAAAAAATTAAGATCTTTCATTTCTTCTTCTGAAAATCCCATCGCAATTTGTCCTGCTTTATTCAGATAAGTTCCGTAACCATTTAGATCGAGTTCGTATATCGTTTGTGGAAGCATGTCGGCCAGTTCCCGGAATTTGCGCTCACTTTTCCGGAGAGCTTCTTCCATTGCTTTTCGCTCAGAAATATCGATGATCAATCCTCGCAATCCGACAAATTTTCCATTTTCTTTCATCGGAGCAGCATAAATCATTACAGGGAAAGTTCTTCCATCCTTTAGACGGGCAGTATATTCATTGAACAAACTTATTTTATTTCCTTCCATGGCAATCCGAACATTTTCCTGCATCCTTGCGCGATCTTCCGGTATAACAGCTTCAGAAGAGTGCATTCTGCCATTTTGTTCTATAAAACCAAAAATGTCTCGACCAGTTTTATTGACATACGTCACATAGCCTTCCGGATCGAGTTCGTAGATGATTTGAGGGAGCAGATCGGCTAGTTCCCTGAATTTTCGTTCGCTTTTTTCAATCGCTTCCTGCATTTTAATCCGTGATGTAATGTCGCGCGAGGTAATGAGCGATGCAGGGCGTCCATCAATTTCGATGGCTGTTGAAGAAAACTCGGTAATGATCTGATCTCCGTTTTTATGGAACATCGACAGTGTATATTTTTTATCTGACAAATCACCTCTCATCCTTTCCAGATGGTGGTTTATCACACGCTCACGGTCTTCGGGAACAATAAAATGTGAACCAAATTCGGCCATACATTCTTCAACCGAAAAGCCAAGCATCTCGGCAAAAGCTTTGTTTACCATTATCACTTTTGAATCCTGTGAAATCATGATGCCATCCAGCGATTTTTCAATCAGGGTGCGGTATTTTTTTTCACTGGTTTTGAGGGTTTCTTCAAGCGCTTTCTTTTCGGTATGGTCGCGCATGATGATAAATGTAGCCGGATTCCCGTTGAATTCTATGTAGGAAGTATTTATTTCAAAATGGATTAACCTTCCTGATTTTGCAACACCTTTCGCCTCATAAATCAGGTGATTGCGGTCGCCTTCCATTCGTATTTTGTGATATTGCAACAGGCGTCCACGGTCATCTTCTGCAAGGAAATTTGCGAAATCATTCTCAAGAAGTTCCTCTTCCGAATATTCAAGCATTTTGCAAAAGGCAGGGTTTACAAACTTGAATTTTCCAAACTGATTGATGATGATACCGTCGTGCGCATTTTCAACCAGATTGCGGTATTTATGCTCGCTTTGTTCGAGTTTTACCTGCATCCTTTTGCGTTCGGTAATATCGCGGATCGAGATAAACGATGCATCTTCACCCTGATACTTGATTGGTGAAACGCTGAACTCGATAGTTATTTCAGAGCCGTTCTTATGAACAAGTGTGGTGTAATCAATTCCATCGTCTCCAATACTCTGCATTCTCCTGAAATGCTGTTTCATCATTCGTTCTTTATCCGAATCAGCCAAAAGATCAGAACCTTTCATTCGGCATAATTCTTCTCTGGAATAGCCTGTCATATCGCAGAAAGCCTTGTTCACGTATTTGAAATCGCCATTTTGAGTGATGTTGATCCCATCGCGGGCATTTTCAACCATATCGAAGAAAAGCTCAAGGTTTTGAGGGATGAATTTATTGTCAGAACAATCTTGTTCCATTTGTTTCGAAGATTATGTGCGTGTTTAATTGTGTGGTGAAGATATAACCTGTATGTCACACTTGAAAATTTAATGAGAGTGAATGCCCGGTTTTAAACTATGAATGTGCATTTATCAGTGATGATTGTTGATCGAGCAAAACCTACATTTTGTAATTAGTTTATATTTTCGTTTTATTACGAAATTAAAGAATACAGGATAAAATAAGTTTGATTTGATATTCATTTTGATTGATAAATATCAAATCAAAACCCTTTTGATTGTTTTGATTACAGATTAATTATTTGTAAACTCGCAATTCCGAAAATTAAACTAATCAATCATTCCTTCCACTGGTTTCGTTATTGGTTTTCATTTCGGGTCTAAACGCTAATAACCAATAATTTATAATCAACTTATGGAAAATTCAGGAAAATTAAAAACCGTTAAATTTTACAGCGGTGAAGTGACTCCCCTTGAAATGCACAAAGTGCGCGTGGTTCAAAAACTGAACCTTTTACCTATCGAAGAACGCAAAGAAGCCATTTTCGGAGCAGGGTTCAATACCTTTCTTTTGATGAATAAAGATGTTTTTCTCGACATGCTTACCGATTCAGGAACCAACGCGATGAGTGACAACCAGGTGGCTGCAATGAGTTTAGCCGATGATTCGTATGCTGGTTCAGCCAGTTATACCAAACTCGAAAAAGCTATCAACGAAGTATTTAACCAGAAATACTTCCTTCCTGTTCATCAGGGTCGTGCAGCCGAACACATTATTTCGAAGGTTTTTGTGCAGCCGGGAAAAGTTATTCCAATGAACTATCATTTCACAACAACCAAGGCTCATATTGAAATGTGCGGTGGTGTGGTTGAAGAAATATATACTGATGAAGCCTTGAAAACCAAAAGTGATTTTCCTTTTAAGGGAAACATGGATATCAACAAGCTGAATAATGTGATTGAAAAATGGGGCGCTGAAAATGTTGCGTATATCCGTTTCGAAGCCGGTACCAACCTTATTGGTGGTCAGCCTTTTTCGATGGCAAACTTACGTGAGGTTTCGGCTATTGCCAAGGCTCACAAAATTAAGTTGTTGATGGATACCAGCTTGATCAACGAAAACCTGTACTTCATTAAAATCCGGGAAGAAGGTTATCAGGATATGCCAATCAAAGATATTTTGCACGAAATGATGAGCTATACCGACTTCTCCTATTTCTCCGGGCGCAAAGTAAGTTGCACCCGTGGTGGCGGTATTTGTACCAACGACCATGGTATTTATATGGCAATGCGCGACTTGGTGCCACTTTTCGAAGGGTTCCTCACTTACGGCGGAATGAGCGTACGTGAAATAGAAGCCATGGCTGTTGGTTTGAACGAAACGCTTGATTTTGATGTAATCAGTCATTCTCCCACGTTTATCAAATACCTGGTTGATGCGTTGGATAGCAAAGGGATACCTGTAATTACTCCTGCAGGAGGTTTGGGTTGCCATCTTGATGCCGGGCAGTTCCTTTCTCATATTCCTCAAGGTCAATATCCTGCAGGTGCTTTGGCAGGTGCGCTGTATGTCTGTTCAGGAATTCGCGGTATGGAACGCGGTACGATTTCGAGTGTGCGCGACGCAAATGGCGACGATATATTAGCAGATGTTGAATTGCTTCGATTGGCATTTCCACGAAGGGTATTCACTTTGTCGCAGGTTAAATATGCTGAAGACCGTATTCAGTGGCTGTATGATAATCGTGAATTGGTTGGCGGTTTGGAATGGGTGGAAGAACCTCCTGTACTCCGTTTCTTTGTCGGCAAATTAAAACCAATCGGCGACTGGGTTGACAAGCTCGAAGCTAAGTTCCGTAAGGATTTTGGTGATAGCTTGTAATAAAACAAATCCACTCAATTATAAAAAATCACCTTGCAAGCGGATGTTTGCAGGGTGATTTTTTTGTTTAGAATTGAGTTGAATACTATTGATTTATCCTTTTTAATCAATTTTTTTGGTACCCTTTTATAGTTAGTAAATTTAGTGAATTAATTCCACTTATTTTGGAACTAATTTATATCTTTGCTGAAACATACTAACAAACCGACAAGATTGAACCTATTTCGAAAAGATAAGTTATTAAAGCTGAAAATCAAAAACAGGGGAAATGTCAAGCTTCTCAAGGCGATTGATTCTTTGATGAACGACATTGAAGCTGCAACCCGGGAAACTAAAAATGACATTTTAGCTGAAAGGGCAGATGCAGATTGTATTCATAGTGATGGTTTTTATTTTTTTGATGTTAACATTCACCGCACTATGATTCTAATCGTTTTTGAAGAAAATGAAGCAACTGTTATTTGGACTGGCTCACACGATGAATATGATTTGACGTTTAAAGGAAATAAAAATACGATTGAAAGTTGGTTAAGGAAACAGGGATTAATTAAATAGATGTACAATGGATAAGTTTGATATTGATAATGTATTGCAACTAGCGGAACTTTCGAATGAATTGGATTTTGAAAGAGCAAATGCTTTACAGCTCAAGCTAAGATGGATGATCAAAGAGGATGCATCTTTACGGCCGATCAGAGAACATCTTCGTTTATTGATCAAAAAATACGAAAAGGAACATTGGTCTGATATAGATTCAATTTCAACAGAGCAAATCAACCAAAATGAAAATGCAGAGGAATTGGTTTCTTCCGAGAATCAATTTATTTATGAAAGAAAGGAACTGATCAGAAGTAAATTGAAAGCTTATGGCTTAAACCAGAGTGAATTAGCGAAAATATTGGATCACCGCGATAACTATATGTCAGAATTGATCAATGGAGTCCGCCCATTTTCAAAGGATGATATTATTATCATTCATCGTCTGTTAGAAATAAAACTTGATTCACTGATTTCTCCCTTTGTAAAAGAAGAAGTGATAAAGCATGTGAAAAACACCTTATTGTTGATGAATAAGCCCAAAATTAAACTTTCTAAAATGGATATTTATTTTGCGCAATAACTTAAAAGTTAATCTACTTGCCAACGGTTTTCTAAGAAAATTGATTAGATCAGGGCTTTTGTAAAAAGTTTTGTGTAAGCAAATGTGTCACTTCAATCACTCACATTAATGTTAATTCAGGGCACAAGTAAAATACTCGTTTTACCTTTTAACTGCATAACTTTTCCTTTCCAGCTAAAAGTTCCGTTTAATCCTTCCGGTAATGTTACTTCGCCCTGAATACCTTCACTTCCTATTCTTTTCAGGTCAAAAACAATCATTCCTGAAGGATGGGGCATCTGGCCTTTGATGAATTTCAGTTCGCCCAAAGCAGGTTCCATTCGGATGGTTTTAAAGCCTGGTGAGGCCGGACGAATACCTGCAACAGTGGCCAGAAAATCGTAATTCGGACTTGCGCTCCAGGCATGACAGTCGGAGCGGGTAGGATCTTGTTTTTCAGTAAAGGTGGTCAACCCGTTTCTTAGCATTTCTTTCCATGGTTCAAGCGTTTCAAGGTAACGATCGGCCAAACCGGTCTTTTTCAAAGCTTGGGTCAGATAAAATCGGAAATACAAAGTGGGCTGAATCAACTTCGCATCTTTCATGATCTTTTCGATCATTTCTTTTTGTTCGTTTTCTAGAATGGTGTTGGTCAATATCCCAAAAATCTGGGCATGCATACTGAAATCGGTTTTGTCAGGTGTATCGGCCAGATATCCATGCGCTGAATCCCAGCAATTTTTGTACACGGCTTTGGTCAGGTTTTGCGCCAGTTGCTTATAGTTTTGTGCAATTACCGGTTGATCGAAATAATCGTATAATTCGGCTGCACGCTGCGCTGCATAAGCAAACTGCATAGTTACAATAGACGATTGACCATCGTCGCGGCCACCTTTTGGAACGCCTCCGATACGATTTTCGTTGAGCCATGGCCATTCATCAGCCCAATCCACGAAGTTCCAGTATTCCACTTTACCAAGCAGTCCGGTTTTCGGATCAATTCGTTGAACGAACCAATTCAGCACCTGATCAATTCCGTTCAAAAAGCCGGCAACAAATTCCGGATCATCGCGCAATGTCCAGTAATCGTGCACCATATCGACCCAATAAAGCGAAAATGGTGGTATTACCTGTGGACTGGCCGATGGATAGCGGCTTTGGGTCAGTCCTTCGTGAAAACGTGATTCATCGTAGCTCATTAATGCATTTCTAACCAAACGATCATCGCCCGAAACGTACAGCGAAATCAAGGCCTGAATGCGTGTATCGCCCACGTATTGAAGTTGTTCATAATACGGACAATCGTAATAGGTTTCGTTGGCACACAAGCGGGCGGTTCGCCAGCCAACATTCCAAATCTGTTTCAAATCAGCCTGATCTGTTTCAAAAATTGCATTTTCCTGAAGTGGATAGGCGGTAAATTCGCTTGAAAAATCATTGAGTACCAGCGCTTCATTTTTGGTTTCAATTTCAACCTGAAGGTATCGCCAGGTGCGGAACCATAAGGGCCGGAACAATCGGTTGGCGTCTCCGTCGGGCATAAAGATGTCAACATACCCTTTAATAGATTTTTCTTCAATTTCGTCTCTGTTGCCTTTGTTTCCTGCTGAATCAAACAATGCTTCAGAATAAGTAAATTTGATCCGGCTTCCTTTTCCTTTTGAAACCAATAATTCAGGATATCCGGTTGTCAGGTTTCCCTGATCAAATAAAATGGTCAGTTTCTGGTTGGCCGGAATATTCCACACTGTTTTCCCCTGAAGAAAACCTTCAGGAATGTTGCCGGAAGATACCCTCCTAACTAATCCAAACCGCTTTTCATTCTGGTCCATTTGCGGGATTCTCCTTGGTGTCAAAACCCAGTTAATATCTGTGCCAACTCCTCTTGGGTGACCAATATCGATTGTTTTTGCGTTGTTCCAGCTTTGATCGTTGAATGTTGCAGTTTCCCAATTCCATGGATATTGGGAGGCATCGAGCCGATCGCAGGGGCCAACAACGATAAATTGCCCGAGCGTTTCTTTTGCATCTGCTGAAGCAGGCGAGTATGCCTTGTTTTTAACGACCCGCCAACTTGAATCGGAATTGACCATTCTTTCGGCCGCAGAATTTCCCTGAACAATCAGCGCCGTTTTAAGAGAGAATTGCGCCCATGGTTTATCTTCGCCAAAATTCCAGATCACTGCTGCCAACAGGTTTTTGCCGGGTTTCAGGAATCGGGCAATGTCGATACTTTCGTAATACCAATGTGCAAGATCGCCGCGTGCCGGACCAAAACAAGCAGCCTGCCCGTTTACAAACAGCCGGTAACGGTTATCAGCAGAAATATGGATGATAAATTCGGAAGGAACAGTGTTCAGTTCAAAGCTTTTTCTGAAATGAAATACACCGTAATCGAGCGCCGATTCGGTTGGATGTGTAATCCACTGAGCTTTCCAATGATTGGTCAATAATTCAGGATTGATTTTTTCAGCTGGAACCAGTTGTGTTGGTTGAGCAGTGACCCATCCGAAGTTTATGCAGATAAACAGACAAGTTAGAATGGTTCTCATGGTTGGATTAGTTTGGTTTTGATTTGAGCGTGTTAAATTACCCGAAAAGTTTAAGAATTGAAATGGGTGATTCGATTTATAATTGCAATTTGAGGAAGTAAAAAACTTCCGCACCTGCTTAAAAACAAAACCCATAAGTTCCAATAGACGAACTTATGGGTTTTATGAATTGAAATATTGATCCGAAATAGCTTGATCCCAAGCGTTATAGTTTATTCATGTCATCCTGGAGTTCAGCTTCGGCTTGCGCGAGAGCAGAAATAAATTCATCAACATAAACCGGGTAGTTGCCTATGTCTTCCAACTTTTGTGTTTTTAACTGTAATTCCTTTAGCCGGTGTCCAAGATCGTTCATTCCGAAAGTCATCACCGATGACTTTGCCTTATGGGCAATCTCCCCTAACTCTTTCCATTTCTTTTCAGCTAAAAAATTGGTCATCCCGTCTCTGAATTCAGGCAACTGATCGAAGAACATCTGAATAAATTCCTTCGTTATTTCCGGTTCTCCTCCTGTAATTTCTTTCAGATAATCCAAATTGGTTAAGCGTACTTGGGCCATTGTTCGTAATTTTTGAAATGATTTCTATCAATGCAATGTTACGGAAAATTATTATTTGAACCTAACATTGCAAAGCACAGAGATAAAAACTAATATCTTTGCCAAATGATATTTTTCATGCTTTGAGCTTGGGTAATAAACTACTTTTGTC
The DNA here is from genome assembly GCA_038248385.1 of Bacteroidales bacterium. Lineage (GTDB taxonomy): Bacteria > Bacteroidota > Bacteroidia > Bacteroidales > Prolixibacteraceae > Aquipluma. Next base: position 47,772 of record JBBRXN010000010.1, read on the forward strand.
GTATAAAAAACTGAAAATAAATTTATGCAAATCACAGCTTTAAATCAGATACATAAACAGGCAGGCGCCAAAATGCTGGAGTTTGCAGGTTTTGAGATGCCAATCGAATATTCCGGAATCAAGGATGAACACATGACTGTTCGCAAGTCAGTTGGTGTTTTTGATGTATCACACATGGGTGAGTTCTGGGTAAAAGGTCCGGAGGCACAGGAACTTGTTCAGCGGGTGACTTCCAACGATGTTTCAAAACTGTCTATCGGACAGGCTCAATATTCCTGCTTTCCGAATGGTAAGGGCGGAATCGTTGATGATCTGTTGGTTTATTTTTACTCTCCCGAAATATATTTGCTGGTCGTAAATGCATCCAACATCGAAAAAGACTGGAACTGGATTGTTTCGCATAATACCAACGGGGCTATCCTCGAAAATGCATCTGATGCGATCAGTCAGTTGGCCATTCAAGGTCCCAAAGCGATAGCAACACTTCAGAAATTAACCAAGGTTAATTTATCGGAAATCAAATACTACACCTTCACAACCGGAACAATCGGTGGAGTTGACGATGTGATTATTTCTGCCACAGGTTATACCGGTTCAGGTGGCTTCGAATTGTATTTCAGGAATGAATTTGCTGAACATCTTTGGAAAGTGATTTTTGAAGCAGGAGCAGAATTCGGCATCAAACCAATCGGACTGGCAGCTCGCGATACTCTGCGACTTGAAATGGGTTTTTGCCTCTATGGAAACGATATTGATGATACCACTTCACCCATAGAAGCCGGTCTTTGCTGGATTACCAAATTCAACGGGCATCATTTTATCGACAAAGATTTTCTGCTGATGCAAAAGCAGGAAGGAGTGGATCGCAAACTTCGCGGTTTTGAAATGATCGACCGCGGAATTCCCCGCCACGATTACGAGTTGACCGATCAGGACGGAATTGTGATTGGTCGCGTGACTTCAGGAACCATGTCGCCGGTATTAAATAAAGGTATCGGAATGGGCTATGTTAATAAAGCTTATTCAGCAATTGGTACTGAAGTATATTTGAATGTTCGTAATAAAATGCTGAAAGCCAAAATAGTTAAAATGCCGTTTATCAATCCGATTTAGAATTCTTTTTTCTAAGATATAGAGAACCTGCCGGTATTATGCCGACAGGTTTTTTTCTTTTTTGAACACTGCCCACTGCGACTGACTGCTGATCACTTTTCTCCAACTTTACTTTTACCTTAAATACTGGTTTCAATTTCCAAAAATAGGGCTTGGTTTGCTACTTTCCTTATCTTTGATGCTTTTACATGCAAATGGAAAAATCAAAAAATCGGCTGGAGGTTTGTTTGTCCCCCGCAATTTACGATAAACATGCCGATGATCAGAATCTGGTGGTGATTGTCGATATTTTACGCGCGACTTCATCAATATGCGCCGCTATTCACAACGGAGTGAAGTCAATTTTGCCGGTGGCAACGGTTGACGAAGCACGTGAAATGAAGCGGCAAGGCTACATGGTTGCCTCTGAACGTGACGGTTATGTGCTCGATTTTGCCGATTTTGGCAATTCGCCCTTTAATTTTACTCCTGAAATAGTGAAAGGCAAAGAAATCGTCTATTCTACTACCAACGGAACAAGGTGCATACATCTGGCCAGTCACTCAAAAGCTGTTTTAATCGGTTCATTCCTCAATATTTCCGCATTGGCCGACTGGCTCATTCAACAAAATTCTCCTGTACTGATTTTTTGTGCTTCGTGGAAGGATCGTTTCAGCTTGGAAGATACAGTTTTTGCCGGTGCATTGGCCGAAAGGCTCCTGAATTCAGGAAAATTTGAAAGCGTTTGTGATGCGGTTACTGCATCACTCGATTTATGGAGCCTTGCGAAAAGTGATTTGTATGGCTACCTTCAGAAATCGGCACAGAAAGGTCGGCTAGCATCCAAAGGATTGGACGATTGCATCGAATATTGTTTGACAGCCGATCAAACACCTGTAATCCCTGCATTTCAGGATAATAGGCTGGTTAATATCCTGTAAAATAAAAAGTTGGATAATGCTTGAATTTTTCCAATGATTTTTTCGAATTTTGATGAAGATGACTTGAATGTTTTATAACTTGTTGTATTAAAATTAAGTCTGATTTATTTCAGATTTCATTACGCGGATAATCGTTTATTTTGAACCTTTATTTGCAATAAAACTGAATGTAAATAGTTATTAACCCATAAATCAAAACCAGATGAAGAAGCATAATTTTTACGCAGGTCCGTCAATTTTACCGCAGTACACCATTAAAAACACGGCCGACGCTTTAATTGATTTTGCCGGGACTGGCCTTTCACTGATGGAAGTTTCGCACCGAAGCAAAGAATTCGTTGCTGTATGCAACGAAGCTCAGCAACTTTTCAAGGAACTGCTTGATATTCCTGCAGGTTACCATGTATTGTTTTTAGGCGGAGGCGCCAGCTCTCAATTCATGATGGTTCCTTACAATATGCTTGAGAAAAAGGCGGCATATTTAAATACTGGAACATGGGCAGACAAAGCTCTGAAAGAAGCCAAATTTTTTGGTGAGGTTGTCGAAGTTGCTTCTTCAAAAGCAACTACTTATAATCACATTCCAAAAGGTTATACTGTTCCTGAAGATGCTGATTATTTTCACATTACAACCAATAATACAATTTACGGAACTGAAATCCGTACCGATATAGACTGCAAAATACCGCTGGTTGCTGATATGTCATCCGACATTTTCAGCCGTCCGCTTGATGTTTCAAAATATGCGCTAATCTATGGCGGAGCTCAGAAAAATCTTGCTCCAGCCGGGGTTACTTTTGTAATTGTAAAAGAAGATGCACTGGGTAAAGTAAGTCGTAAAATTCCTACAATGCTGAATTATCGTACCCATATCGAAAATGAATCGATGTTCAATACACCACCGGTAGTTCCGATTTTCGCTGCTCTACAAACTTTGAAATGGCTGAAAGAATTAGGTGGCGTGAAAGTGATGGAAAAAATAAATATCGAAAAAGCAGGAATTCTTTATGATGAAATTGAACGAAACAAATTATTTAAAGCAAATATTCCTGATGTAAACGATCGGTCAGTGATGAATATTTGTTTCGTAATGAATGACGAATACAAAGAATGGGAGCCTGAATTCCTCACCTATACCAAATCACTGGGAATGCTGGGATTGGAAGGCCATCGCTCGGTAGGAGGATATCGTGCCTCAACCTACAATGCGCTTCCGAAAGAAAGCGTTATTGCATTGGTTGATGCTATGAAGGCATTTGAAAAAACAAAACTTCAATAAAATCAGGAGGAAAGCAGAATGGGGGTTCTGCTTTCTTCTTTTAAAGGGAAATAAACTTATGAAAAGGGTATTAATTGCTACAGAAAAACCATTTGCTCCTGTTGCGATGGAACAAATTGCCGGAGTTCTTGCCGGTACAGGTTATGAAGTTCGCAAGCTTGAAAAATATGCGTCAAAGTCTGAACTTCTCGATGCATTGAAAGATGTTAATGCTTTGATTGTCAGAAGCGATATTGTTGATCGCGAAGTGCTTGAAGCAGCCAAAGAATTGAAAATTGTTGTCAGGGCTGGTGCAGGTTTTGATAACCTTGATTTAGCGTCCTGCACCGAAAAAGGGATCGTCGCAATGAATACGCCCGGCCAGAATTCAAACGCCGTTGCCGAATTGGCTATTGGCATGATGATTTTTATGTCCCGTGCAAATTTCAAGGGTGGGGCAGGATCTGAATTAAAAGGAAAAACGGTGGGCGTTTATGGTTGTGGCAACATTGGACGCCGTGTTGCAAAAATTGCCCAGGGATTTGGCATGAAGGTAGTTGCACTTGATCCATGTATCACCAAAGTCAGCATGGAACCTTATGAGGTAAGCGTTGTCCAGTCGGTTGATGAATTGTTCAGTATGAGCGATTACCTGTCTTTGCACATTCCGGTAAACGACAAAACTAAGAAGTCAATTAATTTTGACTTGATGAACAAAATGCCCAAAGGAGCAACCCTGATTAATACAGCCCGGAAGGAAGTGATTGACGAAGAAGGCTTAAAAATGATGTTGGAAAAACGTCCGGATTTTAAATATATCAGCGATATTGCACCAGCCAACCATGCCGAATTAGTTGATAAATTCGATCTTCGATACTATTCAACTCCAAAAAAACAAGGAGCAGAAACTTCAGAAGCCAATGTAAATGCAGGTGTGGCAGCGGCAGAGCAAATTGTTGCATTCTTCGAAAGTAACGACCAGACCTACCGTGTAAACAGATAGATTACAGTTCATCGGATGAAAGAAAAAGTACACGACAACCAGAATTTTACGAATATCAATTATTCAGGTCAAAAGATAACACAAACTGAATTTGACAGCTGTACTTTTCTAAATTGCGATTTTTCAAACTGTGTTCTTACAAACGACGATTTTATTAATTGTCGTTTTGAAAGTTGTAATTTTGCCTTGGCCAAATTAAACGGAACCGGTTTGAAGGATGTTCATTTTGTTGACTGTAAGCTGGTTGGAATTAATTTTGATCATTGTATTGACTTTCTTTTTGCAGCCAGCTTTCAGAAATGTTTTCTCGATTATGCATCTTTTGTTGGGAAGAAAATAAAAAGGGCCAACTTTACCGATTGTTCTTTGAAGGAGGTTGACTTTACGAAAGTTGATTTGTCGATGGCTGTTTTCGCAAATTGTGATTTGTCGCGCGCTGTTTTTCATGAAAGTACGCTTGAAAAGGCAGACTTTCGGACGGCATCCAATTATTCATTCGATCCGGAGGCAAACAAAATTAAAAAGGCAAAGTTTTCATATTCCGGAATTGCCGGACTGCTTGGAAAATACAATATTGAAATAGAGTAAAAACGAATAAAAAAAGTTATGCAACAGAAATTCAAATTAGCATTTTACAATTTCATGATATTCATGATTATTTTCGATATCATCTATTTGATCGTTTGGGTATTATCAATTCAAATGAATCCTGTAAAAGCGGTAATTGTGGCCGGAGTGACAGCTTTGCTAACTCCATGGGCCAAAGCGATTAATCGTGAGTCGGGCCGGAAAGTGGTGATCAGGAGTTATGCGTTTAATATCTATCGAAAATTCTCTCATAAATCAAATTAAAGTTCAATTTCAAAAAAATACAAATTTATGGCTATTGTAAAACCATTCAAAGGACTTCGTCCGCCACAAGCAATTGCGAGCGACCTTGCCTGTTTGCCTTACGACGTGATGAACAGTGCCGAAGCAGCCCAAATGGCTGAAGGCAAAGCCTGTTCGTTGCTTCATATTACACGTGCTGAAATTGATTGTCTGGCAGGAACAGATGTTCATTCTGAAACTGTTTACCTGAAATCGGTGGAGAATTTCCAGAGTTTTCAGAAGGAAGGCTGGCTGAAACAGGACGATGAAGCTAAATATTACATTTATGCGCAAACCATGAATGGCCGCACGCAATACGGAATTGTAGGAGCAGCTTCGTGCGAAGATTATAATCAGGGCATCATTAAAAAACACGAGTTAACACGGCCTGACAAGGAAGAAGATCGCATGATCCTGACCCGTTACCTGAATGCCAATATCGAACCGGTTTTCTTTTCGTATCGTGCAGTTAAAGAAATTGACGCAATTGTTGATATGATTGTGAAAAGCCAGAAAGCGGATTACGATTTTGTGGCTGAAGATGGTTTTGGCCACCAATTTTGGACCATTAACGAAGTAATGCTCAATCAAAGAATTCAGAAGATTTTTGAATCCAAAGTCCCATTCACCTATGTTGCCGACGGACATCACCGCACCGCTGCTGCCGCCCGCATTGGCCTGGAAAAGAAAAATCAGAATCCAAACCATACCGGCAACGAAGAATATAATTTCTTTATGGCCGTTCATTTTCCGGATAATCAGTTGCAGATTATTGACTACAACCGTGCTGTCAAAGATTTGAATGGTTTGACTGAAGTTGAATTATTGGAAAAACTGGCAATGAATTTTGAAGTCGAACTGGTTGGAAACGAAATTTACAAACCAGTCAAACTGCACGAATTCAGCATGTACCTGTCCGGAAATTGGTACAAACTGAATGCAAAAACAGGCACATTTGATGACAACAATCCTATCGGTGTATTGGATGTGACCATATTATCGAACCTTGTTTTAGATCAGATTCTGGGAATTGACGACCTGAGAACTTCTACACGTATTGATTTTGTTGGCGGAATCAGAGGTTTGGGCGAATTAAAAAAACGGGTTGACGGAGGCGATATGAAAGTTGCATTTGCCTTGTTCCCGGTTTCAATGCAACAGTTGATCAACATTGCCGATTCAGGAAATATCATGCCACCAAAAACTACCTGGTTCGAACCAAAACTAAGATCAGGATTGGTTATTCACAAGCTTGATTAAGATTCCAGAAAAAAGTAAAAGGTGAAAAAGGATCCGATCTTTTCAAAAGATCGGATCCTTTTTCACCTTTAGATTGTTATTGTCGTTAAACAATCAGAAATGAATAACCGGAATATACTTTTATCAGGAGCTGTTTTTATAGCATTGGGAGTTTTGCTCGGCGCTTTTGGCGCTCATGCTTTGAAAGCCAGTTTGTCACCCGAAATGCTGGCAGTGTACAAAACTGCCGTTGAATACCAGTTTTATCATGCTTTGGGCTTGTTATTGATTGGATTAATCAGTAATCACAATAAATCAAAATGGCTCAATTGGTCAGGGATCTTGCTCATCGCCGGCATCATTTTGTTCTCCGGAAGTTTATATGCTCTTTCTATTTCAGGAATAAAAATTCTGGGAGCAATCACTCCGATAGGAGGTTTGGCTTTTGTTGCCGGCTGGGTTTGCCTTGCAGTAGGTCTCCTGAAAAGATGATTTTTTCTCATGTTTTTTATCCTTTAAAACCACCTTCTTTATCGGCTTAAATCTGAATGAAATATTTATACTTCAGGAATAATTATATTTGTTGAAATTAAAATTCAAAATAAATAGCTTAATATGATAAAAAATCTTCAACGGGTTTTCGTCCTAACTTTTATGATCGCATTGGGGACGATGCAGGTTTCATTCGCCTGCACCAATTTTTTAGTTACTAATGGAGCAACTGCCGATGGTTCAACCATGATTACTTATGCAGCCGATTCGCATGTATTGTATGGCGAATTGTATTTACAGCCGGCAAAAGATTATCCGGCAGACGCACTGCGTGATATTTACGAGTGGGATACCGGTAAATTTTTGGGACGAATTCCGCAGGTAGCACATACTTACAGTGTGGTTGGAAATATGAACGAGTTTCAGGTAGCTATTGGTGAAACGACTTATGGCGGACGTGAAGAATTGGCCAAACAATTGGGTGCAATTATGGATTACGGAAGCTTGATGTACGTAGCCTTGCAACGTGCAAAAACTGCACGCGAAGCCATTCAGGTTATGACTGATTTGGTAGAGCAATACGGATATGCAAGCTCAGGTGAATCGTTTTCAATTTCTGATCCCAATGAAGTATGGATCATGGAGATGATTGGCAAAGGCGATGGCAAAAAAGGGGCAATTTGGGTGGCTCAGCGCATCCCTGACGGATACATCAGTGGTCATGCCAACCAGGCACGTATCACCACTTTCCCGGCAGAAGATAAGGTCAATTGTCTCTTCGCTAAAGATGTGGTTTCGTTTGCCCGCGAAAAAGGTTGGTTTGATGGTAAAAATACAGAATTCAGTTTTTCTGACGTTTATGCTCCGGTTGATTTTAGCGGCGCCCGTTTCAGCGATGCCCGTGTATATGCCGGATTTAACAAGGTGTATTCAGGAATGAAACAATATGAGGAATATATTCTGGGTAACGTGAAACATGCCGGCGAAAATAAGTTTCCTTCCAACCGGATGCCATTATGGGTTAAACCCGATAAAAAGCTTACCGTTCAGGATGTGATGGGAATGATGCGTGATCATTTTGAAGGTACTCCCCTTGATATGACAAAAGACATTGGTGCCGGTCCGTTTAAATTACCATACCGCTGGCGGCCATTGACTTTCAAAGTTGATTCGGCAAACTATGTGAATGAACGTGCCATTTCGACCCAGCAAACCGGTTTTTCATTTGTAGCACAGTCGCGTTCGTGGTTGCCCAATCCGATTGGCGGAATTCTTTGGTTTGGGGTTGACGATACTTATAGCACTTGTTATGTCCCTATGTACTGCGGAATTACTCAAATTCCGGAGTGTTTCAAAGTGGGAAACGGCGACCTGCTGACCTATTCTGAAACTTCTGCTTTCTGGACTTTTAATCTTGTTTCTAATTTTGCCTACCTTCGTTACGATGCCATGATTCCTGATGTGCTGAAAGTTCAAAAGAGTTTGGAAAATAAATTCGTAGCTTATACGCCAAGCGTTGATATGGCTGCACAAAATCTTTGGAATTCAGGAAAGAAAAGTGAAACATTGCAGTTTTTAACTGATTATTCAATCAATCAGGCAAACGGAATGACGCATGAATGGAAAAAATTATCTCAATTCCTGATTGTTAAATTCATGGATGGCAATATCAAGAAGGAAAAAGACGGTGTGTTTGAACGTACTGAAACCGGAATCTGTCCGGGACCGGATCAACCTGGTTATCCTGAGTGGTGGAAAAGAGTAATTGTTGACGGCACAGGCGATCATTTAAAAATGATTGGTGCACCAAGCCATTGATTTTTCAGGAATTTTCTGGTCTTTTTGTTTAAGATGCGAATGGTAGTATGAATAATTTTGTTATTTTTGCGCCACATTTCAGCAATCTCTTACTCATTGATTTGATGTAATATTGCCACTAAAACTTAAAACAATGGATTTAATTAAAGTTGCACAAAACGCTTTTGCTGTTGAAACAAAAGAACATACCCCATTTAAAGCGGGTGATACGATTACCGTTTCTTACAAGATTAAAGAAGGTAGCAAAGAGCGTATCCAGAATTACCGTGGTGTAGTTATTCAGGTAAAAGGAACAGGCGTTACCAAAATGTTTACTGTTCGCAAAATGTCGGGAAGTATTGGTGTTGAAAGAATTTTCCCTCTTTATTCACCATTTATCGACCAGATTGAAGTGAACAAAAAAGGTAGTGTCCGCAGGGCAAAATTGTATTATTTACGCGAACTTACCGGCAAAAAGGCCCGTATCAAAGAAAAACGTGTATAAGAAAAATATTTTCTTTTGCGAAGAGGTTGGATCGAAAGTTCCAGCCTCTTTTTTTTGGTGTGCCGAGCATGGCGAACACTAGTTTCGATTCTTTTGCCGATAAAATTCAGAACCGGGAAGCCAATAAATACATTTTCAGAAACGAACCAGGATTGAAGACCGGATAATAGGAAGGCTTAAATCTATCCACTTCGAACAAAGTTTTCCTTAATTTTTGGGGGCACCTCCTTTAAAATTAATTTCGCGGCATGTTCGTTTTATCCGGGAATAATTTGTTTTTTTTAAGGCCGGATGGAGCTCGTTTGTGATGATTGGACTTTACATTTCAAAATCGGTAAAACGTCTGAAAAATTCAGGGACCCGCTTCGCGCCTAAATTTTTGAAGCGCTTTCTTTTATCTGAATTTGCTACTCTGACATTCCGCAAGTGCATCAGAGACAAGAAACAAAAGAGAAATTCAAACACATCAAATTTAGTCTTGACCTGATATTATTTATACTTTTGTTCTCATTAGTAACATTACCTGCCAGAGAAACCCATAAGATCCTAATAGATAACAGACAATGGCAAATGAGTAAAGAAGACGACAAGGATTATTGGCTGGTTATTTGGAATCGCTTTAAAACGGGAGATCAGGAAGCCTTTGCCATTTTGTATAACCGATACATCGATACACTATACAGTTACGGCACAAAGATGTGCTCCGACGATGAAGCTGTAAAAGATGCTCTTCAGGAGTTGTTTCTCGAACTCTTTCTGAAACGTGATAAAATCAGGATCGCTCCCGAAAACCTGAAGTTTTACCTGTTTCTGGCACTCAAACGAAATCTGATAAAAAAATTGCAGTCCAGTCGAAAGATCATTCATGGATTCAATGAATCTGTGGATTTTGAACCTGAATACAGCATTGAATTCCAAATCATCGAGAAGGAATCAAATGTAGAGATCAACAGTAAAGTTTTGAATGCACTCAGCCAACTCCCTGCCAAACAGAAAGAAGCGCTATATCTACGCTATAATGAATCACTCGAATACGATGAAATATCCAGGATTTTGGAGATCACAGTTAAATCGGTGCGCAAACAAGTCTATCGCGCTTTAAAAGCAGTTCGCGAAATCATTGGTAATGATTCTCCTACAATCTTATTCGTGCTAATATTAAATAAAAATTAAAAAAAAAGTTAAAAAATCTGTCCATGTTTTAAATGTTAGTTGCCTTTATAGGTATAACAACAAAAATTACATGGAACATCTGAGTAAATACTTCGAAAATAAAAAATTTTTCCTTTGGGTATTTCATCCGAATAATGAATTGGAAGCATGGTGGACACAATTTGAGACCGACCATCCGGAGGAGAAAAAGAACATCCTTCTTGCCAGAAAAGTATTGCTAAAATTCCGGACAACCGACAAAGAGCTGACTGAAGAACAGAAAATCCTTTTGTTTTCAAGGATATTAAAACAAGTAGAAGAAAAGCAGTATTTAGGGAAAACCAGAAAAATGGTAATTGGTTTGCTTAAATATGCTGCCGTGGCGCTCTTGTTCTTCTCGATAGGCGCATTGCTTTTTTACAAACAAAACCAGTTCAATCCGGAATTCTATGCTCAAAAACTCATTGAGACGGTACCCGGAAATTCTGCAAAACTGATTCGTGCAAATGGGGAAGACATTCTGCTGACAGAGAATAAATCGATCCTCCAATACCAGGCTGACGGAAAATTAGTGCTCAATAACGATACCCTCAGTGAAGATCAGTCTAAACCTATCAACAAGTCAGCGCTCAATCAATTGATTATTCCTTATGGCAAAACATCAGAAATACAATTATCCGACGGGACAAAAGTCTTTCTCAATGCAGGTAGCCGACTAGCATATCCAGAAAAATTTACTGGAAAATCACGTGAGGTATATTTGTTAGGTGAAGCCTTTTTCGATGTTAAACACGATCAAAGCCATCCATTTATCGTACAGGTAAGTGATCTTCGGATAAAAGTGCTGGGTACCCGATTTAACATTTCTGCTTATCCTACTGATAATGTGATTGAAACCGTTTTGGCAGAAGGAAAGGTTCGCATGGAACAGAACAATGCCGGATTATTTGAAAGAGCTACTGAAATGTTGCCAAACCAGTTGGCATCGTTTGACAGAATCACAAAAAAAATCAAGATAAAGATAGTAGATACAGACAATTATACCTCGTGGACAGCGGGCATTCTTAAATTTGAAAGTACTGATTTGAGCCGGATTCTGAAACAGGTCGAACGCTTTTACAACATTCGGTTTCAGTACAGCAACCCGATGTTTGGCAGTTTGCGTATTACCGGAAAGCTGGGATTAAATGAAGACAAAGACGAGATATGTCAGCGTATTGCAAGAGCTGCTTCAGTGAAGATTGTAAACAAAGGAGATAATCTTTATGAGATACTAAAATAAAAAACCGGAGCGTGTTCCAGCACCCCCCGGTTTCGAGTGTGTTAAATTTTTAATTAATGGTCATTTAACGTTTCAAAATTATGAAAAAAAAACGAGAAATTTCGTTCCCGTTTGGGGATGAAATGCGATTAAAATTTAGAAAAATGAAACTTACAGTACTTCTAACTTTCCTGATATTAGCTTCATTTGGCAATAGCTTTTCTCAGGTTACACTTTCGCTGAACTTTAGCAAAGCTAACATCCGCGAAGTATTGGAGAGCATTGAGCAAAAAACCGATTACATTTTCCTGTATAAGGACGACATCATGGAAGGCTCAAAGGAGATAACTGTTGATTTTAAAGATGCTGGATTTGAGGATGTGCTCAATTCCATCTGCGAACAAAGTAATATCGATTACGAGGTCCGTGACCGGCAAATTATCCTGAAGGAAAAGGTAAACGTTCCATTGCAATTGGAACTTCAACAGCCACAAATGAAAAAGATTTCAGGAAAGGTGACCGATGAAAAGGGACAATCAATTCCCGGCGTATCAATTGTTGTAAAAGGAACTACCAACGGTATAATTACTGATACCGATGGAAATTATGAACTCACCGTAGCAAATGATGCCAAAATCCTGACATTTTCATTTATAGGAATGAAAACGATGGATATGGCAATTGGCAGCAGTAATGTTTATAATATAATTCTTTCCGTTGACTTAGTTGGACTGGACGAAGTGGTCGTAATTGGATATGGTAAACAGTCAAGAGAAGTTCTAACAACCTCTGTTTCTAAACTTGACTCCAAAGTCCTGGAAAATGTTACATATGCTAATGTAGGTTCAGCTTTACAGGGTACTGTGTCAGGCGTCCGGGTACAAAGTACTTCAGGTCAGCCTGGTGCTGCTCCCCGAATTGTAATTCGCGGTGGAACTTCAATTAATAATCCAAACGGAGCTTCTCCATTGTATATTATTGATGGAATAATCCGTGGTGATATGAATGATATCAACTCTGATGATATTGAGTCTTTACAGGTTTTAAAAGATGCTGCCTCGACCGCTATTTACGGAGCCAGAGGCTCCAATGGTGTGGTAATTATTACTACGAAGTCAGGGAAACCAAACCAGACCCGCGTGACATATTCATACGACCTGACCTTGTCAAAGCCAGGGAAATTATATGAATTAGCCAATGCCAGGGACTATTTAACCATGAACCGGTTGTCGGTATTTGCTGCCCCTAAATTTGGGAATAATTCCGGTAGACTTACTTTACCAATGGGATATGGTACCGGCAATGATTTAACAAACAAAACCGCTTTTACTACCCAATATCTTACTTCAGAAAATGAGTACAAGTTAAAAGAAGGATGGGAAAGCATGCCAGATCCGGCAGATCCATCTAAAACACTCATATTTAAAAATACAGATTTTCAGGCCCTTACATATCAAACAGGTATTTCAAATAATCATAACATTGAAATATCAGGAGGAAATGAAAAAGCTACATTTAATGCAGGAGTTGGATATTTAAGTTCTCAGGGAACAGTTATCACTACTAATTATGATCGACTTAGCTTTAATTTGAATGGTGATATTAAAGTCAAAGATAATTTGAGTTTCTTTTCCCGTGTCATTTATTCAAGTGCACAAAATGATGCCCCATACTCTGGCGCAGATGTCACATTTTTCCGGAATGCGGGATTAGCTCCAACAGCCAAATATACATTTGAAGATGGTTCACTTGCACCAGGGACAAACAGCACCATAGGAAATCCTGTATATTATAAGAATAACAGACTTAACGAGAACAAGAATGAACGATTAACCATTGCAATAGGCTCTCATTGGGATATCTTACCTGGTCTTTCTTTTGATCCGCAGTTGTCAATATACAATTCCACCAGTGATTCGTATGATTTTCAGCCAGGATTTTGGAATGGAGTCAATTCGTATGTGACTACTCGTTATGCCAGTGGTCATAATTCGAGATGGCGACAAAAACAGGCAGATGCAGTATTCACTTATTCCAAATCTTTTTCATCCGATCATCATTTGGATGCTAAGGCAGGTTTATCCTACTTTGGAAGAGAATCATCCTCTTTGGATGCTTATGGAAGGAACTCCTCTACTGATTTAATTCCGACGCTAAATGCTTCGGGTGAGGCTACATCTGTCACCAGCTATATTAGCGATCAGGTAATTTTGGGGTATTTTGGAAGAATAAACTATGATTACCAAAAAAAATATCTCTTTTCGCTTAATATGAGATATGACGGGGCTTCAAATTTGGGAGACCAAAATAAATGGGCATTTTTTCCCGGGGTGTCTGCTGGATGGAATATATATAAAGAAAAATTCTGGGAAGCACTTCCGAAGGACCTTTTACGTTTAAAGCTTAGAGGAAGCTATGGTGTAACCGGAAATATTTCTGGTCTCGGTGACTTTACAGCACAAGGAGTATATGGAGTAGGAGCTAAATACGGAGGAGAAGCAGCCATTCAGAATACTGTTATTCCAAACATGGATCTGAAATGGGAACAATCGAAGACTTTAGATGTGGGTGCTGATATTGGTGTTTTCAACAACAGGGTTACCTTTTTGATTGACTATTATCGCAGAGTTACTGATAATTTATTAACAAGTTTGCCTTTACCTCAATCTACAGGCTTTGGAAGTATTCTTACCAACCTGGGAAGTCTTGAAAACAAAGGATTTGAAATTGAAATAGGTGCTAAGATTTTGCCCGTTTCATCTGATCTTCAATGGGATATTTCCTTTAATGCTTCAAAAACAAAAAATAAAGTATTAAAACTGCCAGAAAATGGTACAGAAAATAACCGGATAGGGGGATATAATGTATGGGATCCTAAAATTGGTGATTACGCCTGGTTGGGAGGAATACAGGAAGGAAGTCCGCTTGGAGAGGTTTATGATCGTAAACAGGTGGGAATTTATCCTACTGATGAAGCGGCATTGGCTGGTCCGGTTGCAACATATATTGTGGGTGCAAATAAAACCCAATATGGAGGAGATGTTGAATACCTTGATGTGGATAAAAATGGTTCGATCGATTCTCGTGACAAAATATATATAGGCAACATTTTCCCTGTTTGGACAGGTGGTTTTACAAATTCGGTGAGCTACAAAAAATTTAATTTATACATTCGGTTAGACTATACCGCAGGACATACGATATTCAATTGGGCCAGAATGTTTCTTGATGGCAACCTTTATTCAGATGGCAATCTGACACAAAGGATGGTGGACAGATCATGGAAACAGCAGGGAGACATTACAGATATGCCCAGATATTATTGGGGTGGAGAAAGGACTCAGCGAAATGTATTTAGTGGTTCGACTACTTCAGGAAGTTCGGAATATCAGGAATCAGGAGATTTCCTGGCTGTCAGAGAAGTGACATTGAGCTATAACTTAAAAGCAAAATTCTTAAAAAAGATAAATGTCAGTAATCTAAAGTTTAATATTACCGGTAATAACCTTCATTATTTTACTAAATATTTAGGTTTAAATCCTGAAGATGGCGGGCAGGATAATGGGCGTTATGCGCTACCAAAGAATATCAGTTTTGGAGCGAATATTTCATTTTAATTAATATTACAAATCATGAAAAAACTTAGTATAATTCTTGTAATAATCTTGTCGGGTTGGATAATTCCATCTTGTACAGAGACTTTGGATGTGACTCCAACAAGCGTAATAACTAACGCTTCATTTTGGAAAACGGAAGATAGCGCAGTTGGGGCACTAAATGGAATGTACGTTGATCTCAGGTCAATGTCGGATGCTATTTATACGGACGGGGAACAAAGAAGTGAAGTATTTGAAGGCGGTGTATATGGGAGCGGCGGTCATAACTTGTTTGTAAATGAATTAAGCGGAGATCAGCCTAACCATGCTGACTGGCTTGGATTCTATCGGATTATAAATAGTGCTAACCTCATATTAAAGTATGTCCCTGGCATTACGTTTAATTCGGAAAGCTCGAAAAACAGCATTTTAGCTCAGGCTTATACCATGCGGGCTTATGTATTTTTTGTTATGACAAAAACATGGGGAGACCTGATTTTACGGACCGAACCTACTGAAAGTTCAAGTGCAGATATCACAATAAAGGAAAGATCTCCGCAAGCGGAAGTTTTTAAGATGATAAAAAGTGATATTGATAATGCGATTAAACTTTTCCCCGATAATAATTTTTCATCCGGAAGGTATAACTGGTCGAAAGCAGCTGCCAATGCACTGAAAGGCGATGTATATCTATGGACCGGGAAGAGACTTAATGGAGGAGATCAGGATTTCAATACAGCTCTAACAGCTTTGAACGATGTTGCAAGCGCAGATGTTTCTTTACTGCCAAAATTTGATGATCTGTTCAAATATACCAATAAGGGGAGTAAAGAAGTTCTGATGACTGTTCGATTTCAGGATTTAGATGGCGTAGCCAATAATTATTTCTATATTATGTGGATTATCGGTAGTGCTGTTCCAAAAACTATTGATGAAGCAACTAAAACTTTGATTAATCCTGTAGGCAGTGGACAAGGACTTTTGGTTATGACAGACCTGGTCCGTTCACAGTTTACCGATGATGACTCAAGAAAAAAGGCTTCTTTCTATGAAATATATACCTATGACAAAGCAGGTGTTGCAACTTTTTATTCAACCTTGTGCCTGAAAGGTCAGGGACTTTTGTCTGGAGGAGCAAGACTGTTTTTAAGTGATATGGTACTTTACAGATATGCTGATGTATTGTTAATGAAAGCTGAAGCTAAAAACGCGTTGAATCAGGATCCGACTACTGAGATGAATTTGATACGACAACGTGCTTATGGTGCTAACTATGCGACGCATGCCTTCGTTAACGGAACTAAAGAACTAAATGACGCAGCAATTCTGAAGGAAAGGCTTTTTGAGTTTGTTTATGAAGGTAAAAGATGGTGGGATTTGGTGAGGTTCGGGAAAGCATTTGATCTCGTTCCCAATCTCAAAAGTAGAATGGGTCAGGATTATTTACTGTTGTTTCCTATTTCTAATGGCGTTTTGAGCAAGGAACCAAAAGTGATTCAAAATCCAGGTTATGAATAGATCTCTGGCTCTTAAGATCTAAATGGGAGAGCAAATATTAGCATGAATATTATATAAACAATGCTGGCAGATGTCAGCATTGTTTATGTGCCGACAGGTTAAAAGCAGCATATTCGTTTCTTCCGGAATAAAATTTATACTAATTCTGTTTCCGTAAATTACTCAATATTTTCTTATGCATAACTATCATCGATTAAACATAAAACAAGGCATATTTCTACTTTTTTTGTCCTTGATAATTTTTAGTTTCAATGCTTATTCGCAGCAACCTCCATTCATCGTAAAAAAGATATGGGACAAAGCACCACACAATGCTTTCACTGATCTGATCAGATTTGAAGGGAAATTCTATTGTACATTTCGTGAGGCAAATTCACATGCAATAAGAACCAACACCACTGATTTTGGCAGGATACGCGTGCTTATTTCAATTGATGGTGAAGATTGGCAATCATTTGCACTCATCGAAAAAAAAGGCTACGACCTTCGCGACCCCAGCTGGAGCATCACCTCAACCGGAAAATTAATGTTGCTGATGGCTGGTTCATTGTATGATGGTATCAAGATAGCCTGTGTACATTGTCAGGTTTCGTTTTTTGATCAAACAAAAAATTCTTTTTCAGATCCAAAACCTATAAAATATGATAAAAAAATTAATTCTGATCTGAATTGGTTATGGCGTGTAACATGGTTTAAGGGCAAGGCTTATGGAGTAGTTTACCAGTTTGATAAAGGAATTAGTCAAGCAGAAATTTATTTGGTCGAATCAAAGGATGGAGTTCATTATTCGCTTGTAACCCCTTTAGAAGTTGAAGGTAATCCAAGTGAGACCGCCATAAATATTACGCCGGAAGGAAAGCTTGCATTACTGGTCAGGCGTGATGGTAAAAATGAAGATGGTTTATATGGAGAAAGTAATTATCCTTTTAAGAAATGGAATTGGGTACATACAGGATATAGAATAGGCGGCCCCAGATTTATTTTTGGTCCCGGAGGAGAAATGTTAATTGGAACGAGAACTTTCTCAAAAAAAGGAGATTGGTTAACTGGGCTGTTAGTTTCAGATTCAACAGGAAGATTCAGACAGATTTTTGAATTTCCGAGTAAAGGAGATTGTAGTTATCCCGGTATGCTTATTTATAATGAGATATTATATTTTTCCTACTATTCCAGTCATCAGGGCAAACCTAGTATTTATATGGCCACTATACCTGTTTCGCAGCTTCAGACAATGATTCAGCCAAAAAATGATCGAAATACCGAAATTGGTAAAAGGTGGACTATTGATAGGGCCCGGAATTGGTACAATCAGCACGAGTGGATTTCCGGTTCAGATTTTATTCCCAGCACTGCAGTTAATCAACTTGAAATGTGGCAGGCCTCAACTTTTGATCCTGAAACAATTGATAAAGAATTGGGTTGGGCAGAAAATATTGGATTTAATACGATGAGGGTTTATTTGCACAGCCTGGCCTGGGAACAAGACAGCTACGGGTTTAAGCAGAGGGTCGGGCAATATCTGAGCATTGCAGATAAACACAAGATCAAGACTATTTTTGTGTTTTTTGATGATTGTTGGAATAAAGTTGGAGTTCCCGGTGTGCAGCCGTCTCCAAAAACCGGAATTCATAATTCCGGGTGGGTTCAGGATCCGGGAGACCCTAATTCAAAAGATTCTACAAAGTTTCCTTTAATTGAGCGCTATGTAAAAGATGTAATGAATTATTTTTCCACTGACACAAGGATTTTATTATGGGATTTGTATAACGAACCCGGAAACTCCGGCAAGCTGACAAGCACATTGCCACTGTTGAAAAATATTTTTAGCTGGGCACGTGAAGTAAACCCCGACCAACCGATAAGTGCCGGATTGTGGAACTGGAGCTTTAACGAATTCAATGAGTTCCAGGCCTTAAATTCAGATATTATTACTTACCATGATTATCAGGAACCACATATACACCAAAACATAATCAATTTATTAAAAACGCATGGCAGACCCTTGATTTGTACAGAATACATGGCCCGAACATTAAACAGCAGGTTTTCCAACATTCTTCCAATGTTAAAAAGAGAAAATGTTGGGGCAATCAACTGGGGGCTGGTCTCCGGAAAAACAAATACAATTTATGCATGGGATAAACCTTATCCTGATGGAGGGCAACCGGTCGAATGGTTTCACGACATTTTTAAAAATGATGGAACCCCATATCTTCAGAGTGAGGTTGATTTGATAAAGCAAATAAATGCAACCAGGATACCTATTCCCAATGAATAGGTAGATTTCGAATGGTATACTTGCAAAGACTTAACAGCTTATTGCTGATTAATTTAATTTTTGAATTCTTTATAAATATCATAATGGTACATTCTAAAAAAATAATATTAAGCTTCTTATTGCTGTATCTGGCAAGTTCAATTATTGCACAGCCAATAAATGGATCAGATAAGCATTTTTCGATTGTTCCGAAACCACTCTCACTGTTGGAAACGGGCGGGAAATTCATTATTGGAAAGAAGACGAAAATCTATGTTGATCAGAACAACAGTTACCTGAGAAAAATAGGTGAAATGTTATCTGCCCAGTTAAAACTTGTCACAGGATATGATATAAGTGTTAATGAAAAGTCTGGAAACCCTGCAAGGAATGCAATCATTTTAACTCAAAAAGATGCAGTTGATACACTTGGAACTGAAGGATATAATTTAGCTGTCCGTTCCGAAAATGTTATTATAAAAAGTTTACATACTGCTGGTGTATTTTATGGAATGCAAACATTGTTGCAATTATTGCCGGTTAAATCAGAAATTCTAAATAAAAGCGATTTAATTATTCCGGGCGTACAAATAATTGATAAACCGCGTTTTGGCTGGAGAGGAATGATGCTGGACGTTGGCCGTTATTTTTATTCTGCCGATTTCATAAAGAAGTATATTGATTACCTGGCAATGCATAAGTTGAATACATTTCACTGGCATTTGACAGAAGATCATGGCTGGAGAATTGAAATTAAAAAATATCCCAGGCTGACGCAAATAGGCGCATGGCGTGAAGGAACTCAGTACGACAGAGCTCAGCGCCAGTTTGATGAAAATCCTCATGGCGGATTTTACACCCAGGATCAGATCCGGGAGATTGTAGCCTATGCGCATGACCGTTTTGTGAATATTGTACCTGAAATCGAAATGCCGGGGCACACACTGGCTGCATTGGCTGCCTACCCTGAATTATCATGCACCGGTGGCCCATTTAAAATACCAAAATATTGGGATATTCAAAAGGATGTTTATTGTGCGGGCAATGAAGAAACTTTTAAATTTCTGGAAGATGTTCTAACAGAAGTTTCCGATTTATTTCCAGGCACTCTTATTCATATTGGAGGAGACGAATGCCCGAAAGATCGATGGAAATTATGCCCGAAATGCCAGGCAAGAATCAAGGCAGAAGGATTAAAAGACGAACATGAATTGCAAAGCTACTTCATCCGGCGGATAGAAAAATTTCTGCTTACAAAAAATAAAAAGATCATTGGATGGGACGAAATACTCGAAGGCGGACTTGCACCTAACGCGATGGTAATGTCGTGGAGAGGTGTTAAAGGCGGAATAGAAGCAGCCAGACAACATCATGATGTTGTGATGTCACCATTTGAATATACTTATTTTGATTATTACCAGGGTGAACCTTATCTTGAACCGGTAGCATTCGGAGGTTTGCTGACATTGGAAAAAGTATACTCCTATGAACCTGTTCCCGCAGAGTTAGATAGGGAAGAAGCGCAATTTATCAAAGGAGTACAGGCTAACGTTTGGTCTGAATTTATTCATTCACCTGAAAAAGTTGAATATATGAGTTTCCCGCGTGCGGCTGCGCTGGCAGAAGTAGGGTGGACTGATCCAAAATTAAAAAATTGGGAAGATTTTGAAAGACGGATGGTAATACAATACAAACGCTATGAAAGTGCAGGTATAAATTATTCAAAAAGTGCATTTAATGTTACATACACATCAGTCAGGAATGATTCAAATGGAACAGCACTAGTTACACTTAAAACAAATAGTTACCATCCGGAGATTCGTTATACTACAGACGGTACAGAACCAACAGAAAATTCATCTGTATATTTCAATCCCTTCAATATAAAACTACCAGGCACTATAAAAGCAGCAGTCTTTGAAAATGGCTTAAAAATTAGTAAGGTAAGTGTAACTTCAGTTTTTAAATAATGATAAAGCATACAAAGCTGATTGAAAAAACAGGCAGATCATGGAGCCCTTTTGAAGGAGAACCCCCGGTTGGCGGGGGATTGCTTCTGCCAACCGGAGATCAGATCAAAATTTTCACGCCCAAAGCAATCAAAACGGGAGATATTAAACTCCCTATCCCGGTAGGAGCTAATAAAGATTACTATAAGCTCGGCGAATTGCCGGATATACTTCAGGACGTGTATCTAAATAGGCTGACCAAAGATGGAGCCTCATGGACCACTGAACACGAGGTACTTATCGATCCGCTGGCTATACGTTACACAGTTTTCGGGATGTTCCCGGTGGTAATGTGAGGCGACATGCACATTGCTTCTGATGGTTCTATTATAATCGGCATTTATCCGGGGTTTTATTTGAATCCGCAAAACGGGGTAGATCCGTCCGGTATCCTTTTTTACCGTTCAACATACGAGCATAACATTTACGTCAAAAGCAAGAGGGCAGGCAGTCGGGTAGTGGCCAGTATCGGAAAGTTCATTGAAGAGGAACTGCAACTAAAGGTCAACCAGTCGAAAAGTGCGGTTGATAGCCCAACAAAACGGAAGTTTCTGGGTTCTAGCTTCTATTATTCAAAAGGAGGGGTAAAGGTGAAACTGCACTCCAAAACCTTGGACAGAATAAAAGCGAAAGTTAAAACCTATACCAAGCGGAGCAATGGGAAAAGCATAGAGGTACGGATAACAGATTTGGACTTGCTGATCCAAGGATGGGTCAATTACTTCACACCTACTTCCTACTCGATTATAAATGCTCTGGTTTGGTTGATGTTGTCTGAAATGTTGTCCGAAATAAAACTAAAAAGCCATGTAATCAATTGAATTACATGGCTTTATGTTTTTATTAAAGTGACCCAGCTGGTACAAAACTCGAACCATTTGCTGGGGGATTTAAAGCTTTTGAAAAATATTCTTGCCGCTTGATTATAATGGAACTTACAACAGATTATGATGTTAAGTAATTTAAATATCATTAATTCACGATTTGCGAATTACAAATATATCCATCAGCCAAATAACACGCTCTCTAAAACAGAGACCATCTCCTTGTGCTTCTTGGGATTATCACGTTTTAATCTTTCAATATTCTGCAACTTCCATTGAACGGCAGGTAATTCTCTAACATTTTTAATGGGTAATTTTTCCCAACTTGGGTTTCCCGCTTTGAAACTCATTAGAAATTGACGGTCACTGTTTGTTAGTTTTGATTGAACTTGTCCAACTAACTGTATTCGGGTTCGTTCATAATCGTCATAACGAAATGGTATATTTGCCATACCCGAAAATTGTGTTTCAAAGGCTTGTCGCTGATCAATAAACATTGGACTGATTACCTCGCTGATTGGTCGCATGTGAGAAATAAGCGCAACAAGAAAACCGTCTTTTATATCATCCGTTAAACCCTCATTATCCATAAGAAGCCTGACATCAAACAAATCGCGGGGATGCTGTCGGTCTAATGCCGCGCAAATCTTTCCTCCATAAAGTTCAGCCATTGAAACAACCTGAATGGCAGCAAATCTGCCGAATGTAGATTCAACAGAATCATGAAGCCTCATAAGTCTTGTTGGATGAAAACTTCCTCGGGTTGTAGTATTTACTTCAATTTTAATTTGAGCGCCCGGTAACTGGCAATTAATTTTAACATCCTGTCCTTCGCGTGAAGCTGCTGTCACACTTATTCTTGGAATAGATCGTTCCAAATCAGTTTTGATTCGAAACAATCCCTCTGAAATACTTTTCAATGCCGTTTCCCTATCATCAATTGGAAGATAAGTTAAATCGATATCGACTGATAACCTGGGCATACTTCTTACAAACAGATTAATGGCAGTTCCGCCTTTGAGGGCAAATATTTCTTCTTTTGCAACATACGGGATGGTTTGCAACAATAAATCAACTTGTGCTTTATATTTTGGGTCGATCATAATTGAGCTAATTCTTTGGATATTGTAATACGAAATTCAGAATCATACGCACCATTACTGATAATATTGCGGTCACCCTCTCCAAGATTGACCGATGATAAATCAAGAAATTGGAACCATTGATGATTCGCCTTTTTCGCCATGTATAAAAATAAGCGTTTAACTTTTACCGAACGGCATCCGTCCAAAAGCTTCTGCAACAAGTCGGGCCGTAGATTTACCAAGCCAGACATGAGTTGATAAACCTCCAATATATCTAACGTTTCCGGTGTAAGATAAAGACATTCAAAAATTGCCTTTTCTGCTGAAGAAATGATCAACGGGAATTGTATTTCCTGATATTCATTCATTCCAATTCCATCCGGAAGAAATGAGGTCTTGACGTGTTTTACCACATCAGTCCATGAATATTGCTTAAACCATGCTGGCAATCTTGTATTCAATAGGGAGAATAAATAAACAATCTCGGCACCAGTTCGGATATAATGAGAAAATCCCAACAGGGATAAAGCCGTTGGACCACCAATGCAAACAGGCAGATTAGCTTGTTTTTGCAGGGAATAAAGTGCACCTCGCCAACTTATGATTTCATTCGGACGTTTGAATGCACCAACACCAATCGATTCAAGCCAGCCACTTTTTAAATACCGATGTTGCAAATCACGGGAGAATCCATTTGCATCTAGCCATGAAGCAAGCATTATGGTTTCCGGAACATGCAAATCCAGAAGTTTCTTTAATTTTATTTCATTATTTGTACCCACAGTACAAATATCGTAATATATTTAAAGAAACAATACTAAGATGCGATAATTTTTTATATTCACACATTCTCAGAAACTCTTCTTCAAAAATGAGCAGAATATAGAAGTGTTAATAATGCTACGCCTAATTTAATTCAAAGCAGTTTGAACAATAATAGCGTCATCGATCAATGTAGTTGCTCACGAATTAAATAATTATGATTAATTTAATGCAAATTGAACCCCTTTGATACTCGAACCTTAAAGGGACTGTAAATCAACCCATTTTGTTTTATCATGATTTTGGAATCAATTTATCGAATCAAAAAAATCCTTCAAAATCAATGACTTTGAAGGATTTCTAAATTTAAAGTGACCCAGCTGGTACAAAACTCGAACCATTTGATGGAGGATTTAAAGCTTCTAAGTACACTATTCGCGGCTTAATTATTTCTGTATTGTTGTTTATTTAAATCATTTACTTTATATTTGTTGATAATAAACAACAGTTATATGAAATCAAAAAAGCAAATCTTGCTTCCCAGGTTTCAGGAGATTCTGGAACAGATGGGTGAAAACATTAAATTGGCCAGAAAGCGGAGAAGCCTGACGACCATACAGGTGGCAGAACGGGCAGGTATTGACCGGTCCACTTTATATCACATTGAAAAGGGGAATCCAAGCGTTTCCATTGGAGCGTATTTTAATGTTTTCAGGGTATTAGGGCTTCAGGATGACTTTTTGAAGCTGGCTGGCGATGATGAATTTGGAAGAAAATTGCAGGATTTAAAACTGATTGGGAAATAAGTCATGGTTGCAAAAACAGATATATGGGTTTATGCAGATTGGAAAAGTATGGCCTCGCCCAAATGTATAGGAATATTGTCAGCTCAACAGGCTAAAGGAAGGAAAGCATTTAGTTTTTCATATGATGCAGACTGGATTAGCTCTCAGGAGCAATTGCTTCTTGACCCGGATATTGCTTGGTATGGGGGTCGTCAATATCCGAATGGAAAGGAAAACTTTGGCCTCTTTCTGGATTCCATGCCCGACACATGGGGAAGAACACTCATGAA
The DNA here is from genome assembly GCA_038248385.1 of Bacteroidales bacterium. Lineage (GTDB taxonomy): Bacteria > Bacteroidota > Bacteroidia > Bacteroidales > Prolixibacteraceae > Aquipluma. The sequence goes on from JBBRXN010000010.1 coordinate 72,508, forward strand.
ACGTCGGTCAGCATTAAACGCCATAGAGCTGGGCAAACCAGCGCCTATATTGTATGATATTGATTTTCTTTTAGGTGTACATGATTTAAGCAGGATGGGCGCTTTACGATTTAAAACAGAGCCTGATGGAGATTTTCTGGACAACGACCCTGTTTCGCCGACTCCTCCTTGGGCAAGCATCCGGGAACTTCAGTATAGCGCAAAACTAGTTGAATCCAATGAAGATACAGTTGAAGTAAAAAAATGGCTTGCCATGCTGATGGCTCCAGGTTCTTCACTTGGAGGAGCCAGACCAAAAGCTAACATTCTGGACGGACACGGTCATCTCTGGATTGCCAAATTCCCATCCAAGAACGATACCATAGACAAAGGAGGCTGGGAATATCTTGCTTATCGTCTTGCTATTGGTGCAGGTATTGACATGGCTGAATCCCGGATAGAAAACATAGCTGGACCTTATCATACATTTTTCACCAAACGATTTGACAGGGAAAAACAAGAACGGATTCATTTTGCCTCAGCGATGACCATGACTGGTAAAAATGAAGAACTCATCCGTGACGCAACGCCTTCTTATTTGGATATCGTGGAATTTATCCAGTTTTCCGGAATACAGATAGAAGAGGATCTACACCAGTTATGGAGACGTATGATTTTCAATATGCTTATTTTCAATACCGATGATCATCTGAGAAATCATGGCTTTATACTCACGAATAAAGGCTGGCGTTTATCTCCGGCTTTTGATATCAATCCATCAATTGACAAAGTTGGATTGGCACTAAATATTGATACGGATAATAATACGCCGGATATTGAGCTAGCAAGAAGTGTAGGCGCTTATTTCAGATTAGGAAAAAATGAAATGGATAATATACTCGCCGAAGTGCAAACTTCTGTATTGAACTGGCCGAAAATTGCAGGAGAAATAGGAATTCCAAGAAACGAACAAACCTTGATGGCGGCAGCTTTCAAAGTTTAAAGATTCATTGTTTCAAAGTATAAATGGAAATCGTCCGATTTTCTTTTCAGGCAATACTAAATCACAAATGAAGATAGGTTGGGCTTTCCCGAAACCAGTTCAACCAACTTGAACTGAATATTGCATGATTATTCTGATAAACGTAAGGGGTTTGTTTTATAGAAAGATGCATTGATAGAAAGGCTTGTTTAGATTGAAATCCATAATGGTACTCGAACCGAATAATCCAATGTATATCAATGAATTGTAAAATCTTGATCCGTTATATTGGAATTATCGAACCAAAAAAAATCCTTCAAAATCAGCGACTTTGAAGGATTTTTAGATTTTCAGTGA
>JBBRXN010000011.1:0-71013 GCA_038248385.1 Bacteroidales bacterium
GTTTACAAACCGTATCGGCAAAATTACGGGTTGAACTTCTTGATTTCTCTGGAAAATCATTGTTTGTTAAAGAAATAGAAGTGGAAATCGAACCTCTTTCCAACAAAAATTATTTTTCAATTCCAGCGATGAAACTACTTAAGGATTCCGATCGGAACAAAAGTGTTCTTTCGGTTTCAATCCTTCATAAGAGCAAGGTATTAAGTAGTAATCTGCTCTATTTCAGTCGCCCAAAAACGCTACTGCTTTCAAAACCTGAAATAAATATTTCGATTACCCAAAATGAACAGGTGGTAAATCTGGAACTGACTTCAAATACGCTTGCGCGGAGTGTCTTCCTTACATTGCCCAACGGCGAAGGTGAGTTTACTGATAATTTTTTCGATATGCTTCCTGGTAAAAAAGTTCAATTGAATTTAACAAGCACTTTAACACTCGAAGAGCTTAAAAAACAATTATCGATTAAATCATTGTATGATTTTCAATAGAAAAAATTAAACCAGATAATATGACACCTCATAATAATAGTAAGAAAGGTTTTTCCCGACGTGATTTTATAAAAATATCAGGATTGACTTCAATTGCTACACTTGTTTTACCCGGGTTGGTCATTGCTGCCACTCATAGCCAGAAAGCGATTGCGAAAGTCAAATTTCTGGAACAAACCCTCCCGATTCTCAACAAATGCGATGTAATTATTGTCGGTGGCGGATTTGCCGGAGTAACAGCAGCAAAGACTTTTGCCAAATCTGGTGCATCGGTCGTACTTATTGAACGTCGGATCTTTCTGGGCAGGGAAGTCACAGCCACCGGCCGGCCATGGATCAATCATGCCGAACGTTCACGCGAAGAATTGCCTGAAACGATCCAATCCTGTATTGAATCTTCTATTGAACAACCCGGCAACGAGCAGACCTTACTTCGGTTTAACCACGTAAAACTTGCGCTTGAAGACGAACTACTCAAGCTGGGGGTTGAAATTATTTATGCCAGTTATCCTATACAACTGATTGCCCAAAATGACAAATTACAAGGGTTGGTTATAGGAAATAAATCGGGTCGTCAGGCTATTCTTTCCAAAATGATTGTTGATTGCACCGAAACAGCATCGGTAATAAGATTGTCAAATATAGGTTTTCAAAAACCACTTCCAGGTCTGACCGATTTCACAAGAACGCTTGAATTTATTCAGATAAAACCTCTTTCCTATCGTTCGCTGGCTGTTCCGGTTGAATTAAAAATGAAAGATAACCGGGTTTTAATCCAGCAGGGATACCTTGGACAGAATCATTATTATGTGGATTGTACCATGGATTTCGGTTCTGCCGGTTTTGAAGTTGAATCGACCATTGATCGGGAAAAGGAAGCCTGGAAAAGAAGCATAGCAGTAACAAAACATTTGTTTGAAAATGTTCCGGAATTCAACGATGCAATGCTGGCCAGTTCTTCTTATTCGCTGGCCGGAATATATTCTGCTCAGATGAACGAGCCGAACAATGGTTTGCTAATTGATGTACCTGAAGGACAATTGAAGCTGAATGAATCGAATCAGGTTTCATTTCATTCGTTTGCCTCCATGTATAAAAATCTTTGGTGTATCAACGAGGCGGCCAGAGTTTCAGATGAAACCGTCAAAATTTTGCTCAGTCCGCAGGGAGCTTGCTCTGTTGCAGAATCGCTCTCGCAATATCTAATCAAAAACTGGGATTTATTAGCAGCAGCTTCGTTGCCAAAAACTCTGGGATTTGCCATTCCAGTCAAAACAAATAACAATTCAGAAATAAAAGAACAGGCAAGTCCCCAAAAAGGAAGGGCTTACGACCAGATTGAGGTTTCGGCTCAGGAAATTCCTTTTTTAAACGAAGTCGATATTCTGGTGGTCGGTGGCGGGTCAAGTGGCGCAACTGCTGCAATTGCTGCCGCTGAGTCTGGAAAAAAAACAATGGTCATTGATATGAACCCGGGTTTTGGGGGCACCGGCACCTTCGGAGGCGTATTTGACTACTGGGGGCATGGTAATTACAAAGGATTTGTAGCCAGGCACATTAAAAATATGGACAAAATTCACCAGTATGTTCAGAATTGCTCGAAGCGGTATCTCGATTGGCTGAAACCATTTGTTACCTGGAATGTGCAGGGTAAAATGTTTATGCTTTTAGACGAAATTGAAAAAGCGGGTGCGCTGGTGGTTTGGAATTCCATCGTCATAGGCACTATCATGGATGGGAACAAAGTTACCGGAGCAGTAGTGGCAACGCCGCAGGGCATTGTGGCAGTAAAGGCCAAGGTGGTAATCGATGCCACCGGCGATGGCGATGTAGCTGCTTTTGCTGGCGCTCCATTTGTTTTTGGCTCTTCGTCAGATAATGTGCCGTTGTGGAGTGCCCTTTGCAAAACAAGCCCTCCCGGAATTACCGAAACAGCTTTCCAGAGCACTGTTGATGTGAGCAATATTCACGATTATACCCGGGCTGTAATGGTAGGTCTGCGCAGCGGAAAACAGATGCACGACCATTATCCGTATCTTGCTCCGCGCGAATCGCGGCATATTTTGGGCGATGTAGTGCTTAGCATGACTGACCACCTGGTCATGCGCGAATGGGATGACGTTATCAACATACATTACAGCAATTGCGATATCAAAGGATACCATTCGTCCGACTGGCTGCGGATGGGTTTCATACCGCCGAATTATGAAATTGAGATTCCATACCGGGCTCTGGTACCAAAAAATATTGAGAATTTGCTCGTGGTGGGAAAAGCATTCTCTGCAAATCATGAATCGTGCGCTACAGTGCGTATGCAGCCTGATTTGGAAAACCTCGGAGGCATTGCTGCACTGGCTGCCGTATTCGCTTTGGATTCAGGAGTTTCTGTACGTAAAATTAATGTGTCAGGGTTTCAGAAATTGCTTGTACAAAAAGATTTGTTACCGGCATCTGTTTTGGGACGCAACATAAAGACAATAACCTACAGCAGTGAGGAACTGGAGCAACTCATCAAAAAATTTAACCCGGAGAAAAGCCTACATTCCTATTCCGATATGGAACTTGGGGAAATCTGGAAAGAACGTATTCCACTGATTGAAGTTTGTACTTCACCGCCAGAGAAAGCCATTCCGGCACTTGAAAAAGCGTTAAAGGAATCATCGGGTCAAATGGCCGTGCGACTAGCACAGGCTTTGGCTATGCTTGGGGCCGAAAGCGCTGCCCAAACCCTTCACGACGAAATAATGAGTCAGTTGCAAGGTAACAAGTTGCCTGAATTATTGGTAAGTGTAAAATGGAGTGACCTCCATAAAACACCACCCGACCAGGCCGCTATTCCGCCATGTGGAAACCTCATTTACTCTCTGGGCATGAGCCGCAACAAATTGCTTATTCCGGTTCTGAATCGGGTGGCAGAAATTTTCAATCCTACTGAAATTGGAGCGTTTTACACCAACCAGTTCGGACTATTTCATTACATCGATGCCCTATCGTATGGTGCACAATTGCTTGGGAGTACAGAAGCCATTGAACCTCTCAAAAAACTTCATGCCAATAAATTTCTGAACAACCGTTCGTTGAAAATGGGCTTGGAAGAGAATTTTATCATGGAAAGACTGGCTTTACTTGAACTGATTTTAGGACGTGCTCTGGCTCGTAGCGGAAGCGTTGAAGGCTTGGAGGTATTGGTGGAATACCTTGACGATGTGAGAGCTGTTCTTGCCGGCTTTGCCAACTCGACACTGACTAAAATTACCGGAAAATATTTTGGAAAAAACAAAACTGAATGGAAGAACTGGATAGAAGCCAATGCATTGAGTTATAAACCTCAGCCTCTGGCAGAACGAATTGATGGTTAATGCTATCAAAAAAATAATTGATAAAAACAAATAGCATGAAACGAACAAGACAAATTCTAGTATCAACACTGATTCTTTTTAGTCTGTATAGTACGGTATTAGCACAAAAGAACTATCAGGCAGGTAAAAATTATTTGACTGAAAACGGAAAACCCAGATTCATTACCGGAGTTAATTACTCGCCCTCAACAGGCTGGTTCCAGATTTTGGATAACTGGAACCCAAAAGCCATTGAACGCGACATGGATTCGCTTCGGAGTATTGGCGTGAGTTTCATCCGCAGCATGCCCTTGTGGTACCTCACCCAACCTGAAATAAACCGTTTCGACCAGCAAAAATTCGACCGCTTCAACGAACTGGTTAATATCGCCGGGGAGCGGGGAATCATGGTTCAACCCGCCCTGATTACCGGTTGGCTCGATGGTGGAATCTTTACTCCGCCGTGGGTCGATAAAAACCTGTTTACCGACCAGAAACAGATTGATGCCACCGTCGCAATGGTGAAAAAATTCGCCAAAATGCTGAGCAAAAACCCCTATATACACAGTTACGATTTTGGCAACGAAATCAATGCCTTAAAGGGAGCTGGTGGGTTTCAGGCTAGTCCTGAACAAATCAACAACTGGATGAAAACCATTTACCGTGCCTTTAAAGAGGGCGACCCCGACAGGCTGGTAACAAATGGCATTGGCACCGGCTACGACAAATGGTTTCCGGTTGAAAATATTGCTCCTTCGTGCGATTACATGTCGGCACACTCCTACCCGTACTTTCATTCCACATTGCTCGACGATCCCTGGTTCGGCCTCCGAACAACCTATGGCACGAACATGATGATTGCCTGGGCAAAAATGGAAGGAAAACCGGTACTGATGCAGGAAACAGGTATTTCAGGCGATTGGGTTAGCCAGGCAAAAAGGGCCAAATATCTCGAATTGGAATACTTCAGTTGTTGGGCCGATGGCGCTGCCGGATTCGTTTGGTGGTGCTCGCATAACATCGATACCGCTTTCCGGGTGAAACCTGCCCCCGACGGCAGAGCATTTGTTAAAGACGGGAAATTCGATCCGCTGGAATATCAGATGGGGCTTTTAGATGCGAGCAACAATAAGTTCCCTGCCGCAAATGCATTTAAAAAATGTGTCGATTTTAGCAATACCCTGGGACTTGATTGGGTAAACCAATTGCCGGTATGCTACATTCTGGCTCCTCAGGGCATTTCGTTGAACGATTATTTCCGGAAAATTGTAAATGCTTATGTTCTGGCTAAACAGAACCATGTTGAAGTCAGGTTTTTAAAAGAAAGCATCGAGGTTCCTGCTGATGCTGATTTTGTGGTCATCCCCGGATTTTCGGTTCAGCCCGAAAACAGGAAATTTATCCAAAAACACCTCGAAGGCGGAGGCAAAGTTTACCAATCGTTTTACAACGATTTTGCTCCAAAAATCTATGCCAGTACCATCAATTGTGCAAATCCGAAAGAACCAGTCGAGTTGGTTGCAACCAAACACATAGCAGATTTGGACCTCCTGGAAAAATTTCCGTTGGCAGGCCATGTCAAAGTTACACAAATGAGCTATTCAAGCGGATATGAAGTGTTGTTCCGATTGGCTAAAAGTGGTTACAACAGCAGCATTGTTGAGAATGGTGAAATTGCCTATTCCAGCACGCCCGTGGGAAAAGGAAGCTATTTTTACAGCGGGGTCAATCTAGAAGAATCACTTTGCGACACCTACAATCCCTGGGAAAGCGATGCCTCTTATAAGTTTTATTCCGTTCTAAAACCCGAACAGGAAATTGACATCGATTCAAAATATGTGGAGTTTTTTCACAAAAAGAACCAAAAGCAGGAAATGCTTATTTTGCTTAATCATTCCTATCAGGACCAGAGCACCCATATTCATTCACAAAATCCCATTCTTCTAAAAGACAAACAGACCGCTGAAGCACTGGGGAAAGGAACCGAATTCAGCCTTAGTTTAAAACCTGCTGAAGTCAGGTTTCTGATGGTAGAACGAAAATGAAAATCTCATAAATGATCAAACCAATTCAAAAAAATAATTTCTAAAACTAATAATTCAAAAAAAATGAAAACATCAAATCTTAACGCTGAAGAATTAAATAAAGAAATTCTGGAAAATCTAAAAATGAATCATCAGCAAATTCACGGTCATCTCTTTAATGAATTGATTCCATTTTGGGACAAAAATGCTGTTGACAAGCTGCATGGTGGGTTTTTAACCAACTTTGATGAACAAGGCAAAGAAATCGATATGCCCGAGAAATACCTGAACACTCAGTGTCGGATGATTTGGTGGTTTTCGCATCTAAACATGATTTCACCATCTGAATCGCATGTAGAAAAGGCCAAACAAGGAGTTGATTTTCTGATCAAATACTTATGGGATACAGAAAATGATGGCTGGCGCTGGAAGGTGAAAAGTAACGGCTCGCCGCTCGACGACGGGAAGGTGGTTTACGGACAAAGTTTCGCTATTTATTCACTGGCTGATTACTACCTGGCGACCGGCGATGAACGCGGTTTAATCTATGCAAAAAAAACATTCGATTTACTTCAGAAATATTGCGCCGACACCCTTTATGGCGGCTATTACGAAAATCTGGAAGACAATTGGGTTCCTGCTGAAGGTGGTTTTAGCGCCGGCGACCGCAAAGGTCTGGATACCCATCTCCATCTGATGGAAGCCTTCACCTCGCTGTTTATGGCTTCAGGAGAAGAACTGCACAAACGGAAGCTGATCGAAGTTATTCGTTTAATCAGCGAAAAGATGGTCGATCATGTAGCTGGTTCGGGCCTGAATCAATTCGACCTGGCTTGGAACCCCATTCCTGCCATTAACATTAAACGAACCTGGAATGCAGAACGCGAAGGCGAAAAACCTGCCGATCCTACTGAAACGACTTCGTACGGACATAATACCGAAATTGTGTGGTTGATGGTCAGGGCAATCAATGCAGCGGGAGAATCGGTTGAGCCCTACCGAAAGGTTCTGAAATTGCTGCTCGACAATGCTGTGAAATATGGAATTGATGCTAAATTTGGAGGAATTTACCGTGACGGATTGCGCAAGGGTGGTGCGTTGGTGCTCGAAAAAGAGTGGTGGCAACATACCGAATCGCTGGTGGGTTTTCTCGAAGGCTACGAACTTTTCGATGACCTTCGGTATTTTGAGGCTTTTCAAACCATCTGGAACTTTGTCGATAAAAACATGATCAATCATGAAGTCGGCGAATGGCGCAGATTACTGGAACGAAACGGGGAAATAATTGACGGTAACATAGGTAACGAGTGGAAAGTAGCTTATCACTCCGGACGTTCGATGATGGAATGTGAAAAAAGGCTGCAAAAGCTGATGAAACGATAAAACTGAATTAATAGGAATGCGTTTTTAATCAGTACTCATTAACATTTTTAATCCTGAATTTATGAAATTGAAACGAGTGCAATTCTTTCATTTACTGCTAGTGCTAATCCTTTTTTATACCTCTGCAACAGCCCAAACCTATTCCTGGAAAAACGTTAATCTGCAAGGAATGGGCTATGTTACTGGAATTATAGCCCATCCAACAGGAGGCTGGATTTACGCGCGAACCGATGTGTATGGAATTTATAAATGGGATGCGGTGAACTCTAAATGGGTTCCAACTATGGATGGTAAGGTTTCCCAGGCCAGTATTGAGAGTTTTGCAATTGACCCGGGCGATGAAAATACCGTTTATGCAGTGGGTGGTAACAACCAAACCGGAAGATTGTATAAATCAACCGATCAGGGCGAAAAATGGATCGAATTACCCAATTTCAATACAAAAGCAATCACCGTTTTGGGCAATGGCGCATGGCGGGGTGCAGGCGAACGTCTGGCTGTTGACCCTAACAATAAAGGAAAAGTGATTTATTTTGGGTCACGCACAAAAGGTCTTTGGAAGAGCAGCGATAGTGGTTCTGTCTGGACACAGGTTTCCACTTCGCTCATTCCTGTTGGGTCGGCGGGAGGTGTTATTTTCGTGATTTTCGACCCGTCCACAGGAAACTCCACAACCAATTCACAAAAGATATATGTCGGTGTTCAGGGGAAAGGTATTTATACCACTGCAAACGAAGGTGAAAGCTGGGAGCTTTTAACTGGTGGTCCTGCCACAACTGCTTTCCCATGTCGTGCCACAATTGCAAATAACGGGACTTTGTACGTTACCTATTCTTCATCGGATGGAGGTGGCGCAACGGGTTATGTTTATAAATATTCCGGTTCAGGCAGTCTAGTCAATGTAACACCCACAGGAAAATCAAATGAAGGATTTTGGGGAATTAGTGTCGATCCAAATAACGCTGAATGGGTTTCAACTTATCAATGGAATCCTGAAAACGGGAAAGGCATCCACTTTTCAAAAAATGGGGGAACATCGTGGACAAGCTCAGGTTTTTCGCGACCTGCAAACCGAACCGAACCATCGTGGTACCCCACCTGGGCTGGCTGGACCTACTCGGCTGGTATGGTAATCGACCCGCTAAACCCATCCAAAGTATGGTTAACTACCGGTTATGCCGTTTACCGCACCGATAATATGAATACCAGTTCACCTAAATGGACTGCTCAAATGGCCAATTTTGAAGAACTGGTTGTCACCATGGTTAAATGCCCACCAGTTATAGGAGGCGCTGACCTGATATCCGGTTTTGCCGATCAACAGGGTGTGCGAATCGCCAAGAAGGACTTAGTGCCAACGGAAACATTCGAACCCAACGGTTTTGGTATCTGCACAGGCATTGATTATTGTGAGGCCGACCCGAATTTTGTGTTAGCAGTTGGTGGCAATCAAAACGATGGCAAAGATTGGGAAAGTAAAAATCCAAAATACAGGTATTCAACTGATAATGGTAAAACATGGAAAAATTTTACCCAACCAACGGCAACTTCGGTTAACGGAAATGTGGCTGTTTCGTGTACCGATAAAAACCGTTGGGTAATAGCGCCAAAAGACAGGCAAGGAACTTTCAACGATCCTTATTACACAACAGATGCCGGAAGTTCCTGGACCAAAACAACTGGAACTCCAGCAAATACCGAAAATGGTTGTACAGAACAATGGAGCGCCAGTGAATTTCTGGTATCGGATAAAGTAAATGGAATGACTTTTTATTATTACACTGACCGTCTGTCAGGAAGCTCATCCAGCGGATTTTTTAGGAGCACGGATGGCGGAGTCAGTTTCACCCAAATTTATACCGGATTGCCTTCTTCATATAAATCACAGATTGCGGCAGTTCCTGGCAAAGAGGGGAATGTTTTTTATTGCTCGAAAACGGGAAGCAGTTTATACTTAACCATAAACGGAGGTTCAACCTGGAATAGAGTCGATGGTGTAACAAATTGTTCTTCAATTGGATTTGGCAAGTCAGTTGCGCCCTCTATAGAACCAACAGTTTTCATTTATGCCACAGTAAACGGTAAAAAGTCGCTTTACCAGTCAACCGATTTTTGTAAGAGCTGGGTTGAAATTAACGATGGCACACTTCCAACTAATATCTCAAATATTACGGGCGATATGCGCACTTCGGGATTGGTTTATCTGGCTACCGGAGGCAGGGGAATTATTTATGGTGTATATTCAACATCAACCTCGATTGGCGATTTAAAAAAATACGACGAGATAAATGATGAAAAAATCAGGATATTTCCGAACCCTTCCGGTAATAAATTCAACGTGTCTTTTAAAAGTGAGCAGATCGGTCAGGCAAATTTTTATATTTATAACTCTTTGGGAAATTTGGTCTATTCACAAGTAGCAAGTCTTATTGCGGGGGAAAATATTTTTTCTTTTAAGGCTGGTGAACTGAAAATCGCACCCGGGATGTATATTTTAAAAATTCAAACAAACAAAAATGGCTTCAATCAGAAAATATGTATAAGTGGCTAAAATTTATTTAATCCATTAAACTAAGCAGAAACAAGCCAATAAAACCATCTGAAAATGAAAAAATCAAAACATCAAATTTTGATCCTCCTAATTAGCCTGTTATTTATTTCTGGCAATTCGTTTGGTACAATTTATTATATCAATGCCTCTGCCGGAAGTGATAATAATGATGGGTTGTCGCCACAAAATGCCTGGAGAACACTCGAAAAAGCAAACACAGGGGATTTTCGGGCAGGTGACAAAATCCTTTTAAAAGGAGGACAGACTTTTACTGGCAGTATAAGTTTGAAATCGGTTTCAGGACAGGAGGGATCGCCAATCCTTATTTCTTCTTTTGGAGGTGAGCGGGCCATCATATCCTCAGGCGATTCAGTTGCTTTATTGGCTGATAATTGTGATTTTTTACTGGTTAAAAATCTGATTTGCAAAGGTTCAGGCCGGTTAAATGGAAATGATGCAAATGGTTTCGATTTCATCAATAACACGAACCTGGTTGTTGATAGTGTTGAAGCAAGCGGCTTCCTGTTCTCTGGCATCAGGATAAAAGGAGGTAGAAATATCCGTGTAACCAATACTTTTGCTCACGATAACGGCTTTTGCGGCATTCATGTTACTTCTGATAAAAATGGAAAAGACGACTCAAAGGAGAAGTCAATCCGCAATGTATATATTGGCTACTGCGTTACCGACAACAATCCCGGATGCCCTGCAATTACCGATAACCACAGTGGAAATGGCATCCTGATTGGCGGTGTAACAAACGGAACCATTGAGTATTGCGAATCGATGCGAAACGGCTGGGATATGCCCCGGAAAGGCAATGGTCCTGTGGGAATTTGGGCTTATCAAAGCGATAGCATTACCATTCAGCATTGTTATGCACACCACAATGCCACTTCGCCCGAAGGAAAAGATGGTGGTGGTTTCGATTTCGATGGGGGAATGACCAATTCGGTGATGCAATACAACCTTTCAGCTTTTAATGAAGGTCCGGGTTATGGCATTTTCCAATACGCCGATGCACTGGAATGGTACAACAATGTGGTGAGGTACAACATCAGCTATCACGATGGCATTAAAAACGGACAGTGCGGAATTGTGATGTGGTGCGACCAAACAGCCATTCCAATGAAGGATTTCCATGCTTATAACAATACAATTGTTAATAAATTTGGATATGGTATTAACTTTCTTCCCGGGCATTACAAAAATTTTGTGTTTGAAAACAACATTCTTTCACTTACCGAAACCGCCAATAAGTTTGTAGGAGGCGAATTCTCTGGTGCTTTGTTCAATAACAACTTATATTGGAGTGAAAAACCGGCCGACAAATCCTTCCCGCCTTTCAAAAATTTCATCGATTCAAGCCTTGTTCTGTTAGATCCGATGATTGAAATACCTGATAACGAAACGATTGCATTAAACAGTATCAGTGAGGTGAATTCCATTCCCTGGTTCAGATTAAAGAAAAACTCACCTGCACTCAACGGTGGTAAAAAAATTGCCAGTCCCGGCGAATTCGATTATTGGGGCAATACCCTCCTGAATTTTGAAAACCCTTCCATTGGTGCATACAGCTTAACCCACAGTTACGCCATGCCCGGGAAGGAATTGATGAAAATTGCCGAGAAAATATTGTATAAAAAAACGCCTCAGGAGGATATGTACCTTTATCTACTTCGCCCTGAAAAAACAACCAAGGAAGCATTGCCAGCCATTATCTATTTTACCGGCGGTGGATGGGTAATGGGTGATGTGGCTAATCAAATTCCTATTGCAGCATGGTTTACCGAGCATGGTGTTGTTTCTATCACAGCAGATTACAGGGTTAAATGGAGGCATCAGACTTCACCACTGGAATGCATTGCCGATGCAAAAACGGCTGTACGTTATGTGCGGACTCATGCTAAAGAACTGGGCATCGGTCCCAACCAGATTATCGTTGCAGGTGGTTCTGCAGGCGGGCATATTGCAGCCTGCACTCAACTTGAAGGGGGCGATGAGCCAGGCGAGAATTTGAAAATCAGCAGCAACCCGAATGCACTCGTCCTTCACAACCCGGCGCTTGGAGTGGGTTTCGGCGCTGAATTTTTCAGTAAACATCCTGAATTCTCACCGGTATTAAACGTGAAAAAGAATTTTCCACCAACCATTATTACCTGCGGAACCAAAGACGAGTTAACTCCGATAAGTGGTGCCCGGGAATTTGTCGACAAAATGCAAAAGTCAGGAAATGTATGCGAACTTATTCCAATTGAAGGAGCAGGTCATTCATGCGACTGGCCGGTGTCAAACCCCAATTTTTATCCAGCGATGAACGGGATTACAACATTTCTAAAGAAAAATAAAATCATTAGCGGGAATTAGAAACACTTCTAAATAAGAAATCATGAAAAAAAACATACTCTTTAGCATTGCACTCTTAACAGTGATTATTTTCAATGGAAAGGCTCAGGTTAATTACGAACCAATAGTTCCTCAGGTACTTGCACCTGATGGCGCACCTTATCTTACCTGGAGTGATGTTACAAATTACACCCGTACATATCATGTGGATAAAAACCACCCTGGAGCATCCGATCAGAACGATGGAACCGAAGAGCACCCGTTCCTTACTATTAATCATGCCGCCCAGTTGGTTCAGGCAGGCGAGCGAGTCTGTATTCATTCAGGTATATATCGTGAACTGGTTCGTCCACGCTTTTCAGGAGAGGGATCAGATCGTATGATTTCGTATGAGACAGCACCCGGAGAACAGGTAATTATTAGAGGATCCAGAATCATTACCCCCTCGTGGAAACTTTCTGTCGATCCTAATGATAAGGAAAATATTGCCGGAGCCCTTAACGGAAGCTTAAAACCCGGCTCCGGAAATATTTTTTCAAAACAGGTCTGGATGACAGCCCTGCCTGAATCACTCTTCGAAAATAGGTACTTTGCATTCAGAACTCCTAATGCCAGTAACGAGGAAATAGATCTGATGGAGTGGGCATTAAGATGGAAGGGACGTGTTCCATATTCTCTTCCCAGAGGTATGATTTTCCAGGATGGAAGGCGTCTCAGTCAATTATCAACCTACGAAGATCTGGTTCAGTTGCCAGGCTCTTACTGGGTTGCAGCTGATGGGCTTACCATACACATACATCCTTACGGTGAGGTTAATCCAAATGGAGCACTCTTTGAAGCAGCCATACAACCTCACATTTTTCAGCCCGAGAGTGCTGGAATGGGCTTCATAAGGGTAAACGGACTGATTATGGAACATTGTGCAAATGGTTTTCTGCGCACCGGAGTAGGAGCTCTCTTCACAATGGGTGGGCATAATTGGATTATAGAAAATAATACAGTAAGGCAGATCAATTCATTGGGTATAGAGTTAGGATTCCAGGTCTTCGAATCGCAAGATAAGAGGTACACAAAGCGCACCGACCCGGACATAGGGTACAATATTATCAGGAACAATAGAATTTCAGAATGCGGTGGAGCCGGGATTCGTGGACTTGGTGTTACAAACGGACTTGTCGAAAACAATTACATAGTTGACTGCGGATGGCAGGATATTGAGTTCGTATGGGAAATTGCAGGGATCAAACTCTTGATTACACGGGGTACGCTTGTCCGTAACAATTACATTGCCAATGTACAGGGTGGATGTGGAATATGGCTCGATTGGGATAACAAAAACTCACGTGTAACCGGAAACATAATTCACGATATAAACACTGTATCAAGTGCAATTTTTATAGAGGCTTCACAGGTTATGAATATGGTTGATAACAATGTAATTTGGAACATAAGTGGCCAGGGAATTAGGGTTGCAGATACTGACAATGCCATTATAGCACACAATCTTTTCTCAAACGTTTCTGATGAACTGGTTGTTTCTAAGGTGGCTACCGATCGTTCATTGGGGGGACGAAGACTTACTTCCAGGAACAATAGGTTTATTAATAATATTATTATAGATCAGGGGAAATCAATCGATTCTGACGATTCGAGTAATGTTTCGGATTATAATGTATATGTATCGACAAAACCTGGACAGTCAGCCAACAAAGACTCAGGAGAGCACTCAGTATCGATTAATGGAGAGATATCATTTGACACAAACAACTTCCTTCTCAACTGGAAATCTGTATCTCCGCTCACGACTGTTCCTTTGGTTAGGAATTGCGAGTCGGACTTTTTCAGAATACGAAGGACAACTGTCCATAATATTCCCGGGCCGTTCCTCGGGCTGGTTAATTCTGCGACTCTTTTACTGAACAAAGGTGCTGGTATTTATTAAGGTAGCTATGATGTTACCCAGGAACAAAGCATGAATGGTTTAATAGTGCGGTCTGTAGGTAAGGTAAGGGAAATAGCTATTATAGGGTTGATGAATTTAGATTATAACTTGAAAATGAAAAATGTTTTAATAAAAGCCCTGCATGAAGCGGGTAGAATTCAGAGAGAGAATTTCAACAAAGCCCATCACATTGAAGAAAAGGAATCAATCAGCAGTATTGTAACCGAAGTTGATTTTTTATGCGACAAAATCATCACAGATATTATTAGGCAGGAATTTCCTCTTCATAATTTTCTTACTGAGGAGAGTGGGTTGACCAATAATCATTCACGATACACCTGGGTAATCGATCCATTGGATGGCACTTCTAATTTTGCTGCCGGAGTTCCCTGGTTTGGCGTTTTAATAGCGCTGTTCGAGAATGATTTACCAGTTTTGGCTGGCGCTTATTTGCCCATCACAGATCAGCTATATATTGCAGAAGCAGGGAAAGGCGCTTTTCTGAACAACCGGAAGTTAGTGATCGAAGATATAAATTTGAAAAATGCCTTGTTCGCCTTCTCCATTGATTACAGTGATGATAATGCTTTCCTCGAAAAAGGATTGGATTTATATCGGCATATTATTAAAAATGCAAGAAACATCCGAAGCACAAACTCATTGGTCGATTTTATGATGGTTGCTGAAGGGAAATTTGGAGGAGCTGTTAATTTGTTTACAAAAATTTGGGATATAGCAGCTCCCTGGCTGATTATCCGGGAAGCTGGTGGCGAACTGAAACAGTTATTCGAGACGGAGTTATCATTCGATTTGAGTGAAAGAGGTCTGGTGAAAAACTATCCGGTCATTGCAGGAAGCTTTTCCATTTTGGCTGAACTTAAAAATATTCAAGAAAAATAATCAGAAAGAGAAGGCATGAAGAAAAATATTTTATTAGCAATCATGGTAACAGGCATAATATTGACCGGATGCCGGCAGCCTGCAAAGGTGAATGAACAAAGCCTTCCGTTCAAAAAAAATCTGGAAGTAACTGCTTCGAAAACGTTCCAAACAATGGATGGTTTTGGTGTGAATCTTAATCCGGAATACTGGCAAAATGGCAAGCTGAAACCTGTGTTGGATAGTCTGGTTGATGACCTTGGGGCAACCTTGTTCCGTTTCGACTGCACAGGTCTTGCCATCTGGCTCGATCCGGCAAAAAGAGAGAAAAACGGGAAATACGATGAAGCATATCTGGAAGAAGTTTACACAAGCCAACAATTTAAAGATGCATGGGAAACCTTCAGGTATTTGAATTCCAAAGGAATTGAGCCTAACATCAGCGTGAGTGGAAGAATACCTCCGGCATTGGGAAGAAAAGATAATCCAAACCGACTTGAAGATTACGAAGGTTATGCTGAAATGATTGTAACAATGCTCGACTGGGCCAGGAACAAAGAAGGGTTGAAGTTTTCAATACTATCGCCATTCAACGAAACAGACAATGGCTATCCTGAAGGAGCAAAAATTTTGATTGAAGACATTTATCCAGCCACAAAAGCGATTTTAAAGAAGTTGGATGAATACCAAATGCAGGATGTAAAATTGATTCTTCTGGATGATGCTTCATTGAATTATGCCAGAATCGAAGAAGTTTTAAAGGACTCGACCTACAAGGATAGAATTCACGCTTTTGGTTTTCACACCTACGGAGATGGAAACGAATTTGAAGGTGGAGGATGGTTTGAGGAAGAGTCGAACTTCAGCCGGATAAATAAAAGAATTAAAGCCAGCCCTTTTAAAAATTCACCTTTATGGATGACCGAATATGGCGATTTGGACCTGACCGGCGAAATTGAGTATGAGTTTGCTATACGCTCCACCCGCAGGCTTTTAAAGTTTGTCAGCTATGGATTTACAGCAGGTGAAAACTGGGATGGAATCGACAATTTTCACAAGCACGACACACTCTGGACTACTTATGGTTTGATAAAGCTGGATACCACAACGTGGAACTACACGCCCAAGAAGCGATACTACGCTGCCAAACAAGTTTACAAATATGTGCCCAAAGGTTTCCGGTTAGCAGAAACTGCAGCACTACCTAAATCAACATCTTACGATGTATATTCCAGGTGGCGCTTTCCACTGAGAAACCTTCGGGTACTTTCATTTACCTCTGAAGATAAAAAAGATTTTACGATGGTTGGGATAAGCGCTATAGAACCTGAATGTGAATTAACAATCAATTTGAAGGATTTTGATAGTCAGATAAATGGGAAAGAAATCTATTACTACCGTACCTCACCTACCGAAAACTGCAAATTGATAGAAAAGGTGAAGATTAAGGATAACACGCTTGTTATCAACATACTTCCGAGAACAATATTTACCATAACAACAGTAAAAGAATAAACACACATGAAAAACACATTACAGCTCTTGTTGCTGCTTTTTATAAACACAACCTTGTTTGCACAATCTACTTCTCAGCGAAATATTCTTTTCGACAGCGACTGGAAATTTTTTAAAGGAGGAAAACAGGGTGCTGAAAAACCCGATTTTAACGATTCTGAATGGCGAAAACTCGATTTGCCCCACGACTGGAGTATTGAGGACCTGCCCGAGACTCAATCGCCATTCAACGCCGATGCTGTTGGCCAGACCGGAACCGGTTTTACTGAAGGAGGAATTGGTTGGTATAGGAAATCGTTTGTCATTCCAGAAAGTGACAAAGACAAAATAATTCAGCTTCAGTTCGATGGGGTTTACATGAATGCCGAAGTTTGGCTAAACGGGAAATTGGTAGGGAAACACGCGTATGGATACACCACTTTTATGTTCGACATTTCTGATAAAATTCTGTTTGGGAAAGAGAACATACTTGCCGTAAAAGTGCAGAATTTAGGTGAAAACAGCCGATGGTATTCCGGTTCGGGCATTTACCGCCACGTTTGGCTCAACATTCTCAACCCGGTTTACTTTTCACAATGGGGAACCTTCATCACCACTCCTGAAATAACTGCCGACAAGGCCAGGGTCAATATCAAAACGAACATCACCAACACCATTGAAAAGTCGGTATCGCTTGAAATAAAAACGACCCTATTGAATGATCAAAATCAGGTGCTTAGCACAACTTTCGGGCAGAAGCAGATTAATCCGAAGTCATCAATTGAGGTGGAACAGGATGTTGAAGTTTTAAAACCTGAGTTATGGTCGGTTGATCGTCCAACTCTTTATAAAACTGTGGTAGAATTGTACCTGGGCGAACAAATGATTGATCGAAATAGCTATAAATTTGGTATCCGCACCATCAGTTTCGATGCCGCAAAGGGATTTCAACTGAATGGCAAAACCATTAAATTAAAAGGTGGCTGCGTGCATCACGATAACGGACCGCTGGGTTCAAAAGCATACGACCGTGCCGAATTTCGAAAAGTAGAATTGCACAAGGCAAGCGGCTACAATGCCTTACGCAGTGCGCACAATCCACCGTCAACAGCGCTGCTCGAAGCTTGCGACAGTCTTGGTATTTTGTTTATTGACGAAGCGTTCGACATGTGGAAAACCGGAAAGAATGCTTTTGATTATCACCTTTATTTCGACGGAAACTGGAAGAAAGACATTGAAAGCATGGTACTGCGCGACCGGAACCATCCTTCCATTATTCTTTGGAGTATCGGAAATGAAATTCCGGATATGGATAATCAGGAGACTGTTGAGGTGGCCAAAATGCTGGCTGATTATGTGCGAAAATTTGATGCAACCCGCTCTGTTACTGCGGCGGTAAATGGAATGTCAGACAAAAAAGATGCTTTTATTGACAACTTAGATATTGCCGGTTATAATTATGCACCGGAGCGCTATGTCTCCGATCATCAGCGCAAACCCGAAAGAGTGATGGTTGCCACTGAATCGTCGCCCATGCTGGCTTTCGACTATTGGATGGGCGTAATCGACAATCCCTGGGTGGTTGGTGATTTTGTGTGGACTTCATTCGATTACATTGGCGAAGCCAGTATTGGTTGGCTGGGCTACTGGCCGAAAGGCAGCTTTTTCCCATGGAACCTGGCCTTCTGTGGAGATATTGATATTTGTGGATGGAAACGCCCGCAATCCTATTACCGCGATGCGCTGTGGCAAAATCAAAATGCACTTTCAATTTTCGTTAAGTCTCCCAAGCCATCGTTCGAACTGAATCCGACCAAAGAGGAATGGAGTCAGTGGGACTGGCACGATGTATTGGCCGACTGGAACTGGCAAGGTAATGAAAACAAACCGCTCGAAATAAGCATTTATTCCTCTTGTGAACAGGTTGAATTGTTTCTGAATAATAAATCACTCGGCAAAAAACCGGTTAATCGTTCCACTGAATTTATGGCCAAATGGGAGGTTTCCTATCAGGCAGGTGTTTTAAAAGCGGTTGGTTACAGAAACAAAAAAGCAATGTCAACCACCGAGTTAAAAACTGCTGGTGAACCTGTTGCACTTAATCTTTCGGCAGATAGAACAACTCTAAAAGCCGATGGTCAGGATTTGAGTTACATTACTGTTGAATTGACCGACAATAATGGAATCAGAAACCCAAAATCAGCAGATTTAATTCAATTTGAGATAAGTGGTCCCGGAGAAATTGTTGCTGTTGGAAATGCCAATCCTATGAGCACCGAGAGTTATCAGTCTCCACAGCGGAAAGCATGGCAGGGACGATGCCTGGTGATTGTAAAATCAGGAACAAAGGCAGGAACTATTTCTTTAACAGCAAAATCAGGAGGGTTAAAACCTGCTTCCATTCAAATAGAAGTAAAATAAATGAATTTATGGTGTGATGGTATTTCTGATTTGGAGATTATGCTTTACATGAAAGGATTACTTCTGCCCCGCGCTTCTGCACGATTGCATCATGTGGTACTATTTCTATGCTTTTATTCAATTCATAAGCGATGGTCGGGCTTAAAAGCCGCATCATACTTTCTTCGGCAGAACCAAAACTCAATACTCGTAATCTGACAACCATTGACAACCCGACAGCTGCTTCAATACCTTCGACCGATTTATCTTCTTACTTTACTAATTTCGAAATTTCTTTAAATTCTGAAGCGCCTGAACTTCGGGTCAGTTCGAATAAAATCGATTCGAGTGAGGTCATCATGATTCCTTCGTAGCGAAAGCGTTCGCCCGCATAATCCATGTTGACAAACGAGCGCGATGAAACACAATCCATAACTACTACCGGATTATAGCCTGATTCTTTCAGGTCAATAGCTGTTTGAAGCACGCAAACATGCGATTCGATTCCGCAGATAATCACGTTTTGGACTCCAGAATAGGCCAGTTTTTCTGCCACCTCAGGCTCGTCAAGACAACTGAAATCTTTCTTTTCGATGTACTGAAAATCATTGATCACCGATTTAATTTCTTTAACTGTTTCGCCGAGGCCTTTGGTATATTGCTGTGTTACAAGAAGTGGAAGCCCAAGTATTTGCAGCCCTTGAATCAGTTTGATGCAATTTTCAATCAACTGTTCGCTTTCTTCCATCACCGGGACCAGACGTTCCTGAATATCGATCACCAATCCAATGGTGTTTTCTTTTAAAATGCGCATATCTTATATTGTTTCAAGTTTCATTGTTGAATACTCATACAGGTGCATCAATGCCTAAACCAATCCGGCAAAACCCATAAAGGCCAAAGCCAGAATTCCGGCAGTAACCAGCGCAATCGGGATTCCTTTCATTCCTTTTGGAACATCGGCCAACGCCAGTTGTTCGCGGATTCCGGAGAAAATAACCAATGCCAGCGCAAAACCTAATGCAGTGGCAACGGTAAAAACAACCGATTCGGTCAGGTTGAAATTCTTTTTGATTACCAGAATTGCAACTCCCAATACCGCACAATTGGTAGTGATCAAGGGCAAATAAATACCCAATGCCTGATAAAGTGTCGGGCTTACTTTTTTCAGTATAATTTCGAGCATTTGAACCAATGCAGCAATGATGAGGATAAAGCTGATGGTTTGCAGGAATGCAAGATTGAGCGGGACCAACACAAATACCTGTACCAGGTAGGTAACAATTGTAGCCAGTGTCATTACGAAAAGTACTGAAGCACCCATCCCGATGGCAGTTTCAGTTTTAGTACTTACCCCCAAAAACGGACAAATTCCGAGGAACTGCGCCAATACAATGTTATTTACAAAGATGGCCGATATGATGATGATGATATATTCCATAACCGGATATGATTAAGACGTTTTATTTATTTTTTTCACGATTGCAATCAGGAAACCCAAGGTAATGAAGGCTCCCGGTGCAAGAATGAATACAAGTATCCCATCGGCACTTTCAGCAATAAATTTATACCCAAAGATGGAACCGGCACCCAGCATTTCACGGATTGCCCCAATAATTACCAGGGCCATCGTGAATCCCAATCCCATTCCAAGGCCGTCGATAAATGATGAAAACACATTGTTCTTAGCAGCGAAAGCTTCCGCACGTCCAAGCACAATACAGTTGACCACGATCAGCGGGATAAAAATTCCCAGCTGTTTCGACAGTGCCGGAGTATAGGCTTGCATCAGTAAATCGACAATGGTCACAAAACTGGCGATCACTACAACAAATGCGGGAATCCGAACTTTATCGGGTACAAAATCCTTCACCACCGAAATGAAAATGTTTGACATGAAAAGCACGAAGGTGGTTGCAAGTCCCATTCCCAGACCATTAATCGCTGATGAAGTAACTGCCAGAGTTGGGCATGTACCCAGAAGCAATACCAGGATCGGATTTTCCCTGAAGAATCCTTTGGTGAAATTATTAACCTGATTCATTGTTTTTCTCCTTTTTTATTGATCGAATATGCACGGTTTACAGCATCGCAAAAGGCACGGCTGCTGATGGTTGCCGCTGTAATTGCATCAACAGTTCCCCCGTCTTTCTTCACTTTAAGTTTTTCACCCGGCAGACCGGAAATATTTAAGCCTTTAAACTGATCCTTGAATTTTGGAATCGATATTTTGTTTCCCAATCCGGGTGTTTCCTTGTGTTCAAGTACTTCGACATTGCTGATCGAACCATCAGGCATAAAACCAACCATTAGTGTAAAACGTCCGCTAAAAGCTTTGTCAGTATAGGTTTCAATAGCTACTCCCGAATTCTCTGTGCCTTTCATCAAACGGTGAACCCGGATGCTGTCTTTCCCTTCTTCGGGCATTATCATGGTATCTGATATTGTTTCAAATTCAGGAATGACCATTTTAATGGCATTGTTTATTTTTGCCTTTTGTGAAATGGCGATTGGCTCTTTGGTCACAGAGTAAACAGTAGCCATTGCCAAACCTGCCACTGCCGTAATGACGAAAAGAGCAATTGTCATATTTTTGAATGTTGATTCTTTCTTTGCCATGGTTTATCCTTTATTGGATTGAATGATTACTTCTCCGAACCGTTTCGGCTTAACAAACCGGTTGAGTAGCGGAACCAGTGCATTCATGATCAGTATTGCAAACGAAACACCTTCGGGATAAGCTCCCCAAAATCTGATTAATATCGTTAGTATTCCGATGCCAGCACCAAAGATTAGCTGTCCCTTGGGATTCATCGGTGAAGTGACCATATCGGTTGCCATAAAAAATGCTCCGAGGATTAATCCGCCAGTCATGATTTGAAAAAGCGGATCCGCAAATTTGGTTGGATCAATCAGCCAGAATATTCCGGAGAAAATGGCTGCCGAAAGCAATACAGAAACCGGAATGTGCCAGGTAATAATCTTTCGAACCAACATAAAGATACCTCCAATTAATAGTGCTATAACTGATATCTCTCCAAGCGAACCCGACATATTTCCCAGGAACAAATCCATGTTGGAAGGTAAATTTTTGAAGATTTCTGCAACAGGTTGCCCGTTTTTGATACCTTCCTTCAGGATCGCCAGCGGTGTGGCGGTTGTTACGGCATCCACCCCGGAGGCGCCAATTGCCGGCCATGAGGTCATATTTACCGGGAACGAAATCAGTAGAAAAACCCTTCCAACCAATGCCGGATTAAACGGGTTGTTTCCCAGTCCGCCATAAGGCATTTTGGCGATTCCAATGGCCACCAATGCACCCACAATAATCATCCACGATGGCAATGATGCCGGAACATTGAAGGCTAGCAGAATACCAGTCAGAGCAGCCGATCCGTCACTGATCTGCGGTGTTTTTTGTAAAAAGTATTTCTGAATCAGGAATTCGAATGCAACGCAGGCAGCTACTGCAATCAATGTTACGCGGACTGAATCGAGCCAGAACATCATCACCGACCAGATAAATGCCGGTAACAGCGCCAACATAACACTGAACATGATTTTATTCACCGAATCACCTGAATGAATGTGCGGTGAAGGAGATATCGTAAATAGTTTACTCATTGTTCATTTTTTTAATTCTTCCTGTTCCTAATCAACATTCCCACTTTGCCTTTTCCAAGCCGGATATAATCGAGCAAGGGCCGGTTAGCCGGACAAGTATAACTGCACGATCCACATTCAATACAATCCATGACCCGTTCATATTCAGTCCGATCCCAGATTTGTTTTTCCGACAGCGTCATCAGTAAAAAAGGTTCCAAACCCATCGGGCAAACCGAAACACAACGCGAACAGCGGATACAGGGCATTACTTCGCCCCGCTTCGATTCTTTGTCAGACATCATCAATATTCCTGAAGTGCCTTTGGTAACAGGTATTTCTGGATTGGCCACCGCTTTCCCCATCATGGGCCCGCCATTGATTATTTTTCCGCAATTCTCCGGAAGTCCGCCAACAGCCTCAATCAGTTCACTCACGGATGTTCCGATCCTGACTTTGAAATTAGCTGGATTTTTAACTGATTTTCCGGTTACAGTCACTATCCGTTCAATTAGGGGCTTATTTTTCTGAACGGCTTCATAAACAGCAAAGGTGGTGGCAATATTGGTCACAACCGCTCCAACAGAAATGGGTAACGCTCCCGATGGAACTTCACGTCCGGTGGCCGCTTTGATGAGTTGTTTTTCGCCTCCCTGCGGATATTTCACTTTCAGTGGGATAACTGATATGTTTTTATTTTGGGATACCAGACCGCTCATTTTGGCGATGGCGTCCGGTTTGTTGTTTTCTATTCCGATGGCGGCTTTCGTTACGTTTAAAGCTTTCATCAACAGTTGAATTCCTACTATAAGTTCTTCGCTATATTCGAGCATCATCCGGTGGTCGGAGGTGAGATACGGTTCACATTCCACACCGTTGATCAGCAATACTTCTGCGTTCATTCCTTTGGGAGGAATCAGTTTCACATGAGTCGGGAAAGTTGCCCCACCCAAACCGACAATTCCGGCATTCTGAATCTTAGCCAGTATAGTTGCCGAATCAAGGTTGATCTCCGTTTTTAGTTCTGTGCCCCGATCAATCTGTTCGTCCCAGACATCATCTTCCACATCAATGTAAACACCCTTTTTCGGGTATCCTGAAGTGTCGGGACCAGCCTCCACTTTTTTTACTGTTCCTGAAACCGAAGAATGAATATTGGCCGAAACAAAACCGGAAGATTTCGCAATGAGTTGGCCCACTTTTACCTTGTCTCCTTTTTGAACAATCGCTTCGGCAGGTGCGCCAATATGCTGGCCAACAGGAATAAAAACTGATTTTGGGAGAGCGAGCACTTCAATAGCTTTTTGGGCTGATAGTTTATTTTCAGCCGGATGAATCCCTCCTGTTTTGAATGTTTTTAACACAATATTTCTCCTAATATTTAATTTTCAAGAGCTTCAGGTTTAACTTCGGAAGAAGTCGGAACCGAAGTCTCTCTGGTAATTACCGGCGCTGTTGCCTGTTCTGTAACCGTAACCTTTCGTGGTGGAAAATTCACTTCAATTATGGCATTGGTTGGGCAAACCGGAGCACATTTCCGGCAAAGTTTACATTTACCAGCATCAATAAATGCCAGGTTATTGGCAATTGTGATGGCTTCGTATTTACATTCCTTCTCACATTTTCCGCACCCAATACAAGCAACTGCGCACGATTTGCGGGCAATCCCTCCTTTATCTTCGTTACGGCAAGCCACATAGATTTTACGGTCTTTTGGCCCTTTTTTACGCAGTTCTATCAGCGTTTTCGGACAGGCTTTCACGCAGGCGCCGCAGGCCACACACTTGTCATCGTCAACTTCAGGCAATCCTGTTACCGGATTCATGTGAATGGCATCAAAATCGCAAACCACCACACAGTCACCACAACCCAGACAGCCAAACTGGCAACCGGTATCGCCGCTATAAAGCGAGGCTGCTATTGCACACGACATTGCTCCGTCGAAAATATTTGTTTTAGGTCGGTGTTCACAGGTCCCGTTGCACCTGACAACAGCGGTACGCGGATCTTTTTTAATGGCCACAATGCCAAGAATATCGGCTACGCTGCCCATTGTATCGTTTCCGCCTACAGGGCAAAAAAGATCTGCCAGTTCGCCTTTGCCAACACAAGCATCAGCAAAAGCCCGGCAACCGGCATATCCGCAACCGCCACAATTGGCTCCGGGTAAAGCCGCTTCAACCAGATCGATCCGTGGATCTTCATATACTTTGAACTTTTGGGCAACAAAATACAGGATTATTGCAGACAAAACTCCAATGATGCTGAGGGTTAAAACAGTATATAAAATAATTGAACTCATACAGTTTTGTTATATAGTTGCAGAGATTTCAAATTCAAAAGAATTTTTTAGTTTATTCCTGAAAAAATAAAGTACAGCGTAGTATGGAATGAGGATTGCCAGTGATAATAATCCGGCAAAACCTTCGCTTTTGGTAAGCGAAACACTTATCAGCAGTGTCGCCAGAACCAGAACAAATGGAAAAACATAGCCATAAAAAGCGGCTTTGTATCCCTGTGATGTGCTGCCTGCAATATTCACTTGTTGCCCGACGCGATATTCGCCCGAGAAATGAACAATTTCAATTTCTTTTTCCTTCATATCTGAAGCGAGACAAGCTCCTTTGGCGTGGCAGGAAGAACAGGCAGAAGCATTTATAATGGCTACTGTTAACTTATTTTCTGAAATCTCCCTAATAATACCTTCGTGCAACACCTTTTCATCCATTGATTGATAGTAGGTTTTTTATAAAAAAAAACATGCAAATCTAAAGATGTTTAAATAAATAAAAGGATATCCGACTTCTTTTTTTTAACACACTTTGCTATTTGAAACTCATATAAATAAACCGCGTCATAAATTCTTTTTATCTGTCTTCTGAACAGGTATTTAGTAGAAATAGAAATTTTGCCGGGGATATGAATTTTTCAGCATTGTCATTTGAACAAACGATTTTGAAAAAAAGCCCCGCGATTGCGAGGCTTCTGATTTATTTCTGAAATTTCTTCAGGAGGTCTTTTACCGCGTCTTTGTGAACCGTAAAGCCCATCATTTTCAGCTTGATGTAATCTTCGTGAAAGAAATAGTATCCGAAATTGGGATTGTCTTGATCCACATTTCTTGATCCGGAACTTGAATCTTTAATCAGGTACCAATCTTTACCTGAACTTTTATAATTCTCGAGATAACCAACTAGTTGCATACCATGGTCATCAGTGGTGGTTTCGTTGGAAAAGCGGAACTGGCGGGCATCTTCGTTGATATAAGCTGAAGGAATGTCGTAGTCAGGAACCAGTGCGCAGTTGGTTTCGCGGCTGAAACCTGATTCGGATACATCACCTCCAATGCTCAGTGTGTATCCACTTTTAATGGCTTTTTTAAGTGCATCCATGTAATCATCAAGTGGTACATTGTAATAATCTTTGCTGTGCCACCAGTTGTCGGGCACTTTGTATTCCACTTGTTGCCAGTAAGGTTCCTGCTTGTATGAAAGGATTTCAACAAAATCATCAGGATTGATTTTCAGGTAATCTTTCAGATAAGTTTGAGGGGTATATTTTTTACCTTCAACCATAAATTCAGTTGGCGGAACACCAATGTAATGGTTCATGATCGATTTGATAGTTTCAATTCCGTATTCAACATTCCAGGCATTCGATGTTTTCATTGAATTAAGGAAAGCGGTCATTTCTTCCACCATTTTGGCGTGACTGTGAAATTTCCGTCCATCAATTAATCCACTGTAGGCTTCATCAGGAACAGCGCCATACACTTTCATGATTCGCGACAGCGCATTTCCTTCTGATCCTTCTGAAAACACTGAGTTTCCTCTCTTTTCGATAAACCGGCGGGCTTTTTCGATGTATTCGAAATAAGCCGAATAGATCTCAGAGATTTCTACTTTCTTGCCCTGTTGGCGCAAAACTTCCGATTCGTAGAATGAAGTGGTTGAAAAACTCCAGCAGGTACCGGCATTTCCCTGAGATTGGGTCGGATTACTCCATGCTGTTTTATACAAGTCAGGCTTATTCGGCAAATCCATGCCCGACTGATCCATCACAAAACGAATGTATGGTTCCTTTTCCGAAAGTTTTTCTTCAACGGTAGTCACATCTTTCAGGATCGATTCGGTATAAAAACCCTTGCCTTTTTCTTCAACAATTACTTTGCCTTTGCTTACATTTTGTGCCTGAAGACCAAGAATCAGCATGGTAAACAGACCGGCAGTTAGAATTATTTTGTTCATTTTTTTTGATTTTTTTTGAAGCGTGAAATATAGATTAATATTTTTATGTGCTTCCTGAAGAAAGTCAGGTATTAGAGTGTATCAGCTAATCGAACTCCAGTTAAACTCTGTGTTTTTCATCTTGAGCAATTCATGAACCAGAATCCGGTTTTCCGGTTTTTGGAGTTTCGGGTCATCGTCCAAAACATCTGAAGCCTGATTACGGGCATGTTGCAATATTTCACCATCGCGTCCCAGATTGGCAATTTTCAGGGTAAAACCGATACCGCTCTGCTGGGTTCCTTCCATGTCGCCGGGGCCACGGAGTTTCAGGTCAACTTCTGCAATTTCAAAACCATCGTTGGTGCGAACCATGGTTTCAAGCCGTTTGCGGCTTTCGTTGCTTATTTTGTATGACGATATCAGCAAACAATATGACTGTTCGGCTCCGCGACCAACTCTTCCGCGTAACTGGTGCAACTGAGAAAGTCCAAACCGCTCAGCGCTTTCGATAATCATTACCGAAGCGTTCGGAACATCCACACCTACTTCAATTACTGTGGTTGCTACCATAATCTGCGTTTTGCCTTCTTTGAACAAATTCATTTCTGCTTCCTTCTCAGCAGGTTTCAGTTTACCGTGCACCATACTTATTGAATATCGCGGAAATACCTGTTTCAGTAAATCATACCCATTCTCTACGTTTTTCAGGTCAAGCTTTTCCGATTCTTTGATCAAAGGATAAACCACATAAATCTGGCGCCCAAGTTCTACCTGTTCGCGCATAAAATCGTACACCTGTTTCCGCCGGTTCTCGAAATAATGCATTGTTTGAATCGGTTTTCGTCCCGGCGGAAGTTCGTCGATCACCGAAACATCCAGATCACCGTAAACAGTCATGGCAAGGGTTCGCGGAATTGGTGTGGCGGTCATCACCAAAATATGAGGCGGTGTAAATTCATTCTTTTTCCAGAGTTTGGCTCGCTGGGCGACGCCGAAACGGTGCTGTTCGTCAATAATTACCAATCCGAGTTTCTGAAGGACAACCTTGTCTTCGATCAATGCATGGGTTCCGACAAGCAACTGCAGACTGCCATTTTCCAACTGTTCATGAATGATCCTCCGTTTGGCAATTTTGGTCGATCCGGTGAGCAATGCAATGCTGATTCCCAGTCCATCGGTCATTTTTTTGATCGAATTGTAGTGCTGAATGGCCAGTATTTCCGTAGGCGCCATCAGACAAACCTGGTAGCCGTTGTCGAAAGCAATAAGGGCAGTCATCAATGCCACCAATGTTTTTCCGCTTCCTACATCGCCTTGCAACAGGCGGTTCATTTGTTTTCCGGAGCCCATGTCTTTCCTGATCTCCTTAATCACTTTCTTCTGGGCATTGGTCAGCTCAAACGGAAGATAACTACTGAAAAATGTATTGAGATTGTAGCCTACCTGCGAAAAGACAAATCCTTTGAATGCGTCTTCACGCTTGTGCTTCAGGCTTAATATTTTTAACTGAATGAAAAACAGTTCTTCGAATTTCAATCTGAACAGGGCAGATTTCAGCAGATTCGGATTTTCAGGAAAATGTACTTGCCTGAGTGCAGTTGGAAGTGACATTAATTTCAGACGTGAAATCAAAGACGGAGTAAGCGATTCTGGGATTTTTCCTTCAATCAGCGACGAAAGGTTGAATTGAAATTTATTCAGCGCTTTGCTGGTCATAAACTTCTTTTTCATGTTCTCTGTTGTGTTGTAAAAAGCCTGAAATACGCCTGTTGTGATTGGCTTATTTTCTGCCGGTTCCAGTTCAGGATGAACCATGTTTATTTTTCCGTTAAAAAGGGTAGGTTTCCCAAAAAGGATATATTCCACGTTTGGACGGAGATTTTCTTTTACCCATTTTACTCCCTGAAACCACAACAATTCCATTACGCCCGAATCATCGCGAAAATGGGCAATCAATCGCTGACGCACGCCTTCGCCGGTAGCTTCGAACCGGATAATAATCCCCTTGAGCTGGATATATGGCATGTTGTTTGTGACTTCCGAAACCTTGTAAAATTTCGTGCGATCGATGTATTTGTAGGGGAAATAATAAAGGAGATCATTGAAGGTGAAAATCTCCAATTCCTTTTTAAGCAGTTCAGCCCTTTGTGGGCCAACACCGGGCAAAAATTTGATATCCTGATCCAGGTATTCTGACATCCGGCAAATATAAAGATTATATATTTGTAACAAACTGAAGCTCTTGTCAACTAATTTGTTTAAATAATACAAAATAAGATGGAACCCGTTATCAAGCTTGAAAAAATCGTAAAGAACTATAAGGTAGGAACTCAGATAGTCAGGGCATTGCGCTCAGTTACGCTTACCATAAACAAAGGAGAATATGTTGCGATCATGGGGGCATCAGGCTCCGGAAAATCGACACTGATGAATGTGATAGGCTGTTTAGATACCCCGACCAGCGGAACTTACGTGTTGAGTAATTCGGATGTAAGCCATTTATCGGACGATGAATTGGCCGAAATCCGTAACAAAGAAATCGGGTTCGTTTTTCAGACATTCAACCTTTTGCCCCGCAATACAGCCCTCGAAAATGTAATGTTGCCTTTGGTTTACGCCGGAATAAAAAAACAGCAGCGCATTCTACAAGCTGAAAAGATCTTGGCCGAGGTCGGTCTGTCGGATCGTATTGAACACAAACCCAATGAATTATCAGGCGGACAACGCCAACGTGTGGCAGTTGCCAGAGCCCTCGTCAATAATCCATCTATTCTGCTGGCTGATGAGCCGACAGGGAACCTCGATTCAAAAATTTCGGAAGAAATCATGCAACTGTTTGCAGAAATTCACCGCAAGGGAAATACCCTGATTGTTGTAACTCATGAGGAAAGTATTGCGCTTCATGCCCATCGCATCATTCGGCTGAAAGACGGTGAAATCGAATCAGATCATGTAAACGAAAATCCGGTTTATTAGAAATTTTGGAACCTAAATGACAGAAGTTTGTTAGGCATGAATTTAGACTCATTTGGAAAGTGTATTCAAAAGAAATAAATTTGCATAAAACAAAGACAATGAAAACAATTAGCGTCTCAATATCCGATTTAGAATCTAATCAATTCGGAATAAATACTGATAAATTATCATTTACCGAACTTGTAGATATTGTAAGTAAGACAATTACTAAACAAGCTCTTAATAGAAGCATTCAATTGGCTGAAAAATATAAAATCTCAAGGATATCAATGGATGAGATTACTGAGGAAGTTAAAGCCGTAAGAAATGCAAAAAATAATCATTGATACCAATGTATTGGTTTCTGCGTTGATACAAAGGAATTATCCAAATTTCATTCTCGACAATTATGTTCTCGAAAATCTCGTGCAAGTATGCATTTCCACTGATTTGTTCAAAGAATATTTGGAGGTATTAAACAGACCGAAATTCAGCAAATATCATGATTTTGTAAATAAGGCAGAATATGTATTGGCTCAAATTGAGGCCAGAGCCACTAAGTTCTATCCAACAATCCGATTAGAAATAATTGGAGATTGCGCAGATAATAGATTACTTGAATTAGCAGTGGAATCAAAAGCAGATTTTATTATTACAGGCAATACAAACGATTTTATTATGGCTGATTTTAAAGGAACTGAAATCGTTACTCCAAAAGAATATTGGGATAATTACAGAGAATAAAAAAATTATGAAAATTTACACCCGTACCGGCGATGACGGAACTACCGGACTGATTGGCGGTTCACGCGTTAAAAAGCACAATATCAGGCTCGAAGCTTATGGAACGATTGACGAATTAAACTCCTACATCGGTGTGGTTCGGTCGCTTCAAAACGAGCAGCATGCAGACTCTGTGCTTGAGAAAATTCAGCACAAGCTTTTTGTAATCGGAGCAAACCTTGCCAGCGACGAAACAGTCACTTTGATCAAGCAACAACTTCCCTGCGGAAAAGCTGATATCGAGTTACTCGAACTGGAAATGGACCTTATGATTGCCGTTTTACCTCCATTGAACAATTTCATTTTGCCGGGTGGCTGCCAGGCTACCTCGTTTTGTCATGTTGCACGCACTGTATGTCGCAGAGCAGAACGCAGAATTGTTGAACTTTCAGAAAAGGCGGATGTGGACCCCAACCTGATCAAATACATTAATCGTCTGTCAGACTACCTGTTCGTGCTTTCCAGAAAGATTTCGATGGACCTGAAAGCGCCGGAAATACTGTGGTCTCCGGATATAAATGAATAAATAATATAATTGGTTGCAGAATCCGTTTTTTTGTTATATTCGCAGAAGTTTAAAAAAAAACCACCAAATTTCTATATGATATGTACTGGACACTTGAATTAGCCTCAAAATTGGAGGATGCGCCCTGGCCAGCAAGCAAAGATGAGTTAATCGATTTTGCCATCCGCAGCGGTGCACCACTCGAAGTAATTGAAAATCTCCAGGAGATTGAAGACGAGGGGGAGATTTATGAAAGTATTGAAGATATCTGGCCCGATTATCCGAGCAAAGATGATTTCTTCTTTAACGAAGATGAATACTGATCATCGTTAAACAAATAAAAAAGCAAGGTCGAAAGCCTTGTTTTTTTGTTTTAGAACGATTCTACTTCATTTCCATTTTCAAAACGCCGTTTTTAATGCTTCTAATGTTTGTTTAACAGCTTCTTTATTTGTCGTTGGAATAAACTTAAATTTGGTCAAAAATTTAGAGGAATCGAAGTCGTACGGGCGGTCAAACTGATACATCATTTCTGCCATTTCTCGCGCCATACTTTTATGTTGTAGTCAAATCCGGCAGTCACATAACAAATTTCACTTCCTTCAACCGCCTGGAATACCTGGGCAGGATCAGAGAAGTCGGCTGCATGCAAAATGTCACTTTCATTGACTTTTTGGGGATTTCGGCTGACTAATTTAATGTCGTTCGTAAATTGTGTGAGGGCTTTGGCTAAATCAGCTCCAATTGCACTTCCCTATCCTAAAATTGTCTGCATGGTATTTTTGTTTAATAATTATTCCGGTCCGATCAGTTCGATAAAGTTGCCATCAGGATCTTGTATTGCCACAAACTGCCGGGTTTCGTCGAGCTTGGTGGGTGTTATACCAAGGGTTTTGACGTTGTGCTGTTTGATGCGTTCCAGAATTGGTTTCATCGATTTAACAAAGATGGTGATGTACTGCATGCCGGTATCATCGGGTACATAGTTTTGTTTGGGGTGGGTGGCCTTCTTCCCGAAAGACATCAGTTTCCATTCAGGAGCATTTTCGCTGTTTTCGAGTTTCAAAACTTTCACATCGAAGCGGTTTCCATTGCTCAGACCCAATTCTTTGGCTTTGGCAGCATCCACACTAAATTCGCCGGTTTTCACCATCCCGATTACATTCAGGTAAAAGTCGAGCGATTTATTCAGGTCTTCAACAACCACACCTACCGAAATGCCCGATTTGGCAAAATCATCAGGCGGCTGAACAGAATAGGAGGGCAGTACAACTAGCATCGCAGCCAGTAAAACGAAAGATTTCAACAGATTTTTCATGAATTTGGTTATTGGTTATCGAATTTTGGTTATTGAATATTTTAATGACTTAACTTACTGCTTTCCTCCAAGCTACTGCCATTAGCGATGCTCCTGCCATTGAAGGGTGAACTCCGTCGGCTGTCCAGTATTTTCCGGGAGCATGTTTCTGTGCTTCATGGAAAATAGCCTGATAAGGAACAAAAACAGCTCCGAATTCGTCAGCAAGTTTTTTGGCAACGGCCCTGTATTCATCGAAGGCTGGATACCATTTTTCAGTTACTGCTGAGCAGCCCAAAACTGCAAATGGCTCACAAATAACCAATTTAACATCGGGAATCATCTTTTTCGTGAGTGTTAAAAGCTGCCTGAAATCATTTTCATATTTGATAACTGTACCGTCATATTTGCCATCAATCGCGTGCCAAAAGTCGTTGACACCAATCAAAATACTAAGCAATTTCGGGTGGAGATCGAAACAATCCTTCTGCCACCGTTCGGCCAACTGATAAACCTTGTTGCCGCTAATTCCGCGATTGTAGATCGAAAGTTCTTTTGAAGAATACTCGTTTAATATTTCGGAAGCAGCCAAAAAAGCATATCCGTGCCCGAATGAACCCGGTGAATTTGCCAATTGTTTCTCTTTTTCACGCCCGGAATCCGTAATTGAATCGCCTTGAAATAGAATCACATCGCCTTTATTTAAAGACGATAAAAGACCTTTCTGTTTCTTCCCTAAAGGTGGCATTGCTGCGGATAGAATTTCAGGAATGGCGGCCAGACCAATTGTACTTGCAGCGGCATTCCATAGAAAATTTCGTCGGTTAATGTTCATAAGTATAAGTTTTTTACGGTTTGAAGAATAAATACGGTTCGTTCGCTAACGGGTATTAAAGGTAATTCAATTATCTGATAATTCAACCGGATATAAGTTTCCATGATAGCCTGATGAATAAGAACGGCTTCTTCGAAAGTTTCAAAACGGGTAGAATCGTTGACGAATATTTCGGGCCAGGGAGGAGTTACGAAAACCATAGGGGCATAACGGTATTTTTCAGCACTCACTTTTAGTATTTCAGGTGTGCCAAAACCTTTGTGGCGGGCAAAAGCCAGTTGATCGGGTATTCCACGATCGGCAAATGCTATGATTTCATCAGGAACCGATTCATAGAAATCCTTCCTCAACCTCAATATTTCTTCCTGAAAAAGCTTTGGTTTTTTCCATGGCAGAAGGTCTCCATCTATTTCAAGTTGCTTTTCGATGGTTTCCCTTGCAAATTCGCCTGAACACAAATATCCTTTCAACCGGAGCTCATCGGCTAAAGATGTTTTGCCAAACCCGGGACCACCTGTTATGACAAATATGTTTTTCATTTGCTCTGTATTTTTTTGCAAAAAACATTTTCTTTACAACGAATTTCTCCTGATAAACCTGAAAGGGCTTTTGATGCGCTCAAACTTTTGTGTAAGAATCATCTGGGCAGCAAGTTGCCCAATTTCTTCGTGGTTGGTCGAGATAGTGGTAATTCCGTCGCACAAAATTTCTTTTACTTGATTTTCATTGTAAGCCACTACACCGCAATCTTTTCCGAGTATCCAGTTTTTCTGTTTGACCTTTCTGATAAATGAATACAAATCATCGTCAGAAACAACTATATATGCTTCTCCAAGTTGAATTTCAGTATCTTCCATCTGGTCGATAACAGTAAATGTGAATCCGTTAACCTGACAAAAAATTCGAAATCCCCGCACAATATAAGGTGGATAAAATTCGGACTGAGGAAAAACAAGGTTCAGTTGTTTGTATTTCCGAAGCAAATCAAGACCGCATGATAATGCCGATTGAATATCCTTGTCGTATTCCTGATAAACCACCGGATAGTCTATCAATTCATCCAGAAATCGGTCAACGATCAACACCTTTTCGCGCGGTATCTTTTTGATTATTTCGCCGATGTTGGCATTCTCATTCCGAAAGTGTGGCAGGATTACAAAATAATCGTAGGCAGTCAGGTTGTTGTCAATGATGGCTTTAAATTCGTCGGGATCGTAGTTGTAAATAAACACATCGACGCTTGCTTTCACACCCATCGTTTTTACAAACGAATAATAAATACTTCTCTTGTAATTACTTAGTTTATTGAATATCAGGCAAATCTTTAGCTTTTTACTGAAATTCACATGATTGACATAGTATCCTTTTCCTCTGACAGCCAAAAGAATGCCTTTTTGCTTCATGAAAACATAGGCTTTTTCAACTGTATCGCGTGAAAGGAGCAGTTCTTCACTTGTTTCGTTGATGGAAGGAATTCGCTGGCCCTGTTTAAAAATGCCGGCTTCAATATCTGATATAAACAGGTCAACTACCTGTCGGTACTTGGGTATTTCTGATTCCGAATCAATTTTTACGTTCTTCAACATGCTGGATTTATTGAATGCCCGAAATTACAAAAAAAGGCAAACGATTGGTTTGCCTTTTTGGATGAGATATGGATGAAAAAAGTTTCAGACTTCAGGTTTCAAATTCCAGAATATTCATAGTCAATAATGGTAAAAATCGTAGTCAAAATGCGAAGCAAACAACTATTGAATGACGTGAAACAAATGACCATTCATGACTTTTGAAACTGCCAACTGCGACTGAAAATTAACCACTTTTTACTTTTGTCTTTCCATAAGCTTTGCTCTCAATAGAACAGGTATTTCTGAAGGTTCTTTGGCTACCGGAACACCTGCTTTATTGAAAGCAGCAATCTTTTCGGCTGCTGTGCCCGATCCGCTTGAAATAATGGCTCCGGCATGTCCCATGCGTTTTCCCGGAGGAGCAGTTTGTCCGGCGATAAAAGCAACTACTGGTTTGGTCATTTTTTCAGCAATAAATTGTGCGGCCTGTTCTTCAGCATCGCCGCCGATTTCGCCGATCAAAACAACGGCTTTGGTTTCCGGATCGTTTTCAAACATTTCGAGCAAATCGATAAAATACAATCCGGCAACCGGATCACCACCGATGCCGACACAGGTAGTCTGGCCGAAATCACTCAATGAGAGTAAATTTACCACTTCGTAGGTTAAAGTTCCGCTACGCGAGATGAAGCCAATGTTTCCTTCCTTGAAAATCATGGCAGGTAAAATTCCTACCAACGCCTCTCCGGGAGTAATTAATCCCGGGCAGTTGGGGCCGATCAAAAGGGTTCCGTTTAATTTCAGGATTGGAGTTATGCGAATCATATCCTGAATCGGCACTCCTTCGCTAATGGCAATTACCAATGCGATTCCTGCTTCTGAAGCTTCAAGAATAGCATCAGCGGCAAATGCTGCAGGAACAAAAATGATGGACGTATTGGCTCCGGTGGCTTTAACCGCATGGGAGACAGTATTAAAAACAGGGATTCCATCGAGCGTTTCACCCTCTTTCCCAGGAGAAACTCCTGCAACGACATTGGTGCCATACTCTTTCATCTTGCCTGTATGAAATTTACCATCGCGTCCGGTTATTCCCTGAACAACCAGCTTTGTATCTTTATTGACTAAAATGCTCATTTGATTGATTATTGATTATTGGTTTTGCTTGCTTAGCTCTATTGCTTTTTTTGCAGCTTCGCTCATCGAACTTACCGTTGGAAGGCCGGTTTCTTTTAACAGAGCCAGTCCCTCTTCTGCATTTGTTCCGGAGAGACGGACCACGATCGGCACATCGGTCATAATGATTTCCAAAGCTTTGATCAAACCTTTAGCCACGTCGTCGCAACGCGTAATTCCGCCAAAAATATTGATCATCACAGCTTTTACATTCTTGTCGCTCAGTAGGATATTCATCGCATCAATCACTTTCTGCGGGTTCGAGCTTCCGCCAATGTCCAAAAAGTTGGCAGGTGAACCGCCATACAATTTAATCATGTCCATGGTTGCCATTGCCAACCCGGCGCCGTTTACCATACAACCGATGTTGCCATCCAGTTTGATGTAGGCCAGTCCTTTTTCGTTGGCGGCGATTTCCTGACGCTCTTCTTCATCGGGTTCGCGCATGGCCAGTATCTTGGGCTGACGGAAAAGCGCATTGTCGTCGAAGTTCATTTTACCGTCGATTGCAAGAATTTCACCTCCGGTAGTCAATACCAGCGGATTAATTTCGGCCAGGGTTGAATCGGTTTCAATATATAATTTATACAGTTTGGTGAAAATAGAAGCCGCTTTTTGTGCCAGTTTAATGTTGCCAAACAATTCCAAGGCTACGTTTCTGGCCTGATAATCCAACAATCCCGTCAGTGGATTGATTGAAAACTTGATGATCTTTTCAGGATTATTTTTGGCAACTTCTTCAATTTCAACTCCACCTTCGGCACTAACCATCAAAGTGATGCTTTTTGTATTGCGGTCATTGATCAGCCCGACATAAAATTCTTTGTCAATGTCAACAGCATCGGTCACCAACACTTTTTCAACAATTAAACCTTTGATGTCCATGCCGAGGATTTGTTTTCCAGCGGTTTTAGCGTCTTCAACTGTACGTGCCAGTTTTACTCCACCGGCCTTACCACGGCCACCGGCCAGAACCTGGGCTTTAACAACCACCATCCGGTTCATCTCACGGGCCGCCTTTTCAACCTCATAAACAGTATAACACAACACCCCATCGGGTACAGGAATGCCATAATCCCTGAAAATTTGTCTGGCTTGATATTCGTGAATTTTCATAATATAAATTAAAGGTTAACATCTGGTTTTTTAAACATCGAAATATGCACATTTATATACACATCAGGGTACATAAATTTGCATTTTAAAAACATATTAACAGCATTAAAATGACATTGTTTCTATCATCTAATTGAATTAAGCAAGAATAGCATGGGATTTTGCCTTGATTTTGGTTTTTTAGAATAATTTTGCTCCACATAAATACAAATTACATGCTTGAAGAAATAAAAATGGTGCTTCGTCAGGAAGCTGAAGCCATTCAAAATATTCCGGTGACTGATGCTTACGAAAAGGCAGTTGCTATTATTGAAGAACGTGTACATCAGTTAAAAGGCAAGTTGGTTGCTTCCGGAATGGGCAAAGCCGGACAAATTGCCTTGAACATTGCAACTACTTTCAGCTCAACCGGAACACCTGCGGTATTTTTACATCCAAGCGATGCACAGCATGGCGATTTGGGAGTTATTCAGCCCAATGATGTTTTATTGCTGATTTCCAATTCTGGAAAAACCCGCGAAATTCTTGAATTGGTTGAATTGGCTGAAAACCTTCACAAAAATTTGCCATTGATCGTAATAACCAGTAACAAAGAATCGCAACTGGCGCAACTGGCAGATGTTTGCCTCGAAACCGGAAACCCGAAAGAAGTTTGTACACTTGGACTGACTCCAAGCACTTCAACTACGGTGATGACTGTAATTGGCGATGTGTTGGTCGTAATGATGATGAAAAGGATCAATTTTTCGAATGAAGATTACGCCAAAAGGCATCATGGTGGTTATCTGGGAGATAAATCACGACTTCAGGCAGGGATGAAAAAGTAATAAAAAGACACAGGCACAGGCAAAGAACCCTGTCGCATTTGTCCAGTGTTCATTTATAAGTAAACAGAAGTACACAAGTCATAAAAATACAAGCAGCTTTCTGTGAGCTGCTTTTTTACTTTCAGGAACAATGAATAATCCGGAAATTCGGAATATAAAGGAAAGACTTTTTACGTGTGTTAAAACTTCACTTCCTCAGGGTACAAAAACTGCCTTTTGGTTACTGAAGCTGACCATTCCGGTTTCGTTTGCCGTGTTCCTGCTCGACTTTTTCGGGATACTGAATGTGATTGCCGGCTGGGTGGCTCCTGTGTTTAAACTAATCGGATTATCGGGTCAGGCCTCTATCGTCTTGATCACAAGTTTCTTTACCAATATTTATTCGGTAATTGCAGTCATGACCACCCTTGGAACCGGACACCGTGAAGGAACGATTCTGGCGGTAATGTGCCTGATTTCACATGCTTTGATCGTAGAAACAGCCATTCAGAAAAGAACCGGATCGAAACCCTGGCGAATGATTTTAACCCGGTTAACTGCAAGTTTTATTGCAGCCTGGGTCTTGAATCTCATTCTTCCGGGCGAAATTGTTGTTTCCTCTGAAAATATTATCCTTGAAACAAAAGCATTTTCACCTGCCCTATTGAATTGGCTGACCGACATTTCAATCACCACCCTGAAAATCGTCGTTCTGGTCAATATACTGCTGATTTTTCAACGGATACTCAACGAATTTGGTCTGATCAAATGGATTCTGAAACCGTTTATTCCCTTGCTGCGCCTGATGGGACTGCCTGCAAATACCGGATTCCTATGGATGGTGGCCTATACGTTGGGACTTTCTTATGGTGGTGCCATCATGATCAGTCAATCTGAAGAAGGAAAACTAAGCAAAGAAGATGCTGATTTGCTGAATCACCACATCGCTGTTTCACATTCGCAACTCGAAGACCCGCTTCTGTTTGTGGCAATAGGTTACAATTTTGGCATTCTGGTTCTGCCTCGAATTCTGCTGGCCATCGTTTATGTGTGGATCAGAAGGTTGGAATTATGGATAATAAAAAAACAAATATCAAAAGTTGAGTTCCACTTTTGATATTTGTTTGAAAGTTTAAAATTCCCGGCAAATAATTTATCGGTTCTGCATCCTTTGAGCCCGTTCTTCCGCTTGCTTTTTGCGGTAGGCATCCAATTTTACACCTTGCTCAGCCGTTAAAACTTCCTTTAATTTTTTGTCGGTTTCGGCCTGCATTTTGGTTCGCTCTTCACGCATTTTGTCACGATCCATTTCGCCACCGG
Source organism: Bacteroidales bacterium (assembly GCA_038248385.1). Lineage (GTDB taxonomy): Bacteria > Bacteroidota > Bacteroidia > Bacteroidales > Prolixibacteraceae > Aquipluma. Next base: position 39,039 of record JBBRXN010000011.1, read on the forward strand.
CTTCACGCATTTTGGCAAATGCTTCCGATTGTTTTTTCTGCGCCTCAGTAACAATCGGCGTGATTTTGGCAACCTCATCTTTCGACAAACCTAACGCATTGGTAAGACCGTCGAGTTCTCTTTGAAGACGGGCAGCAGGATCGCCGCCACCGGGTTGAGCAAAACCTGAACCCAAGGCAAAAATTGCCACAAAAATAACCAGTACTAATTTTTTCATAATCAAAGATTTAAATTCGGGTTTTAGACTGCTTTTATAGTGTTTGGTTTAACCTGATTATTAATAAAAAAATCCCCTGAGAAATTTGTTTTTCTGAGGGGATTCCATCAACATTTCAGTAAATCGATTTATTTTATTTCAAGTGTTTTCCCTTTAATATTTATCCTTCCCGTAACCGTTTCGGTAGTTTCTGCGTTGGTGGCCCCAACAAATCCGGGTTGTTCTCCACCCAGTGAAATAGTAAACCAGCCGGGCTCAACTACCTGCTTGTCTTTGTTGTTAATCATCGAAAGCTGACGAGGTTCGAGGGTAAATTGAACAGTCTTCGATTCGCCTTTCTTCAGAGAAATACGTTGAAATCCCTCCAGTTGGCGGATTGGGCGTGGACTTGAAGCCTTTTCGTCGGTAAGGTACAACTGCACCACTTCATCGCCATCTCGGTCGCCGGTATTGGTCACTTTAACCGATACATTGATTTTATCGCCTATTTTTGCTTCAGCAGGAATATTCAAACCGGAATATTTAAAATTGGTATAACTTAATCCAAAGCCGAATGGATAAAGTGGAACCTGCCGGAAATAGCGGTAAGTACGACCTTCCATATCGTAATTCTCGAAAGCGGGCAACTGTTCAACTGATTTGTAATAAGTCACCGGCAAGCGTCCGGCGGGATTGTAATCGCCAAAAATTACATCTGCGACAGCATTTCCACCTTCCTGACCGGGATAACCGGCAGTTAAAATGGCATTCATGTTTTCGGCTGCAAAATTGATCGAAAGCGCACTTCCATTTATAAGCACCAAAACGATGGGTTTGCCGGTTGCTTTTATTGCTTCCATCAGGTCGCTCTGAGTTTTTGGCAAATTCAGGTGAGTGCGGTCGCCTCCCTTAAAACCATCCACCTGAATTGGCATTTCTTCGCCTTCCAGCCGTTGGTTCAGGCCAAGCACCAAAACCACTGCATCCGATTTCTTTGCAGCATCAATGGCCTGAGCAAGCATATTCGGTTGCGGAGTAGTCCACAACAGTTTAGCATCGCCATCTCCATGATAATTTCTATAATCAAATACCAATTTATACCGTTTGCCAGCTTCTAATTTGAGTTCTTTTTGACTATGAAAAGCGTGGTGTTCATTGTTTCCACCAAGGATTTCTTTGTTGTCCAGATAAATCTTGAATGATGGCATACTCCAGCCGCCAATTTCATAATCACCGGTTTGCGGTACTTTCAGAAATGTCGTCCAGCGTATCCCGAAATTATCAACGGGCATGCGCGGATCGGGTGAGCCTGCTTCCCAATAGAAATCAATATTGTCGTCAATACGGGTAAAAAGTGGTTGGCCTTCCAGTTTGTTATTGGCAAAATATTCACCAAAAGCACCCTGTTTTCCATCTTCTGTTTCAAGATAAATTGATGGAATTGGAACCAGTTTCGAAATACCGTCGGCCAGTTCGCTGCCTTGGGCATAAACAACTTCGGTTTGCGGCTCCACTTTGTTTTTGATACCCTGAAGTACGGTAACCGGATTGGATGGAATTCCATTGTAGTTTCCCCACAAGGATTCAATTTCATCAGCATTCGGGCCAATCACCGCGATACGGCCCAGCTTCTTGCTCAATGGAAGGGTTTTGTTTGCATTTTTCAACAAAACAATGCTTTCGCGGGCTGCAACCCTTGCCAGATAATCGTTGGCCGGATTGTTATTTACCGAGAACGGAATTTGTGCATACTTAACTTTTTCGTCAGGATCGAACATGCCCAGTTTAAATCGCGCAGTCATCAGGCGACCCACAGAAATATCGAGGTCTTTTTCAGTAAGCAGTCCGCGTTTTACAGCTTCGGGCAATGCTTTGTAAGTGTCGCCACATTCAAGGTCTGTTCCGCGTTTTACTGCCAGAGCGGCGGCTTCTGCTTCATCTTTGGCTATTTTGTGGTATTTCCAAATGTCGCTGATCGCCCAGCAATCGCTCACGATATAACCCTGAAATCCCCATTCGTTGCGTAAAATTCCTGAAAGTTCGGTGCTGGCGCAACATGCTTCACCACGGAAGCGGTTGTAAGCGCCCATTATGGAATAAACACCGCCGTCAACCACCAGGGTGCGGAAAGCGGGCAAATAAGTTTCGCGCAAATCGCGTTCACTGATGCGGGCATCAAACTCATGCCGCAAAGGTTCCGGTCCCGAATGAACCGCAAAATGTTTGGCAGTTGCCACCACTTTCAGGTAATTCGGATCGTTGCCCTGCAATCCCTTTACAAATTGAAGTCCCATTTGCCCTGTCAGGTAAGGATCTTCGCCATACGTTTCATGGCCACGACCCCAACGCGGATCGCGGAAAATATTGATGTTTGGCGACCAGAAAGTCAGTCCCTGGTAAATATCGTGCATACCACGACGTAAAAATTCGTGGTGCTTGGCGCGGGCTTCGTCTGATATCGCATTGGCCACATCGTGAATCAGATCGGTATCCCAGGAAGCAGCAATGGAAATTGATTGTGGAAAGACGGTGGCATAACCGGCGCGTGCAACTCCGTGCAAAGCTTCGTTCCACCAGTTATACTGCGGAATTCCAAGTCTTTCGATAGCTGGTGACTGATAGCGCATTTGCTCCATTTTTTCCTGAATGGTCATTTCAGAAAGGAGGTTTTCAACACGTTCCTGGGTGGATAAACTGGAATTCTGAAATTGAAATTTTGTTTGCGAAACTGCCAGCATGGGCAGTGCAATCAGTAAAAGGATGTAAGATAAGTGTTTCATTAATGGAATGATTAAATTGTACTGGTCTGGTCTGGTCTGCAAAAATACAAAATGAAACGAAAATAGCAAATTTTAAAGCCCCCTAAATCCCCCAAACAGGGGACTTGTAGGATTTCTTTTTAAGCAAAATCTTCAGAACCTGCTGTCCCAAACGCCCTTCCTTTTTTTTTGGAAGGGTTGGGGATGGGGCTTTTCTAACCGGTAATTTTCGCCGGAAGTCCTTTTACCAATACAGGCTTATCAGCTTGCTTTTTAGGCATAAACATATCTTTATAAGTCAATCCGAGTTTATCCTTCATTTCGAAACAATAATCAAGCGTACCGAGATCAGCTCCGGTATTATTGGTGCCGAAAGAAAATTTCACTCCTGCTTCTTTCGCTTTCCGAAGTATTTTTTCTGTTGGAAGTTTATACCGCGCGTTGATTTCCAAAGCCACACCATTATCAGCTAAAACCTTTACAAACCTTTCGATGCGGGCATCTGTCCATAGTTCGTCGTATTTGGCTGCAATTACGGCTGGCAGGAAGGTTGGATTTACATGAATATCGACCGGCTCTTTCGAAATTACACTTTCAATTTTGCTAACCAGTTCATCCATGAATTGCTGTTCATCGTCAACAAATACTTCCTCCGGCATCCAAAGTCTCATGCGACGGCCCTTGTGGTCGGTCCAGGTCATTCCATCGGTGAATACATAATCAAATTTAGCCACCGCTTCCGGAGAAAACAAAGTGACCCATTCGCGACCTTCTGCCTGCATTCCTTTAAAGCAAGGTTTTCCCTGAACGGTGTCCATATAGGCAGAAAGCGATTTATCATCGGTCACCGGAAATTTCAATCCGCAATTAGGAGCTATGCCGTAATTGATACCTAATTTCATTGAGTTTTCACAAGCTTGATCAATGGTTAGACCACCTTTCAGGTGAACATGGAAATCAATAATCGGGAAATTTTCAAGACACATTTTGGTGATTTTAGTATCCCATTCTTTCGATACCAAGGGTTCAAATTTTTCAGCTTTTGGCAAGGGTTTAATCTGGATGCTTTTGAAATACACTTTGCTCTCTTCGTCATGACATTGAAGCGCTATGCGTCCGGCACTAAATACTTTCATTTTGTCATTTTTAGGACGGTAGGGATCATCAGGCTGAATGTAATCAACCACTTTGGTATCGTTTACAAATACTTCACAGTGGTTTTCAACTACTTTAAAGCGCAGTTCGAACCATTCATTGTCTTTTACAGTTTGGTAATAAACATTACGAATTCCATAAATACTTCCGGTTTTTTTCAATTCCTGGTAATCACCAGGACGTTCGTACGAATTATTGATCTGGACTTCGTAACCGCGAATCAATGGACCGTATTCCTGTTCCTGTGTATGAAAAATAATTCCTGAGTTACTGTTGGGATCAGTTTTTACCATCGCTTTCAACTCGAAGTTGCGGAAAACGCCCTTCTTAAAATCTCCGGTATAAAACAAATGACTTATGGGGCCATTAGCAATCAATGCACCATTTTCGACTGTAAACGATTCGGGATTTTCGTTGGCTGTCCAGCCATTCAGGTCTTTTCCGTTGAAAAGTTCGGTCCACTCAGATTCCTTGGTTTGACAGGAGAAAATGGAAAAAATACTGCAAAGAAGAATTAAAATCAGTTTGAAATTTCTCATGATGGTAAGGTTTGGTTTTTAGAATTAAAACAAAGGTAAAAAATCTTGACTTTAAAATACTTATTTCAAATTACCAAGTTTTAATCAGCCACTTTTAACTCGCCTGTCTGGTTATAATTGATAAACAGTGATAATAGTCCGATTCCTTTTTCATATTTTTGGAAAACTTAAAAACGAACTCATGAAACAATTGGTCATTTATATCCTTCTCTTAGCAGCCGGATTGCAACAAATCTTCGCCCAGCAAACAGCAGATAAAACTCAAACTGCCCGTCAAATCATTAGCCTGATGCAGGATCATTTAACTTGTACCTGGAGTCAGGAAACAGTGGATACTTTCAAATCGGGCAATCCGGACGATGTAGTTACCGGAGTTGCCGTGTGCATGTTTGCCGATATGGAAACGCTCCGGAAAGCAGTTGCCAACAATTGTAACCTGATCATTGCTCACGAACCAACTTTCTACAACCATCTGGATAAGACAGCCTTTTTGGAAAAAGATCCTGTATATCTGGGGAAAAGTGAATACATCAAAAAGCACCGGCTAATCATCTTCAGATTTCATGATCATATACATAAAACTGATCCTGATGGAATTTACTTGGGCATGGTCGATAAATTGGGGTGGAAAGCCAATCAGGTGGACAAATCGATGATGTTTTTCAAATTTGAAGAACAAACCGTTGGTGCGTTCGCCCAAAAACTTCAGGAAAAATTGAAAGGTAGCCAGTTGCGAATTGTGGGCGATCCGCAGATGCGGTTTACCAAAGTGGCGTTGGGTGTCGGGGCATCCGGTTCACAATCGCATATCAATTTACTGAACAGCAATTCCACTGAATTATTGGTTTCCGGAGAAGCTCAGGAATGGGAAACTTACGAATATGTGCTGGACGCGTCGATGTTGGGCATGAAAAAGGCTGCTATTTTCACCGGTCACATTCCTTCGGAAGAAGCCGGTATGGAATATTGTGCCAAGTGGATGAAAACGTTCATTAAAAACATACCAATTGTTTATCTTGAAAATGGATCTGCCTACTGGCCGGTTCAAAACTCGCTAAAACCATGATAAAAGCAATTATCTTCGACATGGACGGCGTGCTGGTTGACAGCGAACCATTTCATGTTGAAATTGAAAAACGACAATTCATCCTGAATAAGATTGCTATTTTAGACGAAGAACACCATCAATACATGGGTGTTACCACGGATGTGATGTGGAGAGAAATTGCAAAACGCCATTCAGTTACTATTCCTTTAGAACTGTTGATTGAGCAAAACCGGGCAGAAAGCATTCGCTTTTTTACTGAAATTAAAGAAATTCCGGTGATGCCCGGACTTGTTGAACTTCTGGAAAAACTCACACAAAAGAAATTTCCAATAGCGGTGGCATCTTCTTCTTTTCCTGAAATTATCGAATTAATACTTCAAAAGACAGGCCTTCGGAAGTATTTTCAGGTAACAGTCAGCAGTCAGGAAGCTGGGAAAAGCAAACCCGCACCGGATGTTTTTATACTGGCCGCGAAGAAATTGGGAGTCAAACCTGAAGATTGTCTGGTTATTGAAGACTCGTCGAATGGAATCAAGGCCGCAAAGGCTGCCGGAATGAATTGTGTTGCCTATCAGGGTTCCGGTGCAAATTTCGAGAGCCAGAAAGAGGCGGATGCTGTGGTAAAAAGCTTTGACCAGTTGGGAATGATGCTCAATATGTAATTTCAAAATAGATTCTGCGATTTGAAATTTGTTTAGAATAAACCAATATCCTATAACCAATATTGAATAAGAAATAAGAAATAAGAAACAAGAAACATTTGAATATCCGGTCAACTACATTTTTAGGACAAACCTGGAACTTTGAACCTGAAACTTTGAACTTCTTCAGTATCCCAAATCTTTTCCTTTCCTGATGGCAGGTAATCCATATTGCATCCACGATGGCATTGGCTCGCCTTTCAGGTAATGATCAAAAAACTGTTTCATGCGGATGGTTAAATCCATGCGGTTGGCCCAGCTTTCAGGTTTCAAATTGTGTTCTTCGTTGTTATAGGTCAGCATCCATACTGGTTTGTTCAGGCGGCGCATGGCTGTAAAAAGTTCGATTCCCTGATACCATGGAACAGATCCGTCGTTGTCGTTGTGCATGATGAGGAGCGGAGTTTTAATTTTCGGCACAAAAAATACAGGAGAGTTTTCGATGTATTGCAGCGGTTTATCCCATAATGTGCCACCGATCCGGCTCTGGTCATGTTCGTATTGAAACATTCGTGAAAGACCCGATTCCCAGCGAATTCCGCCATACGCGCTGATCATATTACTAACCGGCGCTCCGGCCATAGCTGCAGCAAACATATCGGTTTGTGTAATGAGCCATGCAGTTTGGTAACCTCCCCAACTTTGCCCTTGAATGCCAATATGTTTGCGGTCGATAAACGGAAACAGGCTGCTCACAATCTGGGTGCCGCTCACCACCGCATCAAATGCTGCTTTCCCGGGGTAACCTTCATCGTAAGTGATATCAGGAACAAAAACAATGTAATCGTTACTGGTATAAAATGTACGGTTAACAGTTGATCGGGTAGGAGCGGGAGGCGTATAAGCATGAAGATTGTCGGCATTGCGTTCGTAAAAATAAACCACCATCGGGTATTTTCGATCAAGATCAATGTTTTCGGGAAAATACAACAATCCCTCGAATGATTTTCCGGAGAATGAATCCCAGTGAACCAACCGGACTACCGGCCAAACGAACGATTTTTGCTGAGGATTTGAATCGGAAAGTCTGCGACGGTGCTCAAATAATTGGTTGCCAGTCCAAACATCAGGCGATTCACTAACATTTTCGCGGGTCCAGATCAAAACTTCTGCATTTTTGGCCTTTGCCAATTTTTCGAACCTGAAATCTTCCATAAGCAACAAACGTGGTTCAGTGTAATTGTGGAAATCAGCATTGAAATAACCTCCTGACTTATTGCGTTCGTCAAAAGCATTAACAATGACCGGTTTATTGGTATCGATAAATTCCTCTTCCGGATTCAATTTCAGGTACCGAAATTTTAGCTGATTTTTTCTTCCGTAGTTTCGGGTAGCACACATCGGTACTTTGGCTCCTTCCGGATCAACCCTCCAGATATCATAACGATCGTACAAAAAAAGAAATTTGTCTCCTTCCGACCATCCGGCTATTCCATAAGGTTTGGAATCCTCCGGCATATCCCAAACTTCGTCACAAAATGATACCGGAATTTCGGAACTGAGTTTAATGTTGTCTTTTGAGCTCTCAATGGTTGAACGTGAATAATAAGTACTGTCGGCCGGATCGTACCAAACGATGTAATTTCCGCCAGGCGACAATGAAACCAGTGATTTATCGGTAACTATGATTCGCTTAATGCCAGTTTCTACATCAATCAGGTAATAGTCGGCACTTGATTTCCCCGTCCACGAAGCTTCCAGTTTATATGGTGAGGGATTGATCCCCAGCGCTACCTGACCATTCCCTTTTTGAATGGTTCTGACTTCGCGGACAAGAGGATCGCCCAGTTGAATAAATGCATTTTTATCAATCAGGTAAACAGCAGTATAAGTTCTTTTCTTTTCTTTTTCAAGATTAACTTTCTGTTCGGGTTGTAACTCCTTGTCTTTCCATGACCAGATGTCGAGTACAGGTTTTTCATCGTCCAAAAGGGTGTCTTTGGGTTCTGCTTTCGGTTGGAGGTTTGTTCCGAAGAAAATGCGTTGACCGTTATCCGAAAAAGTAAGATCTGCAAATTCTGAGGGAGCCCAGCCAAGGGGTACTCCGATTCCATCGGGTATCACAACAGGTAGGGGTTCGCCTGTCGTAAGTGAACCATAGTACAAACTAAATACCTTTTCCTTGATAGTGTCAGTCGAAAACAAGAATCCAAAGCGGCCGCCCTGAGGATCGGAAGTGATCTTTTTTGCAGTTCCGGCCTGTTTAAAAATGATGGATGTTTTTCCTTTATCAGTATCAAAAACCATGACCTCAGTATGATTGAGTGAATCTTTGGTTTGGCGGATAAACGTTATGCTGTGCCCAAGCGGTGCATAATAGTATTCAGTAACATTCTGAAAACATACTGTGTCGCCGGAAGCCGCTTGAAACAGTACTAACTGGCTTTTAATTTCCTTTGAATCATCGTTCTCTTTTTTCTCCTCCTCTTTTTGTTTCTTCTTTTCCGGTTTCTTCATGTCGGTCAGGTAAGCCACCCAACGGGCGTTTTCCTTTGGAATAGAGAATTGTTTCAGGTTGGGAAATGCATACACTTTGTGATGCTTGAAAACCAGAATGCCCAGACTGTCTTTGGGCATTTGTTCCTTTTTTAACTTTTTCTTTTTAGCGCTCCGGATGGAGTCATCCGGTTGTTTTATTTTATAAACGATAAAGTCAGATTCAGGAGAGAAACGTGCATCGAATCCTCTGGAAAGTGTATCTGCTTTTTTTAGATCAGTAGATTTTACGATCAGGTTCCCATTGCCTTTTTGCGGATTCAACTCAAAAGCAACCAGGTCGCCATTGTTCGAGACAATGGGATTGTTCACCACTTTCCATGCTGCAAAGTCACTAATCGTAAGAGGTCTTTTATCCGATTTCTGGGCATTCAGAATCAGCGAAGAGAATAAAGCGCAAATCAAATGAAATAAACCGGCTCGTTTCATATCAAATCTTTCAAGGTTGGTTTCCAAAGATAATGTTTGAACACTGCCAACGAAACAGTTGTTCAACATTAAAACAAGTGAGCAGGGTTTTACCATTAAGGGAGGGAGAAAATTCTGGTCCGGTTGGTCATAAAAGCTTAGGCAAAAAGCCAATGTTTAGGATAATTATCTTTGTCGCAACTGGCATATCATTTTTCGTTTAATCACAATTAGATTTTATCCGAATCCGGTGACATTAATTTTTTCATAGCCTTGTCGAAATCACTTTCATACAGTTGGTCTTGCACGATGCGGTATTTCTCAAATTCTGATTCGGCAAATGATTTGGCAATTTCGGCGGAAACCAGACCCGGATTGTCGAGTATTTCGCGTTGGTTAAACTGCAAAAAGGCATTGAGTTTTTGTGCCCAATCGATCATGGTCATGGGTATGCCTCGTTCTGCCTGATCTTCGGCATAGTCGAGATACATGGTGACAAACCGGTTGAGGGATTTGATTTCCTGTTCATTTAAATAATTCTTGGCAATTGACACATCGGGTTTGATGATCTTTCCTTCAGGTGCATTTTTCCAGGTAAACAAGCCCATGTGTTCTTTTTCGGCATTGGCCCTGTTCATAATCAATTCTGCTGCTGTTTGTCCGTGAGTGGCAAAGTGTAACTTGTTTTGTACCGAGGCAAAAAATGTTTTGGTGGTGTTGGCATCTTTACTGTAATCCATTGCGGTAGCGTAGATGTCAGTAATTTTTTGATAAAAGCCACGCTCGCTTGCACGTATTTCACGGATTTCGGCCAATAAATCGTCGAAATATTTTTTACTGAAGAATGCTCCGTTTTTTAATCGTTCTTTATCGAGTACATAGCCGCGAATGGCAAAATCGCGCAAAATATTGGTGGCCCATTGCCTGAATTGCATCGCCCTTTCGGAATTTACCCGATACCCAATTGCAATAATGGCATCCAAATTATAAAATTGTGTATTGTAGTTTTTACCATCGGCGGCAGTTATCCGGAATTTCCGGATAACTGAATTTTCGTTCAACTCATGTGTTTTAAAAATGTTTTTCAAATGCTCGTTAATCGTGCGGACATCTACCTCAAAAAGCACGGCAAGTAATTTTTGGGTGAGCCATACGGTTTCATCTTCTATGCGAACATCAATGGTGCTTTCGCCTGCCTGTTTGGTGAAAACAAGAAATTCGGCAGTGCTGTTTCGTATCTGTAAATTCTTATTCTTCATGTATTTTTATATTTCCGGCCAAGAACTCTTCTGGCTGCAATAAAGTTCGCAAAATTTTCCGTTATATTTTCCTCAAACCCGGAGTATCTGAAATCATAGAAACAGTTGTTCATAATTAAAGCAACCGAGACGGGTTTTACCATTAGGGGAGGGAGAAAATTTAAATTTTGAGGGAAGAGATACGAAGTAGGACTTAACCTATTTATCTAAAATTCTCTTTATTTCTTCAATTAAAGCATCTCTTTCGTATTCAGCAATCATGCGTGTAATCCGTTTGAAAGTGCATTAACAAAAATGGGCTGCTTCCCGCGTAAAGTTGATAATTCAGATTCACTCATGATGTGGGTATCTGTAATTATATTGTATTTTAAATCGATCTCAAAACAAATGTCGGATATTTCGCGCTCAGTTTTCCAATCTGCTTTTTGCTTAAGAATAATCAAAAAATCATAATCGGAATCCTTGCGAGCCTTTCCATTTACCTGAGACCCAAAAAGCACAACATCTTTCAAATTGTCAGAAAATTTAGCTCCTAAAAGGTCACTGAGATCATTTAGCACTTCTTTGTTATTTACACTCATGGCTATATACTTTCTCTCAAAGATAAGAAATCGGATCAATAAATCCATCCTTTACAAATCCAGCCATTCCTTAAATCCCGGAACTTTGTCACGGCTGACGATGATGCTTTCTTCATCAGGTTTTTTTAGCTTGATTTTCAGGCGGCTGTTGGAATAAACTACAATGTCAGAAATCGAATGATTGCTTAGTATATATTTCCGGTTAATGCGAAAAAACCGCTGTTCATCAACCATTTCCGAAATACGGTCGAGTGAATAATCAACCAGGTAAGTTTTGAATTCAGCCGTGCATAGGTAAGTTGCTTTTTCGAGGCTGTAAAAAAAGAGAATATCCTCTACCGGAATGGATTTCAGATGCTCACCCACTTTAATAACAAACCGGGTTTTGTATTGCTTCCGGAGCATTTCTTTTACTTTATTCAATAATTCAAACGTCATTGGTTGAATTTCCGGAATACTTTGAAACTGGTTCCCGAATTTCTGAAATGCGGCTTCCAGCTCGTTCCATGCAATCGGTTTCAGAAGGTAATCCACGCTGTTTACCTTGAATGCTTTTATTGCATATTCTTCGTAGGCAGTGGTAAAAATCACCGGGCATGGAACCTTCACCCGTTCAAATATTTCAAAACTCAGTCCGTCGGCCAGCTGAATGTCCATAAAAGCCAGATCGGGAGCCGGATTTTGTTGAAACCATTCTTCGGCGGCACTGATTGAATCAATAATTGCCAATACCGAAATTTGCGGATCGAACTTCAGAATCAGTTGCCGGAGCCAATCAGCTGCCGGCTTTTCGTCTTCAATGATGAGAACTTTATACATGGAGTCAATCGGTTAAAAGAGGGATACTAATCCTAAATAGTTCTTGATTTATAGTAATAACAACTTGTTTGTCGGTGAAAAACTTATACCGGTCGCTGATGTTTTGAATTCCGCTTCCATTTCCCTCCGATCCTGATTTTTTCTGAAGCCGGTTTTCGACCGTCAGATATTGCTCATCAGTATCAAATATTCGAATTTGTAATGGGTTTTTGTCAGAAATTTCATTGTGCTTGATGGCATTTTCGACCATCATTTGCAACGACAAAGGAATGACTTTGAAATTGGCCGTTTTTACATTTATTTGTACATCCAGATTGGTTCCGAACCTAATTCCCTGCAAGAATATGTATGATTCCAGAAATTTTAATTCAGTTTCGAGGGCAACCATTTCACGATCTTTTTGATCGAGCACATAACGATATACTTCCGAGAGTTTCTTTACAAAATCAATTGCTTTTTCAGGATTGGTGTTGATCAGCGACGTTAGCGAATTCAGGCTATTGAACAGGAAATGAGGGTTTACCTGGCTTTTCAATGTTTCGTATTGAAGCGCCAGTTGTTCGCGTTTGAGTTTTTCCTGCTGAACAGCGGCCGCTTTCCAGTTCTTGAAAAACATGATCGCGTTGGATAGTAAAGTTCCTACGAATAAAAAAGCAAAGGCTATCTTCATCATGAAAAACATCTGGTTGAGAAAAAGGTCGGATGTGATTTGCTGATCCCAGAAAAACCCGAGTATTGGAATGGTAATCGCAATAATTGCCATCACTACCACAATTGTAAGCAGCACCTGAACAATCAGCCTGCGAAGTGGAAATTGAAGCCATGGAATTTTTCTATCAAGGTATTTAATCAATGTTCCTATCGTGATGGCAAAGGTTCCGCCGACAAGTACTGAATTTACCGATGCTATCAGAAAGACATGACCCGTAAATTTTAAATCCCTAAAAATAACTAACATCATCAGGTTTCCAATTACAATAAGCAGCAGAACAAAAGCCAGAACCCGAAATATGAATTTTTTGAAAGTGATTTTTTTAGAAGTCATTGGAGTTGAAATTCTTAGTTTTTTTGTCGAAAATAATGAATAATTACTTTTTTACCAGCTCAAGAACATATTTTAATTCAGCATCATTGGCCTCTTTGCCCCAATTTGGCGAGAGATCAGTTATAGGTTTGAAAATCCTGAATTTTTCGTCCGCAGTTTTGAAAAGTGGCAGCGCTTTGGCAGCTCCGCCACCATAAGCTTCGGGCATGTGATACGTCATGGTGGCTCTCAGGAAATAAACCCTCGGATTGTCGGGATTCAGTTCCAAAGCTTTGTCAAGCGATTCATTCATCTTGCCCATGTAAAGCATACCGCGGGCCATCGGATCGATATTGATGCGCGAAGGATACAAAAAACCTTGCAGCATATACAATTCCGACTCATTTGGTTCAATGGCCATTGCCTGATCAAGATACTTTTGAGCCTGATCGAGCCAGGCATCCTTTTTCGTATTGTCAGTTTCCTGAAAACTGATCATGATATAGGAATATGAGGCATAATACAGCGGCAACCATTCGGTTTTCTCCAATTGTGAAATGCGATCAAACTGGTTGGCAATTTCAATATTTTCATGAATAGTTGTGGCCTGAAACAATTTTTCGATCGACTGGCTCATGGCTTTCTGATAGGCATCGTTCGAAAAGCTCAATATAGTCCCCAATAAAAAAGCAAGGGTAAAAAAAAGTGTTTTCATTTTGATGAAGTTTTAAAGTTTATAACATGATTGAAATAAGAAAAATTACTTGCCTTACAAAAGGCGATTTAATGGGAGTTGATTCATATTTTCCGGCTGCATTTGGCGTATTCGAAAAATTGTAGCCATACACATTGTCAAAACCTGCCACATTGTTCACCATCAGGTGCAGAACGGATTGTTTTCCGAACAATTCCATCAGATATGTCAGGCTTAAACTAATGTCGTTGTACGATTGGGTTTTCGCATTCATGAAACCGGAATAATTCGGATCGTGGTAGGGACGGCTACTTGCAAACGAATAAGTGACAGAACCATAAGTCCGCAATGGTATGAAAAACCGTTTGTAAACCACCGACAAATTATGCTCTGACACATAAGTTGGAATAGCTGCTTCAGGATAATCTTTGTAGTTGCGTCTGGCATTGATCCACGAGTAGGAAATCCAGTAATCGTTTAATTTAAAGGTTTCTTTGTCGCGCCAGAAAATGTCGATTCCTTCAGCGCGGCCACTCCCCAAATTTGAGTAATCAAGTGGATTCGTTGCCAATGGTTGGGCGAATTTAACCAGATTGGTGTATTTTTTCAGGTAACCTTCTATCCTGAAAGTTCTCAGATCAGTCTGATACTGCCAGGTCATCACAGCATGTTGCGCTTTTTCAGGTTTTAACTGTGGAGCAAATTTCAGGTAATCGTCTTCCGGATTCTGGTAGAACTGTCCACAGGCGAGCGAAATCTGGCTGTGTTTGCAGGTTTTGTATGCTCCTGAAAGACGCGGAACAAGGGTGGTTTCTTTCAGAAGTGAGCTATTTTCGAGACGTGCTCCAATGCGTGTAGCGAACTTCTTCGAGAGTTTGTATTCCATTTCAGCAAAACCTGAAAGTTCGTTGTTGGTGAATGGCAAACGGTAATTTTCGCCCATCCTGATGTTTTGTTCGTATGAAAAGTTCACCCAGTCGCCGCCAAATTTCAGTTCGGTTTGTTCATTCAGAAAATGACTGAATCCAAGTTTCGCCTGAACCATTTTTTTATTGGTCGCGACCTGATCGACGTCTATGTCAAACTTCTGATGGTCGTAATTCAATGCAAGCCCGGAAGTGATCATCCACTTCTCGCTCAACATGTTGTTCCAGGTATTGTTCAGATATACATTACTGCTATTCAGTAAAATATTCTGCTTTATACCCGACTGCGTGTTGGGGTAAACCATTCCGCTTGAGCTGTTATTGAAAATTCCGAAGACTTTTAATAATCCGGTTCTGCCTGTTTTCTGACGAAACATGACAGTACCATCAACCCCAACCGGATTTTTAATCCAGTCGATTTGCTGTTTGTTGATTACATTTGAAAGTCCTGAAGTGACATAATCGCCGCTGAGTGAAAGTGAAGACTTTTTCCAGCATTTGGTGGTGGAAGCCATTGCGCCAACCGTCATAATTGAAATGCTCGATTTATCTTCTGTTTCTACTGAATTGGTTTTCATATCGACAATGGAAGAAAGTGCCTGTCCAAATTCAGCAGAATAAGCGCCGGTACTGAACAAGGTACCGCTGAAAAGTAAAGGGGAAAAACGTCCGCGCGTAGCAATGTCGGGCATTTTGGTCATGTATGGAGATGAAACCAGCATTCCATCCATAAAAGTTTTGGTTTCGTAACTTTCTCCGCCTCTGACGAAAACCCTGCCGTCTTCGCCCACTTTTTGCACTCCCGGTAAAGTACCGAGTGCGCCAAAAATATCACCCTGGGCGCTGGGAGTAGTGGCAATATCGAGCAGGTTCAGAACAACTGCTTTCTTTTTGTCGCCGGCTTCGAATGCTCCGGCATTAATCACCACTTCATCAATCTGGTCGTCCGATTCCTGCAAAACAATATTTATTGTAATGGTTTGCGCGCTGTCCAGATCCAGTTTCCGGAGAAATGGCTTGTACCCAATAAAAGTAACTGAGAGATGCTGAATCCCGCTCTGTCCGGTTTTAAAACTGAAATGGCCCAGACTGTCGGCAGTAGTTCCGTCATAGGTATCCTGAAGAAAAATATTTGCTCCTGCAAGTGGCAATTTTTTTTCATCAGTCACCTTTCCTGTAATCGTTACCTGTGAAAATGAAACGACATAAAACAACAGAAAAATAGATAAGAAAAATAATGATCTCATGGCTATTTGATTTTTTCTTCAAAATAACGGCGGATATGCACGCAGAAAAAATAAAAATAACCGGATCGTAGTTTGGTCAGGATGAATCGTAAAATAAGCGGACGAGTGGAATTTATACCTGGGTTTCCGGAATCCTTTCTTCTTCCTCTTCTTCTTCTTCTATGGCCGGATGCAGATATTTTTCGATCAGATTGGAGATAAATGCACGGATAGTTTCGGCGTTATTGGCGATCGCACTGGTTACGCCGAATTGCAGAAACGTACCAAACAGCTTCATGAAAGGGCTGCTTTTTGAAGTAACCATGAGTTTTTTTGACAGGTAGCCGGTGAGGATGGAGATAATTGTTTCAAAAATACTGTTTTTAATTTCAACAGAATTTACCAGATCTGTCACAGATTTCTTTATCAGGTTGAGTGGTTTTAAGCTTTCATAAGTAATTCTGAACTGTTCTTTAAGGATATTTCCTTCTTCTTCCTGTCTGATTTCAAGTATCCGAATGGATTCTTTCAGCGAGATGACTGCATTTTGTTTTCCCATGATATTATTCGAGTACTTGATTGATTATGGAATTATTGATCGGGTTTTTAACGAATTGTTTACGAAAAATAGCAAATACAATTCCCAGAAGCGCGTAAAATCCTGACACGGCAAAAAACCCGTAATAGGATTTGCCCAAAAGTTCGCCTATCCACAAGGCTATTCCGATGTTCATTATCAGAAAGAACAATACGGCAAAAACAATCACAATTGTCCATGATATCATGGTTGAAGCCACGTCGGCTGATTTGTCGAGTGTCTTTAATTTTAACAGTTCAATGGTTGTTTTACCGTATTGTTCGCCTTTTTCAAGAAGAGTTTCAATTAATGTCTGATCTTCCATTTTGATCTTTTAGTGAAGGAATAAAATAGGTTTAATTGGCCGAAGTTTTCATCTCTTCAACTTTCGATTTGGCATCATCTGCCATTTCGTTGGCCTTGGCCTGTACACCATCCATCTTCCTTGTTAAATCGTTGATCAGACCATTGAATTTCTCTTTGATCCCATCCACATAGTCTTCGCTCTTTTTGGCAATTTTCTTACGTGTTTTATCCCCTGCTTCAGGGGCAAACAAAATCCCGACCAATGCACCGGCGGCTGCGCCTGCCAATACACCCAATAACAATTTTCCTGAACTCATAGTTTTAATTATTAATTGTTTATGACTATTGCTGCAATGGAAAGTCTAATTTTTAGGCTTCAATTGCAGCTATGCAATATAAGAAAAATCAGCTTAAAAACCAAAGAAACAGAGAATTTATTTATGGAAAAAGAGGTGAAAACGGAAATGTTTAATAATTATTTAAATCGCTGATGCATTTTTATTCCGTTTCAGTAGTCGCTTCACCAGTTTATCCTGAATATGTTCCTGTGTCCTGAAATTCACTTCCTCGCCAAGCAAAAAACCATAAGGTTTCATTGATTCGACATTGTCGCAAACTACCTTGGCCATACCAGTCAAAGGCATACAAAGTATCATTCCCGGAATGCCCCAAATGAGTGCACTGGCAATCAATACAAGTGTTGCCGTCAGCGGATTGATACTGACACTGCTTCCAACGACAAAGGGAGTGATAAAATTGTTGTCGAGGAACTGAACAAAGAAACAAATACCGGCAATAAGCAGTGGGTAGCTCATCGCGTCTTTGGTTAGGAAAGCCATCATGATGGGCAAGGTACTTCCAATCAGTACGCCGATATAAGGAATAATATTGAGCATAGAGGCCAATACGCCGAACAGTATGGCATGTGGCAGGCCCAGGATTAAAAAGCCGGTGGAGTTCAATATGGAAAGAATGAGTACATCGAGAAAAATTCCTACCAGATATTTTTGCGAAACCAATGCAACCTTCTTCACTACAAGTAAGGTTTGGTCATGCTTATCTCCTTTGGCAATTAGTTTTACAAACTCCTTGAATTTATCCTGATAGAAGGTCAGGAAGAAAATATAAATCGGGATGAGGGCAAAGCTGGCCAAAAATGTACCGGTCGCCGAGAAAAGGCCAAGCACCAGCACCCCGCCTGTACTGGCATTTTCCTGAATTTTGGTTTTAATCCATACTTGCTGCTCAAGTTTACTGACGTGAAATGTTTCGCTGATAAACTGCTGAAAACCTACCCATTTGGACATCATTGTTTCTTTAAGTACCGGCCAGTCGTTCACAAAACTCAGTACCTGCGAATAGAAGAAGTAAAGCATTGCTACAAATACAGCAAGGGCCATGACAATGCTGATCAGGATAGCCAATGCTTTTGGAAAATGCCAGTGTTGGAGTTTCCTTGAAACAGGCATCAGTAAAAAGGTAAACACAACCGCTATGGTAAAGGGAATCAGGATGTTTTTGGCCAAAATCATAAAAGCCACAATCAAGCCGGTCAGTAATAGCTTAATTGTTGCCTGAAAATAAAAAGGTTGTTCGGAAACGTTCATGGCTAAGGATATTTAAATTCAACAATCAGATTATAAAATTAAAGGATTTATTTGATATTCAATTTTAGCATTGGATTTAAGTGGTTGAAATCAATTATTATAAGGATATGCTAAAAATTTTATTTAATATAAAACAGGCTTTGTTTGGATTTAAAGTATTGTGAAAGAATAGAATAGAACTATTTATTTCTTTTTATAAGCTAAATGGATAAATTAAGGTGAAAAATATCCGCATGTAGATATACTAAAACCTCACATGAAAAGTTTTATACCTGATTGGATTTTGATAATTCATAAAAAAATCTATCGGTTCTCTGAACTAATCAATCAATTCCCGGTAGAACCTTTCAAGGGCAGGATTTCCTGCCCTTGTTTATTTTTATTAACCGTTGTTTCCGTTTTGAAAATATCTTCTTTTGATTTGGGCCTGATGTCTTCCTGCCATTTGAATCCTGGCAAAAATTTATCAACTTCCTCTATATCAGCCAAGGGTTTTATTTCACCTTCAGGCGATTTAATAAAGGCGATCTTTTTGACTTTCCCCTTTTCCAGATAAATGGCGATATTGCTGCTTTCAGCTTTATTCAATCCGATAATACCTTTTTTGTCGCGAGCATAGTAATTGGACTGTCCGTTCCCGTTTACATCAATCTTGTAAAGTTCATTATTGCGAACATAACCAGTCATATTTTTCCCCTTGATCTGATTAAAACGGATGCTGTCATCTTCCATCGAAATGATAAAAGCATCTTCTTTCATTCTTATCTCATCAGGATCCTTGCTCCGATTGACCATTTCGATGTAATTGGCTGTAATCTGGTTATTATTCGACCAGATGACAGGATCTTTAAAAAGTTGAACCGTGGAGTCTTTCGACCAATAGGCCAGCGAATCGCACTTGCCCTGGAAATCTTTACGGAAAAACCTGACTTTGTAATAGGCCAGCACCAAACGGGCATCTTTGGTTTTGACAGTAGCTGTTGTATCATTTACAATTGTGGTGTTAACAGTTGTATCCTTAACAATTGTGCTGATAGTTATTGTATCTGTATTTAATATTTTCTCACTCAGGTTAACCGGTTCCGGGGCAACAGAATTAAGTGAGTCGTTGACTGCTTTTTTCGAGGCCAGTAATTTGGAGATCGTTTTCGGGAGATTTGATTTTTTGAATACCGCAGTATCGGGCATAGTTCTGAGGATTTCGGCATGTAAAAACAACGAGTCGGTTTCAGAGTACTGAATTAACATTGCTCTTTTGGTGGCAGTGGCAATTTTACTGATATCGTTATATTCAATTCGGTTTCCGGTAACAATAATGCTGTTGTCAATATCCTGAATCCGTGCATGTCCCAGAGCAAGTCCTTCTCCCTTTTCTTTGTCATAAAAAATTGAATCAGCCTTGATATTTTGTTTTTCGTTCCAGATCCGTGGATTTTTGGTCAGATTTGCATAGTTTTTCATGCTGTCGTACCAGCCATACTCGGCAAAAAGGGTATCCTTATCATTATAAATATAGGTTGGCCCTTCAATATATACTATTTTAGTTTTGGGAAAATAAATAAGGGTATCCGATTTGATTTTGTAATCTTTGGTGACACCTTCCACATTTGTTCTGAAGTTTGCTTTTTGTTCATTGACATAGTATAGCCCGATTAGTGAAGTGAGTACATTGGTCGAGTCTTTTACTGTTCCGGAATAATTGTACGAAGCCATATCGGTGGTCATGGCATAATCAAGCGAGTCGGTAGATAATGTGACTGTTTTGTCGATGAGCTTAACATTCCGGCGCGCTTTTGCAATTTTAGTATCGCCGTTGTAGTTCATAAAATCAGCAAACATATTCAACGTGTCGCCACGAATGATGTGTACATTTCCGAAAGCATCCACCGAGTTATTGTTGGTATAGGAATATAAGCTGTCGCACCACATCAATGCGCCATCCACCTTTATTTGCACATTTCCCATAAGGCGTTGGGCATTGGCAACAATCCGCTGATTATAATTCAACGAATCACAATGAATAATCTCTACCTTTTTTTTTGTCTGGGCAAATCCTGTTGCTGAAAAAACAAACAAAGAAAAAAGCAAAAAAATAAGTACCCGGATTTCTGATTTATAAAATGAACATCTTTTTATCATCCGCTTATTGCATCAATTCCGAAATAATGTCTTCAACCGAAATGTTTTCGGCTTCGGCTTTGTAGTTTTTAATGATACGGTGACGAAGGATGCTGACAGCTACCTTTTTTATATCATCAATATCAGGCGAGAATTTTCCCTGAAGTGCGGCATGTGTTTTTGCTCCCAACACCAGGTATTGTGATGCGCGGGGCCCTGCCCCCCATTTCAGGTATTTATTGGCAACAGGTGCAGCCAGTTCGGTATTGGGCCGTGTTTTCGACGACAGGCCAACAGCATATTTCAACACATTTTCGTTCACCGGAACTTTTAAAATCAAATCCTGAAAATAACGGATTTCTTCTTTCGAGATAATTTCATTCAAGTGGGCGGCGAAGTTGGAAGTGGTATTTTGTACGATGGTCAATTCATCCTGAAACTTAGGATAATCGAGCCAGATAGAGAACATGAAGCGGTCGAGCTGTGCTTCAGGAAGTGGGTATGTTCCTTCCTGTTCTATTGGATTTTGAGTAGCCAGTACAAAAAACGGCTTGTCGAGCAGATATTTCTGACCTGCTGCTGTTACAGAATATTCCTGCATGGCTTCGAGCAACGCGGCCTGAGTTTTCGGCGGTGTACGGTTAATCTCGTCGGCCAGGATAATGTTGGCAAAGATAGGACCACGAATAAATTTGAATTCACGGTCTTTGTCAAGAATCTCGGTACCGATGATATCAGACGGCATCAGGTCGGGTGTAAACTGAATTCGCTTGTACTGAAGTCCGAGAACTTCAGAAATAGTATTAACAAGCAATGTTTTTGCAAGTCCCGGAACACCTATGAGCAAACAATGTCCACGGCTGAACATGGCCACCAATACCTGATTGATGATTTCATCCTGTCCGTATATACGTTTTTTTATTTCGGAACGCAACTGGTCAAATTTAATGCTCAGCGCATTAACCGCTTCAACTTCATTTTTAAAAGTCATCTTATCCATTATTTTATCCATCCTGCATATTTAAAATTGCAGTTCATGTAGGAGGGATCGATGCGTACATAAGTTCCCAATTGTTTTTCGCGGATCCATTCATCCATCTTTTTTTCTTTTTTTGAAGCCATATATATGTTGCTCAACTCAACGTAATCGTCGCGCAGGTTGGCCGCGTGCGCGTTGGTTTTATGGAGGAGTTTCACAATTTTATATACCGGACGCTGTTTGTCGTCGATGGTTTTGAATGGTTTTGATATCTCGTTGATATTCATTTTAGTGATGATTTTGCTGACATCCGGATCAAGTTCAGTCAGTTTCCATTTTGAATCACCGGTTTCGGGATTGATTACCACACCACCATTGTTGCGTGAGTTTTTGTCGTAGGAATATCGAATCGCGGCATCTTCAAATTTAAAAGTTCCTTTGCGAATAAAATCGGCAATGCTATCGATCTGACTGAATGCTTTCGCCAATGCTTCAGGAGTAACTTTTGGCATCATAATGATATGGCGTGTTTTGAGAAGTTCGCCTTTACGGTCAATTACCTGAATGATGTGATATCCAAAATCACTTTTCACAACGTTCGAAATTTTGTCTCCTTTAAGGTTAAATGCTGCTGCTGCATACGCAGGATCAAGGTTTCCGCGCCCCATGTAATCGAGTTCTCCGCCGGTCCTGGCTGATCCATCTTCAGAATACATGATTGCCATAGGGGCAAAACTGCTTTCACCTCTTTCAATTCGGTGCTTAAGATCACGCAGGGTGGCTTTGATACGGTCTTCTTCTTCTAAACTGATAGCAGGCAATACCGTAATTTGTGCATATTCAATCTGGGAATCAATTTGTGGGATTTCAGCTTCCGGAAGATTTTTGAAATGCAAACGTACTTCGGCTGGTGACACAGTTACTTTGTCGAGAATTTTCCCCTGCATTTGCTGGGTCATTTGCTGATTTTTAATCACATCCTGCATGTCAGCTTTCAATTCCATTATCGATTTTTTAAAGTAGGCTTCCACCTCTTTTTCAGAACCAAGGTGTGAAATAAAATACTGGATACGTTGTTCAAGGTTCTGATTGAGCTGACTGTCACTAACGATGATGGTTGTATCGAGTTCTGCTTCCGCAAGCAATAGTTTTTCGACCAGAGAATTTTCCAGTATCTCACATTTCATGTCGCCTTCGGTGGTAATTCCTTGTGCCTGTTGTTGTTGAAACATACTTTCAATATCCGATTTCAGGATAATATTCTTGCCAACAACAGCTACAATCTGGTCAACAACTTTATCTTGTGCATTGGTTTGATTGCTTAAGGCTACAAATCCCGACAGGATAAATAAACCAATTAATTTTCTGATCATAAACGATTATTTTTTGTTTTATATAGTTTTACTTTTTTACTATCAATTCCTTCTTTGTACACGTCCTTTTCAATTTGTTTCAGAAATTGAATTTTCTGTTTGCTAATAATCAGGTTTCTGATATCATTATAAACATATTCATTCGGTGACACTTGCCCGGCAAGCCGGTAATCGCGTATGCAGACAATATAGTAATAATTCATATCGTTGCTTTCGACGTAACGGTTCTTTTCCAGAAAGCGTCGCTGATCACTGATTTCCATGGGTGTATTTTTCAAGACCAAATCTGCAGCTACCCATTTGTCGTTAAACCGGTCATAGGCTTTTGCATAACTCATGCAATACTCATTCAATTTGGCTACCTTCTCCGGATCGTCGTTTGCACAAAGATCTTTGATGTTTTCGGGGCTCGAAACTTGTACCGGAACTTTAATGTAAATGGCCTTAACGATGTTCCGGTTCAGAATAAAACTCTCCTTGTTTTCGATGAAGTATTTCTGAATGTCGGCTTCTTTGACCGTGGTATCCATTTTTTGTTTCATCAACTCGTTTTTGTAGCGGTAAACAATCAGCGAACTGCGGTAATCTTCAAGTTCTTTGCTTACATCTTTCATATCGGCTTTCAGGTTTTCTTCTGCTTTCATCAAAAGTAATTCACGCTGAATCCATTTCTTAATGTAATCGTCAGCCCAAAGCGAGCTGTCGGTATTATCGAGGTAATCAGGAATATACGTTTTAAGCTCCTCAATGGTCAACACATGATTTCCTACCATAGCAACAGGTTCGCTTTTTTCAACAAATAAGCTACATGATGTCAGAAACGAACCGAGAACGATGATATAGATACCTGATTTAATCATTCAACCGTTGGGATTTTGTTGAGCACTTTTTTGTTAATTTTAACCGGATATTTCTTTTTTAACGAATCAATCCACTCTTTTTCAACTTGTTCCTGAAAGTCGGAGGAGTATAATCCCCAGGCTTCCTTCAAAGTTTTTTGTTCGTTTCGGGCAATTTTTCCGTGCACAAAGGTAGTAGTTTCATCAAAACCTACGGGTTTTGGGCCACTCCAAATGAAATAATCTACTATCGGATTTTCGCCTTTTTCAGCGGCGACATCCGTTATCTGGATATTATTTTCAGTTTTTGTGTTAAAAACATCTGTCAGTTCCTGCTTTTCCACTTCTTTTTGGTCAAGCAATGTTTCAACACTGGTGCGGGTTTGGTTATCTTTTGCCTGAATAATCCACCCTTTGTACCGATCGCCATAGTAATATTTTTTACTTGTACTGTCATAATATTTTTGAAGGCGAAGGCTGTCAGTTGAAGCTACATCCCAAATCTTGTCTTTCGAAATATTGAACAACAGAATGCCATCGTGGTATTCCTTGATTATCCGCGCAAATTCAGGATATTTATTTTCGAGTTGAGAATCTTCAAAGGCAATCAATTGCTGATTGATGAATTTATTCAGCATCACTTTTAACTCCTGTGCGGGATTTACAACCTCAACCGAAACGTTTTGGTTTTTAAGGTAAGCGGCAAAATCACCGACAGTGAAAGTTTTTTTTGCAAATTGAAAAAGCGTGTTGTTTTTCAATGAATTGATTGAGTATGTCCAGTCTTTTCGTTTAATTGTATCAGCCGCAATGGTAATCAGCTTATTCAGGTTGTTTTCATCAATTTTCAGTTGATACTCAGTCCTGAGTTTACGATCGAAAGATTCATCGCTGTATTTGCTGATAGCAGGGTCTTGCTTGATTTTGGTTTCCAGTTCAGTGCGCATCTTTTCGAGGGGCTGAGTAGTTCTCAGTTCAATACGTTTGATAATGTGCCAGCCATACGGAGTGCGGATTACCGGTGAAATGTCTCCATCATTTTTCAAGGCAAATGCTACATCGGCAAACGATGGAACCATGTTGGTGGGAGTGAACCAGTTCATTACGCCACCTTCAACAGCCGATTGCTTGTCGTCTGAATTGGTTTTTGCCAGTTCTGCAAAATCTGCCCCGCCAACCACTATCTGATAAATACTGTCAGCTTGTAATTTTAGTCGGGCAATGGTTTCTTCTGACGCTTGTTGCGGGAACATTTTCATTATGTGTGCAACTTTCATTTCACCGGGAGTCAAACGCTCGTCGTGAACTTTGAGGATATGGTAGCCAAAACGGGTCCTGATGATTTCCGAAACTTGTCCGACAGGCGTGCGGTAGGCTGCATCTTCAAATGGGTAAACCATCTGAAAGGCGCTGAAATAGCCCAGCAGCCCTTTATTTTCTTTTGCCGAGGGATCTTCCGAATACTTTTCTGCAATTTCGTTAAAATCAGCGCCTGCAATAATTTGTTTGCGCAGTTCATTAATTTTGTTCCATGCGGCCAAGGTGTCGGCCGGCGAAGCTTCCGGAGTAACGAGAATCAGCAGATGGCTTGCTTTTCGTTCGTATTCGGTGCGTTTATAGGCTGTTTGAACCATTTCTTCATTAAACGAAATGTTGGTAAGGTAAGGGCGCGCCAGCTCTGTGCGATAGCCTTTTAATTCATCGATGAACGACCGTACCGTATCGTATCCTAACTTTTGGGCCTCAAGTACTTTCAGCTTGAAATTGATATACAGTTCGAGATATTCGGCAGGTGTCTTTTTGTCCTTTTCGTCCAGAACATTGGTGTTGTTTTTCTGGTAATTGGCTGCGAATTCTTCTTTAGTGACCGAAAGATTGCCGATTGTCATAACCGTTTGATCTTTTTTCTGTGCCGTTGCAGTTAAAGTAAATATACTAAGAACTACAAAGGAAAATAATTTGATCATGTTTTTCATATTAATTGAGAAGTGGTTGTTTGATTATGGATAGACGGAGAAAATAGGATAAGACAGATTAAAATATTTTGACTTTTGACTTTCCCGCATGCCTGCGAAGCAGGTAATTTTAAATTTGCCATTCACGGGAACTGTAATTGGGTGATTCACTGGTAATAGTTACATCGTGCGGGTGACTTTCCTGTATTCCTGAATTGGTTATCCGGGTAAATTTGGCATGTTGAAGCATTTCGATGTTTTTTGCCCCGCAGTATCCCATTCCCGAACGGATGCCACCAATTAACTGGTGAAGAACTTCGTAAAGTGAGCCTTTGTATGGTACGCGTGCCACAATTCCTTCGGGAACTAATTTTTTGATATCGTCTTCCACATCCTGGAAATAGCGGTCTTTCGATCCCGATTGCATGGCTTCGACTGAACCCATTCCGCGGTAAGTTTTAAATTTTCGTCCCTGAAAAATAATGGTATCCCCGGGTGATTCATCCACACCGGCAAACAGCGAACCTGCCATGATGGAATGGGCTCCGGCTGCAATTGCTTTTACAATGTCGCCCGAATACCGGATGCCGCCATCGGCAATTACCGGAACTCCGCTTTTTTTTATGGCCTTACTCACGTTGTAAATGGCCGAAAGCTGAGGGATTCCAACTCCGGCAATAATCCGTGTGGTGCAGATTGAACCCGGGCCAACGCCCACTTTTACTGCATCGGCACCGGCCAGTACAAGGTCGGAAGCGGCTTCGGCAGTGGCAATGTTACCGGCAACAAATTCAATTTCAGGATATTTATTTTTCGCTTTTTTCAGCATTTCCAGCACATATTTTGAATGACCGTGGGCGGTATCAATTACGATGGCATCCACCTGCGCTTTTACAAGTTCGTCAACACGGTCGATGGTGTCGCTGGTAATTCCTACTGCTGCTGCAACGCGTAGCCGTCCTTTTTTATCTTTCGAAGCCAATGGTTTATCCTTGGCTTTGGTAATGTCTTTGTAAGTTACCAGGGCAATCAGCTTGTTGTTTTTATCGACTACGGGCAACTTTTCTATTTTGTATTTCTGGAGTATTTCTGAAGCCAATTCAAGGGAAGTGGACACATTGGTGGTTACCAGATTGTCTTTTGTCATCACCTCCGAAACCAGTTTGTTCATGTTGTTTTCGAAACGGAGGTCGCGGTTGGTAACTATACCTACGAGGCATCCCTGATCATCGATGACCGGAATACCGCCAATCTTATAAGTTTTCATCAATCCGATGGCATCCCGAACGGTTTTTTCTTTCGAAATGGTAACCGGATCATAGATCATTCCGTTTTCGGCCCGCTTTACGCTGGTTATCTGTTTTGCCTGTTCTGAAATACTCATATTTTTGTGGATCACCCCGATACCACCCTCACGGGCAATGGCAATGGCCATCAGTGAGTCGGTCACCGTATCCATGGCAGCTGTTACAACAGGTGTATTCAACCTTATGTTTCTGGTAAACCAAGAGGATAGTTCAACATCGCGCGGTAAAACTTCTGAATAAGAGGGTATTAACAATACATCGTCAAAAGTTAATCCTTCGGATACAATTTTATCGGCAAAAAACGACATTTATGTGTATTTTTATATTTTGGTTGAAAGACAAAACTACGAAAAAATCAGGTACAAATGTCCTGATTTTTTTAGTGGGTTCATCCCTATAAACTTTAATGTTCATTAAAAATTGTTAAGCAGATTTCCTTTGAGCGAATTCACACAAATATTAACCAAATACTGGGGCTTTGCGGCGTTTCGACCCTTACAGGAGGAGATTATCCAGTCGGTTGCCAATGGCAAGGATACGCTTGGTTTGATGCCTACCGGTGGCGGCAAGTCAGTGACTTATCAGGTGTATTCGCTTTCCAAACCGGGTATTTGTTTGGTTATTACCCCTTTGATTGCCCTGATGAAAGATCAGGTGGAAAACTTGAACGAGCGGGGAATCAAAGCTTTGGCTATTTATTCAGGAATGAGTTCTCATGAAATTAAAATTGCACTGGACAATGCGGCCTGGGGCAATTACAAGTTTTTGTACCTTTCTCCTGAACGGATTTCAACTGAACGTTTCAGGGAACGCATCAATCAACTGGATGTGAACTTGATTGCGGTTGATGAAGCGCATTGTATTTCGCAATGGGGCTACGATTTCAGGCCTTCGTATCTCAAAATTGCCGAACTGCGCGACTTGTTGCCCGATGTCCCGGTTTTGGCGGTAACTGCCACAGCTACTGCTCAGGTGATTGACGATATTCAGGAGCAACTGAAATTCAAAACTCCAAATGTGCTTCGGACAAGCTATTACAGGAGTAACCTGATTTATCTGGTTAGGAATGAAGAAGACAAAGTGAATTATCTGGTGAAAGCGGTTCAAAAAGCCAAAGGCACTGGGATTGTTTACGTCAGAAGCCGCAAACAAACCCGCGAAATCAGTGACCTTTTCAGGAAGAATAAAATTTCGGCCGATTTTTACCATGCCGGATTGAATTCAAAAATCAGGTCGGAGCGACAGGAAAGCTGGAAAAGTGGAAAGTGCCGGGTGATTGTTTCTACCAACGCTTTCGGAATGGGAATCGACAAAGCCGATGTCAGGTTTGTAATTCATCTTGAAACGCCCGATTCTGTTGAAGCCTATTTTCAGGAAGCGGGAAGAGCCGGTCGTGACGGTAAGACGGCTTATTCGGTGTTGCTTTTCAACAACAGCGATAAAGTTAAGTTACAGAAAAATGTAATCAAGGCTTTTCCTGAACCCGATGTAATCAGGCGAATCTATGAAGCGATCTGTAATTTTTTCCAGCTGGCAGTTGGCTTTGGAAAGGATCAGATTTTTGAATTCAGTATGGGCATGTTTGCTTCTAAATTTTCGTTTCAGATAACGGAGGTTTACAACAGTCTGAAAATACTGCAGCGCGAAGGTTATCTGGAATTAACCGACGAACTGGACAATCCTTCCAAAGTGTATTTTCAGGTTGGCCGCGATGATTTGTATAAATTTCAGGTGGCCAATTCTGATTTTGACGGTTTTATTAAATTGCTTTTGCGCTCCTATACTGGCTTGTTTACAAATTACGTTTCCATTGATGAACAATTGCTTGCTTCAAGAGCAAATGTCAGTCCTGATTTGGTTTACCAGTTTTTGACCAGGCTCAGAACACAGAAGATAATCGATTACATTCCAAAGAAAAAAACGCCCTTTATCATTTTTGCCAAAGAACGAATTGATCCTGACCGGATAAAAATAACCAAAGAAAATTACGAAGACAGAAAACGCGATTACCTGAACAGGATTGAGGCCATGATACATTATGCATCGTCGGGACACAAATGCCGCAGCCAGTTGTTGCTTCAGTATTTTGGTGAAACAGAGTCGGTTCGTTGTGGTAAATGTGATGTTTGTATTGCGCGGAACGAGTTAAATGTGAGCAAGTTCGAGTTTGATACCATCAGTGAACAAATCAAAAAAGTAATGGCAGAACCTTGCTTTTATGAAGAATTGCTTCAACAAATTGAAGGTAAGCCCGATAACGTAGTGAAAATCATTCGCTGGTTGCTTGAAAACGAAAAGTTATCTTATCGGGTCGATAACCGGATGGAATGGAGGAAAGGGTGAAATTGAACTTTTAACCTAAATAATGATTTTTTTTGTCTTTAAATAAATTTAAAAATAGAATGATGTACCATCAAAAACATATCATCAGCGCATTGTTGTTTTTATTTATTTCAGTTTCAATTCAGGCACAGCCAAAGAAAAAAAGCAGAGAACAAGCCCGCTACCTGAGCAGTTACGAAAGTAAAACCCTTTCGCCAACAGATAATTCTCCAATGTTATTGCCATACAACCGATGGATCAATCCAGCTGGTATCCAGATATACTTTGGAAATTCTGACCGGGAAAACCATGCTTTGGATCTTGCGCTCTCTCCTGACGAAAAATGGCTGGCTGTTGAAGGCCGCTATGAAGTTGTAATTGTATCTCCTCAAACAAAAAAAATCGTTGCCACTTTGCAATTAAACGATTTTATCGCAAATCAGAATGGTATGAATACCTTCTCCGGAATTTACTGGATTCAGGAAGGAAGCCATTACCAACTATTTTGGGGCGCTGTTGGAAATAATGGAAATTCGTATGTGTTGGGCGCAAACTGGGATGGCAAAAACTTAGCAGGAACCGATTCTTATCTTTTTGAAGCAGTGAGTCCGGCCAGATCAGCCATTCCCAATGAAGTGCTTGTTCAAAAAGAAGGAGGCAAGCAATTTCTCTATGTTGTATTGAACGGCAATAACACGGTTGTGAAATTGGATCTCGCCACGAAAGAGAAAATATGGACTACTCAGGTTGGAGTTGCACCTTTTGGTATTGCTATAGCCAATGGGAAAATATATGTTTCAAATTGGGCAGGTTCTGTTCCCGGGAGCAACGATCAGAATGTGGCTGGCGTTCCCTGGGGTAGCGCCAAAGTGGATGCTATCAATGGTTCAACCCGCGAAGGTTCTGTTTCGGTTTTAGATCCAAAAACTGGTAGTGTACTGAAAGAAATTAAAGTCGGATTACATCCCAACGATTTAATAGCCAGTCACGATGAACAATTTATTTATGTGGCCAATGCAAACAGCGATGAGGTAAGCTCGGTTTCAACAATTACCGATCAGGTTACCGAATCTATTCCAGTACGCTTAAATCCTGAAAAGAACTCGTATTGGGGAGATTCTCCGAATGGGCTGGCCATTTCGAAAGACAATCAAATCTTATACGTAGCAAATGGAATGGACAATGCCCTTGCAGTGGTATCGCTGGGACAAAAATCTTCAGGCAAATCAGTCGAAAAAATCAGTCGGATCAAGGGGTTTATCCCAACAGGCGCCTATCCCGGAGCGATTTCAGTTTCAGGCCAAAACCAACTTTTTGTTGCCAATATTGAGGCAGAAGGTGCAAAAATTCCTACTCAATCAAAAGGCTCAGGGAAACCATCGTACAACTCGCACCGAATGATGGCATCAGTTTCTGTAATTCCTTTACCTTCGGATAAACAACTAAAAGATTACACAAAAAAGGTGGAAGATGCAAGCCAGTTTTTTAGACTTGCTTTGACCGCCAGAATGCCTAGAAAACGAGCAGTGCCGGTTCCTGTTCCTGAAAGGATAGGCGAGCCATCGCTTTTTAAACATGTATTGTACATCATCAAAGAAAACAGAACTTATGATCAGGTTTTAGGCGATATGAAGAAAGGAGATGGCGATTCGACCCTCACTATTTTTGGGCGGCAAATCACGCCGAATACCCATCAGCTTTGCGACAAATATCTGCTTATGGATAATTTTTATGCCTCCGGAAAATGTTCTGCTGAAGGTCATCAATGGACCGATGCGTCAATTGTAACCGACTATGTTGAAAAAAATGTGCGGGCCTGGATTCGAAGTTATCCGCATGTGCAGGAAGATGCACTGGTTTATGCCCCCACCGGTTTTATCTGGGACAATGCGCTGAAATACGGAAAGAAAGTCAGGATTTACGGTGAAGCATCAACTCCGGAATACAACAGTCAGGAAACATGGACCTCGATTTATAATGGTTTCCTGAATCATGAAAAATTTGAGTTCAGGAATAAAACGACCATTAAACCGGTTGAAAAAATATTGAGTGAAAACTATCCTTCTTATGACAGCCATAAAATTCCTGATGTGCTGCGTGCCGAATCTTTTATTCAGGAATTGAACCGTTACGGGCAAATGGACGGTGATCAACTTCCTGAACTGATGGTGATGGCTCTTCCTAACGACCATACCGGAGGAACGAGACCGGGACTGCCAACTCCGCGAGCCATGGTGGCTGACAATGATTTGGCGCTCGGCCGGATTGTTGAAGCAATGACAAAAAGCCGGTTTTGGAACAATACCGTCATTTTTGTGACGGAAGACGACTCACAAGACGGATGGGACCATGTATCCGCCTATCGTACTGTTGGGATGGTGATTAGTCCATATTCCAGAACAGGAACAGTTCTTCATACCAATTACAATCAGCCTTCAATTGTACGAACCATTGAGCAGATTCTTGGGCTTCCGCCGATGAATATCATGGATGCAACTGCCAAGCCCATGTTTGATTGTTTCACAAGTGAGGCCGATTTTACTCCTTACAAAGCAGTCGAAAACCTGATTCCATTGGATGAAATGAATCCGCCATTGTCAGCTTTGAAAGGTAAAGCGCTTGATTTTGCAAAAAGAAGTATGGAACCTCAGTTCGATGGAATTGATTCTGGGAATGATGAACTTTTTAATCAAATTCTTTGGTTTGCAATGAAGGGGAAAGAAAAATATCCTAAACGATTCAGCGGGAAAGATGACGATTA
>JBBRXN010000012.1:0-70600 GCA_038248385.1 Bacteroidales bacterium
AACAGAATTCAGTACATTGCAGAAATAGACGAATAATACTCCGGAGAGGAGTAATCCCAAAAGATCATAAAGTGAGAATTTTTCCATTTTTTGTTGAAATGCTAATGGTTAGTTTACTATTAAATTCAAATTTATAAATGTAAAGAAAGATAAATAGAAAGTATCCATTTTTCATAAAATAGTTATTGCCCAGTTATGAAAATTCGGGATTCAACCTCTTTATTTTCCTCTATTCCCCTTTCCCCACCCTGCCAAACATCATTTCTTAAGTGTTTTATTTTTTGGTATTTTGGTGCTTTCAATTGTACAACCAAAACCATACACCCGTTATGATTAAAAATTACTTCCTCATTTTAGCTTGTTTTGTTATGATTTCAGCTTGCCAGACAACCGAAAAGAAACAAAGTACTCCGTCCGGTATTTCCGAGACCACTGTTTCTGCTGCCATCAAGGCCATCAGTGAAAAGAACCCGGGAAGCGATGCTGCTCTGGCCGAAAAAGGAGTCAAACACGCCGCCTCACTTTGGCGCGATATGGACGGAACGCCGGAAGAATTTATTACGTTCTGTACAGAAAACTTTATAGCCGATCCGGCAAAAAAAGAAGCCACTTTCACCCGTTTTTCCGAATATTTTGAATCGCTCTACGGGCATTTCAATAAACTTACGCTCGATATGCAAGAGAATGTTCAACTTCAAAAGGGTGAAGTTTTGCCAATCGATCCTCTTTTTGCAGGTTACAATCCGGGCGCCCACCTGATGAATGATTTTTATGACAACAAAATCGCGTTCATCGTGTCGCTCAACTTCCCTTATTTCACCACCGAAGAAAAGAACCAATCCGGATCCGGCTGGTCGCCGCTTCAATGGGGCTATGCAAGAATGGGCGATGTATTCAGTTCACGGATTCCATCGGAACTGGTGCAGGAGGAATCGAAAGTTTCGGCTGAATGTGATGCCTACATTGCCGACTACAATATTTACATGGGCCATCTGCTCAACAAGGACAACAAAAAGTTGTTCCCTGAAAACATGGTGCTGTTGAGCCACTGGAACCTGCGCGACGAAATCAAGGCCAACTATGCAAACAAAGAAGTGGGTTACGAAAAACAGGGACTGATTTACCAGGTGATGCAGCGGATTGTTGACCAATCGATCCCAAAAGCTGTGATCAACTCCGGAAAAGATGACTGGAACCCGATCACCAATGAAGTCTTGGTTGCGGGTGCAAAAACAGAAAGTCCGGCAGAAAATGATGGTCGTTACCAGCAAATCCTGAATAATTTCCATGTTTATCAGGCCGTTGACAAATACAGTCCGACTATGCCGACTGCCATTGATCGCGCGTTTTCGGCTGGAATGCAGGTTCCGCAGCCTGAAGTGGAAAAACTGTTCACCGAATTTCTGGCTTCACCACAAATTAAAGAAGTAGCCGAAATTATTAAAAAACGCCTTGGTCGCGACCTGGCTCCCTGGGACATTTGGTATGACGGCTTCAAAGCCCGCAGTTCGATCAACGAAGAAATGCTGAACTCGATCACCGAAAAGAAATATCCCAATGCCAAAGCGCTCGAAGCCGATCTGGGAAACCTGCTTCTAAAGTTGGGTTTCACCAAAGAAAAGGCGGAATTCCTTGCCTCACGTATTTCGGTTGATCCGGCTCGTGGTTCAGGTCATGCCTGGGGCGCACAGATGAAATCCGAAAAAGCACATTTACGCACCCGCATTCCGGCTACCGGCATGAATTACAAAGGCTACAACATTGCCGTTCACGAATTTGGTCACAATGTGGAGCAAACCATTTCGCTGAACAATGTTCCGAATTACATGATCAACGGCGTTCCCAACACGGCCTTTACCGAAGCACTGGCTTTTGTTTTTCAGGAACGTGACTTGTTTTTGCTGAATATGAAAGACAACAATCCGGAGAAAGAAACCTTGAAAACACTGGATATTTTCTGGTCTTTGTACGAAATTATGGGAGTTTCCATTGTTGATATGAAAATGTGGCAATGGTTGTATGCCAACCCAAATGCTACAGCCCTTCAGTTAAGAGACGCTGTACTGCAAATCAGCAAAGATGTATGGAACTCATACTACGCGCCGGTTTTTGGCATGAAAGACCAGACTATTCTGGGCATTTACTCGCACATGATCAATTCACCGATGTATTTACCCAATTACGCGTTCGGTCACCTGATTCATTTCCAGTTGGAAGAACATTTCAAAACCCACGAATTTGCTCCTGAAGTATTGCGTATTTATGCACTTGGATTATTAACTCCGAATGAATGGATGAAACAGGCTGTGGGAATGCCACTTTCGAACGAAGCCATTTTGAAAGCCACGGAAGAGGCGGTTTCAAAGTTGAAGGCCCCCTAAATCCCCCGAAGGGGGACTTTTTGACCATTCAAATTAGAGACAATTGTTCACTAAAGATCGAAAATTCACAGAACCTTGAACGCCTTTGCCTCTCCCTTTTGGGGAGAGGTTGGAGAGATGCTTTTTTTTATGATCTTTAATCCCTCCTAAAAGAATTTCGAAACCTATGAGAAAACCTATCCTCACAATTGCCCTGATTGCAATGCTTTTCAGTTGCAATACTGAAACGGAAAAAGAAAATCAGGTTATTACCTTGTCGAATGGCACCATTGAAATTAAACTGTTGCCTACGGTTGGCGGACGGTTGGTTTCGGCATCACTTTCAGGACACGAAAACATTCTGAATTCGGATTCTACTCAATGGAATGAAGCTCCGGAAAAGCGACCAACAACGGATCCTACCCAACCATTTAAAGCATACAATGGAATGATAGTCTGGCTCAGTCCGCAAAGTGAATGGTGGGTAAAACAAGATGGATATCCCGAATTAAAAAACACCAAATCGCTCTGGCCACCCGATCCATACCTGACAAGTACTGCCTACAAAATAATCAGCCAGACTCCCACCGAAATCACAATGGAAAGCCCGGAAAGCCAAAATACACATGTGCAGTTTACAAAAACATACCGTATTGCAGGCAACAAAGTTTTCATCAGCGCCAGTGCCCGGAATTGCAGCAATGATACCGTCAGTTGGGGACTTTGGTTCATCGCCCGAATGAATGGCTGGGACAGGGTTTTAGTACCGGCTGACTCATCAGATTTGGTAAAATGCCTGTATCTGACTTATCCCAACATCCAAAAACCGGGTTTGAAATATGCCGATGGTTGTTTTTCGTACGAACCTGTTGAACCCGAAGCAGGTCAGATGGTCTATAAATCCAAATCATTTATCGCAGTTGAAAATCCGGTTATCATGGGTTATAAAGGCAACCAATTGCTGATAATCAGAAGCAACAAAATTGAGCGGGCCCGCATTCATCCGGAACAGGCAAGAGTTGAAATTTATATTGAGAATTCTGCCAGCAAAGCCAAGGATTTGCTGGAACTTGAAATGCACTTTGCATATGAGAAAATAGCTCCGGAATCGACAATCATGGCATCTCAGGAATGGGAAATTTTACCTGGCTCCGGACTTCAAAATATTGTTGAAATTTCAGAAAATATTAAAATTAAACTGAAGTAAGTTATTAATATTCAAACCTTAAATTCATCAAAATGAACAAAATTATTTTTTTTATCGCCTTGTCACTAACCTCCATCCTTTCGATGGGAGAAGTGGTTAATTTTTCAGGAACATGGAACCTGAATAAAGAAAAAAGCACCCTGAATGACCAGTTTAGTATGGCCCCAAGCCAATTGGTTTTAATTCAGACATCCGACTCACTTAAAGTTGAGAGGCAAGGTGAATTCCAGGGACAGGCCTATACAACAAAAGACAAATTTACCCTCGACGGTAAAGATTGTATCAATATTGGCTGGATGGACAGCAAAAAAACTTCTACTGCCGTTTGGTCGGAAGATGGAAATACCCTTACCGTTTCAAGCAAAGTTCCGATGCAGGATGGCGGTGAAGCAACTATTTCTGAAGTCTATCAGATTGAAGAAAACCGATTGAAAGTGGTTATAAGCGCTGCATCTTCGATGGGTGAAATGGCAGAAACATACGTCCTCGACAAACAATAAAAATTGTTTTAACTCTTCACCCTAAAAAAGGCTTATGATCTGGAAAAAACGGTGGTTTCAGTTTACCATTCTGATGATATTGGCTTTTATATGGGGCAGTTCATTCATATTAATGAAGATAGGATTGAAGAGTTTCAGTCCGGAACAGGCGGGTGCTTTGCGCATTTTTCTCGCCTCGCTGGTGCTGTTACCCATCTCTGTCAAACAACTGAAAAATCTTGAGCGCAAAGATTTGAAAAGCTTGCTGATTGCAGGTTTTATCGGTAGTTTTTTCCCTGCATTTCTGTTTATGAAAGCGGAAACACAAATAAACAGTTCGTTGGCCGGAATGCTCAATTCCCTTACGCCGGTATTCACACTGCTGGTCGGTTTGCTAATTCATAAAACAGCCTTTCGATGGTTGCAGGCAGCAGGATTGACACTGGGCCTGGTTGGAGCTACCGGGCTGATACTTGCCGGTGAAGGATTCCACGTGGGTACGATCAACAATTATGCATTCTATATTGTGCTGGCGACGGTGTTTTATGCCATCAGTATCAATCAGATCAAATCGAAGTTGTCGCATCTCACGGGAATCCAGGTCACCTCACTATCGTTTCTGTTCATTGGCCCGGTGGCACTCATTTATCTGCTCACTACCAATTTTGAACCGGTTGTGGCAAATCCCGGCTGGCCGGTTCATTTGGTAGCGCTGGCAGCATTGGGTATAATCGGCACTGCTTTGGCAATGTTACTAATGAATAGTCTGATTCGATACTCATCGGCTGTTGCAGCCTCATCGGTTACTTATATTATCCCGATTTTTGCCATCATTTGGGGAGTCCTCGATGGTGAAAAAGTGACACTTCTGCATCTTGTCTGCATGTGCATCATTTTGATAGGCGTTTATCTTATTAGCCGAAAAGGCCTTAAGCGACCAATTTTATAGTATTCAGATCATTTCATTTATTCTATTGTATTTCTTTCCGGAGAATGTTACCACAAAAAGCCCATTAATACCACGGATTTACCACCTAAGAGGTTTACATACCAATTAAAAATACATTTACAGTAGATCTGTTACAGATAACTCAAACACTTTGCCTTTTATAAATTTTCAACGAATATGAACAAACGATTTTTTGGTATTCTGATGTTGATTCCGGCTCTGATGGTTGCCGGAATTTTCAGTTTGAAAGCTCAGTATGTAAAACCTGCCTACCTTGACGAAACCCGTCCGATTGAAGAACGCGTAAAAAATGCTTTGTCGCTTATGACCCTTGAAGAAAAAGTGGAGTTGTGTCATGCACAATCAAAATTCAGCAGCAAAGGAGTTGCCCGTCTGGGTATTCCTGAAGTTTGGATGAGTGATGGTCCACACGGAGTTCGCGAAGAAATTTTGTGGGATAGCTGGAGTGAAGCAAAATGGACGAATGACTCATGTACTGCTTTTCCCGCTCTTACCTGTCTGGCTGCCACCTGGAATCCTGAAATGTCGGCCATATATGGAAAGGCAGTTGGTGAAGAAGCTCGTTACCGCAACAAAACTGTTTTGCTCGGACCCGGAGTAAATATCTACCGCACTCCCCTCAACGGCCGAAATTTCGAATACCTGGGCGAAGATCCGTATCTGGCATCACGCATGGTGGTTCCCTACATTCAGGAAGTACAGAAAAACGGTGTTGCCGCCTGTGTCAAACATTTTGCACTCAACAACCAGGAAATCTGGCGCGGACACATCGACGTTGAACTGAGTGACCGTGCATTGCGTGAAATTTACCTTCCGGCATTTGAAGCAGCTGTCACTGAAGCAAAAGTATGGTCGGTGATGGGTTCCTACAATCAGTTCCGTGGAGAACATTGCTGCCACAACGATTTACTCCTGAATAAAATACTAAAGGGCGAATGGAAATTTGACGGATCAGTAATTACTGACTGGGGCGGTGCTCATAACACGATGCAGGCAGCCATGAACGGTCTCGATATTGAAATGGGAACAGGAACTGACGGCATGACCCGCTCAGTGTCCAATGCTTATGACAATTATTACCTTGCCCTCCCCTTTCTCGACGAACTTAAAAAAGGAACTGTACCTGAAAGTGTACTAAACGACAAGGCAAGCCGTGTTTTAAGAATGATCTTTCGTACTACAATGGATTCCAAACGTCCTTATGGAAGTTTTGCTACTCCGGAACATGCAGAAGTGGCACGGAAAGTAGCCGAAGAAGGAATTGTACTCCTGAAAAACTCCGGAAACATTTTGCCTCTCGAAGCATCAAAACTTAAAAATATAGCAGTGATCGGCGAAAATGCCACACGCCCAATGACCGTTGGCGGAGGAAGCTCAAACCTAAAAACCCACAGCGAAATCTCACCATTGCTTGCATTACAAGGAAAATATGGCAGCAAAATCACTTATGCAATGGGTTACTCATCAGGTCCGCCTGCCTACGGAAGAGAACTCCCTTCAATACTGAATGCTGATAATTTGCGTGCCAATGCGATTGAAGTAGCCAGAAATGCTGAATTGGTAATTTTTGTCGGTGGGCTTAATAAAAATCATTTTCAGGATTGTGAAGGTGGCGACCGGAAATCATACAATCTCCCATTCGGACAGGATCAATTGCTCGAAGAGATCCTAAAGGTTAATAAAAATGTGGTGGTGGTTCTGGTGAGCGGAAATGCGGTGGCAATGCCTTGGGTTGATCGTGTTCCTGCCATTGTTCAGGCATGGTATCTGGGTTCTGAAGCCGGGAATGCCATTGCTTCGGTTCTTTCAGGAGAAGTAAATCCTTCAGGAAAACTTCCATTTTCATTTCCGGTTAAACTGACCGATAACGGCGCCCATTCATTCGACA
Organism: Bacteroidales bacterium; assembly: GCA_038248385.1. Classification (GTDB taxonomy): domain Bacteria; phylum Bacteroidota; class Bacteroidia; order Bacteroidales; family Prolixibacteraceae; genus Aquipluma. The sequence goes on from JBBRXN010000012.1 coordinate 6,905, forward strand.
AACTTTGTTATCCCGGCGACAGTATCCGCGAAGTGTACAAGGAAGATATTTTGGTCGGGTACCGCTGGCACGATACAAAAAACATTGCACCGCTGTTCCCGTTTGGGTACGGATTGAGCTATACCAACTTTGCAGTTTCGAAACCGCAAACCGATAAGAAAATTTATAATAAAGGCGAAACAATAAAATTAACTTTTACTGTTCAGAATACAGGTAAAGTAGCTGGTTCGGAAGTCACACAGGTTTATTTTACCCAAAAAGACGCACCGGTTTTACGCCCGACCAAAGAGCTGAAAGGATTTAAAAAAGTATTTCTAAAAGCCGGAGAACAGATAACGGTAAGCATTTTGGTGAAAGTTAAAGATATGGCTTATTACGATGAAAAATCCAGCAAATGGAAAGTTGATTCAGGCGAATTTATTTTGAGCCTGGGTACTTCATCTCGTGATATTAAATTTACGATACCGGTTCAGGTGAAATAACAAGGAAAATCAGAGGTATTTTTTAATTACCACCGTCAGGTCATCGTAACTGATGATACCGCTGTGACTCCACACTTTTTTCCCAGCCTTGAAGAGCACGAATCCCGGTATTGACTGCACCTGGTATGCTGTGGCGAGTAATTTATTGGTCTCAACATCGACTTTCTCAACTTTAGCTTTTCCCTTGAAATCCGCGGAAACCTTGTCGATTACCGGGTTCATGGCTTTACAGGGAGCACACCAAACGGCATTAAAATCAACCAGAACCAGTTTGTTATCATTTAATAATTTGGAAAATCCCTGTTCAGTGTAGGTTGTGCTGGTGCTGGCAACCACCTGACTGCTCTGTTCAATGGCATATCCCTGTCGGCTCCAGTCCAAGATTCCCTGTTGCAAGTTATAAATTTTCTTAAATCCCATCTGCAACATGTAATTGGCCGCCACCGGACTGCGACTTCCGGACAGGCAATAAATCAGGATGGTTTTATCCTTTTGCAACAGGCCGACCTTTGATACAAATTCAGGATCGGAAATATTGATGGCGGTTGATCCCACGATGTGTCCCCTCGAGTATTCCTGAGGTGTGCGTACATCCAATAGAATTGCATCTTCCTTAGCTATCAGGTCCTTGAATTTAATTGCATCCACATTTTGTACGCCCTGCGCTTTCATTTCAATCATTAGCGAAGCTAAGAGAATGAATGTTAAAAATATTCGTTTCATATCTATAAATGTGTATATGTTACTATTAAGCGTGCGAAGGTAAAAAAAGTTCAATCCATCAATAGAAAAACCTTTAAATATTTTTACAAAAAAAAACCGCAGATTCCCCGGATTTTCACAGATTAAAATCTGTGATGATCTGAGAAATCTGTGGTGTACAAAAAAAACATAATTCAGATTTGAATCCGTTGTTTGGTAGTTAAAATCACTGCCGGATTCAATATTTTCCAGGATAACCTGCCAGCATTTTTTCTTTAGAACTCGATATCGTACAATCCTTCGGCATCAATTTCAAACTGTTTCACACCAATATCAGTCATGGGGTGTTTGATGAGCTGATGTAATAATTCAGGACCAATTGTTGCTGAATGTGCCCCTGCCATGCTGACTCGGTAAATCTGGTCAACTGTTTTAAAGCTGGCAGCCAACACCTTGCCTTTCAGCCCGTATTCAAATATATTCTGCACGATGTCACTTACTACTTCAATCCCATGAGAAGAAATATTATCGAGGCGGCTTACATATGGCGCTACAAAATCGGCACCGGCTTTCATGGCCACTAAAGCCTGTTGCTGAGTAAAAATAGCCGTCGCAGTTACATTAACTCCGGCATCTTTCAGGATGCGCATTGCCCTGTATCCTTGCTCTGTAACAGGTATTTTGGCATAAAAATTATCGCCAAAATCAAAGTAACTACGATACTTTTTAGCTTCACGCACCATGTCTTCCGATTCGGCTGAAATCATCTGAACATGCACCATTCCGGAGCCTACCAATTCCTGAATTCCTTCGATGGCTACTGAAAGTTTATATCCGGAATGACTCAGGATGGTAGGATTGGTGGTTACGCCTTCAAGCGGAAAAAATTCGTACAGCGATCTGAGTTCATTTAAGTCGGCTGTATCTGCCATGTATATCATGAGAATAGAATTAAATTTATTTGGCAAAGATAAGATACAAGGCACAAGTATCAGGTATCAAGACAAAAGATATCAGATTTTAGACATCAGACTTAAGATTACCTGATATTTATGTCTATTCTTTATAGCCAAGCAAATACTCCTCTGCTTCCACCGACCATAAACCCTGATGACGATTACAAATTTCATCAAGTTTAGCAAATAAAGGGTCAGCTTTTCCTTTTTCCTGAAAATCGGAAATGGCAGTCAATGGCATTTCGAGGTGTGTATAAATCAGTTTCTTCCCACCGGGAATCTGCGGAAGGTGCAGTGTTGTTTCAATTACAGCATTCAACCCGCCAATATGGGTAATGAGTCCGGCCGGATCGAGACCTTTGGTCATCACATCCAAAGCTTCTTTCATGTCGTCAGTATTTCCGCCTGAAGTACCTACAATATGCGTATAGGCATAATGGACATTGTAGAAATTCATTTTAGCGCTCAGGGTAGGATCTGATGGACCGGCAAAAAAGTTGAGGCAACCATCGAAAGCAAGAATAGCGTCGCCTTGTTCAATGACTGGAGGCACAGGGGCAAAAACGAACACATCATCATAACCGGTATCACCCGAGATGCGGCGAAGTTCTTCAACCGGATTGCTGATCGAAGTATTCAGATAAATCAATTCGATGCCACGTTTGGCAGCTTCAGCAACCGTATAAATAGAAGCAGCGCGATCGAGTCTTGTCTGATCAATATCAGTCACCACACACAATTTAGGTTTGCGGTCGGCCCGGCGAATCACATAATTGATGGCTGCCAGTCCCATCGGACCAACACCTGCAAGAATTGCCATTTTACCATCCGCCACAGTTTCCATGTTGTGAATGTACGAGCCTGGAGTAGTATGATAGTTGGCATGCATGGCGCCAATCACACATGAAAGCGGCTCGGATAATGAAGCCGGATAAAAACCGGGTCCATTGTATGCCAGCAAACAATCCTGAACCAATACATCTTTCGGGATAATCACATAAGTAGCATCACCACCAATATATTGGTACGAATAGCCAGGAGCGCTCAATACACCCACCGGACCATCGTTGTAATAGATAGCCGGTTGAATAGAAAATTTTTGTCCGGCTTTAAACTTGTGTTGCCATTCGGCGCCAATTTCAACCAATTCGCCACTAAATTCATGACCAATAATGATTGGATTTTCGGCCACATCAGCCGGAATCCGTTTGTGGTCGGTTGCCTGTTTGGCTGCTTTGTATGACGACATGCAGATGCTGTCGGAAATCACTTTGGCCAGGATTTCATCACTTTTGATTGCCGGAAGTTCAAACTCTTCCAGTCTCAAATCTTCTTTTCCGTATAAACGTACTGCTTTTGTTTTCATGTTTTCCTTTGAATGTTGTTAATGTTTCAATTTAGTGCGGCTGGCTGTTAGCGGCTGGCGGCTGGCAAAAATGCCTTGTCTAATCATTATCCAAGTTCGATAGCGTTTTGGTGTTTACAGCCGCCAGCAGACAGAAACCAGCAGCATGTTTTACGTCCTTTCAAATCGCTTCAAAAAGTTATTAAGCTTCTTGCCTAAAGTCTCGCAATTTGAATGAATCGATTCAAACCTTTCCTTATTCTTTAACGATCCAGTAACCCATAAACTTTCCAAATGGTCAACCGTTTCATCATTTGAGCCAATGGCATAGGTCAGAAATTTAAAATATTCAGCCTGATAAAACCTTCGTCCATAACCTTCTACAATTGTAGAACGCGTACTTTTTGAAGATCTGCGAATCTGCCCTCCAGTTTCATACATTTCGAACGACGGCAAATCTTTTAAAGTCATCTCGTGCACCTCGATAGAAACTTCTTTTGCCAGTTGCCAAATTTCAAGATTCTTGTACTACATATTTTCAAAATTTTAATCCAAATCTAACCATTTTTTAGCAACTGGCTGCTGGCTATTGGCTTCTGGCAAAAAGCCTCTTTTAACCAGTATCCAAGATCTATAGTATTTTGGAGTTGCCGGTTGCCAGCGTCTATCTGATAGAAGCATCTTTTTTTCGCAACTGAACTCTTTCAAATTGCAAAAAAGCCTTGTTAAACCATTATCCAAGATCGACAGCTTTCTGGGGTTGCCAGGAGCAAGTTGCAAGTCGCCAGCAGCTAATTCAGCATATTCTGCCCCCCGGTTACAGGTACTGCCTGGCCGGTTTCGTATTCCTGTTCTATAATATAATACACGGCGCGCATTACATCAAGTGGTGTACAACCACGGCCCGCCGGAACCTGTGCTTCATAAAAACGTTTCACATCGTTAAGAGTTATGGCTCCCGGCACTTTTCCTGCACGCAAATACTGAACAAACAAACCGTTTTCAGGATCAGCCCACAATGGCCCATCGAAGAAATTACCCGGGCAAATCGAGTTAACTTTTATTTTTGACGGCATCAGTTCCAGTGCAAATGATTGTGTCAGGCCAATTCCGCCAAATTTACCGCCTGCATAAGCAAAGTTTCGATTGCTGCCTTTCAATCCTGATTTTGAATTGATCTGTATGATATCGGTAAAATGGTCGGGTTTGTATTTATTCTGAAGTTTCATTACCACCGAAGCATATTTAGCACAAAGAAAATAAGCTGAATAATTTACTTTGGTCATCAGCTCGAAGGTTTCCGGAGTCATTTCATCCAATCCTCCGGCGCGTAAAATTCCGGCATTGCTGATAAATATATCCAACCCGCCAAATTCGCAAACAGTTTCAACAATCAAATTCTCGACCGAAACAGCATTCGAAACATCTGCCTTTACGAAAAGTGCTTTGTTTTTACGTTTTCCATTGTTCAACGAAACAGCAAATTCAGATCCTTTTTCTTCGTTCAGATCGGCAATTACCACATTGGCGCCATTTTCCATCAGGTTTTCAACAATTCCGGCGCCAAAACCCTGAGCCCCACCGGTAACTATAGCGATGCGTTTGTCGGCACGACCGCCGGTTTCGCCCATTGCCACCGCACTGCGGTATTGTTCCACTTCCCAGGTGTCGATAAACTGAACCTGTTCAGGAGTCATCGGACTTTGACCGCCAAATTTTTCGGAATAAAGACTCACCATGCAGGTATCCATAATTACCTCTTCGAGCGTTGCCACTCCCTGAGCATGATCGCTGGCAAGCAAACAACCTATTCCTTTGATGAAAATAATTTTCGGAGCTTTGGGTTGTGTTTGGATATAATTCTGAATTTTTCCGGAAAGATCAGTCAGTAAAGCAACTGAGTCGCCTTTAAATTCAGCATAAATGAACGACGAATTGCAATACACAATTCCATCAGGAATAAAAGGTAAGGCTATTTTTTGATATTCAGCTTCAGAAGAAAGAAACCAGTCAATCAGTGAGTTATTGATGACTTTAATCGTTTTCAGACTATTTTCTGAAAGCATCATTCGTACAGCAGGAATTATTTTCACAACAGTCGGATCAATCGGTAAAGATTCTACTTCGGGAACTTCACCAATAAAGGCCTCCAATTTTGCTATTACCTTATTATATAAGGTTTGAATTTCGGCAACCGTGTTGGCGGCTACAAAAATTCCGTGATTTTGCAACAGAATGATTTGTGGTTCTTTCCCGGTTTTTGATTTAAAAGCAGTTATTCGGGTTTCTACTTCTTTAAACAGTATATATCCCGGATCAACATAAGGAATGTAAACCACGTCATCGCCAAACAGTTTAGTCGTCAACTTTTCAGCATCTTTCCCGCACATCAGCCCGTTCACTTTGGTGCTGTGGGTGTGAACCACAAAACTGAAGGCAATCAAATCGTGCAACGAAGCTTCCACTGAAGGGCGTAATCCTTTTTCAGTATGAATGCGTGCTTTCGACAAATCGTGTTTGATCTGGTTTTCGCGTTCCATCACATTGTCCGAATATGTCTTTTCGGAGATCGCTTTCATTGCTTTCCGGTCGAGCACTACAAAACCATTTTCGTCGATAGTGGCCAGACTGACTCCGCTGGCCTTTACATATATTCGTTCGTCATCTTTATATGAAGTATTTCCGCCGCCGGCAATCACAAAATCTTTTTTGCTGCCATAGAAGCGAGATACTTCGATTAATTTCTGAAGAGCCGAAGCCTCCCCTAACCCCTCCGAAGGAGGGGAATTTGGATATTGCCTCTTTACAAAAACCTGCTCTGAACCTGCACTGCTTTTCTCCCTTCTCCTTTGGAGAAGGGTTGGATATGAGGCCTCTGTAAAGTGCCGAATTACCGCGTTCCCCAGTTCAGCAAAAGCATTGTATTCATTGGTTTTGCCTATTCCTGCTTCATTCAGAAATCCTTCCTTGCCATTTGCAATCAGGTATTGATGTGCGGCGATGATACACGCACCTTCATATCCAATCCGGGTTAATTCATCATCCAGTTCAACACCTCCGCTACAAGTAACTTTTACCGGATCGAGTTGAGGTGTGTTGTGTTCGGTTCCGAAAGTGATCAGGAAATTTTTCGAGCGAAAATAAGTCACAATATTTTTCAGAATCGCGAATGAATTGCGGCCGGGAATCAGTTCCAGACTGTAAATCCCTTTACTGACTAAAGTTTCATACAAAGTTTCCCTATTTCGTTCGTAATCGGTGAAATTTCCTTTGGCATCGTCGAGCAGAACCGGATAACATGGAATTCCCCCAGCTTTGATAATGATGTCAATCACCTGTTCCAAGCTTAAGAACGCTTTCGGATCTTCAGGAACAAAGGCACGTCCTCCGGTTTTTAAAAGGTTGCCGCGAATTTCATTTTCGATTCCGGTAAAATCATCCAACGATGATCTTAGCTCTTTACCAGAGAATAATTTTTTGTAAAGAGTTAATTTTTCTTCCGGAGAAATGATTTTTTCGTTAATAGCAATGCGCAATGCTTTAGCGATATGGCGTTCGCGAAGCAGATTTTTGGCATATCTTGCTTTAAGTCCTTCAAAAGTAAAGCTGAACCCGGCATTGACTTCAGTCAGCAAATCATTCAGTTTTTCAACCATTTCGGCAGTCTGAACATTGCTTTCGTGCTTTATAGACCGTAGCAATTCCAATTGTTCATCAGCCAGAATAAGCGGGCTGGTCAATCCTTTTCCGGACATATAAGTACGACCTGGATTGGCAGGATCGTTTACCCGAATATTGGCATCCTGCAAATCTTTCTGAAGAGACATGAATTCGATATTAAACAGTGGGAAAATCTTATACTTTACCGCCAATTCAGCAAATTCATCGTATCCGTCGGTGGTGTAAAAATCGTTTATTCCAAGTACCTGAACACCTTCAGCTTCAGCCATTTTAAATGCCTGCTCAATTTCGGTAAATGCACTGAATGAAAATGGGGTATGGAAATGGCCATTCACCAGTAACGCCTTGTTTGGTTGCTTTGCATGTTCCGCTAATAGCAACTGCTTTTCAGGAAAAGCAGCAAAAATGGATTGACTATTCATCGTATATTATTTAATAATTTTTTGATTTTCGGTATAAAGTAATATATAATAGGGGATGTTTGTATCCTTTGGTATCCTGTAGTATATAAATACACATTGCAATAAAGCAGTAATATTATTGACAATTATCAATTTTTCATCTGATTTATAAAGTATAATTCAACAAATATGTATTCATTTGTATATATAAAAATATTGGATATGGAAACAAGGAGAATAGAAGAAGTTTGTGCGAAATGTAAAGATCATTGCTGTTCCCGCTGTTTTGACAATGGTGATGATAACATTTTCGACTGCCTGACACCCGATGAGTTGGAGTTATTGGTCAAAGAAAAAAGGCATTTGGTTTTTAAAGCCGGAGAAACCATATTTAAACAAAATACATCGGCCCGAAATATTGTTTGCATCAAGCGTGGATTAGCAAAAATTGTTGCTGAAGGAGAAAATGAAAAAAAGCTGATTCTTCGATTGGTTGCAAATCATTCCATCTTAACAGGCGGAAGTATCTTTTTGGACGAAATCAGACATTTTACGGTTCAGGCGGTAACCGAAGTTGAATGTTGTTTCATCGGTTCGGATATGATTCTCGATCTGGTTACAAAAAACAACAAGTTTGCTTTTGAACTTTTAAAGATGAACAACATGCAAAACATGCAGATGGTCAATAATCTGGTCGGAATTACACAAAAATATATGCCTGGCCGGGTAGCCGATTTGTTGCTTTATCTGAAAAATGAAATTTTCACAAGCAATCCTTTTGAGACACGCCTTTCACGTCAGGAACTGGCCGATATGACCAGTATGACAATGGAAAGTTTTATACGCATTTTGAAGGAATTCAAATCCACCGGCCTCATTTCCGTAGATGGGAGCAATATTCATATTTTAGACGAAGATGCTCTGAATGTAATCAGTAGAAAAGGTTAGAATTTTTTTTTGATCCTTCCATTGATATATATCAATAGTACTGCTGTGTTTTATCAGTATTTTCACTTGTAAACATCAATATCTCAAATCATAAATAGTCATGTAAGGTTCCTATTTTAGCCGAGTGAAAAACCACTAACAGGTCTTCACAAAGAGTTAACAACAATATTAATCTTAACATACTTATTTTATGAAACTTAAAAATGTAATTCAGCTTTTGCTTCTTGCAACTGTTATCATGTTTACAGCTCCATCATGTGTAAAAGAAGGCCCAATGGGACTTCAGGGGGAGCCTGGTGTTAATGGCGCTAATGGTAAAGATGGCAAAGACGCCAGTGAAACATGTAAAATGTGCCACAATCCTACCAAAGTAGATAATATTGCAGTTCAATTCCAATTTTCGAAACATGAATATGGAGAAGCTGCTTTTGAAGAATCTGGAAACACCGGCTGTACTCCTTGCCATGCACAGGAAGCATTTTTAGATGTTGTTAAAAGAAATGTTTCTTCCGGATTCACTTTGGGATCAAATGGCAAATATACTTTGGATTATGCAACTACTTCATCAACAGCCTACGGAGAATTAGGTTGCGCTACTTGTCATAGTAAAATTCATGCTACTTATGGCTCTTCAGATCTTCCATCATTAACAACGATTGCTCCAGTCCCAATGGTCATGTGGGGAGGAAAGAAAACCATTGATTTGAAAGCTGATGGAAGTAAGAGTAACCTTTGCGTGAAATGTCACCAGCCACGTCCACAAACTAACCTCCAAACTGGTAATGTTCAGGACTATGCTGCCATTGCTGCGAATCCAACCGGCATTGCTTATGATGCCAATAATAATACTGCAACTACGAATATTGTAAGACCAAGCTACCGTATGCATATTCATTATGGCGCTTTAGGTGCAATTTACGCAGGTATGGGTGGTGTTGAATTTGCCGGAAGTTTACCTTATACAAGTTCAGCCCATACAACAATGGCTTCTTGTATGGATTGCCACATGGGCGCTGTAGTTGGAAGATCAGGTGGTCATACATTTAATGCTCAGGGTAAATTTGATGGTTGTAATGCTACAGGTTGTCACTCAACAGCAATTACAACAGCCAGTACTACACTTTGGGCTACTCCGCGTGCTGAAATCAAGACTTTGCTTAATAGCCTTGCTGCAAAATTAGTTGTTGGTGGTGTAGATATTCTAAACAGGAATCCTGTTTCTTCCGAAGGTGCAGCTGTTGTAATTGATGGCGTGGTAAAATCACTTGGAATGAATCTTTGGGCAGGTTTAACAACCAATAACTATGATGGTTATCTGAATGTTTATGATCCGGTTAACAATCCAAATTTAGTTGCCAATAACCCAAATGGTACTTTCCAGAATCCTTCTCCATCAGGCTCTTGGACAGCAGATCAGAAAACTTTCAACCTGACTTTGCCAAAACTTAGCTTAACCAACGCTCAATACGGAGCTTGTATCAACTTCCAGTTGTGCTTAAGAGACTATAGTTTGGGTATTCACAATTATGCTTATACAAAAGCATTACTGACGAACACTATTGCTAAATTATAAAAGGTGATTGCATAACAGATAAAAAAAAGGCTTCTTTTTATAATAAATTGAAGTCTTTTTTTATATTAACTTTAAAATTGATCATCATGAAAAAACAAAACATATTCCTTATTTTAATTTTGTTTGCACTGTTTCTGAGTGGCTGTAAATATGATTTCATTTTACCTGAGGTAGTTCCACCTATTGATACTACCACACCAACCAGCTTTGCAACTAAAATTATACCTATTTTTACAGAAAAATGCAACACTTGTCATAACACACAAACGCCTAAACTAACTGCAGATGTTGCTTATGCACAAGTTGTACCTACCTATGTCAACATAGCGACTCCGGCAAGTAGCAAAATTTACATTAATGCAAAATCGGGCCATTATGCTACGGTTTCCGGGGTACAAGCCGCTCTTATTCTTCAATGGGTTAAAGAAGGAGCTTTAAATAATTAGTGCAAACATTAAATATTCGCTGAAATGAAAAAAAATATTATATTGTTAGCTCTTCTATCCTTTATTTCGGGCGGTTCATTTGCACAACAAGAAGCAACTGAAGCACCTGTAGTTAAAGAAAAAGACTATCCTGTTAATGCTACTTTTGAAAGTGGTGTACTAATCGATGCACAGACTGTAGTAATCCCTGAAGTGAAGACTTTGGAAATGGTTATCCAGCATAAATTCGGAACCATTGAAAATGGTCGTTCCGATCTATGGGGAATATATGGCTCAGCTAATATCAGATTAGGACTTAACTATGTTCCTGTAAAGAATTTCCAAATTGGAGCCGGAATCACCAAGAAAAGTATGATTGGTGAAAAAAGCATCACCGATTTGAATGCCAAATGGACTATTTTACAACAAACACGTAAAAGTTCTATCCCAGTTTCTGTTGCTCTTTATGGTAATGTTGGGATTGATGGAACCCCCGCCAGTGCATTTGAATCTTTAAAAATCCGTATCGCATCAGATAAACTGCCGATAGGATATAAGTTTAATGATCGTTTAAGCTATTTTTCCCAATTGATCGTAGCCCGAAAATTTACCGATTGGTTATCAGTACAGGCAGGAGTTAGCTTTACACATTATAATTTAGTTGGAGTTGTTTATGACCATGATAAAGTTGGGGTGCATGGCAGTGGGCGAATAAAAGTTAGTCCTCAGGGTTCAATTATATTCAATTACGATGCTCCATTGAAAATTAAAGATATCTCCGAACAACGCGAATGGACAAAACATCCAAAACCAAGTCTGGCAGTTGGGTATGAAGTATCAACCGGCACTCATGCTTTCCAGATATACATGGCCTCAACAACATCATTGTTGCCACAGGATAATATCATGTGGAACCAGAATGAAATGAATGAAAAAGGATTTGCCATCGGTTTTACGATCACAAGACTATGGGGATTTTAATTGAAGGAATTTATTTACAGAACCTTTAATTGAGAAATGGTAATATTCCTTATTTCAGGATATTACCATTTTTTAATTTGGATCAGAATTATCTAATTACACTTTATTCGCGATGGAATATCGATTAATAACATTGATTTCAATATTTTTATTTTGTACTTCTTCCTATTCAAAAGCACAATCTTATCAGGATGCCAGTCATCATACCTGTTTAAAATGTCATTCCAATCAATCTTACACATTTCATAATGATGTAACGGGTAAGGAAGTAAAACGCCTGATGAGTCCATATTATATTCTGGATACTGTTGCAATTTCTGTTGGCGTTCACAAGAGTTTTGATTGTACTGATTGCCATTCGGCTGAATATGGAACTTACCCTCACCAGGCAAATCTGAAACTTGAACCGTTAAGTTCTTGTCTGGATTGTCATGGAGGAGATGAATCGTTTGCAAAATACAAATTTGAGCAGATACAGGAAGAAGTTGAAAAAAGTATTCATTATAAGGCTTTTGGTGAAAGTTTTAGCTGTTCAAAATGTCATAGCCAGCATACCTACCAGGCTACCTCGCGCAATAGCGAAAATGTGCTGGAGATTGTAGGTTACGACAACCAGATGTGCCTGAATTGTCACAACGACATGAAAAAAATAAAAATGGTTGCCGGACATGATCTTCCTGCAGTCGTTGAAATTCATAACTGGTTACCCAATCAGGAACTTCACTTCAAGCATGTTCGCTGCATTGAATGCCATACTGAAGTTGTTGATAGTTTGATGGTCTCTCACAATATTCTTGGTAAGGATCAGGCCGTTAAAAAATGTGTGGAATGTCATTCAGCAAATTCCAGGCTCAAAGCTTCCTTATACAAATACGAGAACCTCCAGAAGAGATCTGAAAATGGAGGAATTAATACGGTATTATCAAACGAATCGTATGTAATTGGCACACATCAAAGCCCCTTTCTTAAATTGTTAAGTATTCTTATATTCTTCGCAACATTGGCTGGTATAATTATACATAGTATTTTCAGAATTCTTAAAAAGTAATTTGTAATGGCAGCTACTCAAAAAATATATTTTTATCCTGTTTGGTTAAGGATTTGGCACGGATTAAATGCTTTAGGCATTCTCACTTTGATTATCACTGGCTTATCAATGCAATCCAGTATGGAATCATTTACTGTCAGTTTCAAACTGATAGTTAGTCTTCATAATATAGCCGGAATTCTTGTAACACTCTGTTATTTAATATTTTTTATTGGAAATTTAATCACCCCAAATGGTACATTTTACATTGTAAAACCAAGTGGATTTTGGAAAAGACCGATAAGGCAGGCTTATTATTATGCCTGGGGAATGTTTCATGGAATGAAAGCGCCGTACCCACTTTCTGAAAAGAGGAAATTTAATCCGTTGCAGAAATATTCCTATATTTTTGTCATGTATATGGCAGTACCGGTTGTAATTGTTACAGGGATTGCACTTTTATTTCCTGAAATAATAATTGATAAGGTTTATTCTTTTAGTGGAGTATTCGTAACAGCAGTATTTCATTCTGCTATGGGTTTTTTCATTTCAGTTTTTTTAGTGATTCATCTGTATATTGCTTCAATTGGGAAATCACCACTTGAAAATTTCAAAAGCATTATTACCGGATGGCATCATATTCATTAATATATGAATTTCAATAAAATACAATAGGCTTATTCAAACAGGGAAAATTATGACAGGATATTTTAAGTCATTTATACTTGACAGGTTTTTCAGCTTCATCGTTTTGTTGGTTATGATGATGTTTTTCGGAATAGCTAATTTATCGGCTCAAACGAACGATGATTGCTTTTCGTGTCACAACGATCCGGGTTTAACTTCTGAAAAACCTGGTAAAAAACTCTCCCGATATGTACCCGAAAATGCCCTGGTTAAGTCAGTTCATAAAGATATAGCTTGTGCGGCTTGTCATACCGAGGCTGCTGTGACTGATTTTCCCCATCCCGAAACGCTAAAACCTGTTGATTGCGGATCTTGTCATGCAGATGCCAGAGATAAATTTTTCCGCGGAATTCACGGCAAAGCTTTTCTTGCGAACGAAAAATATGCCCCCAATTGTAAGGAATGTCATGGTACTCACAATATTTTAAAATCAGATCAGCCGGAATCACGCACTTACAAAATGAATATTCCGGTGTTATGCGGAAACTGCCACAGGGAAGGCGCTCCGGTAGCCAGGGCATACAATATTGCAGAACACAATATTCTTGAAAATTACAGCGAAGGTATTCATGGGGTAGGATTATTCAAAAAAGGACTGATCGTTTCAGCTACCTGTAATGATTGTCACGGGAATCATCTCATTTTGCCGCATACCAATGTAAGTTCAAGTATTTCTCCGAAAAACATTGCATCTACTTGCATGAAATGTCATGCAAGGATTGAAGATGTGCATGTAAAAATAATTAACAAAGAGTTGTGGGAGTCAAAACCAGGCGCTATTCCGGCATGTACTGCCTGTCATCCGCCACACAAGGTTGAATTAAAAAACCTGATTGCCAACATTTCTGATAATACCTGTTTGAAATGCCATGAAAAGGGAGATACACACAAAGTAGTAAATAACAAGGAGATCTCTTTAAAAGTAGATGTTTCAGAAATTGCAGCCTCTTCTCATAAATCCATTACTTGCGTAAAATGCCATTCGGATGTAACAGCCAATATGACAAGGCCCTGCACGACAGCAGGCAAGGTCGATTGTTCCAATTGTCATGCGAAAGAATCTGATATTTATTTTTCAAGCGGACACGGACAGGCCTATTTCAGTAAAAAAGAAAATGCACCTTATTGTACCGATTGTCATGGAACCCATTTGGTAAAACCTAAAACTGATGAAAGTTCACCTGTTTTCAGGTCATCAATTCCCAAACTTTGCGGCAAATGCCATCGTACAGGTGGAAAGGCTGTTATAGGAACTAACCTCGGCGAAATTGATGCATTTCATGATTATTCATCAAGCGTACACGGCAGAAGTCTTACTGAAAAAGGATTACTTTCGGTAGCAGTTTGTACAGATTGCCATACTACCCATTTCAATTTAAGAGAAGCTGATCCGCGATCATCTGTAAATCCGAAGAACATTGCCGCTACCTGCGGAAGTTGCCACAAAGGTATTTATAATGAATATATTGCGGGTGATCACGCCTATCAAGACACCAACGATAAATTAAAATATCCGACATGCGGTACGTGCCATAGCGCACATTCAATAACTGAAGTTCATCAGGATAAATTTATGTCGGAAATAACCTTGCAATGTGGCAAGTGCCATGGCGAACTGGCCAAAACTTACCTTGAAACATACCACGGGAAAGTTTATCAGCTGGGTTATTTACAGGCTGCCAGATGTTCTGATTGCCACGGAGCTCATTCAATTTATAAGCTTCAAAATCCAAAATCATCGGTTGGGCCCGAAAATATTGTTGCAACATGCCAAAAATGCCATGCTGATGCAAGTAAAAAATTTACCGGATACCTTACACATGCCACCCACAACAATAAAGCTAAATTTCCTTGGCTCTACTATACATTTTGGGCAATGACGGGCTTGCTGGTAAGTGTTTTTGCCTTCTTCGGACTACATACACTTTTATGGTTGCCCCGTTCGATCCATGCGATGCGTAAGAAAAAATTACATGCAAAGGAAATAAGCGAAAAGGTTTATGTAAGGCGATTCACCAAAAGTCAAAGTATTACCCATCTTTTTGTAATAGTCAGTTTCTTAACACTGGCATTTACCGGCATGATACTGAAGTTTGCCTTTATGGATTGGGCAAAATTCTTTGTGAAATTTCTTGGAGGGGCATACAATGCCGGAATTATTCACCGATTTGCAGCCGTTATCACTTTTGGATATTTCTCGTACCATGTGTATTCCCTATTTAAGCTGAAGAAAGAAAAAGGGCTCAGCATGAAGGAATTTATTTTCGGGAAAAACTCACTCATGTTTAACGGTCAGGATCTGAAAGACTTTTGGGCTTCGATGAAATGGTTTACAGGAAGAGGCCCACGACCATCGTATGGAAAATGGACATACTGGGAAAAATTTGACTACATGGCTGTTTTCTGGGGAGTTGTAGTAATTGGATCAACCGGTTTGGTTCTTTGGTTTCCGGTCTTCTTCACACATCTGTTCCCGGGTTGGTTGATCAATGTTGCCCAAATCATCCATAGTGATGAAGCACTTTTGGCCGTTGGATTTATCTTTACGATTCATTTCTTTAATACGCACCTTCGCCCTGAAGCTTTCCCGATGGATACCGTTATTTTCACTGGCAGAGTTCAGATTGATGAATACAAAGAAGACAGACCACGGGAATTTGAGCAACTTGAAGAATCAGGTGTTTTGCAGAATGTTGTCGTTAAAGAGGAATTCTCAACCAAGAAAATGAAATGGGTAAAGTTCTTCGGTTTTGTTTTTCTGTTTACCGGAATAATTCAGGTTATTTTCATCATATATTCCTTACTTTTCCACTAAAATAATTTGATATGAAGCTACCATCATCCATAAAAAATTGGATATCAATTACCGGGGCAGTTTTGGCTATTTTTAACCTGGCGACGATATTATCATTGGTAATCCTAAATACATTTTTCAGTTTCGGTGGTTCGTACATTGGATTGTTTATTTATATTGTACTGCCGGCATTTATGATATTTGGGCTCATTCTTATTCCTGTAGGAATGAGAATAAACAGAGCAAGTGCCAGAAGGGCCGATGCAGCCGGTGAAGTTAAAAACTGGCCGATTATTAATTTCAACAATGAAGCAACCAGAAACGCATCTATTATTTTCGTATTTGGAACAATGTTTCTGCTTATTATTTCATCAATTGGAAGTTATGAAGCTTTTCATTATACTGAATCGGTTGAATTCTGCGGAAAATTATGCCACAAGGTCATGGAACCGGAATATACCACTTACCATGGTTCATCGCATGAACGTGTTGCCTGCGTTGAATGTCATGTTGGCTCTGGTGCCAGCTGGTATGTAAAAAGTAAAATGTCAGGATTGTATCAGGTTTATTCGGTATTGGCACATAAATTTCCAACACCTATCCCAACACCTATCGCAAATCTTCGTCCGGCTCAGGAAACTTGCGAACGATGCCACTGGCCCGAAAAATTTTATGACCGGAAAATGAAATATCTGGAATCTTACCTCGCAAATGATTCAAATACCGAACATGTTATTCAATTGCAAATGAAAACAAGTTCAAAAATGACTTCTGCAGGATTGGAAAAAGGAATTCACCAACATATAAGCGCCGACGTAAAAATTGAATACAAAACCACTTCAGCCAATCGTCAGCTAATTCCATGGGTTAAATATACCAATACAAAAACCGGGGTTAGCGAAATATTTACCGACAGTGAAAACTTATTAAGTCAGCAAAAACTCGATTCGTTGGAAACCCGGGTGATGGATTGCCTTGATTGCCATAACCGGCCTTCACATAACTACAATGTTCCGCAGAATTTTATCGACAAATCAATTAGTGCCGGTGAAATATCGAAAACGCTGCCAGGTATTAAGCAGATTTCAATGACCGTATTGTATAAAATATACGGAACAAAGGATAGTGCATTTGTTGCTATCAAAGATCAGGTGACCGAATTTTACAAAGCCAGCTATCCTGAATTGCTGACCAGCAGAAAAGCGGATATTGATAATTCAATTGCTGAGATACAAAACGGGTATGCCAACAATATTTTCCCCTATATGAAAGCTGATTGGAGAAAATATCCGAATAATATCGGTCACATGGAGTATGATGGTTGTTTCAGGTGTCACAATGATAGACATGCAACTCCGGCAGGTAAAGTAATATCCAAAGATTGTAATTTGTGCCATAATATCCAGGCTCAGGGTGCTCCTGGCAAATTGCAATATTCCCTTTCAGGTGAACCGCTTGAATTCAAACATCCTGTTGATATTGATGAGGCCTGGCGTACTGAACTCTGTTCATCCTGCCATTCACAACTTTATTAACAAACATTGACAACCATGCACAGGAATTGAATGGCATTATTATTGCCTATTCAAATATATTATTGCATTTTTGTTCTTATATAACGTAATTGGGAATTCAAAATTGACTGATAAATAAACTTACGTTGATAAAAGCAAAATATTTTATAAACTTAAAAACACAATTACCATGAATCTTAAAAAATTAATCTTTTTAATTGGGATGGTTATATTTTCCATTTCAGTTGTAAATGCCCAGGATGCAAAGTATATCGGAGCAGCCAAGTGTAAAATGTGCCACAACAAGGCCGACAAAGGGGAACAATACAACAAATGGGCCAGCAGCAAACATGCCAAGGCAATGGCCTCACTTAAAGGAGCCGATGCTACAAATCCGAAATGTTTAAAATGCCATTCAACTGCTGCAAGTGTTGACCAGGGTTTAGTTGCTTCCATCACAGTAGCTGAGGGCGTTTCATGCGAAACATGTCACGGACCAGGCAGCCTTTACAAGACTGCAACAATAATGAAAGATCAAACGCTGGCAATGTCAAAAGGGATGATTCTTCCTACTGAAAAATTGTGTAAAAAATGCCACAATGAAGAAAGTCCTAATTACAAAGGATTCAATTTTAAAGAATACTCAGCTAAAATTGCGCATGACGATCCAACAACCAAGTAAACGTTGGTTAGTTTAAAAATCCAGGAAATTCCTTTGTTTTACTATTAAAGCAAAGGAGTTTTTTTTAATTACAATACCCATCATCAGCCTTGCCGGATACCCAAATCCATTCATTAATTTTTAAGTTTCCATTTAGAATATTAATCATGCAAAAAATAGTTTCATTTCTATTCTCCATGCTTTTTACCGTTTTGCTCCTGATGATGTTTGCCATATCGATTGGCTATGCAACTTTTATCGAGAACGATTACGGAACGGCTACAGCACAGGCGCTTATCTATCAATCCTGGTGGTTCGAATTGCTTCTTTTTGTCGGAGTTATTAATCTTGCAGGAAGTGTATTTCAATACAAATTGGTTAACCGGAAGAAATGGGCCATCCTGTTGTTCCATCTGGCTTTTATCGTGATCATTATTGGAGCTGGTGTTACCCGTTATTTTGGGTTCGAAGGAAATATGCACATTCGCGAAGGTGAATCGAACAATCAGATTGTATCTGAAGCAGCCTATATCAGCTTAAATACCAGTGCAAACGGCTCAGAAGTAAAAAACTTTACCAAGGTGAAATTCACACCAAATACGAATAATCATTATAAGGAAACAGTTGAAATCGGTGGAAAAAAATTGACCGTTGAAAATGAGTTATTCGTACCGAATGCATCTGAAACGCTTGTTCCCGATGCAAACGGATTTCGTTCACTGGTTCAGATTCCGGATAAAACCGGACAGGGCGCAGTGGATGCATTTACCGCAATAATCACTTCAGGAAATGAAACTAAACGGCTCAATATATTTGGAAGAGATGGAAACGTGTATGCACCTGCCAACTGCACAATTAATGGCATCAATGTCAGCCTTTCTTATGGTTCGGTTGTCCGCGAATTGCCTTTCAGTATTTTCCTTCGCGATTTTCAACTCGAGCGGTATCCCGGGTCAAATAGTCCCTCGTCTTACGCAAGCGAAATCACCTTAAAAGATCCGGCATCTTCCGTAGAAAAACCATTCCGTATATTCATGAACAACATACTGAAATACAATGGATACCGCTTCTTCCAATCCTCCTTTGATCAGGATGAGAAAGGGACAATTCTGGCAGTCAACCAGGATTATTGGGGAACATTGATTTCTTACCTCGGTTACTTTTTGATGGCACTCGGCATGGTATTCACCCTATTTAGCCCTGCAAGCCGTTTTCAGACATTGATTCGATTAAGTTCAAAACTTCAGAAAATGCGCATCGCCGGCAAAACACTTTTACTGCTTGTATTTTTTTCGGTAGTGACCATGACAGGAAATGACGCTTTCGGAGCCAATACAACAAAAAATCAACACGTTTCTGCTTTTGGTAAGTTATTGGTTCAAGACCACCAGGGACGAATTGAACCAGTCAATACGCTGGCTTCTGATCTTCTGCGCAAAATTACCAAAAAAGACAACTGGGAAGGACTTTCCGCAGTTGAGTTTTTCATTGAAATGAGCGCCAATCCGGATAAATGGAAAAATGTTCCTTTGGTGAAGGTGGCTAATTCTGAACTAAAGAAAAAACTGGGAATTTCCGGAGATTTTATTTCATTTAACCAAGCTTTTGATCAGGCCGGAAACTATCGTTTGAATGATCTGGTTCAGCAATCATATAACAAAAAACAGACTACAAGGAACAAATACGATAAGGAAATCATCAATGTAGATGAGCGGATAAACATTTGCTATCAGATATTTAACGGCGATTTTCTGAAGATTTTTCCGGTTCCGAATGATGAACGCAAAACCTGGGTAACACATTCTACACTTCCGCCAACAATGGGGAAAACGGAAGCCGATTTTGCAGGCGGTATCCTGAATTTGTATTACGAAGAATACAACAATGCCGTGATTTCCGGAAATTGGTCAAAACCAGACCAATACCTTGGAAATATCAAAAAATACCAGACCACTTATGGCGCTGATATTATTCCTTCGTCAACCAAAGTCAGTCTCGAGATTTTTTACAACGAGTTTAATATCTTCGGGAAATTAGCCAAAATATTCGCTTTCCTTGGATTCGTTTTGCTGGTGTTTCATTTTATGCTCATTTTTAAACCCGGCGCCAGTTATGCAAAATTCATAAATGCCGGAACATTGCTTGTACTTGTTGCATTTCTGCTTTACACCGTCGGGTTAGGGATTCGCTGGTATATTGCAGAACATGCTCCCTGGAGCAACGGCTACGAAACCATGATTTACATCGGTTGGGCAACAATACTTTCAGGATTCATTTTTGTGCGCCGTTCGCCGATAACCCTGGCTGTTACAGCCCTGTTAACATCGATCATCCTTTTTGTTGCAGGAATGAGCTGGATGAACCCTGAAATCACCAACCTGGTTCCGGTACTGAAATCTTACTGGTTAGTAGTTCATGTGGCCATCATTACCGCCAGTTATGGATTCCTGGCGATGGGAGCCTTGCTTGGTCTGCTCAACCTGGTGCTGATGATTTTAAGAAACAAAAAGAATGAAAAAAACATCCGGTTTACCATTCTTGAAGTTTCATATATTATCGAAATGGCACTGATAATTGGCCTGATGATGCTAACCATCGGCTCGTTTATAGGCGGAGTTTGGGCCAACGAATCGTGGGGAAGATATTGGGGCTGGGACCCGAAAGAAACATGGGCATTGGTAACTGTTCTGGTTTATGCGATTATTCTCCATCTCCGCAAAATTCCGGGATTAAAAAGCACTTTTTCGCTGAGCAGTCTTGCATTGGTCGGATTAAGCGCGGTGCTGATGACCTTCTTTGGCGTGAATTATTACTTATCGGGAATGCACTCTTACGGAGCAGGCGATCCGCCACCAATCCCCAATGCGCTATATATTTCGATTGTTGTCATCATTGCACTCATCGCAGGCGCCAATTATTCTGAAGGGAAAAAGGGGAAAATTGAAGAGATGGAAGAAGGTGAATTAGATGAAAAAAAGAAGAGTAAAATCACGGTGAAACTTAAAAAGCACTGATTGGAAATATAAGTGATCTTATCAAAATAGAATTTTCAGAAACCCTTTGGGTACAAATAAGAAAGGCCTTTCGCAAAACAGTGAAAAGCCTTTCTGTTTTATGTTTTTGCCAATAGGGTACTTCTGGATATTCCCCCTCCACTTCAAAACCGCAACGTCGGAGCTTTAAGCCGCAACATTCCTTATTCCTCCCTAACAATTCTGATTATTTCTTTAATATCTTCTCTGTCAGGAATATCTTGATTTGTTACATAGTAATATTCAAAAACAAAATTTCCCAATTAATTACATTTCTTAATTCCTGTTTCAATGAGATTTCCAACGGCTACATCGAAGGGTATAAGAACATTAAATTCAATATATCTTTCAGCGAATTCAATGGTTTCAATAGTTGAATTCAATACTTCTCTATTTGTCTGAACGCTAAAATAGTTCCTGTATGAGCTAAGATAGTTAATCCTTTTTTCTTTGCTTCAATTGGAATATCATTCCTGAAAAGAATTTCACTCAATTGTAATGTTTCTTTCTTTGATAATTCTCCACCTTCAAAGGTTTCAGAGTAATCAATGTAGTCGTTTTGTGTCCGAAAATCAATCTTTTCTTCCATGATTTCAAATTGATCAGGAATACTTTCTATAAATCGTTGTATTTCTTCATTTGTATTTTTCATAGTTCATGTGGTTAGAGGTAGCAATATGATTCCATTCTTCCTTGTCACGAATAATATGGTCGTGGAAACGGGTATGCCATCCAAATTCAATTTTATTGTTACACGCATATTCTGGCAATACCGATTTCATTCCACACATTGCTGTTGATAACAGACCACCCGTACAAATAATCTCCGCCGATATAATCGTGACATACTGCACGTGCCGACGGAATACGGTATTTTTTGTGAAATTTATCTGCTGCCATAATTAAATGGTTTTGTTTTGTTTGCGATTCTGTCTCACTTGGTTTTTTATTTCAATAACACATTGCATCATCTATAATTTCCATGTCAATTAACCAATTTTTCAAAACCTCAATCTCCCTTTTGTCAAACCCCTCAAGTCCAGCATTGTATTGCTCAAATAACTTTTTACCGATTGTCGCACCAAAAGTATGAGGAAGAACAAACCAATCTGTCTCACCCCACCCATTGTATTTGTCACAAATACTTCATTTCCATCTTTTCCTTTGTAACTGCCTGTTTTTAAATATCTCAATACAATGCTTTTCAGTGCTTCATTGTCTTCATCGGTCAATATTTTAACCACAATTACAGAATCTTTGTATAGAATTTGGTCGTTCATGTTCGATTTTTAAATGGCTTATAACCCCGATATATACCCAATCTTGCATATTTATCAACATTGTTAGTATATATTTGAATGCAATGTTTCAATTTGTATTCATTCATTCTTAGATTTTAATTTTCAAATTTACATATTTCATTATCAGATATTAAGTTATTAAGTTTTATTTTCCTGATTGTTTAAAAGTTTACTTTGATTTGTTTAATCTGAAAAAAGTTCCACCATCCGTTAAGGTTCTTTCTGATGGAACGCACGAGGTAAATTGATATTTCAAGCATATTCACATATTCGTGAGTTAGATAGATGGCATCTGTAATCCAGTTAAACACATCCGGCGTTGAATATGATTTAAAACCTCAATGTTAATGGTTACAACATAGGAATCAATCGAAGCTGAATATCCATACATTCAAGAAAATATTTTAAATATTTGTGCAAGTTTTTGAAAGTTTGGGTGTCAAAACATCTAAATTCACATTTGCTAAAATTCAGAATGGACGAATACCAACTGATTAAAGGAATTCAACAGGGCGATCGCAAAGCATTCCAAATTCTGGTCGAGACATACCAGCGACTGGTTGTGAATACTTGTTTTGGAATTGTCCACAACAAACCAGATGCAGAAGATTTGGCGCAGGACGTTTTTCTTGAAATATTTCGGACAGCCGAAAATTTCAGGGGAGACGCTAAAATTTCGACCTGGTTGTATCGGATTGCAACCAATCGATCACTTAATTTCATCCGCAGCAATAAACGTAAACGCTTCTTTCAATCAATTGAAGAGACCTTTACCGGCGGACGAAACCAAACAAGTGAAATATCGGAGAACCGCAGTGATCAGCCTGACCAAAACATTACCGACCAGCAGCGATCTGACTTGTTACATCGTGCCATCGATCGGTTACCCAAAAAACAGCGCACAGCATTTACACTGAATAAATATGAAGAACTGCCCTATCAGCAAATTGCTGAAATCATGGAAATCTCTTTGGCTTCGGTTGAATCGCTGATTCATAGGGCAAAAAAGAACCTTCAGGAAAAACTTTTAGATTGTTACAAAAAAAAGTGTGTCTGATTGCAAGTTTTTAAAACGAATGGTGTCTTACATTAAAAGCAACAAAAATGAAAAATGATAGCATCCACAAAGACCTTATTTTTTACATCGACAATGAATTGTCGGTTGAGAAAAAGACAATGGTTGAGAAACATCTGGAGGAATGTGCTGACTGCCGGAGCTTTTTAGCATTTATACAGGAAGGTATGCAGGTTATTGACAAGGAAAAGAATCCGGAGGTATCGCCTTTCTTTTTCACCCGCTTGAGCGCACGTTTGGAAGAAAAACCGGAACATCAGGCACAAAATCAATGGGTAAGACTGGCACAACCGGCATTTTTTTCGCTCATTCTAATTCTTGGAATTTATGGCGGATTAAGAATAGGCGACAATGCTTCATCGCCAAAAGTAAATCATCCGGCGACCAGCAACATCCAAATGCTCAACGATTTTGCAGCTGAACCCATTGAATCATTTTTACTCGGCGAATTATGAATCCAAATACCAAATATCGAATATTGATCTGGATCATTATTATTTTGGTTGCTACCAATCTTTCAACCATCGGTTCATTTTATTACCACCGAATGACCGAAGCAAAAACATCAGAAACGAAACAGGATGACCAAAAGATAGTTCCCGGAGAACAACGAACCCGATTCTTCAGGGATCAACTAAACCTGAATGATGAACAACTCGATCAGTTCCGCGACATCAACAGAACTTTTAACCGCACAGCTCGAGGTATTGAAATGAATTTGGCTCAATTGCGCGAGGATCTGATTAATGAACTGGGAACCCAAAATCCCGATAGCACCCGACTCAACCAGATGGCTATAGAAGTCGGGAATAATCACCGCGATCTCAAACAAGTAACTACTACTTTTTACCTGAATATGAAAAAGATATGTACGGCAGAACAACAAGCAAAACTGCATCTTATTTTTCAGTCGATGCTCAATAAAGACAACCAGATAAATCTTCCTCAGCCAGGAAATATGGGAGGCCGATGGCGTAACAAATAAACAATCATTTTGAATATAAAATTATGAGAACAAGTCGATTAACTCGGTTTACAGGGCTTTGCCTTGCCCTAATACTAGCAGCAGGAGTCGCCATTTCAAGCAATAATCCGGATGGGAAAGGCCGGAATAATGCCATGCAGGAAACCTGTATAAATTCAATTTCCGGACTCAGTGAATATCAGAAACAGCGCATTATCTCGATGGAGATCAAAAACCAATCAGTTATGAATGACCTTCGGGAAAAGCAACATTCAGCAAGCGGAAAAACTCAAAAGAAGGAAATCAGGGAACAAATGGACAAGCAGATTGAGGACCATGGGAACACGATAAAAACCCTGCTTAGCGCCGATCAGCTTAAACAATTCATTCAGTTTCAAATCGACGGAGGCCATCAAAATTTACAAGGCCAAAAACAAGGCTCCGGAAAAGGAATGGGAAAAGGAAACGGTTCGGGTAACGGCAGCGGACATGGGAAGAATGGCGGATTTAGAATGTAATTTTTTCAGAAATAATTCGATTTTAAAGCAGTAAATATTTAACAATTAAAACAAGAAAAAATGAAAGCAAAGATTTTTTTAACAGGATTAGCCCTTATGGCTTTAACAACATTCGCAAGCGCCCAAAATCCGGTGGGCGGAAGGGGAAATGGTAATTGTAATGGAACAGCTAAATGTTCGGCTTTTATTGATGCCAACAAAAATGGCATTTGTGACACGTACGAAAACCGCACCACCAATGCAAAAAGCGGCAAAGGAAATGGTACCGGAATTTGCAATGGAACTGGCAACGGAAAAGGACAAAACCAGGGCAAAGGAAAAGGCAGAAATTTTGTAGATGCCAATAACAACGGGGTTTGTGACACCAACGAAGCCCGAACAAAAAAATAGTTCACAGTGAATAGAAATTAAATCCATTTAAAACAATAATCATGAAAAATTTCAGAATAGTATTATTTGCGCTTTTAACAGTTCTTGCAGTTGTTGGCCTGAATTCGTGCAACAAGAATGAAGCGGTTTCGGATTCGGAAACAATGAAAACAAGTATTTTTGATTACACCAATATTCTCGCCTCGTTTGCTTCAGATTTTGATGATGAGTTGATCAGCAGTGAAGAGTCAACATTAAAATCAGCGAGCCTGACAAGTTGCTTTACGGTATCCGTCGAAAAAAATGCAAACGGCGCCTTCTACCCACGTATCTGGACAGTTGACTATCCGGGTGGAGATTGCACCCTGTTCAGTGGTAACACAAAAAAAGGAAAAATCCATGTCAGCCTTTCTGACTTTTGGAAGAAAGAAGGTTCATTAAGAGAAGTAACATTTGAAGATTACTACCTGAATGGCAATAAGATGGAAGGGATTAAAACCATTCTGAACACTGGCCTAAACGAGAAAGGTAATCTTACTTTTGCCAAAACGATAGCCAATGCATCACTGACTTATCCTGACGGATCTACGATCAAATGGGAGTGTAAAAAATACAGTGAAATGATTGCCGGTGGCACCACTTTCTTATTTGCCGATGATGTTTATTCAGTAACAGGATCCGGCACAGGCGTTAATCTTGACGCTAAAAACTATACCCTGACGATCACTTCACCTTTGATTTACAAAAACGGATGTTTTTATCCGGTTAGCGGAGTTGTTGAGATAAATACGGTAGGAGCAGATTTGCAAACCATTGACTACGGAAAAGGTGATTGTGACAATCTCGCAACACTAACCGTTGGAGGCAATTCTAAGGAAATTACATTGTAATGGTTTTTGAAAATTTTTTCAATAACTTGACATAGATTGGGATGTTGACTGTTCAGGCAGTCAACATCCCATCATTTATTATAAAAGTACAGAACGAACCAATTTATATATTTTGCATTTTTACCTATTATTTGGTTCATAAAATGGAGCAACAAAACAGCGATACCAGCCAAAGAATATTCATCAGGAATATGATGTGTTCCAGTTGTATTCGAGTGGTGAGAGAAGACCTGACAAAACTTGGAATAACTGTTCTTGATGTTAACCTGGGGGAAGCAACCATTATTTATGATCCTGAAAAAATAAGCCGAAGCCAGATAGATGAAGTATTGCAGGAATTGGGGATGGGTCTGATCAGCAATAAAGATGAAATATTGGTTGAAGAAATCAAACAAACGGTGATTGAACTGGTGCATTACATGAACAATGTGGATTCAATTGCCCGGAAATCCGAGTATCTGGTCGAAAAACTGGGCAGAAGTTACCAAACTTTATCGAAGCTATTCTCTAAAGTTGAGCCCATCACACTCGAAAAATACATCATTCTCCAGAAAATTGAGCGAGTAAAAGAACTGGCGCTGGAAGACAAAATTTCGTTGAGCGAAATTGCCTGGATGATGGACTACAGTAGTCCACACCACCTTTCCAGCCAGTTTAAACTCATTACAGGAATATCACTTTCCGACTTTAAAAAAGATCCTGCTGCCTATAAAAAGCCAATCAATAATTTATACTGATTACCGCATTTTGTAAAACATTTACTAAATTTTATAATAACTCTTTTTTTGCATGTCGTATTTTTGATGCATATAAAATAAACAAAAATGAAAATAACAGACGAAGTAAGAATTAGCGACAATGGCTTTGTTTTTAATTCAAGAACAGGAGATTCGTTCAATGTGAATCCGACTGGACTGGAGCTTACCAAACTGATTGCCCAAGGTCAGGATTTTGACTCGATCAAGACCCTGTTTCTCGAGAAATATGATTTGGACGACCTTACTTTTGAAAAAGACTTTTACGAGTTCTGCGCGTTGATTAAACACCACCAGATTACTGCCAGCGAAGACCCGTTGGATTTCAAATAAACAAACCACCATGTCAAAGTTAAAATTAACAGTTGCTGTTACCGGGCTTAACAATACTGATAACCCTGGACCCGGAGTGCCGGTAATCCGGTCGTTAAAAGACTCTTCAGAGTTCGATCTCCGGATAATCGGGTTGGTTTACGAAACGCTCGAGCCGGGAATTTACATGGAAGGGTTATGTGATAAAATATTCCAGATTCCTTATCCATCAACCGGTTCGGAAGAATTAATCGACCGGATTGAGGAAATCCACCGGCGTGATCCAATCGATGTATTAATTCCGAATTTCGATGCAGAATTGTTTTCATTTATGAAAAACGAAGACCGCCTCCTGAAAATCGGCATCCATACTTTTTTGCCAACCATCAAACAATTTCAGGAAAGAGACAAAGATAAACTTCCTGAATACGGCGAAAAATACGGGATAAAAGTACCGGCCAGTTTAAACCTGGGCAGCATGAACCAGATTTCGGAAATAAAAGAGAAATTTGAGTACCCGGTGATGGTCAAGGGAAAGTTTTATGATGCTTACATGGCTTACAATCAGGAACAGGTGAAACAGGCTTTCAACAAGATTTCGTCAAAATGGGGCCTGCCGGTTATCATTCAGGAATTTGTGAAAGGTACCGAAGTAAATGTAATCGCATTGGGCGACGGACAAGGGAATACAATTGCTGCCGTTCCGATGCGCAAACAGTACATCACCGACAAAGGAAAAGCCTGGGGAGGAATCACCCTGTCGGACGATAAAATGCTGGAAATCACCCGCAATCTGATCCGAAAAACGCAATGGAAAGGCGGCATGGAACTCGAACTCATTAAAACAATAAAAGGCGAATATTACCTCATCGAGATAAATCCACGTATTCCGGCATGGGTTTATCTGGCAGTTGGCGCCGGGCAAAATATTCCGGAAGCATTGGTTAAACTTGCTTTGGGACAGGAAGTTGCCCCGATGGAATATTACGCTTCAGGAAAAATGTTTGTACGCTATTCGTATGACATTATTGTTGACCTGGCCAAATTTGAAACTATTGCAATGAACGGAGAAATTTAAAACAGCAAAAAATCATGGAAAAATTAAAATACGAAAAGCCGGCTATCAATAAAATAAATGCCGGAATGCCAAGTAAATTCGGGTTACCCATTAAACAAAAAGTGATTTCTAAAATTGACGGGATCAGTGTTTCATTGCTGATGGAAGAATACGGATCGCCGCTGTTTGTGATTTCTGAAAAAACTATTCGTGAAGTATATGCCGAGGCCAAGCGGGCTTTCGATACCCGGTATCCAAAGGTTCAGTTTGCCTGGTCGTATAAAACCAATTACCTCGATGCCGTTTGCAGTATTTATCACAATGAAGGATCATGGGCCGAAGTGGTTTCCGGTTTCGAATTCGAGAAAGCGCTGGCGAATGGGGTAGATGGTTCACAAATCCTGTTTAACGGACCCGAAAAGTCTGAAGCTGATCTGATCATGGCCATCGATAACAATGCCTGTATCCACATCGACCATTTCGACGAGTTGTATTTGTTGATTGAAACTTCGCGGAAATTGCAGAAAAAAGCCAGGGTGGCTATTCGGGTCAACCTCGATGCGGGGATTTATCCGATTTGGGACCGCTTTGGTTTTAATTACGAAAATGGCGATGCCTGGAATGCCATCAACCGGATCATGCTGGCCGAAAGCCTTGACCTGATTGGCTTGCACACGCATATCGGAACTTACATCATGGCACAATCGGCTTATGCCATTGCGGCATCAAAGTTGGCCAACCTTTACATGGCGATTCACCGGAAGTTCGATTACTGGTTAAAATACATCGACCTTGGTGGTGGTTTTGCTTCAAAAAACACCTTGAAAGGCGCGTACATGCCGGGTTCCGAAACTTGCCCGTCATTCGACGAATATGCCGAAGCCATTTCAAACGCCTTGATTTCTTCTGAAATTCCACACGAAAATTTGCCGGTACTTTTCCTCGAAACCGGTCGCGCGCTGATTGACGATGCCGGATATTTGTTAACGACCGTGCTGGCCAACAAACGTCTGAATAACGGAAGACGTTCCACAGTGATCGATGCCGGTGTAAATCTTTTGTTCACCTCATTCTGGTACAATTTGGGCGTATATCCATCGAAAGAAATTACTGGTCATATTGAAGAATCAACTATTTACGGCCCATTGTGCATGAACATTGATGTAATCCGCGATGCCATTGTATTTCCCCAGGTCAAAACCGGTGACCAACTGGTAATCGAACGGGTTGGCGCTTACAACATGACCCAGTGGATGCAGTTTATAAATTACCGGCCAAACGTCGTATTAATCGATATGGAAGGAAAAACACACATTATCAGGAAAAAGGAAAGCCTGGAAACATTCAAACAGAGTGAATTAAATCCGAAGAGAAAGAAAATATAACCTACTCGCCGCCTGCCTTGTCATGCAGGCGGCCAAGCCCTAATTCACTGTCTTAAAAAACCTTATTTTTAAAGAAAAAAACCTCAGTAGAAAATACACAACCAATAAGGTTGTGGACTGTGAGCATGGATTTTCTACTGAGGTTGCCATAAAAAATAAGTTTTAAGAAAAGGCAATTAATGTTATTTGAATACAAGATATGTATAAAGAGTAGCTACACATGGAGAGGGGAAGTGGACGCGCAAAGACCTCGGGTTGAGTGAATGAAAACAATTGATAAACTGACGAAATAAATGAAAAACATTAAAAGTTCGGAATACCAACATGAGTAAAACCAAGAATATCGCCAAGGATATCCTGCATTCTTTACTAAACAGTTATTCGCAGGTATTTTTTTCCACCAATAAGGTGTTGGCTATCTTGTTGGTATTCATCAGCTTTTTCGATTATGGCGCAGGCATTGGTGGTTTGATCGCTGTGGCCATCGCCAATTTGCTTGCCCATTATCTGGGTTACAATGCCTATTTCCTGAAATCGGGAATTTACGGTTTTAACAGCTTGCTGGTTGGGCTGGGTGTTGGGTTGATTTTCCAGCCATCGCCTGAACTTTATATGCTGGTTGCCATTGCTGCCATTACCTGTTTTTTTCTCACCATTGTTTTTCAGGGAGTGCTCGGAAAATACGGATTGCCTTTTTTAAGCATCCCGTTTTTGGTCACCATCTGGATTGTAAGTTTATCGGCGGGCCAACTCACCACCCTGAACATCAGCGAACGGGGAATTTATACTTACAACGAACTCTTCGGACTTGGCGGTCACACCATGGTTGGTTTGTACAACTGGCTCGAGAATCTTGTCGGTTCTTCGTTCATCCGCATTTATTTTTATTCGCTTGGCGCCATTTTCTTTCAAAAAGGATTGTTAGCCGGTATCATTATTTCGTTTGGGCTGCTCATTTATTCGCGCATCACCTTTGTGCTGTCCATACTGGGCTATTCTGTTTCATACCTTTTCTATATTTTGGTTGGAATTGAATTTAATTCGTTGAGCTATACATTCATCGGGTTCAATTACATTCTGACCGCTGTCGCACTGGGCGGTTACTATTTAATTCCCGGAAAGATCAGCTACGCGTGGATCATCATCTTGCTACCCACGGTCGTGTTGATCACCATCAGCACCCAGCAACTTTTCCATCTTTTCCGCATTTCGCCCTATTCGCTCCCGTTTAACATGGTAGTACTCATGTTCCTGTATGCGTTGAAACTTCGTGAAAATCGGCCCGGTGGACTACTTGAAACGCCGGTACAGTTAGGCAATCCGGAGAAAAACCTCTATTTGCAATCCGGAAACCTGAAACGTTTTCCGGCTAACTTTCCTGTATCCGCCTCGTTACCGTTCTTTGGAGAATGGGAAGTCAGTCAGGGTCACGACGGAGAAATAACGCACAAAGGCGCATGGCGAAATGCCTGGGACTTTATCGTCACAGATAAAAACGGCAAACAATTCAAGGGAAGCGGCGATTTTCCAGAAGATTATTTCTGCTTCGGAAAGGCGGTTACCGCTCCGTATGACGGAACCGTTATAGAGGTGTTCAATTCGATCGCCGACAATACAATTGGTGATGTGGATACCAAAAATAACTGGGGAAACACGGTGATCCTTGAGCACAGTTATGGTATCTACTCGAAACTTTGCCATTTAAAATACCATTCGGTTGAAGTAAAGGAAGGCGACCGCGTAAAACAGGGGCAGTTGTTGGGAAAATGTGGAAATTCGGGCCGTTCGCCTTATCCGCACTTGCATTTTCAGTTTCAGGCGACACCATATATTGGCTCGCCAACCATCGATTACCCTTTCGGGCATTATCTTTTAAAGGGCGACAAATACATATTTGAAACATTTTCCTTTCCCCAAAAAGGACAGGTAGTTGCCAATCCGGTAGAAAACGAGTTGCTCTCGAAAGTTCTGCATTTCATCCCGGGTCAACAAATTTCAGGCGAATATCACATTGAATCAATAAAAACTGGTGTTCAGATTCAAAAAAGCGACTTCAACTGGAAAGTGAATACCGACATTTTCAATTCAACTTATCTTGAAAGCGAAGACGACAAATCACTGGCTTACCTTTACAACAATGGCAACCTGCACTATTTCACCAATTTTACCGGGAAAAAGGAAACCCCGCTTTATTGGTTTTTCCTGGCATTGTTCAAAGTACCGCTGGGATTTTTACCCAACAGCAAAATTGAGGATCAGGTTCCTGTTAACCTGATGTTTGGCGGAATATTGAAATTCCTTCAGGATTTTATAGCGCCTGTATTTTTATTCCTGAAAGCCAATTATCAACTCGAAATCAAAAAAGCAGGCGACATCCTTTCATCAGGCGATTTGAAAATGATTTCAGGCATCACAAAAAAAATTGCAGGAAGGGAAGTCGGCAAATATGATTTTGCCATTAGCATTAAAGAAGACGGGGTTTTTGAAATTGAAATACAATCCGGGGATTTAAAAATATATATAAAATGTCGAAACGATTAATGATGATGATTCTTTTCCTGATCGTGATTTCTACGGCAAAAGCACAGGAAAAATTGAATTACACGGAGGTTGATAAGCAATCGTACGAGCTATTTCAGGAGAAAAAATGGCCTGAATTAATCAGGTTTTCCGAAGAAGCAAGGCAACAAGGGATCGACTTTTTTTACCTTCAGGTTCGCACCGGGATTGCCTGGTACAGCCTGGGAAAATACCGTAATGCAGCGCCCTGGTTTTTAAAAGCATACACCAACGACAAATCGTTCGAATGGCTTCAGGAATATGTGTATTACAGCCTGGTTTTCAGCGGGAGATCGCTTGAAGCCGTTAAATATGCCCCGTTTTTTTCGGATGCGATGAAAAAGAAAATCGGCTTTATTGAAACCGGATTGACCCGTTTGGCTTACGAAACAGGCTACAGTTTTAATGCGGGTTTTGAAGACCTTAAATCGCGTGCGTTTAGTACTGAAGCCAATTTGGGGGAGGATTACGGCGAAGGTTATTTCCTGAAAAATTATATGTTTCATTCCTTTGACCTTAGTCACCGTGTTGCACCAAATTTTACCCTGAACCACAATCTGACTTACATTGGAGTGAACCGTGAAGCGATGGTGAATTGGAGCGGACAAACGACCTCACCCATCAGGACCAATCAGTTTCAGTATTTCATCAACCCGGTTTGGGTAATCGGCAAAAAACTGAACATTTCACCTTCGCTGAATTTAATTTTCGGGAGTGGCGATGTATATGCCGGACGGTTGAATAGCAATTCTACAAAGTCTTACAGCCTTACCAAACAAACTTACAGCGATGCTGTTTTCTCGACGGCTGTCTGGTCAAACTTTGGCCATTTTTCCCCGGGAGTTGAAGTAAACGCCGGTACAATTAATGATTCAAAATTTGCCCAAGTCTCCTCATGGGTGACTTATTACCCGCTTTCGAATGCCAAGCTCTATTTTACGCCAAAGGTTTATTTTAAATCGGCATCCGACGGTTTTGGATGGAACGCCATGTCGTTTTCGGGTGGAGTACAGTTGGGAAAAGTTCATTTATATGGTCAATATCTTTTTGGCGAAATGGAAAATTTTGTTGAATCTGCGGGATATGTCATTGCCAATTTTTCCGGAAAATCAGATCGTAAAATGATGGGAAGTGTTTATTTCCCGCTGGGGAAAAAGTACCAATTGGTTTTCAGGTACATCAACCAGAATATTACGGAAACGTATAAGGTTTATACGGGTGGGGTAAAAAGCAATACCTTGGAATACAATTATTTGAAACAAACAATAACAGGCGGAATATCATGGAATTTTTAAGGAAAAGTTTATGGATGTTGGTTTTCAGTTTAGTCGTAAATGCTGCATTTTCGCAAGTAAACCAGGCAGCTTTACAGGCTGCATTTTCGAAAAGTTATACCCTGGAAAAAGGCGGTGATTTTAGCACAGCCATGGATCCATTAAAAAAAGTTTACGACGAATCATCTTATGAGTTGAACCTACGGTTGGGATGGCTCAATTATAACGCGGGACTGTTCGATGAATCGGTTATTTTTTACAGCAGGGCGCAGAAGCTCAAATCGTATTCCGAAGAAGCCCGTTTTGGCTTGATCATGCCAATGGCAGCGCTTGGAAAATGGAACGATGTGGTAAAAATCTACGAGGAAATTCTGGCTGTCAGCCCGAACAATACCGTTGCATTGTACCGGCTTGGGTTGGTTTATTACGGGCGAAAAGATTACAACAAAGCCAATTCGCTCTTCAATAAAGTGGTTGATTTGTACCCGTTTGGCTACGATGGGTTATTAATGTTAGGCTGGACTTCCTATTTTCTGGGAAACACCAACCAGGCGAAAGTGTTGTTTAATAAGGTAAACCTTTACAATCCAGGCGATAAGTCGGCCAACGAAGGGTTAAACTTGATAAAATAGTATGAACTTTTATTTTAATAAATCTCTTGACTCACCCCGAGTGCGCTTCGCTTACTCCGCCCCTCTCTTTTAAAAAGAGAGGGGGGAAGCCCGGCTTGTCGGGCTTGGGGTGAGTCAAAAATTAAAACCTAAAATTTACCCAATTATGAAACAAATTTTCTCAACCTTAATCCTGATGTTCTTAATTGTTGCAGTTTACGGGCAAATTACACTTCAAAGAACCTACAACTATTCAATGTCGGTTGTGAAACTCGAAACGCTTGGCTACAAGTATTACCTGATGGATGTGTCAGCAAGCCAATGCAGGATATACAATATGGACCATTCACTTTTCAAAACGATTAACTGTACTGTTCCAAGTGGGTATTATTTGTCGGATATAAAATACGTTTCTGAAAAACTGTTTAATGCCGATTCTCAAATTGAACTGGCATACACGTATTACAAGTATGTCGCAACTGCAACTTCATACTATTACATTTATGGATCGAGGGTTATTAACGAGAGTGGCAGCAACTTGATAACCATCGACGGAGCCCAATATATTTATGCGAACAAAACCGGTGATACTGAATATAAACTTTTTGCTTATTGTTTCGACTATTCGGTATCTCCTGAAAAGGTTTGGACCAATATTTACAATCTGCCCGGGATCCCGGTTTTTTCGGCCAGTATTTACGATAAGCAGCAGGATGTTCTCCTGAATGCTTATCCAAATCCGGCAACCGATGTTCTCCGGCTCGAATACGAACTTCCGGCCAATGTGAAAAGTGCCAGACTGAACCTGTTGGATTCCAGTGGAAAACCAGTCAAAAATTTTCAGATTGATGGCCATTCCGATCATCTGGCGCTCAGTGTCAATGATCTTTCTTCAGGCGTTTACCTCTATTACATTGAATACAACAATATTCGCTCTGCATCAAAAAGGATAGTGATTCAATGAAACGTTTTCCATTGCCCGATTTTCTGAATGGATTTGCCGTATTCCTTGTTGTTCCGGTACACATTCCTGAATATCGGGTTGAATTTCAATTTACTCTTGAAAATTAAGTTAGCAAGATGGCAGTTCGATCCGCTACAATTTATTTTTGGTGTTGATATTTTCTTCTTGACTGACTTACCCATTGGTGGGCTTTTTATTCCAAAAGTCAGAACTACCGATCATGAAATTTATTCAGAAACAGAAAGTAGTTTCTATTGCCATTCTTGCAACTATCTTTATCCTGGTGGTTTTGTTTTCCAAATCCGGTATCGGAACAACAATCAATCTTCATGAATATTATCACCACACCTTCCCGTATTTCCTTTGGGTAATGGGCGTTGACCTGCTCTGGGTTTTACTGCTCTGGTTTATTGTACAGAAATTTGCTGAACTTAAGACAATTGTATTTCTGCGATGGCTGGGAAAAAACATTACGGCATTTTACATCATCCAATGGCTGATTATCGGAAACATTGCTATAGCCATTTACCAAACGCAAGAACTTTCTGTGTTTGGATATTGGTTTGGATCAATACTTTTGGCAACCATTGGAACAACACTGTTTTTTGAAAAAATGAAAGCAAGGTTTTCTGATCGGATAAATTGAAGACTATGGATTAGGTTATTCAACTTCTTGCTTGTTTGCTTGTTAAATTGGGAACTCCCATTCCGGATTGTTTATTTTTCAAACATTGATGATCAATAGTGGGATATAAATCGTTTTGAAATTATATGAATACAAGAAAATAATGAGCAAACAATTTTTGTTTTTTGGCCTTTTCATTCTAATCATAGAATATTATTCGTACGTGGCAATGAGGTCCGTAATTCGCCATACAAACAGTGGGTTTCAGTTAGCCATGTATATTCTTTACGGGGTTTTGTCCCTTGCCGTTTTATGGAGTTTGTATGCCATGCCTCAATGGTTCCGTGGTTCGTGGCCATCGCTTACTTTAAAATATACGGTGAACATTTTAATCGGCGTTTTTTTGGGGAAAGTTCTGATTACTGTTATCCTATTGCTGACTGATATCATCATGGCCATTCCCAATATAATCAGCTATTTCTATTCGTTCAAAAATCATCCGGTTGGAAATTCGCCGGAAGGATCGCGTTTGATAAGTCGTTTTACCTTTATTTCTCAAACAGCCTTTTTTCTTGGAGCCTTGCTTACTTCAGGCCTGGCCTATGGAATGACAAACCGGTATCGATATAAAATCAGGCGTGTGAAGGTTATGCTAAAAGATTTGCCTGCATCGTTTAAAGGGTTAAAAATTGCACAGATTTCGGATATTCATTCGGGCAGTTTTGATGATTCGGAAGCAGTTTCGGAAGGTGTTGCTTCCATTATGACTGAAAATCCTGATCTGATATTATTTACCGGTGATCTGGTGAACAACAGAGCAGAAGAAATTGTGCCCTTTATTGATGTTTTTAAAAAATTAAAAGCACCATTTGGCATTTATTCCGTTTTGGGCAACCACGATTATGGCGATTACGTTCAGTGGCCATCTGAAGAATCAAAGAGACAAAACCTCGAGCAACTCAAACAGTATCATGCCGAAATGGGCTGGCAATTGTTGATGAATGAACATGTAATTCTGGAACGAAATACCCAGCAGTTAGCATTGATTGGTATTGAAAACTGGGGCGCCAAAGGTTTTACAAAATATGGGGATATGAAAAAGGCGGTGGCAGGTTTGGAAAAATTAAATATAACAGCAAAAATACTCCTGAGCCACGACCCTTCGCACTGGGATTCGCAGGTTCGTAAAGAATATCAGGATATTTCACTGACCTTGAGCGGGCACACCCACGGAATGCAATTTGGTATTGATATTCCCGGCTTTCAATGGAGTCCGGTTCAATACTTGTACAAACAATGGGCAGGTTTGTATCAGGAGCAAAACCAGTACTTGTATGTAAATCGGGGTTTCGGTTTTTTAGGCTACCAGGGTCGATTGGGCATATTGCCTGAAATCACTATCATTGAATTGGGTTGAAGTGTATTCAATTCTGAACCACACTCTTTGCTGTAAAGAGTGTGGTTCAGAATTGATCAAGGTCAATCCGCAACCAGAAATTCTCCAATTATTTGATACCTTTCTCCTTTTAAAGTGCACTTAAATGTATCCGAATTTCATCAATCATATCCGTAAATATGTCGATCTCGACGACGATTCAATTGCTTATTTAATTCAACACATTACTCCCCTGAAACTAAGGAGAAAGGAATTTTTACTGAAGGAAGGTCAAATCTGTCAATCTATTTACTTTGTAGAAAAAGGTTGTTTGAGAATGTATTTTATCGACAACAAAGCAAATGAACAGATTACACAATTTGCATTGGAACATTGGTGGATGGCTGATCATTTTAGTTTTATGGATAGTAACCCATCAGCATACTTCATACAAACAGTCGAAAAATCGGAAGTTCTGGCAATCAATGCATTGTCATTTCAAGCGATTCTTCATGAACTACCACAAATGGAGCGGTATTTCAGAATTGTGATGCAAAGGGCGTTGGCAGCCTCCCAACTCCGCCTTAAATACATGTATAAAATGTCGAAAGAGGAATTTTACCTGCATTTCAGCACATCCTTTCCTGAATTTTTGCAACGGGTACCGCAATATATGATTGCATCTTATCTTGGACTTACCCCGCAATATGTAAGTGAACTTCGAAAAAAGAAATTGTAGGCTATATTTATTAAACCAGTTTCATTTTTTCCTGACTTTGAGGAAGGTAGTTTTGTATTTACAAACAATCAATAATTGATATAAAAGATGAGCGAAAACAAAAAATTGACCGACAAATTCCATGAAGTACTGCAACACGAAGGAGTTGTATCCATTGTTTCATGGGGCGTTGAACCTCATGTGGTAAACACATGGAATTCGTTTCTTGTGGTAACAGAAGATGAGCGAATCCTGATTCCAGCGTATGGATTCAGGAAAACTGAGAAAAATGTGATTGTAAATAATCAGGTAAAACTGACTTTAGGAACCAAAGATGTAATCGGTTATAACAATTACCAAGGTACAGGATTCCTGATAAACGGAACCGCCAGTTATATTACTTCAGGTGAGGAATATGATTTTATGAAAGAAAAATTTTCCTTCCTGACCAGGGTTTTTGAAGTAACAGTTGAAAAAGCCAAACAAATGATTTAATCAAAAGCCCCAGCCCTTCCCTGCTTCGACAAGCTCAGCAACCGAGGGAAGGGAGCCTGAAAAATAAAAACTCGTAACAATTGATCATTTTAGAGCAATTGCTACGAGTTTCACTATTTGTAAGTCCCTTTCGGGGGATTTAGAGGGCTTTTAGTTCTTTTCAATCCATTCAGTAATCCAGTCGCCCACTTCCGAAGTTGAATACGATTTGTCAACTGCAATGTCAACGGTTACCACTTGGGCATCAAGCGAAGCATCAACAGCTTTACGAATGATGGCGCCTTCAGCCTGAAGATCGAAAGCGTATTCGAACATCATGGCAGCTGATAAAATGGTTGCAACCGGGTTGGCAATGTTTTTACCGGCAGCTTGTGGATACGAACCGTGAATTGGCTCAAATACCGAAGTGTGAATTCCGATTGAAGCAGAAGGAGATAATCCCAATGAACCGGTAATTACGCTGGCTTCGTCGGTCAGGATATCTCCGAACAAATTTTCTGTTACCATTACATCAAAGTTCTTTGGCCACTGTATAATCTGCATCGCAGCATTATCCACAAACATGTATTCAGTGGTCACTTCAGGATAAGTTGGCGCCATTTCCTGAGCTATTTCTCTCCACAAACGTGAGCTTTCAAGAACGTTTGCTTTATCAACCACCGTCAACTTTTTGTTGCGTTTCATCGCATATTCGTAACCTAATTTCAGGATACGCTCCACTTCCATTCGGGTATAAACACACACATCAAAAGCAGTATTTCCATCGTCTTTGCGACCTTTTTCACCAAAATAAATACCACCGGTTAATTCGCGAAT
The DNA here is from genome assembly GCA_038248385.1 of Bacteroidales bacterium. Classification (GTDB taxonomy): domain Bacteria; phylum Bacteroidota; class Bacteroidia; order Bacteroidales; family Prolixibacteraceae; genus Aquipluma. Next base: position 46,177 of record JBBRXN010000012.1, read on the forward strand.
GGCCACAAAGTCAGCGCCTTCAATCAGTTCACGACGCAATGGTGATTTGTGCAGCAACGAAGGAAAAGTTACTACCGGACGTATGTTGGCATACAAACCAAGCTTTTTGCGCATCAGCAACAAACCCTGCTCCGGACGAACGGTTGCTTTCGGATTATTGTCGTATTTTGGGTCGCCAATTGCGCCAAAAAGCACAGCATCCGCCTGCATGCACAATTCATGGGTCGAATCGGGATAAGGCGCACCAAACTCTTCGATGGCACAAGCGCCGGTTAGCGCATATTCATATTCCAGTTCGTGGTTAAATTTGGCGGCAACCACCTTTACTACTTTCATGGCCTGTTCGATAATTTCAGGACCGATCCCGTCGCCGGGAAGAATGGCTAATTTTAATTTCATATTTTTGGTTTTTTCTTTGCTTTTTATTGTTGAACCCCATTCGGGGTTCTTGATTTTATTTGGCATTTAACCCATTCAGGGTTTAGAAACTTGGAATCTGGAACTTGAAATTTGGAATTTGCTCCTAAATCTCCAATATACAAAACCTTCGAGAAGCAGAACCTGAAATTTTGACACAGGAACTTGAAACTTTTTTCAATTTTCCAGATTATTCAGCATCCTGATTGTTGCTTTAATGGCAGCAGCCGTTTGATCCGAATCAAGACCGCGGGTTTTAAATTCGCGATCCAATTCCCAGGTGATGAGTGTTTCGACCAACGCATCGGTTCTTCCGCCCGGAGGAATGGATACCGAATAATCAACCAACTTGGGAAGCGTTTTACCCACCTCTTTGTAAATTGATTTGATGGCATTCATAAACGCATCGTACTGACCATCACCGGCGGCAGTTGACTGGAATTGACTGTCGTTCATCATGATACTGACTGTCGCTGTCGGCTTTAATCCCATCGCATGTGACAAAGAATAATTAACAAGCTTAATTTTCGATGCTGTATTTTCCTCATTCAACACATCGGCCACTATGTAGGGAAGATCCTGAATAGTGACTGTTTCTTTACGGTCGCCCAGTTCGATGATACGGTCGGTAACTAATTTCAGTGATGCCGGATCAAGTTCAATCCCAAGTTCCTCCAGATTGTTCTTGATATTTGCCTTTCCTGAAGTTTTCCCCAGCGCATAGACACGGGTGCGACCAAACCTTTCGGGAAGGAGATCATTGAAATACAAATTATTTTTGCTGTCTCCATCGGCATGGATTCCGCTGCATTGGGTAAATACAAATTCACCGATAAGCGGTTTATTGGTAGGAATGCGGATTCCTGAAAAAGATTCGACCAAACGTGAGACTTTATTCAGCATCGTTTCATTGACCGTTGTCTGCATTTTAAGGTGATCTTTCACCGTTGCAATGATGCTCGAAAGTGGCGCGTTCCCAGCCCTTTCACCCAGACCGTTTACAGTGGTGTGCACGCAGCGGATACCTGCCTTGATGGCGTGGAACACGTTGCCCACCGCCAGATCATAATCGTTGTGGGCATGAAAATCAAAACGCGCTTCCGGATAAGTTTCGATCATTTCCTTGCAGTAATCGTACGTTTCATCCGGATCGAGAATACCAAGCGTATCGGGCAACATGATGCGGTTGATGTTCAATTTCAGCATCTCGCTTACCATAAAATGCACATAATCGCGTGAGTTACGCATACCGTTCGACCAGTCTTCCAAATAAACATTTACCTGAATACCCAGTTCGTCAGCATAAGCGATAGATTTTTTGATGTCTTCGATATGTTGTTCAGGAGTTTTGCGCAATTGCTGTGTCACATGTTTGTAGGAACCTTTGCAGAGCAGATTGATCACCTTTCCACCGGCAGCATTGATCCAGTCAAGAGAAATTTTTCCATCTACAAAACCCAGAATCTCGACCCTTCCGAGATGGCCTTTTTCTTTGGCCCATTCCATTACCCTTCTGGCAGCAGCGAATTCTCCATCAGAAACCCTGGCCGATGCAATTTCAATGCGGTCAACTTTAACATCTTCCAGCAGAATTCTTGCAACGCCCAGCTTTTCCTTATCGGTGAACGATACTCCCGAGGTTTGTTCTCCATCCCTCAGCGTAGTATCCATGATACTAAGCACCTGATCTTTTACTTCCACTACTTTTCCTGTCATGATCTTATTTTTTTTCGAATGCAGCGATCTCTTCTTTCATATCGACCAGATAATCAATATCGTCCAGTCCGTTCGTAAGGCAATGTTTTTTGTATGGATTGATGGTAAAATCAGCCGATTCACTTGTTGCCTGAATGGTAAACTTCTGGGTTTGAAGATCAACCTCGAAGGACGAGTTTTGGTCTGCTTCGATGGCTGTAAATATTTTCTCCAGAAATTCAGGAGAAACCACCACCGGAAGTATTCCGTTGTTGAGGGCATTTCCCTGAAAGATATCTGCAAAAAAACTCGAAACCACCACACGGAAACCGTAGTCGTAAATCGCCCAGGCAGCGTGTTCGCGGCTCGAACCACTTCCGAAGTTTTTACCTCCAACCAGTATTTTGCCTGAATATTTTGCCTGATTCAGCGGAAAACCTGGAATCGGTTGGTTGTTTTTATCGTAACGCCAGTCGCGGAAAAGGTTATCACCAAAACCTTTGCGTTCAACGGCTTTCAGAAAACGAGCCGGAATAATCTGGTCGGTATCAATATTTTCGATGGGCAGCGGAACTGCCGGCGATGTTAATGTTGTAAATTTATCGTAAGCCATGGTAAATAAATTTAAGCCCCTCCAACCTCCCCTAAGGGGAGGCTTTTAGACTCATCGTTAATGTTTATTTTCGTTTCATATCTTCCAAAAGGAAAGCTTTTAATGCTGCAATAATGCTGAATATCGTTTCAAATTCCCCCTTCGGGGGTTAGGGGGCTTTAAAGAAACTCTCTCGGGTCTGTAATCCTCCCTGTTACAGCGGCGGCGGCGGCAGTTAAAGGACTGGCGAGCAGTGTACGTGCCCCCGGTCCCTGACGGCCTTCGAAGTTGCGGTTCGAGGTCGAAACCGAATATTTTCCTTCAGGAATTTTATCGTCGTTCATTGCCAGACATGCTGAGCATCCGGGTTGACGCAGTTCGAAACCTGCAGCTTCCAAAATTTCAACCAAACCTTCAGCGATAATTTGTTTTTCCACAGCACGTGATCCGGGAACAATCCAGGCAGTCACATTTGCTGCTTTCTGCTTGCCTTTTACGAATGCGGCAAAAGAGCGAAAATCTTCGATACGGCCATTGGTGCAACTTCCAACAAAAACATAGTCGATTTGTTTGCCAACCATTTTCTCACCTTCGCTGTAACCCATGTATTTCAACGATTTCTCGTAAGTTTGTTTGTCATTTCCGGTCAGGCGGTCGCTGGTCGGAACATTTCCCGAAATGCCGATTCCCATTCCGGGATTGGTACCGAAAGTGATCATCGGTTCAATATCGGCTGCATTATAGGTATATTCAGCATCGAATATCGCATCCGGATCAGATTTCAGGGTTTTCCAGTAGGCCAACGCTTTGTTCCATTCTTCTTCCTTAGGTGCAAACTGGCGTCCTTTCACATAATCGAAAGTAGTCTGGTCAGGAGCAATCAAGCCGCCACGGGCGCCGCATTCGATACTCATGTTGCAAAGTGTCATACGGCCTTCCATCGATAAACTTTCGATAGCCGAACCTGCAAACTCTAAGAAATGTCCGGTTCCCCCGGAAGTTGAAATCTGCGCGATCACAAACAGGGCAATATCTTTGGCGGTTACGCCTTTGTTCAGTTTCCCGTTGACTGATATCAGCATTTTCTTCGGTTTGGGCTGCATAATGCACTGACTGGCTAAAACCATTTCCACTTCGCTGGTGCCGATTCCGAAAGCGATGGCTCCGAAAGCCCCATGGGTGGAGGTGTGACTGTCGCCGCAAACGATGGTCATTCCAGGTTGGGTAATTCCCATTTCAGGTCCGATGATATGAACCACACCGTGGCCTTCACTACCCAAACCATGATGAACGATGCCGTATTTTGCACAATTACTCTTCAGCATTTCTACCTGATTGCGGGACAATTCGTCTTTGATGCTCAAATGCTGATTGATGGTTGGTACGTTGTGATCGGGGGTTGCAATCGTTTTCTCCGGACGCAACACTGTCAATCCACGTGTTTCAAGCCCAAGAAATGCAACCGGACTGGTTACTTCGTGAATCAAATGCTGATCGATGTATAAAACGCTAGGGCCACCTTCCACCTGTTTCACCACATGCGCATCCCAAATTTTGTCGAATAAAGTTTTTGCTTCCATTATTTGTTGTTTTGGCCTCACCCCCAACCCCTCTCCGGAGGAGAGAGGTGATGGCGATGCAAGTATTGATTATTTTTTAAATTATATATGTCTGTCAGTTGAAGCAGACGGCAAATGATAATCACTCTTTTCAATATTCCTGTAAAATACTGGTACCTTCAAGATACATGCGACCCTTTCTACCCTCCTTATGAGGGGTTGGGGGAGGCTTTTCCTCCGGGAATTTTATTGATCGCATCCAGAAATGCTTCTACTGAAGCAGTAATAATGTCGGTATTGGCACCAAATCCGTGAAAAATATTGTCTTCAAATTTCACTTGCATGTGTACTTTACCTAAATCATCGCTACCATGTGCAATAGCCTGAATCAGAAATTCTTCCAGTACCACTTTCCGGTGAATGATTTTCTTTACAGCTTTCAATGCAGCGTCAACCGGTCCGTTCCCTGAAGCGGTGGCATCCAGAATTTCTCCCGCAATATTCAAACGCACATTGGCAATCGGAACCAAACCTTTTCCGGTAACTACCTGCAGAAAGTCCAGTTTTATACGGCGCTCTTTCTGTTTCACATCGCCCAACAGAGCAGCTACATCGTCGTCTTTGATGTCCTTTTTCTTATCTGCCAGTTTTACAAACTTATCGTAAACTTCGTCCAGTTTTTCCTTGTCGAGTTCGAAACCCATCAATTCCAAACGATGTCTCAAGGCAGCACGTCCGCTGCGGGCAGTCAGTACAATAGATGATTCGTTGATACCCACATCGGTCGGGTTCATGATTTCGTAGTTTTCGCGGTTTTTCAAAAAACCATCCTGATGAATTCCAGAGGAATGTGCGAAAGCATTGCGACCAACAATGGCCTTGTTTGGCTGCACCGGCATATTCATCAGGTTCGAAACCAAACGGCTGGTTTTGTATATATTTTTTGTATTGATATTGGTATCGATGTTCAGAACGGCATAACGGCTTTTCAGGATCATTACCACTTCTTCGAGCGAAGTGTTTCCGGCACGTTCGCCAATACCGTTCATCGTAACCTCAACCTGTCGGGCTCCGTTCATGATTCCCGCGAGACTGTTGGCGGTAGCCATTCCCAAATCGTTGTGGCAATGGGTCGATAAAACAGCTTTGTGCACATTCGGAACATTGTCGATCAGGTATTTGATTTTAGCGCCAAACTCATGTGGCATGGTGTAGCCGGTTGTATCCGGAATATTTACCACTGTGGCGCCGGCTTTGATAACCGCTTCAACAACGCGGGCAAGGTATTCATTTTCGGTGCGACCGGCATCTTCAGCATAAAATTCCACGTCTTCGACATACTTTTTGGCATATTTTACAGCTGCGATGGCCCGTTCAATAATTTCATCCTGATTTGAATTCAGTTTGTAATGAATGTGATAAAATGAAGTTCCGATACCGGTATGGATTCGGCCTTTTTTAGCGAATTTGAGCGCTTCGGCAGCCACATCAATGTCTTTTTCGACTGCACGGGTGAGGGCACATATTGTTGGCCAGGTAACCGCTTTGGATATTTCAACTACCGAATTGAAATCGCCCGGGCTCGAAATCGGGAAACCGGCTTCGATCACATCGACACCCAATTCTTCCAAAGCACGCGCTACTTCAATCTTTTCGACGGTATTCAACTGACATCCGGGAACTTGCTCGCCGTCGCGCAAAGTCGTGTCAAAAATGTACAATCTGTCGCTCATAATGATAAATTTTAGCCTCCCCCAACCCCTCCAAAGGAGGGGAGCCATTTCCGGCAATCGGAAGGTTACTGTTTTTAATTTTTACTTTCAATATCAAATCAGGCTTCTTTAAGTCTCCCCTTCGGGGAGATTTAGAGGGGCTGTTAAAAAAAAAGCCATCCCCTTTATTGAGAATGGCTTTTTGTTAAGCTTTATAGTTTTACCCATACCATTCTCAATCATGTATCCAAATTAGGAGAATACCGATAATGAGACCAAGAAGGGATATGTTATTAAATCCTGTCATTTTCTGATTAATTTGCTGCAAATATGAACAATATTTTTTAAAATGAAAATAAAACAGACTTTTTTATTCGGATTGAGAATAAAAAGATAAAACTATCTTAATATTAGAACTTCAGGTCAGTATCCGCCTTTTTCAAGTCAAGTTTTTTAATCCAGACATTCCGGAACAATACTTCGTGGCCTTCGGCCTGCAATTTTATTCCGCCAGGAGTATCGGTTATTCCTTTTCCGCCATCGTTTCCACCATCAATTCCGGAGTTAGGGCCACCCCAAACCTGGCTGATTGATTTATTGGTATGGACTTTTTTGCCGTTAAAATACATGGTTACCATTGGGCTTTTTACCTTTATCCCATCTTTAAAACGGGCTGCCCTGAAAACAATATCATAAGCATTCCATTTTCCGGTTCCGTTGTATGCTGAATAAGGTGATGCTTCTTCGTTGATCACTGCTGCCATTCCGTGTGCGGTGGAATCGCCATCAAGAATCTGTATTTCGTACCTGTTCTGAAGATAAACGCCGCTGTTGCCACCATTTTTTGAAACAAGGAATTCAACATGCAAACGAAAATCGCGGAATTTCTGCCTGGTGACAATATCAGCTGCTCCATATTTGCCACCAGCCCCAGCCGGATCGTTGCTGCTAACAGCCGAACCACCATTAATCGGATCTGCTACAATTTCCCATTTAATTGGCAATTCGGTTGAAAACCGTGGGCCTTTCCAGTATTCCCAGTTTTTGTGCAACATTTCAGCAGTTCCGTCAAAGTACAGCATTGCTCCTTTCGGACATTTAACTCCCACACCGGTTTGTCCTGAAGTCTTTGCAGTTTCGATCCTTACATTTGTAATCCTGGCTTCTTCCAACACAGTTGGATTGTGCGAACAAATAAATAAGCCTGCCAATACTTCATTGGGTAAACCCACTAAAACATGCGATCCGATCAATTGAAGTGGTTCGCCAACATGAGCAGCACGCATAATCAGTTCTTTGCCTTTTCGTTCCAACTGGATGATCTGGTAATTTGCTTTTGGCGCAAAAATCTCATCTTGAGGATCTCTCATAATTGCTCCTTTAGTTTCACGCCACTGAAGCACTGTCAATCCATCGCCATGCACAACTGCTGTTGCATGTTGTGCATTGTCATCTTCCGATGCTCTGACCATCCAACCTATTTTACGGTGCGGATCGGTGCCTTTTCCAACAAATTCGAAATTTGCAGTCAGAACAAAGTCTCCGGAAATTTTATTGAAAAGATAGTTCAGTTCATCCCTTTCGAACCAGATATTATAACCGCTTCCTTTGAGAGTATATACCTTGCCAGGCTTGTCGTACTGGGCTGATCCGGTAATTTTTGGGTTGCCAATGTCTTTATTGAACTGAAAAATGCCGATCGGTTTGGTTTGTGCTATCCCTGTTTGAATTAACAGGATAAATGAAAAAAGGAGAATGAATTTCATGTTTAGTTTAGTTAAAGGGTTAGATTAAAATCAACAGTGAAAATACGGGTAAAAGTTGGAAATGTGGTGGAAAGTGTTTGGAAATTTTCAGTAGCAAGAATGCAGGTTAGAAATAATAGACGCAGTCTTCTTTACACTTTCCACAGTTCTGTGAATACACCCTTCGGGAATTCAATTAATCTGACGCAATGTCAGTTTTCACTCACCGGAGATGAATCTACAGTTGCCGGAGGTATATCTGCAGTTTCCGGAAATAAATTGAATGTCGCCGGAAATAAATTTACTCGATACGTAAGATCCCAATCTGGGATCTAATTTCGCTTTGTTCATCATTTTCTATAAACATACGATGCCTCTGGCATCAAAAACCAAGATTGGAATCTGGAACCTGAAATTTGAAACGACAACCCTTACATCTTCACCATTCGTTTCATTTCGCTGAAGCCATTGGATTCGAGGCGGTAAAAATAAACACCTGAAGAAACTGGTTTTCCGGAATCATCTTTGCCATCCCAATAAATGGTATGAATGGTCGAAATCGGATCATCAACATTAAGGTTCCGGAGTATCCGTCCATTCACATCGAGTACCGAAACAAGAAATTTACCTGGCTTGTCCAATTTGAATTCGATGTAGGTTCCTTCACTGAATGGATTCGGATAATTCTGCAATAATTCTGTGGAATTCTGAGCTACCGGCGAATCATCAACTGCATCAGTAATATAGAGCCTGTTATGTGCACCTGGCGTACCCGTCTTCTCCGAAAGCACCCAGTTTACTCCTGAGTTATTGTTTATGGAAGGATTGATCAATTCGAGCGACCAAAGTTCATCAAAGCCAAAAGTTTGCCAGGGGTCTGAATTCGAGTAGTTTACCTCATCAATTAGCTGTCCGTTACCCGAATACAATTTGACTGCATCAACCATGTTTCCCAAACCAAAATTGAAGGCAAACGGCTCATGCAAATATTTTACCGTTCCGAAAACTGATTTAAACTTTTCAATATCGTTGGCAATAACCAGATATTCCCTGGCTTTTAGCATGGTATTCGCAGCAAAAATAAACTGATGATTGGGATCAGAATCAGTCATTTTCCAGCCCGAAATATCAATGTCAAAACTTCCTTTGTTGTACAGTTCGATCCAGTCGCCCGGATTGACTTTGGCATCGTTGTTAAAGCTGATTTCGTTGATAACAATATCTTCGTAATGACTTCCATCGTTCTCAAAAACAGCCGTTAAATTCAAATTAAACTGCGGAACCACGGTAATGGTTGCCTGATTGCTCCCGGCTGTAATTCCGGTCCATTTAACAAACCTAAAACCTGCTTTTGGCAGAGCGGTCAGTGTAATCGGCACATTCGGAAAATAATTTCCCTGCCATGGAAATTTGGTCAATTTCAATGAATTCAGCTGAATTAAACCCTGCATTGAGTCTGCCCGTGCAGTAATGATTTGCGGGTTCTGAAAAGCAAATTTCAGGCGGATGTGATTGAAAACATTGGCCGGGCGTGAAGAAGCAAAATTTTTCGCCACCTGAACATTCTGAAGCCAGTTATTCCATGAATCCTTGTTCCATTTCCGGTAATGATTGTCAATTTCATTAACTATTGCATCCCGCTTCAAATCGATGGCCCCGGTTACATGGAAAGCTTCAAAAGTAGTATTCATCAAATCGGCAAAACGGTTCACAAATTGATTTCGAAACCCGGTATTTTCGAGCAATCGGCGAAATAAAAGTGTTGACCAGGGTGGATTTGGCCAATTCGGACCATTGGTGGCCGTAGCAAGTTCCAATGTATTTTCTGAAGGAGACGTATTCCAGATTCCCATTCCAAAATCGGTATCGAATATGATCCAGCGCCAGCGACCTTCAGAATCGTTCGTTTTCCAATATTTGATATTATTCCCGGGCCAGTCGTGGTTCCTGAAAAAAATCTCCGAAGAAAAATAGTCGATGAAACTGTTCACATCAATCCACCCAAGCATCTGGTCATAATTACTTTGAATAGACATGGTGTTTTTTTCAAGAAAAGTGTACATCGACCAATAGTCGTCGTTCGAACCTGTAACCGGGGATCCATGGCCTTCGAGAATTGTAATGTTATCAGGATCAACATCGTGATTGGAAGCAATAAAATGTTCATTTACTTTTTCACGAATGTTCAGAATTCCCCAATATTCACCATTCAGGAAAATGATTGCCGGGCGAAAAGCTTGTTGATCGACATTCAAACCAAGGGTTAATCCAGTCATTAAACCATCACGGAACATGGTATTGTTCCAGTCGTTTCCTGCATTACGCAATACAATGTCCTTAAATTCATCGAAAGGCCTTTCTTTGAAAATCTTGTATTTCATGGTCTCAAAGCCATAGCTTTTACGGCAATAAAAAGCCATCGACTTTTGCTCGTTAGCCCTCGAATAGTTGCCACTAATCTGCGTTCCGGCATCCACATCTATCACTCTATTACCTGAAGTTTCCATCATTTCAAAATGGCAGGGTTTCTCCCAATTCATCCAGAAATTAGCTCCGAAAAATGGAATATCCGCTTGAGCATTTGGCCCCTTCACATAAATACCGCTGTAATAATCCCATAAATCAGATGGATTCATCGAAACTGAAACTACCGGCATTTTTTTATTTGCGTAAATGATGTATGAATTCGTAACTGTTTCACCCGGTAGCAGGCCGTTTTTAATGATTCGTGACCTGACGACTTTTGAAGTACTGATGTTTATCTCTCCTGAATAGATATTCGAAAAAGGTGTCGGAACCGAACCATCGAGCGTGTAATAAATTGTATCATTTTTCTCCGGAGCTGTTAAACTCAATTTAAAGGAGGTCGATAAGATTCCACCTGGTAAACCAAAAACAGGTTTCCCCGCCATTTCGCCCGAAATTCCTTTTTCCGGATTTCTTTTCCCAGGTGTTGAACCAGTAAAAACAGCCCATACAGTTGGATCTGACGAAATCCTGCCATACGAATAATTCACCTGCAAAGCGCCAATCCTGACACTATCAACCAAAACACCTGAAGGATTTGTCAAATAAAGCGATTCACCATCGGCATTCAGCTTAAAGTTAGTATGGAGTTCATTATTATTAAGGTTCAAAATATCAATGATCCTTGGGTTTGCAGGTTCTTCGATAGTTCCAACCGTTAAAAAAGGAATGGAAGACAAATCCGTAGAAGTGGCAGAAATATTGTGTACCTGAATGGATAGAAGGTTTTCGCCGCTTTTAAGTATTTCGGAAGGATTAGCGATGGTAAATTTCTCGGGCGACTGACCCTGATAAATTAATGCCTCATGCTGACTGGAAGCCAGTGCATCAAAACCCGGAAAATCACCTTTTCCAACCATATTGACACGTGCAATTTCTTTCCCGTTCAGATAAGCTACAAACCCGTCGTCATAATCCATGTGCAGAATCAATTGTTTTACTGATGCGGAATTGTTGACAGTAAAAGTTTTGCGTATGAATACAGTTGATGCATTTGGAAGCTTGGTGGCATCATCATCATCGCCAAAACCAAATCCACTTTTACCGGTAAGCCATTTGCTATCGTCAAATCCGATTACGCGCCAGTTGGAAGCAGGTTCAACAATCGGAGTCAGGTACTTCCAATAATCACCGCGCGAAATAATGGTGTTCCAGAATAAAGGTGGCTCGCGGCGATCCTTTCCGGAAGCAAAGACCACCAAATACTCTCCTGAATTTATCTGAAAATCGGGAAAAATCCATTTGTACGGATTGTCTTTTTTATCAGATAAACCGTAACCGTTCAGGTTGATGGAAGTAGTTCCGGAATTGAAGAATTCAATCCAGTCGGAAGTATCGCCATCGCTGTCAGTAATCGCCCCGCCGTTTAAACTCATTACTTCATTGATCCGGAATGGCTGAGCGAAAGTAATCATGAAAGGAAATGCCAAAAAAAAGGCAAGAATCAGAAACTTCATGGTTGGTTTACAGTTAGTCTAAATTATGCGATTACAAATTTAGCATTCGTACCGTAAGAAGAACTATTGTATCGTGAAATGGTCGAATAACAATATCTTTCGGGTGATTTGTGGAGTTGACAAGAATAAGGAAAGTTCACTATAATAAGTAATACCTGAGAATTTATTCAAACCCGTAATAAAAAAGTTTCGTAAAAGATAATGTAATTCGTAATTCCATACTTTTGCGAAGCGAATAATTTATTAAAGGGTAACCATGAACAAAAAACTGGATCAAATATTACACCTTATAAAAGAAGACCTGAGGCTGTTAATAAGTATCAGTTTTGGTGTTTTTTTATTTGTTCTATTCTTTCAACCCTTTCCTCTCGACCGGTTTGAGTTTGACAACAGGCTGATTTTCGTTTCCGGCTTAGGAGGAATAGTCTTTCTGTTTATGGTTTTGGTTCGCGTAGCTTTTATCTGGATTATGCAATATTACGATCAAAATGACGATGACCCGGTTTTTCCTTCCTACTTAAGTGGCTTTATTATACTTGTTCTGTGTTCTGTTTCTTTTGCCTTTTATCTGCGTTTCGTCGGAATGGTGGGGATCTCATTTTACACGATGTTCAAAGTGGTTTTAATTTGCCTTTTCCCGCCGGTAGCATTAGGGCTCAATGACGAATTAAAGGAATTAAGGCAGCAAATTGAACAACTCATCTTCGAGAAAAAAACAATACAGAAACAAGTTAAAAAGCACAAAGAAGTATTCATGAACAAAACCATCGAGTTGATATCGGAGAATAGCAATGAGACGATTACCCTTCAAGTTGCAGATGTCGCATTTATTAAATCAGCTGATAATTACGTGGAAATTGTTTATAAGGAAGGAGAACATTTCAAGAAGAAACTGATCAGAAACACCCTTAAAAATGTTGAAAATCAAATCAAATCCTATCCCAATTTCATTCGCTGCCACCGGATATGTATTGTCAATATGCCATATATTGAAAAGCTTAACAGAAAATACAACAATCATTGGCTAACCATAAAGGATTATCAGGAACAAATCCCTGTTTCGCGCCAGTATTTGTTACGGCTTAAGGAAGCCATTTAACCCGTCAGTGGCGAATACCACTCACCCTTCAACTTTAATATTAACCACTTGACTGCACGTTTTGCCACTAAAAGTGTACTGCTAATCCCACTTCTTTTCAAAGAATATAATTGCAATGTAACTTTGCCAAAATGTAATTTTCCGGCGATGAATATTTTAATGTTATATCCTCAGTATCCTGATACTTTCTGGAGTTTCAGGAATGCGCTGCGGTTTATCTCCAAAAAGGCGGCTGTACCTCCCCTTGGTTTAATAACTGTATCGGCAATGTTCCCAAAAACGTGGCAAAAAAAATTAGTTGACCTGAATATAACTACCCTCCAGACAAATGATATCGAATGGGCTGATTATGTTTTTATCAGCGCCATGTATGTTCAAAAGGAATCAGTAGATATGATTATTGAAACCTGCATGAAGCACAAGGTGAAAATGGTGGCAGGCGGCCCGCTCTTTACTCAGGAATACGACAATTACCCTCAAATTGACCATTTCATATTGAACGAAGCAGAGATTACATTTCCTCTGTTCATGAAAGATTTGGACACCGGAAATACCCTTAAAAGAATTTACAAAACCAACGAATTTGCAGACATGACTTTAAGTCCGGTGCCTGATTACTATTTGTTGTCGAGAAAATATTATGCCTCAATGAATTTGCAGGTTACACGTGGATGCCCCTTTGCATGCGATTTCTGCGAAATCACTTCACTGTTGGGACATAAAGTACGGATGAAAGAACCCGGGCAGGTTATCAGCGAACTTGATGAACTTTATAATTTGAATTGGCGCGGCTCGGTCTCTATTGTTGACGACAACTTCATCGGAAACCGAAACAAAGTCAAAAACAAGCTGCTTCCTGCCATGAAAAAATGGATGCAGGAACATCACTTTCCATTTACTTTTAGTATCCAGTCCTCAATCAATATGGCTGATGACGAAGAACTGATGAAAATGATGAATGAAACTGGATTCAGCTCTACTTTTATTGGGATTGAAACAACCGACGAAACATCTCTTCTGGATTGCAACAAAGTTCAGAACCAAAACAGGGACCTGCTCCAAAGCGTAAAAAAAATACAAAAAGCAGGATTTCAGGTTTCCGGTGGATTTATAGTGGGTTTCGACAGCGATTTGCCATCCGTTTTTCAAAAGCAAATTGAATTTATACAGCAGAGCGGAATTGTATCGGCAATGGTGGGGCTGTTAAATGCTCCAAAAAATACTCAACTCTATCATCGGTTGAAAGCTGAAAACAGGCTGACTGCCGAACCGACCGGCAGCAACACCGATTTTTCGATGAATTTCATCCCGAAAATGAACGCCACTGAACTGCTGGAAGGGTATAGAACAATCATTAAAAATATTTATTCATCAAAGCCTTATTACAAAAGGGTTCGCCAGTTTTTCCTGAATTACAAACGGAATCACGTGAGGAAAAAGAGCATCAAATTTGCCTATCTGAAAGGATTCATTAAATCGATTATCATCATCGGAATTGTGAACAAAGACAGAAGCGAATACTGGAAATTTTTACTCTGGACTTTGTTCCGACGTCCGGGTTTATTTACAGATGCAGTTACTTTTGCAGTTTACGGATTTCATTACAGAACAGTTTATGGATTAAGAGGCAGTAGTAAGTAAAAAGTTAAATATTAAATATCTAAAGTTAAAAGTTAAACAAAATGTCAGCAATGAATAATCAAGCCTCAAATGACCGCTCATGGCAAAAAGTGATCATGAAATATAACCAACCCGATTTACGTAAAAGTATCTGGCAAATCTGTAATTCGCTCCTACCCTATTTGTTCTTGTGGTATCTGATGGTACAAAGTTTAAAGGTATCCTATCTGATCACGCTTTTACTCGCATTTCTTGCCAGTGGGTTTTTAATCCGCTTATTTATCATTTTTCACGATTGTGGCCACGGAGCTTTTTTCAAGTCAAAGAGGGCAAACGATATCGTTGGGATTATCTTTGGCATACTTACAGTTACTCCTTACTACAAGTGGCACCGTCAGCACCACGAACACCATGCAACAACCGTTAATCTTGACAAACGCGGACTTGGAGATGTCTGGACTATGACCGTTGATGAATACCTGAATTCTTCGAAAGGAAAACGCTTCTTTTACCGGGCCTTCCGCAACCCAATCTTCATGTTTACTTTTGGACCTCTGTTTTTGATTTTTATCACGAACCGGTTTACAAAGAAAAAAATGAATGCGAAAGAGCGATGGAACGTTTATTATACCAACGCTGCCATCTTATTAATTGCTTTAGGAATGAGCTGGCTTATTGGTGTAAAGGCCTATCTTTTAATTCAGTTACCTGTAATATTGATTGCTCAAGCCATTGGGCTTTGGTTGTTTTACGTTCAACATCAGTTTGAGGGTGTATCGTGGAACCGAAACGGAACCTGGGATTATAAAACTGCGGCCATCGAAGGCAGCTCATTCCTGAAATTACCAGCAGTTTTGCAGTGGTTCACCGGAAATATTGGCTTTCACCATGTGCATCATTTAAGCCCAAGAATACCCAATTATAACCTGGCACGATGCCAAAACGAGAACGACCTTTTTAAAGAGGCCAAGGTAATTACCTTTTTTGCAACCTTTAAGGCCTTACGGCTTAGTTTGTGGGACGAAGCAAACAGGCGACTGGTACGGTTCAGAAAAGTATCGGTACAGAACTGAAATGAACCACATCTTTTATACCTCAACAAAATACCTTAACTGGTCGAGCATGATGGGCACATCGTCTTTGTCGATGCCCTGACCGAGCAGTTGTGGCAAATCTTCTTCGAACACGTCCAAAAATTCAGCTTCGGAAAATCCTGTTTTGGAAATGGCTAATTTGTAATAATTCAATGCCACTTTTCGGTTACCCAAACTCCACTGAACATGCCCCATGTTCATCAAATCGTGTTTGCTTGGCTCATCTTCCATGAGCTTCATGAAATATTTTTCAGCCTGTTCCTTATTCCCTGTCAGAAAGGAACACCAACCAATTGGGCGCCACACTTTTTTGTTTCCTGTGTCATGGTATTCCACCTTGAAATAATATTTCAGCGCTTCGTCAAACTGATCCAGTTCGAGCAAACAATGTCCGACATTCAACAGATTGTTGAGATTTTCAGGATTGAGTTTTTCAGCCTCTTGATAGTACTCCAACGCTTTGCCGGGCTGTTTGAGGTTCCGGTAACAAATAGCAATCTTTTTCAGGTTCCACAACCGGTTCAAATCGAATAACTCAGCCTTTAAATATAAATCCAGCGCCCTTTCATAATCACCAAGTTTTTGATAACAAAAAGCGACTTTCTGGTAAAGTTCTCCATTCTTTTCAATGCTTAACAGATATTCAAAAATGCCGGCTGCTTCTTTTAAATAATCCTTTGAGAAATAGTATTCGGAAATATTTCGGAGCACTTTTTCATCTTCCTTTAAAATGTCGCCAAGGATAAATTTATTGTGAAAATCAAACCGCCAGTTAAATGGATCCTCGAAATCGTTTCTGCGAGGATGTAATTTATAAAAACGATACAAATCCTGAATATACTGGTTGGAAACAAACTCTGCTTTTCGTCCCGGATTGGTAAGTTCTTCACCGCTTTCAGCTTCTTTGAACTGATCCATCCCGGCTTTCATTCCATCGGATATGAATTCGAAGTTCTCTTTTGGCATGTGTTGAAGACTAAAACAAAACGAATATTTGTCTGAATCGCACAAAATGGGTGCTACACTGATCGTTTCAATAAAATTCCGAATGCCTTCATCAGACAGGTCAACCGTCTCGGGGATTTCAGGATTTTCAATAAAAAACGGGATGAACCAATTGGCTATTTCATTAAAAAACGGGAATGACTTTAGCATTGCAAACGAACCTATAAAAACATCGGCTCCTTCCATTTGCAATTCGGAAAACTCTGCCATTTTATCAATCAAACCCGGCGAATCCTTGAAGATTTCCTCCCACTCCGGATTTTTATCGTCAGTAGATCCTCCTTCCATTAAACTGTCGAGGTTGATTTTATCTTTCAGATTTGGACTAATTTTAATCATTTCCGGAATGATCTCATCACGAATCCGTTGCTGAAGTTTTTCGGTATCCTTACTCCGAATTAATTGAATCAGGATGCGTTCCAGGTTCCGTTTGAATACCGGGTCCTCGTTTAAAATTTTCAACCTCCCAGTCACCCCCGAATAATAGGACATCCGGGAATCATATTGATAAAGGGTGATGACCAAACCCACCAAAGCCCGCTGATTAACGTCCGTTTCTAACATTCCGTAGGAATCGAAAAGCAAACTGAACTTCTCCTCATCGAAATAGCGTTGCAGGCTCAATGTCAAAGCTGATACAATTAATGCTTTGTAAGCAACCATAATGGATGGGCTGGCAAAAAATTGATTCAGGAATTTTATTTCATCGGAACTCAACTGATCGCGGAACCAAACATGATAAAACAGCCTGAATAGTTGTTGCTGATGATTGGCTGCTTCGTTAAAATTTTCAGAAGTTCCCGTTTCCTTGTTATCTGCCAACTTGTGTAACTCATCGCGTAAATAAAAATCTTCCAGTCCGGCTAAAAAAGAATCAAAATCGGTAATAAACTGATCTTTAAATCCCCTCAGCTTGTCATATTCAAGGGTAGATGAAGTTTTTAAACGAATTGCTTCGTTCACCTTATCGGAAAGTTCGAATGCTGAAACAATTAATTTGCGATATACTTTTTGTCTTTCAGGATCTTGTATGCCCTCAACCGTATATTGAAGCATGTAATGATAGGTTTGGTTTAGGTTACGCCACTCGTCGTAATATACACCCAATCCGTTTTCAGTAATGAGTTTCTCCAACCGATCAAACGCTGGTTTTAATCTACGTTCCGCAATGTTATTGAGAATCCCGGCATGTATTATATCCAGTTCTTTGTCATTCATAGCTGATATTGTAAATCACATTGTACAAAAAATTAGTTTGTATCAAAAAGCAATCCAGCATAAACGAACTGCCAGATGGTCAGTAAACCTATCTGCTCATTTGCAAAGATTTATGCTGAAAATGTTTACTTTCGGCCACGATTGTATTGATCATTGAATCAACACCCGGTGAGCTAAAAAACATGTTTCATTTACCGTTTGAAATTTCACAACCTCAACTGATTGCTTTCATTATTTCCAGAGGAATATTTCTAATTTTCGTTCAATATCGGATGACGAAAATCACCATACTGAGAATGCTAAAACTTAATGATTTAGACATTCTTGATAAAAATAAATGATCAGGCAAATCAATTCAGGATTGGTTGGCCGAATTGAACAGATATTCCTTCAACATTGAATTTACCTCTTTCTTCACCTCTTCTGATACCGGATAGTTGTCGGTAACCTTCAATGCATCTTCGGTTTTACCCTGTGCATTGAATACCAAAGCCAGATTTGAATACAGCACAGGATCATTGGATTGAAGTTCAATTGCCTTTTTATAATGAACAATGGCATTATCAAAATCACCTCTATCGTAGTATAAAATACCCAGTTCATTCCAAACAATGAAATCCTTGTCATTGATCTTGATTGCTCTTTGATAAGCTTCTATAGCTTCATCTTTACGCCCGGCAACCCGATAAGCCAATCCCAGATTTTTAATGAATAACAAATTTTCTGCATCAATTTCCAGTGCCTTGTGATACAGCTCAATAGCAGATTCGTATTGTTGCTGATTGTAATAAATAACGCCCATTGCGTTCAAAACCTTTGCATCTGAAGGACTTATCTGTAAACTCTTTTCATAAGTTGCAATCGCAGCTTTATAATCATTTGTTATGGAATAAGCCAATGCAAGGTTTTCAAGATAAAGCATTTCATTTGGCTGGTGTTCAATCGCCTTCAGATAATAACCAATAGCTTTATCATATTCGTTTCGGTCGTAATAAAATACTCCAAGCCGGTTATACAACTTACCTGATTCAGGATCATTATCAAGCGCCTCCAGATAATATTTTTCAGCCTCGTCTAAATTGCCCATTCTTTCAAAAGCCAACCCGCAGTTTTCAAGATAAAGTGAATCCTTTTTAATTTCTATGGCTTTGTTATAACCGTCAATTGCATCCTTCCACCGTTGTAACTCAAAATACAGATTACCAAGGGTATTCCATCTTACCGGATCATTATCGGTGCTGGCAGCATCAATGTAATACTTTTCAGCTGCCGTATAGTCATGATTACCGTATAGTTGATCAGCAATCAATTGGTAGGCACCGGCAAGGTTTTTTGTATAAACCGGATATAAGTTGTTCTTTTCAATTGCTTTCCGGTAATAAGAAATGGCATCGTCGTACTCTTTAAAGGAATAATAAAGATTGCCAATGAAATTATTGATCATATCCTCCCAATTGGGACGTAAACGAAAGCATTTCTGATAATTGGCCAGCGACTCCTCCTTTTGTTTCTGAATCTCATAATAATAAGCCAGTCCCCAATACACATTAAAATTTTCATTGTCAGCTTCGAGAGCTCTCATAAAAAATTCTTTTGCCTGTTCCGGTTGTTTCAGATTCAGCTTGAGATAGGCCATATCAATATACGCAGTTGGAATTTCAGGATGAATAGCTTGCGCTTTCCCATACCATTCTTCTGCCTTTTCAGGATAATCATTGCCAAACCAAACGTTGCCAACACTCATATAAGCCTGATACAATTCAAAATCTGCAAAACAATCTGATTTGGCCAATCCTTTCTCTACCAACTGTATTGAATTCCGAAACCTGGGTCTTTTTTCAATTTTCGTAAGCAATTCTTCTATTTGAGGCCCTTTATCCTTGAACCATGTTTTTACTCCGTACAGATTGATCAATCTTCGATAAGAATCCGTTTGCAAATAATTTTTCTGTATCGCATCATTATACCATGATTCAGCACTTTCGAGTTTATTTTCAGCCATAAATGAATCGCCTATAAAATTGATCGAAGTAGAATAACCCGGCTTCATGGCTATCACCTGCAAGAAATAGTCGCGTGATTTTTGTGTTTCACCATTTTTCAGATAGTACTCACCCCAACCTCTTTTAACTATAAAATGACCAGGCAATAATGCTTCGGCATTTTCAAGATGTTTTGGCGCTTTTGTAAATTCAAGGTATTCGTATATGATAATTTGAAAGAGTGCCATTTCTGCGAAAGCACGTATTTCGTTTGATAATCTGGCATTTGAAGCAATCTCTTCATAATATGGAAATGTATCGGACCAGCGGCTTTCCTGCATCAGTTTTGGAAACTTAGCATACAACACCAACGCTTCACTTTTCATTCCCCATTTCAATTGCTGATAGCATAATATACAAATCAAATCCTCCCTGAAATGTACTGCAGCCTCTGCATAGGTTTGCTCCCATAACCGTAAAGCCTCTGCACTGTCTCTTGAATAAATTGAATTCAAATGCGATAACAACTTCTCATAGAAGAAATTATAATAGTTTTCTTTCAGGTCTGAAAGTAATTCAACTGAAAGATCATCATCAAATTTAATACTGTTAATAATGATAAAATCCCAGGTATCATAAGGGATGGAGATATCCAGCTGCGACCTGACACTTTCAAACAGATCGGCCACCTTACGCATGTCACAATCATCCCGTAGGGAAGCCCTGGTATAAGCAGCTGAAAAAATGGCGGTAATATCGAGTTTAGTGATCATTCATCTGTATTTTTAGGTTGAATATTCGGCGACGAAGTATCTTTAGGATCAATAATCCTTTGTGTTCCGGTTGTTGGATTATTATCTGACTGTCCCTGATTTACTGAGCGGCTCAGATTGTCATCAATATACGGTGTCGGATTGGTTGCCGGTTTGTTCTCAATTACGTTTGATTGACTGCCAATCCTGTCCATCATAGATGCACTCCTGAAATTAATGTTCATTTCAGGTTTTGATTCATCGCTGATGGACATTTTTTGTAGCTCTGCAACTGGTTGTATGATCTGTATTGGTTCTTTGGTTGTTATAAAAAGTACAGGGCTGCCAAATGAGTTATTGACATAAGCATCCGTTTCATTATATTCCCTTCCCAGGTAATCCCGGCCGGCTGTAATAGCTTCTGCAACATCTTTGGCATTTAATACATTTTCGTAGAACCGGTCGAAAAAGGCACATGAATAATCAGTATTTATTTCATTTTGCATACCTATTACAGCCGGGATATTAATTTTCGTAAACTCGTAGGCCACACCACGCAAGATACCGTTGAAATTACCGATTTTTGCGCTGTCACATGACTGAAAACAAACCATACAGGGTTGCTCAACATTTAACACCTCCTCACTGAAAATGGCTGCAAAGTTTCTATCCTTCACCCAATCAGGTCTTCCTGTTTCAGCTGATAGCAAAACCAATTTTCCAATCTGTTCATCCAACATTGAATGGCCAATATAGTGGATTACATAACTTGGGGTTTGCTGATATTCAACTTGCCAATTACTGTATATTTTCTCAACTTCTTGTTTAATTTTATTAAACGATATTGACTCAATGTATTTAACTACCAATGAGTCAGGGAACTTATCCTGCAAATTTTTAAAGGTATTCTTTATTTTATTCAGTTCCAGATTTCTGGAGTCAATCTTGGGAACCACGTCACCATTTCCGTCAACATTAACCAGCACAATAATGAATAATTTGTCTGAAAACAGACGTTCATAACTATTCTCTTTTACCCTGCGAATCAGGTGAAAACGGCTCTTAAGGTTGGCCGACAAATAAATAGATTTAGCCACATCCGGGTTACGGGTTTTGTAAAGGATGTATTCCCATGGCAACATGGCTACCCCTGATTTTTGATCAAACTCAAGGAATACCCTGCAGACTGTATTACTCTTGTTATTTTTTAAATCAAGAGAATCCTCGACAGTTCTCAAAGGAAAAAACCTGCCATCATCGCTATTATTGTTTCGGCCAAACAATATCCTTGATAGCATCTCACCCAACAACTCAAAATCTTCTTTCTGAAATAGTTCACGTTCGATCTTGATTAAATTAAGCACCTTGTGGAAAACCTTGGCAATTCCAAGTTCAACCCTGATATTATTGGCGTTGGTGTCGTCATCGTCAATCTCGAAAAGTGAACGAGGCGCACGAATTTCACCAATTGTGATATTGATACCTCCTTGTTCAATATTAATTTTCATATTGATGTAATTTTCCATCTCCCTAATGTTTAGTCTATATTGCCAAAATTTTCGTATCCATATCATTCCAGAAATCGTGCTTAATTTCAGGTGACGTACCCCAGTTAAATTTAGGTTCGATCATTCTACCGACATCATCAATATATTTCTGAATCAGAACTTTTGCCTGAGGTTCGGTGAGATCGGGACTTTGCTGCATTTCTATATTCAGCACCCGCAACATACCCTTCACTTTATCTTTCGTTTCCTGAGTTACCTCAGCAACCTTAAGCACATCAAGTATTTTTTTGTAGGATTGATATACCGGCAGTAACCTAATATCACTCCTTTCGCCGGAACGGGTAATGCTGAACAATACATATTCGTCTTGTCTGAATTCTTTTGCGGAGGTAATGTTATCGCCGTAATATAGCCGGTTCTCTTTTACAAAAAAATTGGAGGAGTCCCATTTGATTTTTGATTTGTCGAGCATCACAAAATAACCAGGTGAAAAATGATCGTTGGCATCCTGATCAAACTGTTTACTGAAGCCAAACAACGGTTTTACAGCTTCAGAGTCGAATAATTTATCGAGGCCACCAATCACTACATTTGCAATCTTCGTATAATTCCCGATCAACGAGGTGATATTTTCATTGAATACGCCTGAAATTTTCTCAATGAATTCCAGTGAATCGGCAAGGTAATCCTTTGTCACAGATTGGCACAACATAATACTTACGATTAACCTGCCTCCTGAAAACGGATGGATACCAGCTACACGTGTGTCCTGAAATACCATACCTTCAGGTATGTTCTGCATTTTGGTTTCAATCAGGTTTCGGCCAACTATAAAAGGATTATCAATTTCCTGTTCGCCATAAATGTAGCTGGTCAGGCAAACGACCATCGGCTCGATTTCCCTGAACCATTTACGATTTTGAGAAAGGAACATTTCGTTGACCCTCACTGTAAAATAATGTTGCTGAGGCTCAAACTCACCGGCTAACCCAGCAGGATCATCGGTATTGTAATCGGGAATATGCAGGAGGTAAGGCAGTTCAGTTGGGGAACCAGCCAGGCTTTTAAATAGATCTCTTAGTCCCATAATAATTATTTTTAATTGTTAATTACCGAACATTCTCTTCTATACGTATAAAGTTAAAACAAATTATAATAAAATAAAAACTAAACTGATTTACGATTATTTCACGGGCTGGGGTATGGGCGGTATCTGAATTCGTGCTCTTGCTGTTATTGTGGTATATGCCGTCCTTTTTATACAGAAGACGCGAAAAGTAAATTTTAAAATTCATATTAACCTAATGAATTTCTGACAGTTAATGAATTGACATCAAAATTGGGTGCATGCCAAGTTATAACCAACCATTCCTCAGCGCCACATTGATCAATTCAGCCATCTTACGGGTGGAAGTCTTTTCCATAATGTTGCGCTTGTGATTTTTTACAGTATGAATACTCAAACAGAGTCTTTCAGCTATGGCATTACTGCTCAAACCCTGAGTGCAAAGTCTCACTATTTCCTTTTCTCTTGACGACAATTTATTGTCTTCAGCATGTGAATAAGACTTTGAGAAAACTTTCACATATCCCGAATCATCAGACAAGTATGAAATAATCAAAGTCATGGAATCATCAGTTTTGAAATCCCCGATATCTGAAAATATCTGAAGGCTCAAAGTCGGAATACCATTGTCATTGGGTGTAAGGAATGTTCCTTTCTGAAGGTAATGTGAGACGGAGCCATCGCTCCGGAAATACCGGTGAGTATAGGCAAACCGGTAACGTTCTATTTCTTCGGGCGAAATTTGAAACAGAAAGCGGGTTATATCCTGAAACACTTGCTGATCAAAAATGACCTTATCCTCCGGATGAAACCGACCTTTATCAATTCGTAGTTCAAACTTCTCGAGTTCATTTTTTACCGAGGAAATGATTCCTTCATGATAATTGCTGAAGTGTTTGTCTTTGATCATACCTGTAAATATTAAATAAAGAAAACAAGTAATTATTCACCAACAACAATCTATTGTTATTGTTCAGGTAATCGGCAAAATCTGTGATTCAAAAATGACACTTTTGTGCTATTGTTTTGCCTTTAGCAAGGGTTTATGATAAAGTAATTAATCAGATCAAGGCTGGCGGGCAAAGCATTGAATATGCCAAAATATAATCCAACCAAAGTTTTGAGTATTTTTTTAAAATAAAGAAGGCGATCATCCTCAAATGATCGCCTTCTTTTCGAATGGTATGACTCTTTTTTTTTATAATCTCCTGTTTTGTCGATTTAATGATTAACCACCAGTTGGCCTGTAAATTGTGTTGTTCCATCTTTAGCCAAAACAAAATAAGTCCCTGAAGTAAATTTTGCAAACGACAGTGTAAACGTCGGGCCATTTTTTGATTCCTTCGTGATTAACTTTCCATACATATCAAAAACACT
>JBBRXN010000013.1:0-69195 GCA_038248385.1 Bacteroidales bacterium
AAAAACAAATTATAATAGGATGAAAAAGTTATTATTTATTTTATCAGTAGTTGTGCTTACCTCTTGTGGACAGCACAAAAAGGAAATTGCCCGCATGCAGGCCACACAAGACAGTCTTGCACAGTTGGATGTACAAAAAGATGCTTCCATTCTGGAGTTCATGTCGTCAATGAACGAAATCCAGTCTAATCTTGATTCGATTAAAACTATCGAAAAAATTGTATCCGTTCAGACTAATTCTGGCTCAGAAATGAAAGCTGACGCCAAAAAACGGATTATTGCTGAAATTGCACAAATCAATGAATTGTTGCAAAAAAACAAAGAACTGACGAAATCGCTTCAGGGTAAACTTCGGACCTCGAACCTAAAGATTGCCGAATTTGAAAAAATGATTGCCCTGCTGAACAAACAAATGGAAGATAAAAACGTCGAAATTGCTTCTTTGACCAAAGAGCTTGAAAATCTTCATATTGATGTTGCCGGGCTGAATGAAAAAATTCAGACTATTACAGCTGAAAGTGAGCAAACTATCAATGAAAAAAATCAGGCTATCACCGAGCAGACCAACGCAATTAATACAGTTTACTATGCTTTCGGAACAAAGAAAGAATTGACCGAAAAGAACGTAATTGAAAAAGAAGGCGGATTTTTGGGCCTGGGCAAAACCATCAAAATGAAGAAGGATTTTAACCGCGACTATTTTATGAAAACTGACATCCGTGAGTTTAATCAATTGGCTTTAAATGTCAAAAAAGCAGTTGTCGTAACTTTCCATCCTGCCGGCTCTTATCACCTGACCGGAGAAAAAGCTGTTGAAAGTTTGGTTATCGATCAGCCGGTTGAATTCTGGAAAGCATCGAAATACCTTTTGATTGTAGTGGAATAAGATATATTTCGCTCGATTTGTGAGCAATTTTAAAAAATAAAAAAGAGGCTTCGGTAAACGAAGCCTCTTTTGATTTATATTATCTGTTAAACTTCAACCTTTTCCCCGGAATGGGCGAAACGACATCACCAATAGCATAAACCAGGTAGCCATTGACAAATGTAGCCGTTACCTGATGGGAGAATTCCATCCCATCGAAAGGCGACCAGCCGCATTTGTACAGAATGTTTTCAGGAGAAACCACCCACGATTGATTCGGATTAATTAGCACCAGATCGGCATAATATCCTTCGCGAATGTATCCACGACGGTCGATCCGGAATAAATCGGCCGGGGCATGGCACATTTTTTCGATCACTCTTTCAATTGGAATCAATCCTTTTTTGCTCATTTCGAGCATAGCTGTCAGCGAATGTTGCACCAGCGGACCGCCCGACGGAGCTTTAAAATACGAATGTTCTTTTTCCTGAAGGGTATGCGGGGCATGATCGGTGGCTACCACATCAATTTTATCGGCCAGCAATGCTTCCCAAAGTGCAGCTTTGTCGGCAGCCGATTTGATAGCCGGATTCCATTTGATAAAGTTTCCATATTCAATATAATCGTTCTCGTCGAACCACAAATGATGCACACAAACTTCGGCGGTAATGTGCTTTTGGGCAACCGGTCCTGGAGAGAAAAGCTTCATCTCGTCGGCTGTGGAGAGATGCAAAACATGCAGCCGTGTGCCGAATTTTGTGGCCAGTTCAACCGCCTTTGCCGACGACTTGAAACAGGCTTCGGCGCTTCGTATTTTAGGATGAGCGGAGAGCGGAACATATTCGCCGTATTTTTCGCGGTAAATAGCCGTGTTTCTGATAATGGTGGGTTCATCTTCGCAATGGGTGGCAACCAGCAATTTAGTATTTCTAAAAATTTCTGAAAGTACCTCTTCGTTGTCAACCAACATATTTCCGGTTGACGAACCCATGAATATTTTAATACCGCAGACGTCGGAGCCGTTCGTTTTTAGTACCTCCTCCAGATTGTCGTTGGTGGCGCCCATGTAAAACGAATAATTGGCTGCCGAAACCTCAGCAGCACGCAAGTACTTTTCCTCCAGTATTTCCTGCGTCACCGCCTGGGGATTGGTATTGGGCATTTCCATAAATGAAGTGACACCACCGGCAACGGCAGCCCGCGATTCGGTGGCAATTTCGCCTTTGTGGGTCATTCCGGGTTCCCTAAAATGAACCTGATCGTCGATGGCACCCGGAATCAGGTATTGGCCATGGGCATCAATAATTGTTACTCCATGGGGGAACTCTGCAGGAATGATTTCGCCTTCAATCACTTTCACAATGAATTCTCCTTTAATCAAGACAGCGCCGTTGAAAATCCGGCCTTCGTTGATGATCCGGGCATTTTTGATAAGTGTCTTCATATTTAATGTTTTTATTCCATCACTTTTTCATAACGGATAAACCAGCTTCTGATCTTCATTTTCAGGACGCCCCAAAGCGCTTCGTTGAAAATACCTCCGCTCATTTTAGAAGTTCCTAATTTTCGGTCGGTAAAAATAATAGGCACTTCCACTATTTTGAATCCGTGTTTCCATGTTTTAAACTTCATTTCAATCTGGAAGCCATAACCCTTCAAACGGATATTGTCGAAATCGATGGTTTCCAATACCTTCCGGTGGTAGCATTTAAAACCGGCGGTGGTATCCATGATTTTCATTCTGGTAATGGTCCGCACATAAACTGAAGCCAAATACGACATAATTACCCTACCAAGCGGCCAGTTGATCACATTGATCCCCGTAATATAACGCGATCCGATGGCCAGGCTGGCCTGTTGAATTGTACAGGCAGCATATAATTTTTCCAGATCCTTCGGATTGTGTGAAAAATCACAGTCCATTTCGAAAATATAATCGTACGGACGTTCCAATGCCCAATGAAATCCGGCCAGATACGCTTTTCCAAGCCCCTGTTTCCCTGCACGTTTCAGAATATGAAGTTTATCCCGAAATTCAGGAATAAGTCTTTCAACAATTGCAGCAGTTCCATCGGGCGAATTGTCGTCAATGATCAGGATTTCAAAAGGTGTTTTCAACGAAAAAACCTTTCGGATCATTTGCTCAACGTTCTCTTTTTCGTTGTATGTTGGAATTAATACCAGATTCTGATGCACGGTTACGGTTTTTGTGAATATGATACGAAAATACGTCTTTTTATGAACCTTAAAAGGTAGTTGCTGTATGTTTAACAATTTTTAGTTAATAAAATCCGGTTTGTTACATTAAAACGTAATCAAATAGTGATCGTTTAGTATTTTTTGAAGATGAATAAAGCTTTAACTTCACAACTTTTTAAAAGTAATGTTATGTGCCTCAAAAATTGTTTTGTGTTTTTGTTCTGTTTGATTTTGAGTTATTCATCTGCTCAACAGGTATCGCCAAAACTTAAAGTTGTTTCTTCTCCCTCCGGAAGTTTATACACCCGGATTAATAAATCAGGAAAAACAATTATTCCCAATGGACGCTTTTTAACTCCTTTCGGAAAATCGGTTGAAGTGGCGCCCCATCCGTTCGGATTAACACTGAGCGCTGATGGTTGTGTGGCTGTAACGGCCAATTCGGGCACTTCGCCCATTTCCATCTCAATCATTAAAAACCTTAGATCGGGCCATCCGACAGTTTTACAGGTTCCTCCCGGTCCAGGTACCGACGAAGGGGTGCTTGCATCGGTTTTTATGGGTCTGGCAGTTTCTCGTGATAATAAAACAGTATATGTGGCAGGAGGCCAGGAGAATAAAATTTACCTGTTCTCGGTTGATTCAGGAGCCAAACTGGATTCGGTTGACTGTTCGGTTTCTGAAAATGGAAATCCAACTCCTGATGGTTACATCGGCGACATGAAACTGAGCAAGGATGGTCGTTATCTGTATGCTGTCGATCAGATGTTGTTTCGCCTGATTGTGGTTGATACACAACTAAAGAAGATCATCGCTAGTGCAAAAACCGGAAGATACCCGTTTGGCGTAATCCTTTCGCGCGATGGTCAAAAAGTGTATGTTGCCAATGTGGGCATGTTCGAATACAGCAAAATTGGTAACATTGAAGAAAAAAAGGATTACAAAAAGGCACTCGATTTTCCCGCATTTGGCTTTGGTTCTAAAGAAATGGAAAAGGGAACCCGGATAAATTCGCTGAATGTTCCGGGATTGGGCGATCCAAATGTGCCCGAATCGTTTTCGGTGTGGTCGTTTTCAGTAAAAAATCCGGCAATTCCCGAAATCCTGGCAAAAATAAAAACCGGTGTTCTGGTGGGCGAAACCATCGAAGGTATTCCTTCCGTGGGAGGTTCCAGCCCCAATTCGCTGGCAGCGACGGATCAGTATGTTTTTGTGAGCAACGGAACCAACGACAATATTTCGGTCATCGACATTGTTCACGATACGATTGCTGCTGAAATTTCGCTCAAACTTGATCCGGCAGTCAAACAGTTCCGTGGTGTAATTCCTTTTGGTCTGGCTGTTTCGCCTGATCAGAAAAGGCTATTTGTTGCTGAAGCAGGCGTAAATGCTATCGGAGTGATCGATATTTCAACGTTGAAAGTAATCGGTCATATTCCGGCGGGCTGGTTCCCTTCCAAGATTGAAGTAACTCCGGATGGGAAAACATTGGTGGTGAGCAATGCCAAAGGTTTTGGCAGCGGCCCCAATGGCGGTCATACATTTCAGGAAGGAAAAGAGGGCAGTTACATCGGTAATTTGATGAAAGGAACTGTTTCGGTGATGAATATTCCTACGGACAGAAAACTGGAAGCCTTGACAAAAAAGGTCATCCGTAACAATTATCGGATTGAAGATTACAGCGAAGTTGTGAAACGAAGAGAAAATAATCCTATCCCCGTTTTTGGTGGCGAGAAGGAATCTCCGATTAAATACCTGGTTTTTATTTCGAAGGAAAACCGCACGTACGATGAAATTTTCGGGCAAATGGCAAATGGGAACGGTGATCAAACGATTGCGCGTTATGGGAACAGTGCCACATTTACCAACCGAAATAAATCGTTGAAGGTGGAAAATGCAACAGTAATGCCCAATCATCTGAAACTTGTGACAGAATTTGCCATGTCAGATAATTTTTATGTCGATTCGGATGTTTCGGCCGACGGACACCGGTGGTTGGTGAATACCTATCCAAACGAGTGGGTCGAATCAACTGTTCCGGCAAGCTATGGCGGAAACAGGTCATACAATCCAAAGTCGAAAGCGCCGGGTAGTCTTGCGATGAACGGATCGGCCGGAGCCATTTATCCTGAAGATTACAACGAAGCCGGATCGATGTGGGACCATCTGGAAAGGAACAAAGTTGAATTCTATAATTTCGGCTTTGGAGTCATGTTCGAACCATCTTTTTACGATGAATCATTCAAATTAACCGGGGTGAAACACTATGTGAATTTTCCGGTTCCATTGCCAATGTTCAGCCGAACTTCCAAAATGTATCCAACATACAATACGGCCATTCCCGATCAATTCCGCATTCATCAGTTCATCAAAGAATTCGATGAAAAATGGATTAAAACCGATACTGAAATGCCCTCCATGATTACTGTTATCATTCCGAATGATCATGGAGCAGATGAACGTCCGGAAGCCGGTTATCCATTCAGGGAAAGCTATATGGCCGATAATGACCTGGCGGTGGGACGAATTGTTGAATATTTATCGCACACACCTTTCTGGAAAAATATGGCCATCGTAATTACTGAAGATGATGCTCAAAACGGAGTAGATCATGTTGATGCGCACCGCAGCGTGCTGATGGTCATTTCTCCCTACGCCAAACGAAACTATGTTTCAAAAATCCATTACAGCTTTGGAAGTATATTCAAAACTTTCTGGAATGTATTGGGAATGCCATACTTGAATCAATACGACGCAGCATCAAATGATTTTGCCGATTTCTTTAAAGCGACTCCAGATTTTACTCCATACAATGCAGTTCCGGTTGATGCACGCATTTTCGATCCCAAAAAAGCGTTAACGCCACTGGATGAAAAATTCGATTGGGAAGCGGTGAAAGAATCGCCTCTGATTGACGATGTAAAGGATATGAAGAACGACCAGAAAGAAAAAAAAGAATATCGGCTGGAAGATCAGAAAAGGAAATAATCACCATTTTTTTGGCTTCACGAATTGGCGGATATACTACATTTTTGGTTCAATAACGTTTGGTGTGGGTATTGTAATTTCTTTTTTTTGTAACCCATTTCCATTCCGTCTGAAACAAGGCGCCTGCTTTTTTCGCCATCACTTCACAGTCGATTGTTCCTTCAGGATAATTGTTCTGTAATCCGCAGACTTCGGCGTGAGCTCAGGCGGATCGCAGGCGGATCGGTGCTCTGCGCCTGAAAATTGCCTGCCTACTTTATCCCTGGTTTTTAGCCCTGAGTAGTCGGGGCGGAATATTTGCAGATAAAAAAAGATGCAAATCCAACGTCCGCGTTATATACTGAGCAGGCATAGCTTGAGATGCAATAAAGATATATGTTGCTATTATATAAACACTTAACAACAAATAGGAACTCTGGCTATGCCCAGCCGAAGTATAATTGATTTTTCGGTGCATTGAACTTCTCCCGGACGGAAATGAACCAGCAATTTTAAAGTGAAAGCAATTCGTCAAATGATCCTGATCATATTGATGAACTCAATTTGTTTTTAATATTCAACTCTGTAAATATCCTGTAACCCGTGCCATTTCAATACTATTAGTTTACGCCATTGTTTACAAACATTAACAACTGTTTGCCGGGCAGCATTAAACTTTCTGAATTTTGCCTTGTCTGAAAGGTATTGAATTTTGAAAACAAGGAAACAAATTGAAAACTATAAATATATATTGAAGATGAAGAATTTATTGATTTTGCTGTTTTTTATCCTTTCAGCAACAGCGGCAACATTGGCTCAGGTACCTGTTCAGGCAAGGGGTGCAGAAATGGGAGCAATTGCAAAAAATGGAAAAATTAATGGAAAAATTATTGATGCGGAGACAAAAGTCCCTATGGAATATGCAAATGTTGCAATTTATAGTAAAAAGGACTCTAAACTGATTACAGGAGGAATTGCCAACGAAGCTGGATTATTCGAAATCGTTGACTTGCCATTTGGCGCATATTATGTTGAAGCCAATTTTATCGGATTTGAAAAAACCAAGATCAGTGATGTGAAAATCATCCCCAATTCAACAACTGTGGATGTTGGAACCATCGAACTGTCAGTATCCAGACAGCAAGTTGGTGCTGTGGATGTTATTGCTGAAAGAAACCGAATTGAGTACAAAATTGACAAAAAAGTGATTAATGTAACCAATGACATCAATGCTGCCGGAGGTAGTGCTGTTACTGTACTCGAAAATACTCCTTCAGTTGAAGTTGATATCGATGGAAACGTCAGCCTTCGTGGTTCGACAAGTTTCACTGTATATATTGATGGCCGGCCAAGTGTTTTGAGTGGTAGCGATGCCCTGAAACAAATTCCCTCGTCGGCCATACAGAACATCGAAATCATCACGAATCCGTCGGTAAAATATGATCCTGATGGCATGGCCGGTATTATTAATGTGGTGATGAAAAAAAATGTCCTTTCAGGAATTAACGGGATCATTAATGTGAACCTGGGAACAGGGAATAAATACGGAACCGATCTGATGTTGAATTACAAAACAAAGAAATACAATCTTTTCTTTGGTGGCAACTGGAATGATGAAACAAATTCAGGAACGATGCATTCGAATCGGGAAACATACCAAAATGATACCACAACCTTCCTGACTACTGACGGGCGCAGAGACCATACCCACGCCGGAAAACAATTAAAAGGCGGATTCGATTATTATCTGACGGACAAAACATCCATCACTGTTTCTTCTGAATTGGGAAGTTACGATTTTTCCGAAATAGGTGGCGGTAATTTACATAAATATCAGTTTCCAGCCAATATTGATGTTTATTCAGTTCAGGATAACATAGCAACACGAACCGGCAACTATGTAACTGCCAATGCGAGCTTCCTGACCAAATTCGATGAAGCAGGTTTGCATAAGCTGGAAGGTTCTTTCGATTACCGTAACAGACCAGGTTTTTCGCATGGAACCATCAATGAAATTGTGTCGGATGCTAACTACCAGCGAACCAATGAAGCATTGTCGCAGGTAATTACTGACGAAAACAGTACTTCAAATGATTACCGGATGAAGTTGGATTATACATTACCTCTCAAAGAAGGCGCTAAATTTGAAGCCGGTCTTCAAAGCCGGATGGAAAATGAAAATGAAATCTTTAGTTTTTCAAACTTTGGCGTAAACGACCCAAAGTACACCAGCGACATGTATTTTAAGGAGGATATCCACAGTATTTATTCAACTTATACCGGAAATTTAAAAGGCATTCAGTTTATGCTGGGTCTGAGAGGTGAATACAACAAACGTTCCATCGATCATTCGAAGGCTGACAAGCCATATACCCTTAATCGGTTAGATGTTTTCCCTTCAGCTCATTTCTCTTATGAATTGGCCGATAAAAGCCAGTTTATGACCAGTTATTCCCGACGAATCAACCGCCCGGATGGCCGCGATTTAGATCCTTTCCCGAACTATATGAACCAATACACCATACGAATCGGAAACCCGGAACTTAAACCTGAATACACAGATTCGTATGAATTCAGCTACATGCGCAAATTTGGTGATTCGTTCATTTCTTTCGAAACTTTTTACCGCACTACCAACGATTTAATGACACGTTCAACTACTGTGACAGATGGCATCAGTTACATGTCAACACAAAACCTGAATCGCGATTATTCAAGCGGTGCTGAGATCATGGGAAATATCAATGCCACCAAGTGGTTGTTGCTTAATGCCAGTTTCACTATCTATAATTACAAACTAAAGGGCGAATTGGATGGCAAATCGATTGACAAACAAAGTACCAATTACTCCGGACGACTGAATGCAACTGTGAAATTCACTCCTGACAGTAGGTTACAACTCACCGGATTCTACCGCGGACCATCAGTTTCGGCCCAGGGAGACCAGAAATCAATGATATTTACGAATCTGGCTTACCGTCAGGATTTCATGAAAAAGAAATTGTCTGCAACTTTAAGTGTTCGTGATCTATTGGGAACCGCTAAGTTCGAGGGAACATCCTATGGCGAAAATTTCAAATCGACATTCAGGATGACCCGTGAACCACGTGTATTGATGTTGACATTGAGCTACAAAATCAACAACTACAAAATGGACAAAAAAGTTCCAACGGAACAGGCTTCCCCATCGATGGATGAAGGGTCATTTTAGTAAAACTCTGATAAATTACATAAAAAGCGAAATCCAGGTTCCCGGATTTCGCTTTTTTATATTTAATATTTGCCTGATGTATAATATCGATTGGAGAAATGTAATAGTCCAATCATCGCTCGTTCCTTGACCTAACATTTCTATCCAAAAGCATTCTAATGTAAAAGCCTTTGAATTAAATTATAATTCACTTTGGTATCATTTATCGTTAGAGATAAAGCAGATTCTTTCAATTTTTATCCTAAAAAAATTTGCAAACGGCCAATTTGTTAATTAATTCTGAAAGTTAAATCTTATTTGATATATGCAGTTCCAAACGGCAATACCGTTTTGCCTGCAACATCGTTGATAATAATTGCTGCCATCATATACCACGCCGAAAGGGCACAGACAATAAGTTCGTAACCAGCCACTTTGTTCCACACAGGATCAACGAAATGGCCAATATCGAGAAGTACGAAACCAAGTAAAAGTGTTACAAAGGTCACAACCATTGCCTTGTGAATCCATAAAGAAGCAACAAACATGATGGCTGTATAAAGTGTCCAAGCTACAAGATAAAAACCAACATCAGTTGTACTTGATTCATAAATTTTGAAGGAGTTCAAAATCCAGATGATTCCCAGGCCAATCCAGAAACTTCCATAAGCTACAAAGGCACTAAAGCCAAAGTTATTTCCCATTTTCTGTTCCTGAAATCCGGCTATCATTTGGGCCAGACCACCAAAAATAAATCCCATTGAAACAACAGGCCCAAGACCCATTATTCCGATATTATGAAACTGCAATAAAAGAGTAGTTAAACCAAAACCTGCCAGGCCTACAACTGCAGGATTACCCATCTTTTTTTCCATAAGTTTAATTTTTTAGATGAAACGATTAGAAACGGAATTAGTTCATCTGACAGATTATACAGGATTTTTAAAAGAATGGAAACTATTTTTCATGACTAAAAGAAGAGACAAAAAGTGAAGGTAATGAAAAAGGCTGCCATTTCGGACAGCCTTTTCAAATGATGAAGATATCTTAAAAATTACAATGTTGGATCACCCGGATTCCAATCGCAAGGAGTTAATTCTCCTGTTTGGAGGGCATCTAGAATACGGATGATTTCTTTTACATTACGACCAACATTCAGTCCGTTAACTGAAACATGCTGAATTGTTCCTTCAGGATCAATAATAAAAGTTGCACGATAGGCAATTTTGTTTACAGGTTCCAAAATCCCAAGGGCTTCTGAAAGTGATTTGCTGGTATCGGCCAGCATTGGGAATTTCAATCCTTTAAGTCCGGGATGGTTGTTGCGCCACGCAAGATGTACAAACTGTGAATCGATGGAAGCGCCTACAACATTCGCGTTGCGTTTTGCAAAATCTTCGAAATGCTCGTTAAACGAAACAATTTCGGTGGGGCATACAAAAGTAAAATCGAGGGGCCACCAAAAAAATACAGTCCATTTGCCAGCAATATCAACATTGGTAATTGTTTTAAACTCTTTGCCCGGTTCGAGAGAAACTACTGCTTCTTTGCTGTATTCCGGGAATTTTTCTCCGATAGTTTTCATGATATAAGTATTAAATTAAAATTCTTTGAAAATAATAGACAAATATACTCCCTCTTTGTTTGCGTATCAAATTGAATTTTTCAATCCTGAATAGACAAAAACTATCCGAAGAAATTCATTTACTTGAATTTAGGATGAAGCTTCTCAGAAACACTTATATAAAGCGGAGAGTATGAAAATTAATTAATCAAAAAGATAGAACACTCTGGCTTTGTGATTCGGGAAGATAATTTTACCTTTAGCTGGTTTTTGATCAAACGCACAAAAATTATAAATACCTAAATCGTAATTAAATTATTAACCAATGGAAAACAAGTCAAGTAGAAGATCATTTCTTGCAACTACCGCAACTGCTGCGGCTGCAATTACCATTCTGCCGAGCAAGGTTGTTTCGGGGATGGGGTACAAAGCCCCAAGTGACAAATTAAATATTGCCGGTATTGGAATTGGTGGTATGGGTGCCGCTAACCTGAAAAACCTGACTTCCGAAAACATCGTGGGACTTTGCGACGTTGACTGGAAATATGCTGATGGTACTTTCAAAGCTTTCCCGAATGCCAAAAGGTACTGGGACTGGAGAAAGATGTACGACGAATTGGGCAAATCAATTGATGGAGTTGTGGTGGCAACTGCTGACCACACTCACGCAATTATTGCATCGACTGCCATGGCCATGGGCAAACATGCCTATGTGCAAAAACCTTTGACTCATACTGTTTATGAGTCACGTTTGCTTACCAAACTTGCTGAAAAACAGAAAGTAGCTACCCAAATGGGGAATCAGGGTTCTTCACAGGAAGGTGTAAGCCTTACCTGCGAATGGCTTGCCAATGGCGAAATTGGAGAAGTCACCAAGGTGGAAGCTTTTACCGATCGTCCAATCTGGCCACAAGGTTTAAATACACCAAAACAAGGTCAATGGGTACCTGAAACATTGAATTGGGATTTATTTACCGGCCCGGCACAAATGCGTCCATTCAACGAAGTTTACCATCCATGGAACTGGCGTGGTTGGTGGGCTTACGGTACAGGTGCATTGGGCGACATGGCTTGCCATATTCTTCACCCGGTATTCATGGGTCTCGAATTGGGTTATCCATCCAAAGCACAAGGCAATTCAACCTTATTGCTTCAGGATTGCGCTCCAACAGCTCAGTCAGTTAAATTAACTTTCCCGGCACGGGTTCCAAAACGTGCATGGAAGGGTGCTAAAAAAGGAGCTCAGCTTCCACAAGTTGAAGTTTCCTGGTTTGACGGCGGAATTAAACCGATGCTTCCAAATGCCTGGCCAGTAGGAAAAGATCCTAACGATGCCGGTGGAGGTGTATTTTTTCATGGTACCAAAGGAATACTGGTTTGTGGTTGCTACGGAGTAAATCCATGGATTTTACGTCCGGATGGTAAAGCAGAAAAACCAGAAGCTCCAAAATTCAGACGTCGTATTACAACTTCACACGAAATGGATTGGGTTCGTGCAGCAAAAGAATCACCTGAAAATCGTGTGAAAACTGCATCCGATTTCAGCGAAGCAGGTCCATTCAACGAGATGGTTGTTATGGGCGTTCTTGCAGTCCGTCTCCAAACATTGAACAAAGAATTATTGTGGGATGGACCAAACATGAAATTTACCAACCTGACTGCTGACGAAAAAATCAAGATCGTTATTGAAGACGGGTTCAAAATTCATGACGGACACCCGACATTCAATAAAACCTGGACTGATCCTGTTCCCGCTACTGAATTTGCTGCTGAACTGATCAAACATACTTACCGCAAACCATGGAGCCTTCCTGATATGCCGGCATAATTGTTTGAATTAAAAATAACTGAAATGGCGGGCGTGAAAACGTTCGCCATTTTTATTGTGTGTGAGACTATACCAAGTCGGGTTTATAATATACACAACCAAAAAAAACAAACCCTCAGTAATCTATTGATTATCAGAGGGTTTAAGGTAATTTAACGAGGTTCCTGGCGGATTCGAACCGCCGTACGCGGTTTTGCAGACCGCTGCCTAGCCACTCGGCCAAGGAACCAATACTTTTTAATATTTCCCAAATTGGGTGGGCAAAGATAACAAAAAAAACTCCCAACCAGCAAGAAAATTCTTCATCTGCCTTAAATTTCAATTATTGTATTTTAAGGTCGTATTCCCTACGTGCGTGAACAATTTCATCCATACTCCCTTGCGCCCATTGCGCCAGTTCCCAGATTTGCTGAAGTAAGCTCCTGCCAAGCAAGGTCAGTTCGTATTCCACACGGGGTGGAACTTCCGCATAAATTTGTCTGGTAATCAAACCATCGCGTTCGAGCGATCTCAAAGTTACAGTCAGCATTCGCTGTGAAATTCCGTCAATTTTGCTTTTCAATTCGTTAAATCGCGTTCTGCCCGAATAACCTAAATTCAGGATGGCCAGCAACGACCATTTATCGCCGAACCGGTCCAAAATATCGCGAACCGGACAAAAACCGTGGTGTTCTTTCCCTTCCTGAAAAAAAAATGCTATTTTTTTCTGAAGGTCAATCATCTGAATATCTGCATTGGTTACTTCCATGTTCCCTGGTATTAATTTAATGCGCTATTGTTTGTTCAAAAGTTACTTTGTACTATTGAGGCACTAAAAGTAACTATTGAAAAAGAATTATCCAAACAGAAATTAAAAAATAAGTTAACAAGTAATTAAACAAATAGAAAATGAGCACATTAACAAATTTGAAATGGCGTTATGCCACCAAGCACATGAGCGGACAAAAAGTTCCGGCAGAAAAATTGGAAAACATTCTGGAAGCGATTCAGCTGGCTCCGACTTCCATCGGATTGCAACCTTTTACTGTATTGGTAGTCGAAGATCCGGAAATGAGAGCTAAAATAGCTCCGGCAATTTACAATCAACCGCAAATTACCGAAGGTTCACATGTATTGATTTTTGCAGCATGGAATAATATCAATGATGCAAGTATTGATAAATACATCAATCACATTGCCTCACTTCGCGATATTTCTGTTGCCTCGCTTGCCGGAATGCGCAACATGATCAATGGTGCTGTTTCAGGGAAAACTCCTGAACAATTATTGAACTGGAATTCACGTCAGGCATATATTGCTCTGGGAACCGGCTTGGTTGCAGCTGCAGAAGAGCAGGTTGATGCAACCCCGATGGAAGGTTTTGATCCGGATGCGCTTGATACCGTACTTGGATTAAAAGAGCAAGGTTTACATAGCACGGTCATTCTGACTTTGGGCTACCGTGATGCAGCAAAGGATTATCTAAGCAATGCGGCAAAGGTCAGAAGACATAAAGATGAATTGTTCGTAAGGTTTTAATAACTATTGATTTGATATTCCTGATCAGAAAATGGGGAAACAAATGTTATGAACCAAATTGATAAACTCATCCACCATGATAGTCCTTCGGATCGAATGCCTTTGCTTTTTATCGGTCATGGAAGTCCGATGAATGCCATTGAAGACAATGTTTACAGACGAAAATGGGTTGAGCTTGGCAGGCAGTTGCCTTGTCCGCAGGCCATCTTGTGTATTTCAGCACATTGGCTTACTTCGGGAACGCATGTAACTGCGATGGAAAACCCCCGCACTATTCACGATTTTGGCGGCTTTCCAAAAGAATTGTACCAACAGCGATATGGAGCCCCCGGTTCTCCGGAATTGGCCGAAGATCTCCTTCAGATGGATAAGGGAAAATTGATAAAACCTGATCTTGACTGGGGGCTCGATCACGGAACCTGGTCGGTACTGAAACCGATGTTCCCGTTGGCCGATATTCCTGTGGTACAATTGAGTATTGATTATTCAAAACCTCCGGAATTTCATTTCGAATTGGCAAGACAATTGGGAAAACTTCGGGAAAAGGGAGTATTGGTGGTGGGTAGCGGAAATATTGTACACAATTTGGGACAACTCCGGTTTGACGGGAAAATCCCTGACTGGGCAGAAGAATTTGATAATCAGATTACCAAATGGATTGAAAGTGGAAATGATGCCTCCATAGTAGATTTTCTTAAGTTAGGTTCTTTGGCAAAAATGGCACATCCATCGTATGATCATTTTTTGCCCTTGCTCTATACTTTAGGCATGAAATCAGAAAATGAACTGCCCACATTTTTCAATACCGGATTTCAAATGGGAAGTATTTCTATGCGTTCGGTAATTTGGGAATAGAACCTTTTAACCAAATATTCAGCCTGTTTTCATGATGTGAAATTCAATGGATATTTAATAAACGTTATATTTACACTTTAAATATTGCGTGAATTAATCAACCTAAATTAACTTCTGAAAATGAGAATCAAAACCTACCTCTTCTTATTCGGCCTTGCAGGATTGATAATGACCTCATGTGCAGGCAAACAAGCAAAAACAGTTGTCGAAAATCAGGAAAAAGCATTCTGGCAATTGGCCAAAACTCCGCCAATGGGTTGGAATAGTTGGGATTGCTTCGGACCAACTGTTACCGAAACTGAAATAAAGGCAAATGCTGACTACATGGCCGAAAACCTTAAGCAGCATGGTTGGGAATACATTGTAGTCGATATCCGGTGGTTTGTTGAAAACGACAAAGCTGGTGGATACAACGAAACCGATCCGATTTATACGATGGACGAATACGGTCGGTTTATGCCGGCAGTGAAGAAATTTCCTTCGGCAGCCGATGGCAACGGATTTAAATCGTTGGCCGGCTACGTTCACGCCAAAGGACTGAAATTCGGTATTCACCTGATGCGGGGAATTCCGGTTGAAGCAGTGAAAAAGAATACCCCGGTTTTGGGCAGCAAATTTAAAGCTACTGATATTTATTCTGATTCATTACAATGCAAATGGCTTCATGATATGTACACCATTGATACGAAGAAAGAAGGCGCCCAGGATTATTACAATTCGATTTTCAAATTGTATGCCTCGTGGGGAGTTGATTTTGTGAAAATTGATGACTTATCATGGCCCTACCATCAGGCTGAAATTGAGTTGATTCGTAAAGCAATTGACCAATCCGGCAGGCCGATGGTTTTCTCCACTTCTCCGGGCGCAACAGCACTCGAAAAAGCCGACCATGTGATGAACCATGCCAATATGTGGCGCATTTGCGACGATTTCTGGGACAAATGGGATGCACTGAAACCTCAGTTTAAACGATGTGCCGAATGGGCGCCTTTCATTGGCGAAGGTCACTGGCCCGATGCCGATATGCTTCCGCTTGGACGAATCTCGGTACGTGGCGAACGCGGAGAGGATCGTATGACCGGCTTTACCAGGACAGAACAATTTACCTTGATGAATCTTTGGGCAATATTTCGCTCTCCGCTGATGTTTGGTGGCGACTTACCCAGCAACGACGAATTTACTCTTTCGCTGTTAACCAACGACGATTTACTGGCTGTAAACCAAAAAAGTGCCAACAACAAACAATTGAAAGATGAAAACGGTCTGATTGTGTGGACAGCTGATGTACCGGAATCTGAAGATAAATACGTCGCTTTCTTTAACATCAACGATGCCGAAACATCCGATATTTCAGTAACTCTGGCCGAACTTG
Organism: Bacteroidales bacterium; assembly: GCA_038248385.1. Lineage (GTDB taxonomy): Bacteria > Bacteroidota > Bacteroidia > Bacteroidales > Prolixibacteraceae > Aquipluma. The sequence goes on from JBBRXN010000013.1 coordinate 16,359, forward strand.
GAGTGAATGGGAACTATTCGGTAAAAGACTTGTGGATCAAAGAAGACAAAGGCTCAACCTCGGATAAATTTACTGTTGCAGTCGATCCTCATGCTTCGGTTTTGGTAAGGTTTTCGAAAGTAAAATAACATATTCTAGTAAGGGTTTCACTTCTGGTGGAGTCCTTACTTATCAAAAAACCAACTTCACCCGAAAAGCGTTTGGGAGTAAATTTGTAAGTTATTGCTGCATCGACACCATTATAGGCCACCTTTTTTAGTATTGTCTTTTTGAATGGTTATTTTTCATTGACTAAAGTTGATTGATATCGGGGAATTTCAATAAAAAAAGTAGTGCCACTCAACGCAGAGGTTTCATGCCATATTTTGCCGCCAAAACTATGAATGATGTTTTGGACAATGGATAGGCCAAGCCCCATTCCACTTGTTTTAGTTGTAAAATTGGGCTCGAACAGGTGTTCGAGAGCTTCATCGCTTATGCCGCACCCGTTGTCACTGATAGAAATAAGGGCAACTGATTCATTCTTCTGTACTGTTATTTTTATTTCACCCTTCTGATCTGCCGGTATCGACTGTATCCCGTTTTTGATCAGGTTTAGAAATGCTCTTGAAAGCTGTTCTTTGTCAGCAAAGATCCGAACTTCCTTCAGATTATTCATCTCGAAGGTAAAATGAAGGTTCTGATTGGGTTCAAATAATTCGCAAACATTTCTCAATACTTCAATCAAGTCAAGAACTTCATTTTTTGCTTTTGGCAATTGGGCAAAGTTCGAAAACTCGGTGGCAATTCCCGAGAGGGTATCAATTTGATCGATCAGGTTTTGGGTAACACGGTCAAAGAAATCGTCGTAATGCTCCCTACCTTCGGTTTTGGCCCGCTGCAAATACTGTATGTTCAGTTTCATCGGAGTGAGCGGATTTTTAATTTCATGGGCAACTTGTTTCGCCATTTCGCGCCAAGCTGATTCTCGTTCTGATTTGGCCAGCAACTCGGCGCTTTCGGCTAACTCATCAACTTTGCGGTTATATTCACCCACCAATGCGCCAATTTCGTCTTCGCCCTGATAATTTATCTGCTCGCTCTTTTTTCCCAATTGGATGCCTTTCAGTTTTTCGCGGATAAGGCTCAATGGCAGGGTGATTTTGTTCGACAAAATAACCGCAACTATCACGCTTGCCAAAAACAACAGCAAATACAGGTTGATAAATGCTACAATGAAAGTAGATATGCCTTGTTTTAGCTCATCTTCACGGGTAAAATAGGGTAAATTCAGATATCCCAGATAATCGCCTCGATTATTCATAATAGGTTCGTAGGCAGATAGATAGGAGAGGTTGCCGATTTTTTCCGGTTGGAAATAGTTAAGCTGAAACTTTTCTGACAATTCATAGAATGCCTCGGCATTCATCATTCCTGAAGTAATACCTTTACGGAATATATCAGGTCGGGACGATGCGATTAGTTCGCCCTTAACATCGTAAATATTAATATCGGTCCTGAAAATATTGGAAAGTTTGTACAATTCCTCATATAGCCATTGCTGTAAGTCAGGAGTTATTGAACTGACATTGATTAGCCGGTAATCAATTTCTTCGGAAATGGACTTCATTTTTTCCTGAAGATCGATCTGATGCCTGTTTTGGTATTCCTTGATATTATAATAAATGGTTCCGACAGCTACAAAAAGAAGGGAAATCAATACGACTGAAATGATGGCAACCTGAATTTTAAAGCGCAAGTCATGCGGGATGATCATCTTCCGGAAGTTTCGGTTGCCCACCATTGCAATTGATAAAACGAATACAAAATAGAATACAAAAATGTATGGAAACGAAATCAGGTAATCAACAAACCTGAGAGATCGGTTGCTGACAATAATAGAGTTTACCTCATCGACCTTATATATAATATGGTCGTAGCCATCCCATTTCCGGAGTTCGAATTCTGAATTTAATTTTTTGAGGTTGTACGACTGCAAATAATAATTATAGTTGTAATTGCCCGATCTGTTCACCAATTCTTCGTCGAAATATTTGGCGTAGGAGAAATATTTGTATCTGAATGGCTTAATTAGTGACTGATCCATAAGCAATTCAGGAAATCCGATTCCTTCAGAAATTGCTTTTGAATTCAGTGTAATAAAAACCGAGAATCCTTTGGAATCGTCGGCCAACGGATAATGAAGATTCCCGATGTATGAGACTCTTCCATTCATATTGTTCATAAAATAGAAACTCTTGGTTCCTGATATTTTTATACCTGATTGTTTAATCATTTTGTCGAAGTAGGGGAAACAGGGTTCTAAAACATTATCAGGCTGAATCTCAACATTGCCAGTTCCGGTACATGGAGTATATTGAATATCGTATTTTCTGAAATAACCGTTGAAATAAGTCCGGGTAAGGTAGTTTTTTAATTCCTCGTATGGTGGTGACAGAAGTTTGGGGATAACAGAATCGGTGTTAAACTGATTTTGCATCCTGGTCAGGAAAATTTCGGCAACCGGGTCCTGCTCCGAACTTACATTTACTGCCATCAGCTTTTGCACCTGAATTTCGCGTTGTTCAATTGTTTTATATACAACTATTAGTGTGACAATAGAAAAAAGAGAGATAAATAAAATGGAATATGAAAGTGAAAAACTGGTGATGCGCATTTTTTTTATCAGGCTTTGCAGCAAATTGACTGAGAAAAACAATATCAACAGATAAACTATAACTGAATTAAAAAGAAAACAAAGCAAAATGGAAACTGGCAGGACAATCAAATGAAATTTCAGGAAAGCTTGCTTATTGATCAGGTTTTCTGTTTTTTCGATGATTTTCAGGTTGATTAGAAAAACGGAAAAAAGCAACATGGCTATTGCCAGATAACCGCTGACACTGAACAGATCTATATCTGTAATCCTATTAAGTTTATAGGTAATGTTGCTGTTGCCGATGAGGTTCCCAATCATCAAACCCACAAGTTGATATAGAAATCCGGCGAAGACAAATGATGCGATGATTAAAAGTCTTTTGGTTTTTCGGTGCAAGGTAAAATCTTTGACAAAGACAAGGCTCCAGAAGAAGAATAAAACGGTGATCAGGAAAAAGTCGCCCAACGATGGAAGTAATTTTGAAATGGCGTAATATTTGGCGCTGAAAATCTCCAAATGATTCAGGATAGCCGGAATTCCAAATATGATGTGAATCCAGTAAATCATGAAAAGAACCACCATAAGGACCAACATTTTTACCGGAAAACTTTCTTTCCGGTAATCGTTCATTCTCCGGTAAATCGCCATCAGTAAAAATAACAACCCAATTAAATACAAAAAGGCAGAAAAATAGATTTTTGATTCGTTAAACAACATATTGCCAACGGGTATTATCGAGAAAAGATATTGGTTGGTCAGGTCATGGATGCCAAAAGTATTTTTATTCTTTTCGGAGGTGATATTGAAATTGGGAGGCAATTTGAATGGGGCAATAAAAGTGTTCTCAAGGAATTTATTTTCGTAAGTATAATTATTTTTGATGTGTATCAGACCGATTATCTGATGATTGCCATCTATCCTTTTCTGGGCCTCGAATATTCCGTTTGGTAAAATTACAAGACCATTTTTACTTGAAAATTTTGATAGCAGATTAGGAAAGGAAACGTGATTGCTCGACCAGTAAACCATATTTTGGTCTTTAAAAATGACGAATCCAAGTCCTTCATTTTCAAACAATTTGTTCAAATTAGAAAAAGTTGATGCATAATTTCCGGAATTTAATACATCGGTAATTTTTTTTTCTGCAACGTTCAGGTATCCCGAAAGTTTTAATTCCTGTTTGAGCAAAGTTTGCTGAAAATTTTGAATGAGTTTTTTTTCGGGCTGATGATGAAGAGTCTGATGTTCCAGGATAGAAGCCACCAAAAAAAACAGGATCGAAAGAATCGGCAACAGGTATTTTCTGAATTCCCTCATGGTACAAAATAATTAATTTTCCGGTTCAAACCCGAATTTGGGCAGAATAAATTTATTGATGATGGTAGGGTTCCCCCTTCAGGATGGTAAATGCACGGTACAACTGTTCAGTAAAAATGAGCCTAACCATCTGATGAGAGAAAGTCATTTTTGACAAACTTATTTTGCCGTTTGCCCTTGAATAAACATTTGCCGAAAATCCGTAAGGACCGCCAATTACAAATACCAACCGTTTTATTCCTGAAAGCATTTTTTTCTCCAAAAACCGTGCAAATTCAACGGACAATACTTCTATTCCCCGTTCGTCGAGTAGAAATAGCTCATCAGACGGTAAAATTTGCTGTAGAATTAACTCGCCTTCTTTTTCTTTCTGCTGTTCTTCACTCAGGTTTTTGGAGTTTTTTATATCCGGAATAATCTTCATTTCAAAAAGGATATAATGAGGTATCCGCTTCAGGAAAATATCCAATCCTTTTTGCAGATAGTCTTCGTCAGTTTTTCCAATTACAAGAAGGCAGATTTTCATTTGAATTATATTACTTTTACAAAGGTATTTCTTTAATGAAAAAAATTGCACGATTATTGGTAATGATTCTCGTTGAAACTAATGCGTACAAAAATTATTAGAAATGAAGAATTTTAAATTCAAAGTCATATTATTGTTTTTTGGTTTGTTTGTCATTGTCCCTCAATCGTTTTCGCAAATTCCTGACGAAATTGTTTTGAGCATTCAGAATGGCAACGACCAAATACTTGCAAGCTATTTTAATCAAAATGTTGAACTGGTAGTGCTGACTTATGACGATGTTTTCAGTAAATCGCAGGCTCAGCAAATTGTTGCCGAGTTTTTTAAGGCCAACAAACCCAAACAATTTACTATTATTCATCAGGGAGGGAAAGATGGCGCTCGTTATGCAATTGGAAGTTTAGTTACCAGTACCGGTACTTTTCGTGTTTATTTTCTGCTGAAAAACAAAGATAATAACTCCTATATTCACCAGTTACGAATCGAAAAACAGGGTTAATGCATGGACGAATTGTTAGGAAACTAATTTATTTCTGGGAACGGATTGTTGTAAAAGCAAAAAGGATTACTTTTCCCGGCTTCGACGAAATGCCCCTATATAATGTAATGGTATTTTTCTGGCGCAGCATCATTGATGGGGCGTTAACTACACGTGCTTCAGCCATTTCTTTCAGTTTCTTTATGGCTTTATTCCCCGCCATCATTTTCATTTTCACACTTATTCCCTACATTCCGATTGATAATTTTCAGAACGAATTGTTCTTGCTTATCAAGGACATGGTTCCGGAGACCGCTTTTTTAGCCATCGAAGAAACAGTTCAGGATATCCTCACACAGCAACGAGGCGATTTGCTTTCACTTGGATTTTTTATGGCACTCATCTTTTCAACCAATGGACTGTCCTCGATGATGAGTGCATTTGATGCTTCACTTCATACATTTGAACGTCGGACCTGGTGGGGGCAACATCTTATCGCACTGGTGCTGCTGGCCATTCTTTCTGTTTTAATCACCATCGCTATCGGCTTAATCACTTATGGACAGTATTTAATCAATTATCTGGCTGCCAATGATTATCTGAAAGATCAATTCACCTTTTATGCGCTGACTTTCGGCAAATGGATTGTGATTATGATTTTATTCTTCATGGCCAATTCGTTTTTGTATTATCTGGCTCCGGCAAAAAAAACCAAATGGAGGTTTATCTCTGCCGGAAGTACCCTTTCGACATTTTTATGTGTGCTTACCTTTGTGGGATTTTCATACTATATCAATCGTTTTGGGCAATACAACAAATTGTACGGTTCAATCGGTACCCTTCTGGTGATCATGCTTCTGATGTATCTTCTTTCACTTATTCTTTTGGTGGGATTTGAATTAAACGCCAGTATTAATGAAGCTGTCAAACACTCGAGGAGAGAAACTATTCATAAGCCATCACTTCCCCATCCTGAATAAAATTTCTTTTTCTTCTTTGCTGAGAGAGCCATAACCCGACTTGCTGATCTTCTCCAGAATTTCATTCATACGGACCTGATCCTGGTTTTTTATTTTATTGTATTCGATATCGTTCACTGGTTTTCTATAACTTACTTTTACTTTAGGTTGAGGTGTGAAAAGTTTTTTCAAGCTGTTCAGCAACCAGTTAACGCCTTTACCCGAATCAATACCTTTTCGGAGTTGAAGCACATAAACCACTCCATAGAAAGCGCCGCCCAGATGTGCCAGATTGCCTCCTGCGTTGGTTGATGAAATACCTATCACATAAAGTAGAACCGAAATCAGCGCAATATATTTCATTTTTACCGGTCCGAGGAACATCAGATGAATGCTGTGGTTTGGAGCATGCATGGCAAGAGCCATTACAATGGCAATCACCGAAGCTGAAGCTCCCAGAAGTCTCGAATTAGCAAGGTTCTCAGAAAAAACAGGGAAGAAATTGTATCCTAAAATATAAAATAATCCTCCGGAAATGCCTCCCAGAAGGTAAATAGCGATGAGTTTGTTTTGATCGAAATAGCCAAGAAAAATTTGTCCCATCCAATAGAGCCAGAGTACATTGAACAGGATGTGAAGAAAGTCGAAATGAAGGAACATATAGGTAATCAATGTCCATGGTCTGCTGGCAAGCATACCTGTATCAGCAGGAAGCGCGAGCCAGTCAAGAAAAGGAAATTCGGTACCTGCCAGAAAATAAAATACATTGACAATGCGGATAAGCAAAAAAACAGCCAGATTGATGTAAATCAGTCGGGTTAATGCTGATCCTTCTTTAAATGATTCTTTTATTTCGTCCCAAAGGTTCATGATGAAAGCCCCTCTCCAACCTCTCCCCGAAAGCGAGAAGCTATGTCAGTTATAATTCTGAAGAATTGCTCACTTATGAGTGTTTTCATTTTCTAATTTATGTTAATATCTCTATAAATAATCAGTACCCGTTTTATTTCTCCCCTCCCTGGAGGGGCTGGGGGAGGCTTCCTAATAAAAATGTTTCTCGTTTCGGTTCCAGTATTTAATTAGGATGAAGCCGAAAAGCATACCTCCAAGATGGGCGAAATGGGCAATATTGGCACCCATACCTGTGATTCCGCTGAAAAGCTCAATGGCGCCGTAACCGGCAACAAAATATTTTGCTTTGATTGGAATTGGTGGGAAAAGTAACATCAGTTCAGTATTGGGGAAAAGCATTCCAAACCCGAGGAGAATTCCAAAAACTGCCCCTGAAGCTCCAACGGTAGGAATGTTCAGCATAAGATTCAGCTTGCCGGAATCCGGATCGGAGAAGTTTTTTCCCTGGTTAAATATTTCAGTTCCCTGGCTAATTACCATTTGCACGGCTTCGGGTGTCATTTTGGAGGCGAGATGTTGAAACTCGATAAAATTAACAAAAGAGTGAAGTACAGCAGCTCCCAACCCGGTTACAAAATAGTAGATGAAAAAACGTTTCGGTCCCCAGACACTTTCAAGCACCCGGCCAAACATCCAAAGTGCAAACATATTGAATAAAAGGTGGGTAAATCCGTCATGCATAAACATGTGCGTAACGAGTTGATAAGGTCTGAATTCAGGCGACTGAAAATAACGTAGCCCTAAAATACTGTTCAGGTCGATTCCCCTCATATTTAACACATAAGTTGCAAGCAACATGATAACATTAATGATGATCAGGTTTTTTACAACCGGAGGAACAGCATTGAAACTGGGTCTGAAATTCTGCATATTCTTAGACTAAAGATATAAAACAATAGATTTTAGATTCGCTAATCAAGATTCGCACCAACTTGAAAACTGGAACTTGAAACTTGAAACTTCCTCTGCCAAAGTAGTGATTTTCTGTTTTTGTTCAATTTTTCCGTCAAAATGTCATTTCAATAGCTTTTCGAAATCTTCCAGTGGCATAATGGAAAGGATCTTTTTCCCTTTTGGAGAAAAATTGGGCGTTTGACAAGCAAAAAGATTATCGATCAGTTCGCTGATTTCAATTGGCTTCAATGCTTGTCCATAAGGTATTGCAGAGGCTTGTGCAAGCGAAATTGCTACCGTTTCACGGGCTTTTCCCTGAAGATTGGCAGGAGAATTTTTATATTCCTCCAGCAAACTTTCAATGATTTCGACAGGCGATGAGGTATTCAGCACTCCGGGTGTTCCGTTAATAATGAAACTGTTTTTGCCAAAGTCGCGGATGTCGAAACCCAAAGCCCTCAAATCGGGCAAAATGCTGGTGAGCAACGTGGCATCTGAAGCATTCAATTCAAAGGTTTCAGGAAATAGTTGTTGCTGACTGGCAACTTCATGATTTTCCAGTACCTGCATCAGCCGTTCGTAAAGAATGCGCTCGTGGGCACGTTTCTGGTCAATCACCATCAATCCAGATTTAACAGGTGTCAGTATGTATTTGTTTTTAAACTGAACCGAACTTTTTGCGGTTTGCTGTTCTTCTATCCTGAATTGAACCGGCTCTTCATCCTGAGTTTCCTTCTTTTCAGAAAAATCGGGTTCAAGGCCTTTGTATAGCGATTGCCAGCTGGAAAGGTTGGTTCGTTGTGTCGGTGTATGCGCAAAACTTCGGTCTGTTCCTGAATGACTTCTTGCCGGTGATGGCTGTTCAAAAGGATTGTATGCCGGATTAATTTTTATTTCCGGAGTATTTACGTCACCATAATTCCTGAGAGGCATTGGGATTTCCACACTTCCGGCCTGATCAAAGTCGATGGAAGGCACAATATTGAACTTCCCGAGTGCTTCGCGAACTGAGGCTACCAATATTTGCCAGATAGCCAATTCGTTTTCGAATTTGATCTCCGTTTTGGTCGGATGTATATTGACGTCAATATCAGCGGGATTCATGTCGAAATAAATGAAATACGACGGAATGGCATCAGGAGGCAAAATTTTTTCGTATGCCTGCATAATGGCACGGTGGAAATACGGATGTTTGATGTATCGTTGATTGACGAAGAAAAATTGTTCGCCAAACTTTTTACGTGCGTGTTTAGGTTGCCCGATAAATCCGGTTATTTTCACCAACGAAGTTTCGGTGTCAAGAGGGATTAAATTCTGGTTGATGTTCTTCCCGAAAATTGAAACGATCCGTACCCGTTTGTTCGATCCGTTCAGCTCATAAATGGCCGATCCGTTGTGGTGCAGTGAAATTGAGATTTCAGGATTGGCAAGCGCAATACGCTGAATTTCGTTGATGATATGATTCAATTCTGCCGAATTGGATTTCAGGAATTTGCGCCGCGCAGGAACATTAAAAAACAGGTTTTTTATTTGAAAATTGGTTCCACTGTCGCATCTGACAGCTTCCTGTCTGATCATGGCTGAGCCTGCAATGTGAATAAATGTTCCTAAATCCTGATCGTGCTCCTTTGTACGGAGTTCAACCTCGGCAATAGCGGCAATGGAAGCCAGCGCTTCGCCCCTGAAACCCATGGTACGAATGGCAAATATATCGCTGGCCGATTTAATTTTGGAGGTTGCATGTCGCTCGAAAGACATGCGCGCATCGGTATCCGACATGCCGCAACCATTGTCGATAATCTGTATCAGCGTGCGGCCGGCATCCTTAATGTTGACTTTAATTTGTGTTGCTCCGGCATCAATGGCGTTTTCCACCAATTCTTTCACTACCGAAGCAGGTCTTTGAATGACCTCTCCGGCAGCAATCTGGTTGGCAACCGAATCTGGAAGTAGTTGAATGATATCTGGCACAGCAGCGTTTTGGCTATTTCAGTAAAAAATAAAATAAAGCGGATAAAATGACCACAATAATAAGTAAACGCATATTCGATTTCCTGCGGGCATCTGCGACAGTTTTACTGTGCGGAAGTTTTCCTGAATTTCTGAATTGACCCTTGATGCCGGATCTGTACAAGGAACTTATTTCTTCTTCATTCCCTTGAGCCAGCTCTCTTTTGATCCTTTCTTCGCGCTCCTTCATCGCCTCCTTTTGAGGGTCATAAAAGCGGGTAACTATATTAAAATGCTTCGCCCTTGGCAGATGCAAGAATTTCATTCCCATTGTAAATCAATTTATAGTCACAAAATTAGCAATTCTGAATGACTTTGGAATTATTCTTTCAAACTCTTGCCAAATATCCGGAACCGTTTGTAAATCCGGCCTCCCATGTGTTCCATTTCGCCTCGTACCAGGATATTATCTTCGAGTTCAAGGTGCGAATCAAGGTGGGTTTTTCCAAGAGCAATGGCCGACTCGAACATTTTAACACCCATCATCGCATCAATTCCTTTTCCCCGGTATGCCGGATCAATGCCGCCCAACAACAGGTTCAATTGTTTTGAGGTTTTTGCCGATCTTAGAATCTGAAAAATGCCGAAAGGAAATAGCGACCCCTTTGCTTTCTGAATTCCATCGCCAATGTGCCCCATTCCAATCACAAAGGCAACCACTTCATTCTGTTGGTTTACCACAATCTTTATAAAACGTGGATTGATCAGGAAAAGATAGCGGTTGGCAAAATCGTCCATTTCGGCCTCGGTAAAAGGAACAAAACCGAAAATTTCGGTAAAAGTGGCATTTAAAAGGTGAAGTACCGGATGAATGTATGGTTTAACTTTTCGTCTGGAAGTAAATTCCAGAACATGAAGGTTTTTGTTATTCCGTAAGGCGCGTTCCTGGATCTTCAGGTAAAATTCAGGAATCGGATTGGGGATTTTTATCTGGTAAACCACGAGATCCATTTCTTTGGAAAAGTTATTTTTCTCAAGCAATTCAACCTGATAAGGGAAATTACAGTTGGAAGCAATAACATGAGGCTCATCAAATCCGTTAATCAGGAATCCCTGTGGATCTTTGTCTGAAAAGGCAAGCGGCCCGATCAGTTTCTCCATTCCACTTTCTCGGCCCCATTTTTCAATAAAATTCAGCAACGTAGTGGCCACTTCGTTGTCATTCCAGGTTTCAAAAAATGCAAAACGTACATGTTTTACATCGTGATCGGCATTGTATTTCCGGTGGATAATCCCCATAATCCGTCCAACGACTTCTTTTCCTTTGTAAGCCAGCAACAGAATGGTATCGCATGATTGAAACGATTTGTTTTTCTTCGGATTGAAAAAATCCTTTTCGTCCATGTAAATCGGGGGAACCCAGTTGGTGTGATTTTTATGAATGGCGGCCGGCAGATGAATAAACTGGTGCATCTGTTGGCCATTCTTGACTTCCTGTATTGTGACCAGTGTTTTTGAAACCGGGTTGAATGAATAGGCCATTACTGGCTGCAACACCGCAGTATCTTCATCAATTTCGGTTCGAACTATTGGGCCTGATTTGATTACCATTTAATGTCTTTTAAAACGGGGAACAAGATATTCAATTTTTTATTGAATTAGCTATTGTGCAAGTGCTACGGTATTAGTAAATTTAGCTAACAATAAATCTGAAAAAACCCTTTCATGCTAATAAAAACCTTTGCCAGTGCCGTTCATGGCATCGATGCAACCACGATTACCATCGAAACAGAAATTTCTCAAGGCATCAAATTTTTTATGGTGGGACTGCCCGACAGCGCTGTAAAGGAGAGTCAACAGCGTATCGAGTCGGCTATGAGGCTCAATAACTTCAAGTGGCCGCACAAAAAGGTGGTGATCAACATGGCTCCGGCAGATATCCGGAAAGAAGGATCTGCTTATGATTTGCCTTTGGCTGTAGGTATTCTGGCGGCTTCAGGACAAATCAAATCCGACAAAGTATCGAATTATATGATGATGGGTGAATTGTCGTTGGATGGAAATCTGCAACCTGTAAAGGGCGCTTTATCGATTGCCATTAAAGCGCGTCAGGAAGGTTTTGAAGGTTTTATTCTTCCGAAGGAAAATGTTCGCGAAGCAGCCGTGGTGGATACATTAAAAGTGTTTGGTGTTGAAAGCCTCCGCGAAGTAATCGACTTTTTTAACGATGAATTAACACTCGAACAAACCATTGTCAATACCCGCGAAGAATTTTTTAATAAAGTAAACGAGTGTGATGTTGATTTCTCGGATGTGAAAGGTCAGGAAAATGTGAAACGTGCACTCGAAATAGCTGCTGCCGGAGGGCATAATGTGATAATGATCGGACCTCCCGGGGCGGGAAAAACGATGCTCGCAAAGCGAATCCCGACTATTCTTCCGCCATTCACGCTGCGCGAAGCGTTGGAAACGACAAAAATACATTCGGTAGTTGGAAAAATTGATCGAAATACCTCGCTGATGACCCAGCGTCCGTTCCGCAGTCCACACCATACGATTTCTGATGTGGCTTTAGTTGGAGGCGGCGCTTTCCCGCAGCCGGGAGAAATAAGCCTGGCCCACAATGGCGTTCTTTTTCTTGATGAACTACCCGAATTTAAACGTCAGGCTCTCGAAGTGATGCGCCAACCACTGGAAGACCGGACAATCACTATTTCACGGGCAAAATTTTCGGTTGAATTTCCGGCCAGTTTTATGCTGGTCACTTCAATGAATCCTTGTCCGTGTGGCTATTACAACCACCCGACCAAAGAGTGTGTTTGTGGACCGGGTATTGTGGCCAAGTACTTGAATAAAATATCGGGCCCGTTGCTTGATCGCATCGACATTCATCTCGAAGTCGTTCCGGTTCCTTTTAAAAAGTTGTCGGATCAATCGGTAACCGAACCCAGTATCGACATTCGCCTTCGGGTAATTAAGGCCCGTGAAATACAGTCGCAGCGGTTTGCAAAAAGCGATGGAGTTTTTTGCAATGCACAAATGTCTTCGAAAATGATCCGTCAATATGTCGATCTGGACGAACCCAGCAGCAGTTTGCTGAAAAATGCCATGGAAAAACTTGGTTTGTCTGCTCGTGCTTATGACCGTATCCTAAAGGTTTCGCGGACGATTGCCGATTTGGAAGGAAGCGAACGCGTTGAAAGCCACCATTTGTCGGAAGCGATTCAGTACCGTAGTCTGGACAGAGAGAACTGGGGAGGATGAACGCAAGTCTTGAATATCAGAATCTTGAATATTAGAATATGAATGTGATGAATTTGTATATTAATTGAATGATAAATCATGCATAAACGTCATTAAAGCGACTTAATGACTGAATAATCATACATATATTAAAAAATATTTAAGGATCGTATATATCTGTTTTAAAAATGTTATATTTGTAGGCAAAAGCCAACAATAGAGAGTTAAAACAGATATAATGACTGAAATATCATACAATAACTGGCATGAATCAAGCGATGATGCCATACAGATGGTGATCGGCCAATTCATCAAAGAAACCCGATTGCAGCAGAATAAGAACCAGCAGCAAGTGGCTGATGCAGCCGGAATCAGCCGGAGCACATTGAGCCTGATCGAAAATGGAAGAGGTGGAACGCTCCTTTCGCTAATTCAGATTTTGAGGGTGCTCGACCAGATGTCGTTCCTGAATGTTTTTAAGGTAGAGGAGAAAGCCAGCCCGATTTACCTTGCCAAATTGGAGATGAAAAAACGCAGGCGCGCCCGAAACAAAAACACTCCGGAATCTTATCCTTTACCCGATTGGTGATGATAAAAAATGCTTTTATAAATATCTGGGATAAAAGGGTTGGAGCCATTCACTGGAATCAGGATCTGCGTGTTGCTGATTTTGAATTCGATCCGGCATTTTTTCAGTACAAACTGGATGTGTCACCGCTGAAAATGCCGATTTCGGATGGCCGGAGCAAAATATCTTCTTTCCCTGATCTGGCCGGAAGTTCAACGTTTAAAGGATTGCCCGGTTTATTGGCCGATGTGTTGCCTGACCGGTATGGAAATGCGTTGATTAATGCATGGCTTGCCAGGGTGGGGCGGCCTGCTGACAGCATGAATCCGGTTGAGATGCTTTGTTTTGCCGGAAAGCGCGGAATGGGAGCGTTGGAATTCGAACCGGTAGTTCCCCAATCTGCCAATCAAGCCTCCAAATTGGAAATCAATAGTCTGGTTGAAGTTGCTCAACAAATTCTTTCAGGAAGGCAATTGTTTTATACCGATCTATCGCATGACGAGCAAAAGGCGCTTTCAGATATTCTGAAAATCGGAACATCAGCTGGAGGGGCAAGGGCGAAAGCGGTTATTGCATATCATCCTGAAACTGGCGAAGTAAGATCAGGACAGGCCAATGCCCCTGAAGGTTTTTCTCAATGGTTACTCAAGTTCGATGGTGTTGAAGATAGTCAGTTTGGTACAACTTCCGGCTACGGAAGGGTTGAAATGGCTTATTATCTGATGGCTGTTGATTGTGGAATCGAAATGATGGAAAGCCGTTTGATTGAAGAAAACGGCAGGGCACATTTTCTGACCAAACGCTTTGATCGCTTGCCTGCTAATGAAAAGCTCCATGTACAAACTTTTTGTGGTTTGATGCACTACGATTTTAACGATGTTTTTTCATTCAGTTACGAGCAATTATTTCAAACCATGCGAATGTTACGTTTGACCTATCCGCAAGCAGAGCAGATGTTCCGAAGAATGGTGTTTAACGTGATGGCTCAAAACTGCGACGATCATACGAAGAATTTCGCGTTTTTAATGGATCAGGTCGGCAATTGGAAATTGGCTCCGGCTTATGACATTTGCCATGCCTACCGCCCCGGCAGCAATTGGGTAAGTCAACATGCCCTCAGTATCAACGGGAAACGGCAGGGAATTACCCGTGATGATTTACTGGAAGTCGCCCGTCAAATAAATGTAAAAAAAGCTCCGGCCATTCTGGCACAAACATCCGAAGTAATTGGCAATTGGCTTCAATATGCTGAGCAAACCAAGGTTGAAACGCAACTCAGGGATGCCATAGAAAGGACTTTGCTGGTGCTGTAATTGTGCTATTTTTACGGAATATTTTAGTGACGGGGTGACTCCGAGTCACCCCGTCACTTCACTTACAGAATCAGAATGCCCCGAAATAACTATTTTCAGTTTAAACAATTCCGGATTGTACAGGAGCGGTCGGCCATGAAAGTGGGGGTTGATGGTGTTCTGCTGGGTGCATGGGCTGATGTTTCTGATTCAAAACGAATACTGGATATTGGAACAGGTACTGGTTTGATTGCTTTGATGATGGCTCAGCGAAATCAAGATGCGATGATTGATGCTGTGGAAATTGAACCGGAAGCTTTTCAGGAAGCTTTGTTTAATATTGAGAATTCGCCCTGGGGAAATCGTGTATCAGTTGAGTATTGTCCGTTTCAGGAATTAGCCGGAAAGTCAGACCTGAAATATGATCTGATTGTGAGCAATCCGCCCTATTTTGGGAATGGAATTAAAGCGCTAACAGAAAACCGAGCGCAAGCCCGCCATTCTGATTCGTTACCGCTAAATAGTTTGATTTCAGGAGCAGCCGGTTTGCTTAACCAAGCCGGTAAATTAGCGTTGGTACTCCCTTTCGAAAGTTTACAGGAACTGAAACTTTTGACTGTTTTGAATAAATTGTGGATTGCACGATTGTGCCATGTAAAACCAAATCCTCAAAAACCGGTTTTTCGCATACTAATCGAATTGACCAATAAAGCATGTGTTATTCAGGAGGATGATCTGATGATAGAATTTGAAAATCACTTCGATTACACATCTGAATACCGGGAGCTGACCAAAGATTTTTATCTCAAATTTTAAGTTATTATATTGTCCAATCCAATAACCGCCGTTCTCCCTCAATGTTTCGGATTTCAGTAATTTCCTGCGATACTTCAACAACGCCTTTATAATTTCCCGATTTATCACGCACTGCAAAGTACTGAATCAAAACGAATTCACCTTTCAACTGAATCCAAAAGCTGGCTTTATCTTTCTCTCCGCTCCTGAAAGACGCAATAATTTGTTCTACCACATGCACGCTTTCAGATGGGTGACAGTTTTTTACATCACGCCCGATAACTGAATTTGTTCGTGTAAAGATCCTTTTTTTAGGAGTTGAGTAGAATTTCACCTTGTCATTTTCATCCACATAAGTGATATCGACCGGTAAATGATTAAATATAAGACGAATCTGTTCCGCCGTTAGAAACCCGGTTTTTAAATCCACTTCTCCTGAAAAATCAGGGTCTTTAACGATTTCTTGTACAGTATGAATTTCAGGTTGAATATATGGGAATCCAATTTCGATGCTTTCGATCAACAATGCATCGAGTTCTTTTTCAGGAATAAGATCCATTGCAATAGGGAAAAGTATTCGTTCTTCCCGAAACTTAATTGCATACATATTGAAGAAAATATCGCCGGATAAACGGTTGAATTTTTTAAGTTCGAAGTTTGGTTCGTCCAGTAAGCCAATGACCGATTTTATAGTTGTCCGGATATCATCATGAAATGACCACATTACCTGTAAACACCGGTAATCAGGCAGGTATTTTTCGATCAATGGGAAGAACACATTCTCTTTGATTAGGTAATGCAAATCCATTTTTGCCAGATCGGCAAATTTTTCTTTTATTTCATTTCGAAGGGCTTTATTTTCAGGGTCAAGGTTGATTGATTTCAGTAATGGACGAATTGCTTTCAGCCGGATGTCGAGCTGATGATTGTTTTGGATTAGGTATCCGGCAAAACTGTTTGGGGAAGGCGGAATATAAGGGAAATCCTGCAACGACTTATTCAAAAGATTCAATGCCTTATTGATACCTTTTTTCAAGTCATTCATCGGCATTTTCAGGTGAATCAACCTATCAACAACAGCAATTACCTCATCAGGACTTGCCTTGTCAATAACCTCTTGATAATCCTTAACCAATTCGGCATTCAAGTCTCCACGAATAACTGATTCGAAAAGCTCCACCAGCTTTTTTATTCTTTCTTCTTTGTGATTGGTAAATTCTGACATCGGAATGTTTATTAATGGTGCAAAATTAATGAAAAAAATAGGTGTAGTTCAATCATAAAGAGCCCTGAAAAATAAAATTTATAACTTTGGGCTTTTCCGGAAAGGAAAATTCAGGATAAAAATCATTTAAAAATTATATGAAATGGCATTGATTAACGAAAATTACCTGAAACTTCAGGCTGGCTATCTGTTTCCTGAAATTGGTAGAAGAGTACGCGAATTTGCAGAAGCGAATCCGAACAAAAAAATTATCCGCATGGGGATTGGCGATGTAACACAACCACTGGTTCCGGCAGTAATAAAGGCTTTTCACGAAGGAGTTGAAGAGTTGGCGAATGCTGCAACCTTCAAAGGCTACGGACCGGAACAGGGATACGATTTTTTACGCAATGCCATCGCCTTGAACGATTACCAAAACCGTGGTGTAAACATCCCGGCTGACGATATTTTTATATCAGACGGTTCGAAATGTGATACCGGCAACATTCAGGAAATATTCGGAGCATCGAACAAAATTGCCATTTGCGACCCGGTTTATCCGGTATATGCCGACACTACAGTTATGTCGGGCAAAACCGGTACAATTCAGAGCAACGGTTATTTCGACGGAATTATTTACATGCCATGTAACGAGGCAAACGGTTTTATTCCTGAATTGCCAATTGAACGACCGGATCTGATATTCCTTTGTTATCCAAACAATCCGACCGGAACAGTTGCTTCAAAGGTAGAGCTGAAAAAATGGGTGGAATATGCACACGCCAACAAATGTATCATTCTGTATGATGCAGCTTATGAAGCATATATTACCGATGATTCGATTCCACGTTCGATATTCGAAATTGAAGGAGCAAAAGAAGTTGCCATTGAATTCCGTAGTTTTTCAAAAACTGCTGGCTTTACAGGAACCCGCTGTGCATTCACAGTTATTCCAAAAGAATTGAAAGCATACGACAGCAAAGGAAATGCACATCAGGTTAAAACTTTATGGAATCGTCGTCATTCCACTAAATTTAATGGTGTTTCGTATCCTGTGCAAAAAGCGGCTGCTGCAATTTATACTGAAGAAGGAAAAAAGCAGGTAAAAGAAGTCGTTGACTATTACCTCGAAAATGCACGTATCATGCGCGAAAGTTTGAAAGAAACAGGCTTTACCGTTTTTGGCGGAGTGAATGCCCCTTACGTTTGGGTTAAAACACTGGGAGGACTTAATTCATGGGAATTTTTCGATAAACTGCTGAATGAAGCCAATGTTGTTGGAACACCTGGTTCGGGATTTGGTCCATCGGGCGAAGGATATTTTCGCTTTTCGGCTTTTGCCGACAGGGATAATGTTTTGGAAGCAATGGAACGGATTAAAAACCTGAAGTAATTTTAATTGAAAGTATTAAACTGATGGCCGGTCTCGGAATAAAAAATGGAGGTCGCAATTTGTGACCTCCAATTTTTTCTACAAATTCAGAAATGACATTCGCATTTACCCAAGTTACTTTATATCCGTTTTGTAACCAATTCGTTTGCGGGGTGGAGTGCTTTCTTGTTTGATAATTAATTCGTCGAGGTAACTAAAAACAAGCTCAATATTCTTATCCTGATTCTGAAGCTTTTTCTTAATCTCTTCTATTTCGAGTTTAAGACTTAGGGTATCAGTTAACATTTGCCTTATCCTTGTAAAAATGCGCATAATCTGGATATTGACGCTGATTGCCCTATCACTATTCAATATTCCGGACAGCATGGCAACTCCTTGTTCTGTAAATGCATATGGTAAACTTCGAGTACCTCCCCAACTTGATGTTCCAAATTGGAATCTCAAGATTTCGTATTCTTCCTTATTGAGTTGAAACATAAAATCGTCCGGGAAACGATTAATGTTTCGTTTGACAGCTTTGTTTAAATTGCTTGTCGAAACGCCATACAATTCAGCAAGATCTTTGTCGAACATTACCTTTACATCCCTGATTAAGAATATCTTATTGCTGATTCTTTCATCCGAAATTAAAGGGCCGACTTTTTCTGAATTTAGACTCACTGATTGCATGTATTAAAAATTCTGAGCCTCGATTTCAAAATAAGCCTGCGAATGTTCGCAAATCGGGCATTTTACCGGTGGTTTGGTTGATTCGTGCAGAAACCCGCAAACACGGCATCTCCATACCACTTTTCCTTCGCGTTCAAACACTTTTCCTTCTTCAAGATTCTGGTATAATTTACGGTAGCGTTCTTCGTGCGATTTTTCAACCTTGACAATCAGGTTAAACAACAAGGCAATTCTTTTAAAACCTTCTTCTTCGGCGATTCGGGCAAATTCAGGATATAATTCGGTCCACTCTTCATTTTCGCCATCTGCAGCAGCCTTCAGGTTTTCAAGAGTTGTACCGATTTTTCCGGCCGGATAGGTAGCCGTAATTTCAACCGGACGACCTTCCAGATGTTTGAAAAACTGCTTGGCATGAGAGCGTTCATTTTCAGCTGTTTCAAGAAAAAGTGCAGCAATTTGCTCCAATCCTTCTTTTTGGGCAGCTTTGGCAAAAAAATCATAACGATTGCGGGCCTGCGATTCTCCTGCAAATGCTTTTAACAGATTTTTTTCGGTTTGTGATCCTGCTAATGTTTCCATGTATAAATGTTTTTGTTGAAATAAATTAATCCATAAAGTTACTTGTTTCTTGACATTAGTTAACAATTTGGTGATCAATTTATTTTTGCAGGAGAACAAAAATTAACGACATTTGCATCCTTTAAGCTTAAGTTAATGACAATAAACGAAATACAGCAAGAGATTATCAGTGAGTTTTCGAACTTCGAAGACTGGATGGATAAGTATGGTTACCTGATTGAGTTGGGGAACGAACTGAAAGATTTAGATCCGAAGGATAAAACAGATCAATACATTATCAAAGGATGCCAGTCGAGAGTATGGCTCCTTTCAGATTTTACGGATGGAAAAATTATTTTTCGCGCCGAAAGCGATGCAGTAATTGTGAAGGGATTGGTCGCTTTATTATTGCGTGTAGTTTCGAATCGTACTCCGCGAGAGATACTTGATAATGAGCTCTTTTTTATTGACGAAATCGGATTAAGACAACACTTGTCGCCTACCCGGTCGAATGGTTTGTTGTCAATGATCAAACAAATTAAACTCTATGCTGTTGCTTATAATAGAATTTCAGAAAAGGAGAATGAGTAATGGATGCCAGAATTGATTTGATAATTGAACGGTTAAAAGACGTTTTTGATCCCGAAATACCGGTAAATATATATGATTTGGGATTGATCTACAATGTAGATGTTGATGATAGTAACAAGGCTAACATCATTATGACGCTGACTGCCCCGGGCTGTCCGGTAGCTGATATTTTGGTGGAAGATGTGCGTCAGGCCGCTTTGGCTGTGGATAATGTGCTCGAAGCCGATGTGGAACTTACCTTTGATCCGCCCTGGGATAAATCGATGATGAGTGAAGAAGCCCGTTTAGAACTTGGATTTTTCTAATCTGAAATCTGTTTTAAAAGGCAATCCTGTAAGGTGAAATTGAAGGTTGATCCTTTCCCTTTTACTGAATCTATCCAAATTCTTCCTCCCAATAATTCCACTAATTTCTGAGTGATTGCCAGTCCCAGACCGGTCCCCCGGTAAATGCGCGACGAATTTTCATTTAGTTTCAGGAACCGGTTGAAGATGGCCAGATGGTGCTCTTTCATGATGCCAATACCGGTATCTTTCACATAAAGAACAACTTCATCATCTTCTGAAAAATAGTATCCCATTTCGATGAATCCTGAATCGGTAAATTTGAAGGCATTCGACAACAAATTGATCAAAATTTGTTTAATTCGAATCCTATCTGAAAAAATGAAAAGCGCCTTACCTTCAATTATAGTAGCAACTCTCAATTCAACATTTAAATTGGTGTTGCTATGACTAAACATCCGAAATAATTCTGAAATCAACTCATCCATACTGAAATCCTGCTTTTTAATTGTAAGTTGATGTGCCTCAATCTTTGAAAGGTCAAGGATTTCATCGATCAAAACGAGCAGCGATTCGCTATTTGAGTCGATTAAATCAATATACGATTTACGAGTTTCCTGGTCAAGATCCGGATCGTCCAACAATGACGAAAATCCCACAATTGAATTCAATGGTGTTCTGATCTCATGCGACACATTGGCCAGAAACGCCGATTTCAAATTGTCTGATTCTTCAGCTTTTTTCTTGGCTTCCAATAAATTAATATTGGATTCTTTCAGGCTGATATTGGCGTGTTCCAATTCAGAAATAACACTGTTAAGTTGTCGATGTGCAACTTCCAATTGTTTGTTTTGATTTTTGATCTTTGTAAACTGGTTGCGGATTTTCCTTTCTGCTTTTTTAGTTTCCCTGAATGCATAAGACAATAGAAGAATGATAAAAACGAGAAAGGCGAGTGTGCTAATCAGAATGAAGAAATATTTTTTATTAAAAATGGTCGGCTTATTTATCACTTGAGCAACCTCAGGTATTCTGCTTGAAGGGATGTTATATTTTTTCAGTATAGCCCAGTCAAAATAATAATCATATCCGGTTGTATCATATCGTTTGGCTGTTATTGCCAATGTGGTATCCATTAACTGAACGAGCAACCTGGCTGCTGCACTTCCATGTTTCCTGCCACTCTGATAAAGGCCCCCTACAACTCCTTTTCCGTTGAAAAGAGGATCATTATTAAAGACAGGAACCTTTGCCAATAGACAAATTTTCTCCAGTAAGCGCATAAAATCCACCAAATTTCCTTGCTTGTCCTGATTGATACCGATGTAATAGATTGCATCATAATCTTTTCCGGAACCAACCATTTTGTAAATAGAGTCCAAATCAATTACTTCAGGAAAAACTACCGAAAAATTATCAATTTGGGCAGCCTGCTTCGTGAACTCCTTACGATAAATCAGACCGGTTGTGGTAAAGTCGGTTAAAACCAATAGTCGTTTTGCCGTTGGTAATAACTTTCTGACCAAAAACAGAACATTGTCAGTATTGGCAGTTTCCTTAAATCCATAGTATTGTGAATCGCCTAGCGGATAATCATTTGGATTGGAAATGCCGGCAAAAACGACAGGTTTATTGGGAAAGAGATCCTGATCGTACAGAAACGCAAAATCGAGTGCATCGTTATCTGTTACCAGTATGCCATCAAATGAAATTCCTGAATATTTTGCCTGAATATGATTTTTTTCAATCTCAAAATTAGTGTTGCCAAATTGTTTTGAGCTCAGGTTTTCAATGTGAAGGGTAATTTCAGGATTTGATTTTAAGGCACTCATAATTCCTGAAGTCAAACTATCAGTCCACAAATATCCTACGTGATAAGAATTGATAAGCAAAACATTTTTTGTTTTTTCGGCTACCGGAATTCCAATCGCAATCGAAATTGACAGAATAGAAAAAAGAATAATCCCCCAAATTTGTTTTGCTATGGCATCCATGTAAACGATATTATCAATTTTGAAAAGTACTGATTTTATTACGACATGCAAAATAGATACTTGGAGCAATATCTTTTCTTTACTGTTTTTGAAAATTAAAAAGGCAGTATGTATATTGAATACCAACTGCCTTTT
Organism: Bacteroidales bacterium; assembly: GCA_038248385.1. Taxonomy (GTDB): domain Bacteria; phylum Bacteroidota; class Bacteroidia; order Bacteroidales; family Prolixibacteraceae; genus Aquipluma. The sequence goes on from JBBRXN010000013.1 coordinate 38,759, forward strand.
ATGGATATTTTATGCTTTTGTTATTTCTGGTTCTTCAGATTTACCAAAAGATTTAACTCGTCCAGTTGTTCCGGCGAAATGGTTGAAGGGCTATCCATCATCACATCCCGTCCTGAATTGTTTTTCGGGAAGGCGATGGTATCGCGTATACTGTCGAGACCGGCAAACATCGAAGTCAAACGGTCGAATCCGAATGCAATTCCTGCGTGTGGAGGAGCGCCAAATTTAAAGGCATTCATCAAAAATCCAAACTGGTATTCTGCTTGTTCGGGCGTAAAACCAAGCAAGCCAAACATTTTTGCCTGAAGGGCTTTGTCGAAGATACGGACAGAACCACCGCCGATTTCAACGCCATTGATCACCAAATCATAGGCATTGGCACGAACAGCAACAGGATTGGTTTCGAGCAGGGCAATGTCTTCGGGTTTTGGGGCGGTGAACGGATGGTGCATGGCATAAAAACGTTTGGTGTCCTCATCCCATTCCAACAATGGAAAATCGACCACCCACAATGGCTGGAACACGTTTTTATCGCGCAAGCCAATCTGATTGGCCATCTCGAGACGCATGTCGCCAATGGCTTTCAGTAATTTTTCTTTTGCTCCTGAAAGGATTAAAATCAGATCGCCGGGTTTTGCACCGAATATTTCCACCCATTTCTGAAGTTCTTCGGCATTGTAAAATTTATCGACCGACGATTTGATGGTTCCGTCGGTGTTGTATTTCAGGTAAACCATTCCTTTGGCGCCAATCTGCGGGCGTTTTACCCAATCGGTCAGCTCATCAAGTTGTTTGCGTGTATATTCGGAGCAACCTTCGGCGCAGATTCCGCCGATAAATTCAGCATCATCAAATACCGAGAAGCCTTTCCCTTTGACCAGAGTAGTCAAATCCTTTATTTTCATTCCAAAACGGATATCCGGTTTGTCTGATCCGTAATTTTCCATTGCCTCGGCATAAGTCATCCGTGGAAAATCGGTTATTTTAATTCCTTTGATTTCGTTGAACAAGTAACGGATCAAGCCTTCAAACATATTCAGGATATCTTCCTGTTCAACAAACGACATTTCGCAGTCAATCTGGGTAAATTCGGGCTGACGGTCGGCACGCAAATCTTCGTCACGGAAACATTTCACGATCTGGTAATAGCGGTCGAAACCTGCAACCATAAGCAACTGTTTCAGCTGCTGCGGAGATTGTGGCAAAGCGTAAAATTCACCTGGATTCATTCGCGATGGCACAACAAAATCGCGTGCTCCTTCCGGAGTCGATTTGATTAAAACCGGCGTCTCAGTTTCGATAAAATCCTGACTATCGAGGTATGTCCGGGTGGCAAATGCCATTTTTGAACGCAAAATCAACGTGTCGCGAACAGGAGCACGGCGCAAGTCGAGGTAACGGTATTTCATTCTGATTTCGTCTCCGCCATCACTTTCGTCTTCGATCGTAAACGGAGGAGTTTCAGAGCTGTTCAGAATATTTAAAGCAGTAACGTCCAGCTCAATCTCACCGGTGGGCATATTTTTGTTTTTGCTGCTTCGCTCACGCACGGTTCCGGTTGCCTGCACCACATACTCGCGGCCAAGTTGATTCGCCAATTCAGCAACTGCCTGATCGGTTTTTTCATCGAAAACCAATTGGGTGAGGCCATAACGGTCGCGAAGATCAATAAAAGTCATTCCACCCAGGTTTCTGACGCGCTGAACCCAGCCTGCAAGGGTTACCTCCGAACCCTGTTGATTGAGGCGTAATTCGCCGCATGTATGTGTTCTGTACATATTTGATTCTGTTTTGTTCGCTGCAAAAATAAGGAGATTTTAGAATAATATGGAAGGAAATGTCAGATTAGAAGTTAAAGTTTAAGGTTTATAGAAATCAGTCCATTAATTGCGGCATCAACTGACTTGAAATTGATGGATTTAATCAAGAGAAAATTAAAGACAGTCAGGCAACATTACCGTGTTTTCTATGCGCCTGAGTATCGGTAGCGTACAAAACTGTTAAAAGAAGACTTAAATCATATTTACATAACAAAATATATAATAATTTTATTCGCCAAAACGTTATCCTGAATAGGGTGTTCAATTTCGGTTTCTCAGAATCGGGTTAAGAATGTCCAAGTACTTAAAAACCAATATAACTTAATCATGAAAATACAATTAATACTTTTAATCATCTTCCTTTTTGCTGTTTCACCTCTTTTTTCTCAGGAAGCCCCAAAAGCCAAGTTCGAAAAAGTTTCTGAAGAGGATTTGAAAATGACTACTTACCAAGCAGATACCACTGCTGAAGCAGTAATTCTTTTCGACAATGGATGTTCCTATGTCAAATACTTTCTCGGGAAAGGATTCATGCTTACTTATGAAAGATTTGTCAGGATTAAAATTTTAAAGCAATCAGGTACCAGTTGGGGAAATTTTTCTATTCCTCTCTATTCTTCAACCCAGAACAAGGAAGAACTTACATCAGTTAAAGGTGTAACTTCTAATTTCGAAAACGGGAAAGTTGATAAAGTTGATATGAAAAAGGAATCGGTTTTCAGGGAACGGGAAAATAAATACTGGGAAATGATCCGTCTATCTCTTCCTTCAGTAAAAATAGGTTCTGTAATTGACTTGAAATACACTATCTTATCACCGCTTCTATGGAATTTGCGTTCGTGGAAATTTCAATATTTGATCCCGGTCAAATGGAGCCAATACGAGGTAACCTATCCTGAATATTTTACCTATAACCATTCCACACTGGGGTATCATAGCTTAAATCCACGGGAACAAACTACCAGAAACGAAACCATAAATTATACTACTTCCAGCCAAACTTCAGGTGGTAGTTCATATATCGGCAGTGGGCAACAAAAAGAAATCCATTCCATTTCCTACATGGCAAATTATTACAACTATACAGCCAGAGAAGTTCCGGCTATGAAAGAGGAGCCCTATTTGACTACGCTTGAAAACTATACTACAAAGGTAAAATTTGAGTTGGCGAATATTAATCTTACTAAAATAGGAGGAGACTTTAAAAATTACACAAATTCATGGAATGACATCGCCAGGGAGTTGCTTGATGATCCAGATTTTGGCGGCCAGATCAAATCGGCCAATTATGCAAAGGACGTGATTACCAGTCTTACTGCCGGAAAAACGGATCAAAAACAGAAGATAATTGCTCTATATAATTACATACAACATAATGTTAAATGGGATGAAGCATTGACAGATTCGCCCTCCAAATCTATGAGGAAATTATTCAGTGAAAAAAGCGGGAATACAGCTGATATTAACTTATTACTTATTGCAATGCTCAACGAAGCCGGTATCGAAGCCGATCCTGTCATTCTCAGCACTCGCGGGAATGGGCTTCTTTCGCCTGTTCATGCCTCAATAAGCGATTGTAATTATTTAGTTGCCAGGGTCATGATTAATGGAGCACCGGTACTTCTCGATGCCACAGAACCTAACCTTCCGGCAGGACTGATCCCTTTTCGCTGCCTGAATGGCCAGGGCCGGTTGATTAAAAGAGACAATGTTGAAGAAGTTGGACTGACCAATGTCAAATCAGGTAGTATTACAATGGCTTCCATCGAAATGAAAGATGGCAAATTCAGAGGTAATATCTTGTCGAATGAAACCGGACTCAATGCTTTTGATTTTCGGGAAGCGATAAAGGATGCAGGTGGACAGAAGGAATATTTCGAAAAACTCAGGAATAAATCTACTGATATTCAATACATTGATTATTTATACCCCAACCTCGACAGCATTTATCTGCCAATTGAGAAAAAATACAACATTGCTCTTCAAAATGAATCGGAGCCCGATGCTGAAATCCTGTACTTCAATCCGATATTGGTTGACCGGATTACTAAAAATCCTTTTACATCGCCTACCCGCGAATATCCTGTTGATTATGGTGTCCCTTTTTCAGAAACCTACCAGTTAAACCTGATTGTACCTGATGGATACAGGGTTGAAGAACTTCCACAAAGCAAATCGTTCGTTCTTGGGGCAAAAAGCGGTTCTTTTATTTACAAGATTGTGCAAACTGACAATGTTATAGCGTTTTCAATGCGCCTCAACATCGACAAAACGCTCTTCCTGCCCGATGAATACAAAACGCTTCAAGAGTTCTATAACATTGTCGTTGCGAAAGAATCAGAACAAATCGTTTTTAAAAAAATAATTAATTGATGAGCCGTAAACTTTTATTCTCAATCGGATTATTACTTGCTTTTTCTGTTTTGCTGTCAGGAAAAGAAAAAAATCAGGTTTATTATCCGGTATCAACGATTTCGGATGCAATGAAAAAAGATGCATTCGCCGTTTGCCGTGAATACCGTCACGAATTTGAATTGATTGACTATGGCAAGGCCATTGAAAAGGTACATCTGGTGATCACTGTGCTTGAAGAAAATGGAGACCATTTTGGCATTCTTATTCTTCATTATGATAAATCAAGAAAAGTAAAAACGATTTCCGGCAGAATTTACAATGGAGCCGGCATTTCAGAAGAAAGACTAAAAAATGCAGCAATTCAGGATTTAAATTACACCTCTGCCGGAGCAATTTATGATGATATCCGGATGAAGCTGGCTGACTTTAAAATTAAAACTTATCCTTATACTATTGAATACAATTACGAAATTGAATACGACGGACTTATTGGATATCCAGATTATCAACCGATTGAAGAATATCGTCTCTCTGTGGAAAAATCGTCATTTTACGTTTCCTTTCCTGAAAAACTAGAAATACGCATACGAGAATTAAATATGCCTTCCGGATGCAGGACAATAAAAAATGAAAACGGGAAGCAGTTCAATGAATGGAAGCTTGATTCTATTGCGGCGTGGAAGGTCGAACCGATGTCTCCTGAACTTTACACCCAGACTTCACATGTCATACTTGGCCCGACAAATTTCACCTACGATGGCTCGGATGGAAAAATGACTTCCTGGTCGGAATATGGCATGTGGGTTGCCGGGTTGAACAATGGTCGCGACCAATTGCCAACGCTTCGACAGGCGGAAATCAGAAATCTAACCGGCGAAATTAAAGATACTGTTCAGGCAGTAAATACGCTTTATAAATATATGCAGAAACGCACTCGTTATGTGGGGATTCAACTAGGACTCGGGGGCTATCAGCCTTTCCCTGCCGAAACGGTTGACCGGCTTGGTTACGGCGATTGCAAAGCGCTCTCGAGCTATATGATGGCATTGCTTAATTCAGTGGGTATTCGTTCGGTTTATGTTCTTGCAGGAGCAGGTCCAAATCTGGGGATTACAATGACTGACTTTCCGACTGTCGCCCAAAACAACCATGCTATTCTTTGCGTGCCGCTACATAATGATACCATCTGGCTTGAATGCACCAGTCAGACACAAGCTTGTGGTTATCTTGGGAGTTTTGTCGCGGGACGCAAGGTAATGCTCATCACCCCGGAAGGAGGAAAACTAACTAAAACTCCATTGCTTACATCCGCGCAGAATCTGCAGCTTCGTACTGCCGATGTAGATATCGATCCAACTGGCGGTATGCTTGCCACTGTAAAAACCAAATATTCAGGATACCAGTATGATAATGTTTCGTCGCTTTTCGACGAGAGCAAAGAAGATCAGAAAAAGGAACTTCTTGCAAATATTGGAATCCCCGGCCTTGTTATAAAATCGTTTGGATATGAAGTAAAAAAGGAGAAAATTCCCGAAGCATTGGAATCAATAGAAATGACTTCAACAAAATACGTTACTAAAACTGGAACACGTCTTTTTATACCGATGAACATGTTGAATCAGCGTAAAAGTATTCCAGATAAAGTTGATAACCGGAAGATGCCTGCCGTGCAGAAATATTCTTATCGTGATAAAGATTCCATTGTTTTTCAGTTACCAAAAGGTTATAAGGTTGAAAGTACTCCAAAAAGTAAAATCCTTTCAACCGAATTTGGCGAATATAATTCAACAGTTTCCGTTATGAATGATCGTGCTATTTATGTTCGGGAGGTGAAAATCAATCCGGGGATTTGGCCGAAAGAAAAATATCAGGCACTGGTTGAATTCTATTCCAATATTGTAAGCAACGACAAAGCTAAACTGGTATTAAAAGAAGAGCAACAATAGTTTCAGTTCATGTTAATTTTTCCAATTGGTGCAATAGGCCACAATATCTACTTGCTACTATTTCTTATTAAAATCGTAGGTTTGTGATTCATTATTGACTCTTCTCAAATGGAACTTTTTAACGACGAATATTTTATGCGACGCGCCCTTCAGGAAGCTGAGCAGGCCTTTAAAGAAGGAGAAATCCCAATAGGAGCGGTGGTAGTTTCACAAAACCGAATTATTGCCTTGGCGCACAACCTCACCGAAACACTAACCGATGTGACGGCTCATGCTGAAATGCAGGCCATTACTTCTGCCGCCAACTTACTGGGAGGAAAATACCTGAACGAATGTACTTTGTATGTGACTATTGAACCTTGTGTGATGTGTGCAGGAGCTTTGGGTTGGTCGCAGATTGGCAGGGTAGTTTATGGCGCTTCAGACGAAAAACGGGGTTTTCGAAAGTTTGCCCCGGAAGCATTGCATCCTAAAACGGAAGTTGTTTTCGGAGTTCTGGAGAACGAATGTGCAGTTTTGATGAAAGAGTTTTTTCAAAAAAAAAGATAAGAAAGTCGGAAGTAGAAAGACAGAAGACCGAAATTTGAAAAATTACAGCTTAAACTATATTTGGAGTTTACCTTTGTGAATTCTAAAAATATTTCATGTCGGCTCTCTGGATTCCCCTCCTTTGGAAGGGTTAGGGGAGGCTTTCAACCTCAAATCCCACCTTTTTCAAATCGTCCCAAAATCCCGGATACGATTTGGTAACCACCATCGGATCTAGAATTGCAACTGGTCCGAACAACTGACAAGCAGGGGCAAATGCCATCGCCATGCGGTGGTCGTGGTAAGTTTCGATTTCAGGAAGTGTTTGTTTTTCGAGCGGGAAAGTTCCATCCCATTTCAATTCGCCATGAGCCGGTTCTGTAATTTGTGCGCCAAATTTGGCCAGTTCATCCTGAAGAGCAGCAATTCGGTTGGTTTCCTTTATTTTCAGGGTTTCGAGACCTGTAAAATGAAACGGGATTTGTTTCATCGCACACAAAACCGCGAAAGTCTGCGCCACATCAGGATTTTCAATGAAATTTAAATGAAGAAATTTTGGCAGGGCTGAACCACTTTTGGTTAACCTCGATCCTTTTTCAGTTGCTGAAGTTTGAATTCCCAATTGCTCAAACCATTTGGAGATCATCGCATCACCCTGTAAACTTTCTGTGTATAAACCGATTAATTCAATGTCAACTTCTTCGGCCAAAACAGCCATTTCGTACCAGTACGATGCACCCGACCAGTCGGCTTCGACCGAAAACGGACGTGCGGTATATTTTTGTTCTGCAATCCTGATTTCATTGCCTTTCCAGACATGCTGAATCCCGAATTGCTCCATCAGTTTCAGTGTCATTTCGATGTATGATCGGGACGTGATTTTGTTTTTCAGTCGCAAAGTCAAGCCGTTTTCAATGGTTGGTGCAATCATCAGCAGAGCAGAAATGTATTGACTGCTAATGCTTCCATCCAATTCGAGCACGCAGCCTTTAAGGTGCGATCCGTAAATTTTCAATGGAGGAAAGCCAGCGTTTTCCAAGTATTCAATGCGTGCACCCAGTTTATTCAGTGCATCAACTAAAATTCCAATTGGTCGCTGTTTCATCCGATCCGATCCTGTAATTGTCCATTCGCCCACAATCTGTGAAAGAAAAGCAGTCAGGAAGCGCATCGCAGTGCCGGCATGTCCAATATCGAAATGATTGCTGTTCGAATTGAAAACCTGTTCCATCACACGCGTGTCGTCACTGTTTGAAAGGTTTTCGATGGGGTAGGGGCTGTAACTCAATGCATGAATGATCAGCGCCCGGTTGGCAATGCTTTTCGAAGAAGGAAGGATAATGGTTCCTTTCAGGGTTTTATCGGATTTGGAAACTATATACTTCATAATTTGATGATCAATGAATTTTATTGAGTTCCAAATTCCAAATTCCAGGTAGAGCGACCACTAGGAATTTGGAACCTGAAACCTGGAATTTTTTATTCGAAATTCAAGATTCTAATACTTAAGACTCCTATAGTATTCCAGAGCTTCAATAATAAGCTCCTTTGAACAATCGACGTTGATTTCCACTTTCCCGATTTCAGGAATGAGCGTAAAGTTGATGCGTTTGCCTTCGTTCTTTTTGTCGTGCGTCATGAGTTTGTACAAAGCTTCAAAATCGCTTTCCTGAATTTCAAATTTTCCATATTTGGCAATCAGCCAACTAGAGATGTTATTGAATTCGCTGATTTCCAACCCACATTTTCTGACAGAAAGAAAAAGTTCGGCAATCATTCCGTAAACGACAGCATAACCATGCAAAATCGGATTGCCGGTTTTCATGGCATAACTTTCGAAAGCATGTCCAATGGTATGTCCGAAATTCAGCGCTTTCCGAATGTTTTGTTCAGTCAAGTCGTTCAACACATGCCATTCTTTGATAGCTACCGAATGGGAAATAATCTCCTGAAGTGCTTCATAATTGATATTTTCAAGATCATAAGCCAACAATTCCTGCCAGTGTTCCCGGCTTTTAATCAGGCCGTGCTTGAGCATTTCGGCAAAGCCCGAAAGAAAGTTTTCGTGATCGATGGTTTTCAGAAAATTGGTATTGATCAGAACTGAATTTGGTTCGTTAAAAACACCGATTTCGTTTTTCAGGCCATTGAAATTGAACCCTGTTTTTCCGCCCAAAGAAGCATCAACCTGTGCCAGCAAAGTGGTTGGAATGTTCACAAAATCCAATCCGCGCTTAAACGTTGATGCAGCGAAACCGCCCAGATCGGTCAGCATTCCGCCTCCCAGATTGATTAGTAGTGATTTCCGGTCGGCACCACTGTTGCTCAGAAAATTCCAAACCAGCCCGACCGATTGCATCGTTTTATTTTCTTCTCCTGGAGGAATGGCAATCTGCTTGATCGGAAATTGATCCAAAAAAGATTGAATCAACGGGATACAAAAACTTGCTGCAGTTTGATCGGTGAGTAAAAATACTTTCCCTTCAGGGTACTTATGAACGATTTTCAGAAGTTCGGTGTCAATGTGTTGTGAAAAGACAATATTTGAGTGTACTTTTGAATCAGTCATGTTTGTTGTTAATAAAACCTGCCGCAAAGTTAAATTATTTTGTCAAAGGTTATTATTCGTCAGCCGGATGGCCTGAAAATTTACAATTTTATCAGATCTCATGGAAATTTCGAATCAAAAAAGAAGCAGGCTCATCAAAAGAACCTTTAATATTACAGGCATCATCATTGTTCTTGTTGGTCTTTTCTTTCTTTGGCTTAAGAAAGATACTCTGGTGATAATTACAGTTGGTGTGTTTGCTGTTTATGTAGGAGCTTCGGTATTTGCCAATCTTTGCTACATCTATTTCAGCACTGCCAACGAAAAGATATTGATTCGCTATTACCCCATTATTTCTATCCTGAAAAAGGAATTTGAATCAATCGAATTTTCACAGAAGACACTGGTCGGGTTTCAGATTGAAAAAGCGCTGGGATTTTCAGATCTTCAAATAGCGATCAAAACAAAACGGGGAATAGCTGAATATCCTTCAATCAGTCTGGCTGCGCTAAGTAAGAGTGAAATCGAACAGATCAGATCAGCTTTGTTGGAAATTAAGAGGAAGTCAGAAGTCGGAAGACCGAAGCCAGCATTTAAGTGATTCTTTTCTAAAGAATGTGTATTTTTATAGTAAACATTTGTAATGGAAGCCCCCGAAATTCTTGCATACAAAATAGCCATTTCACTGATTCCCGGAATCGGCTCTGTTACAGCACGTAATCTGATTGCATACATCGGCAGCGTTGAGGGGGTTTTTCAGGAGAAAGAGAAAACCCTGATGAAAATACCCGGTGTAGGAGAAGTGAATGCGAAAAAAGTGGTCAGACAAAATGTACTCGAACGAGCCAAACGGGAAGTTGATTTTATCCTGAGAAATCGGATCAAGACATTTTTTTATCTGGATGAAAATTACCCCGCCCGCCTGAAAAACTGCAGCGATGCTCCTATCATGCTGTACTTTAGAGGAAATGCCAATCTGAATGAACAAAGGATTATTTCAGTAGTTGGTACCCGGAATGCGACCAACTACGGAAAAGAGTTGTGTGACGAACTGATTCGAAGTTTCTCACAACGGAATTACCCTTTGTTGGTGGTATCCGGTCTTGCTTATGGAATTGATGTTCATGCCCACAAAGCCTGCCTGAAATATGAAGTTCCGACTGTTGGAGTTTTTGCTCACGGGTTGGATACAATTTATCCGGCTTTACATGCTCCAATTGCATCTAAAATGCTTGAAAAGGGCGGTTTGATTACCGACTTTATCAGTGAAACCAAGATTGACAGACAGAATTTTCTTCGCCGAAACCGCATCATTGCCGGACTGGCCGATGCAACTATAATTGTTGAATCGGCTGAAAAGGGCGGTGCGCTGGTGACTGCCGACATTGCCAATTCATACAACCGAGATGTGTTTGCCTTTCCCGGTCGAAGTAACGATCCCTTTTCAAGAGGCTGCAATAAATTAATTAAGATGAATGAAGCTGCTTTGATCGAAAATCAGCTGGACATTGAAAAGGCGATGAGCTGGGATGTGAAAATATCTGCTGTCAGGGCTGTTCAAACTTCATTATTTGTTGAATTAACGACCGATGAACAGAAGTTGGTTGATCTGCTAAAAGGTGGCGACCGATTTGTTGACGAGATCACGATTGAAACTCAATTACAGATGAGCCGCGTTTCTGCCTTGCTGCTTGGACTGGAATTTAAAGGACTGGTAGTTAGCTTACCGGGAAAGATGTATCGGTTGAAATAAATCGAAAATAAGCACCTATCTTTGCGGCATGACCACATTCGAAGATTTAAAAATAAGCAAATCGGTTTTAAAAGCAATTGAAGAGCTGGGTTTTACCGAGCCAACACCCATTCAGGAGAAGGCTATTCCTATGATCCGTTCGGGAGTGGATGTGCTGGGAATTGCACAAACCGGGACCGGCAAAACAGCTGCCTACTTTATACCGCTTATCATGAAACTGGTGAAAGCGGAGGGCAAAGATCCGCGCGCTGTTGTTCTGGTTCCTACCCGCGAACTGGCAATACAAGTAGGTGAAGATCTTGAAGATCTGGCAAAATTCACCAACCTTCGGCGAGCTACCGTTTATGGCGGAGTTGGCTGGACCAAACATGCCGACCTGATAAAACCTGGTGTCGATATTATTGTTGCCACTCCCGGTCGCCTTTGGGATTTGTACCGTAATGAATCTGTTTCATTCAAAAAAATAAAGACATTAGTTATCGACGAGGCCGACAGGATGCTCGATATGGGTTTTATGCCGCAAATCCGCAATTTTCTGGAAGTACTTCCGCTGAAACGGCAAAACCTTTTATTTTCAGCAACTTTCAATGAAAAGGTCGAGGAAATGAGCCACGAATTTCTGGATTTTCCTGAACGTGTTGAGGTGGCACCATCGGCAACTCCAGCCGAATTGATTGATCAGGTTTATTACAAAGTGCCTAATTTTCAGACCAAACTGAACCTGATCAATTATCTGCTTCGCGATGAGGAAACCTATTCGCGGGTAATCATTTTTGTCGGGACAAAAGAGAATGCGGAACAGGTTTTCAAAATCATCAAACGGCGTTCGGAAGGCGAAAAACGCATCATGCATTCGAACAAGGGCCAAAGTACCCGGCTCAATGCCATCAACGGGTTTAAAAGCGGGGCCATCCGTATTTTAATAACTACTGATATTTCATCGCGCGGAATTGATGTGGAAATGATCAGCCATGTAATCAATTTTGATATTCCTTCGAACCATGAAGACTACGTTCACCGCATCGGACGAACTGCCCGCGCCAACAATGTCGGAACTGCCATTACCTTGGTCAATCCGGCAGAAGAAGATAGCCTTCATAAAATTGAAGATCTGATTCGAATGAAGATTCCGCAGTTGGACCTCCCGGCTGATCTGGATCAGGTTGCAACTAAAAAGGAAGAAAATCTGATTCAGTTACGCGAGATCGACCGTCAGAAAAGAGTGGCAGATCCTACGTTTAAAGGGGCTTTTCACGATAAAAAAAGGATTCCGGGACTGGGAATGAAAAAACCAAAGCGAAACCTGCCAAAAGACAAAGCGAAGGAAAGCCGGTTCAGGGGAAGAAAATAGGAAAAGCTATAAATTATTTTTTGAAACCCGTTTGTCAAATAAAAATGGTATTGAGCTGACTACTTTACATCGCAGGATATCCGGGTGAAGGGGGTTTAAAATAATATTGAACTCGTCAGGTATTATTACTGAAGGTACTTTCAACGCAAAATATTCTTTTTCCCTTAAAAAAGTGGTGCCATAATCAACTGTTTCACTGGCAAAAGGGAACTCATCCCAACCAGGTACAAGAACCATTTGAGAAACAGTTTGAATTTCAATACCCTCAGGTATCTCAATTTTTACCAGTAAAAGGTCTTTGGAAAGGTTTTCAAAACTTGAAACATGTACAATTTTCTCCCATGCGGCTAAAGATGCATGTTCAGAGGTATAAATAATTAAATTACCTTTTTGGTGCCACCTGCCAGGACCATACAAGCCGCCTATTCCATCAAGGGCCGCATGTTCTTTTTTGGTAATCCGGTAAACGATCATCAGGCAGAGAATCCGTATTCAATAGCGTTCAATTCATCCAATACCAATTGTATTCCTGAAAATGTATCTAAGTATGAAACGGGCTTTTCTCCGCCCATTACCGTATTTTCCGAATTGAGCCAATGATGGAATTTATCCCGGCTGCCGAATATGTCACTTCCTGATTTAAAAAGCTTTGCAATATATAATGCACGTTCAGAAGGGCCGGGAGCAATAAGTTGGGACAGCTCCTTTTCCTGAATTGACCTGGTAGAGATCCGTAAATACGAACTAAGTTCCTTCAACGTTAATCCCGATTCCCGTGCAATTGACAAAAGCCTAGATTTTTGAATGCCTTTTCTTGCACCGGCTAAAAAGTCTTTTTCCGAAATTTCCAGTGTACTCATATCAAAAGTGAATTTATTCGCTCAAATATACGAATTATTTCCGTTTTGGTTTTGTGGTAATCAAATTAGTAAATGCTACACTTATGAATACTTTTGTTGCATGGTTGAAGCAATAATGATATGAATGATAAAAATTCAAATTTATCCTTATTCAAACACTGTTAACCGAAAATCATCGACCCAAACAGAATCGGAATTTGGATTGTACAGATAGAACTGGAGATTGGCTTCAGGAAAATTTGCAGGAAGGCTCAGGTTCAATTCACTTCTGGTCCATTCCCCTGGTTTATTCAGACCTTGAGCCGATGTTTTATAAAACACATCACTCCGGGCTGCCGAAGCTACTGTAAAAACCTGCTTTTGATCGATACTCCGCTGCCAGAACTCTACCTTGTAACGTTTGCCCGTTGAAACAGGGATGGAAATATTCATCCCGAATTGGTTCGATTGAGTGAGTAGAACTGAGGAATTTCCGGTTCGGGCAAACCGATCTGATTTAAGCGATCCGCCACTGAACACATATTCGTCTTTATTCGATTTTATATTTTCTCCGTCGGTGGTAAGTTCTTCCATGCCGGTTTCAATTACCATGCCGGTTTGATTGTACCTTGCAATCATTGCTGTATCAGCAATTGCCAACGCAATTACCTCACCCGACTTTTCGTTCTGAAATACGATATTCAACTTCACCAATTCCGACAATCCAACCTGATCAACCATATCAGAAATTTTCGACATCGAAACGTCACAACTACCCGCATTTGCATAAATATAAATCTGATTGTTCTTTGAAAAAATATCTGAAGAAAGATAGCTGCCGGTCCAGTTTGTAAAACCGTCACGGTTGTTCCAGAGGTAATTATCAGGATAAGCCGTTGCCAATATGGCAGCGTATTGTCCCTTCAAACGACCTCGCGTATAGCTATGGCCAAATTTTAATGCCGGTTCAATAAATGCTGCGCCATTGTTATTATCGGTGAGGATAACGTATTTTCCTTTCCATTCCGATTTTATTGCCTGAGTCGTTTTTTCCACCGGATTGGTGATCCCTTCCACAAAACTGTTCTTCACGAATAATCGTATGAAAACACCGAATACCAGCAATATCACTATCAGGGAACCAATTCGGGTTGAAACAGCACCAATTTTCTTCCTGAATATTTGAATCCAGAAGTAGCCATGAAGAGGCATAAAAAGTGCAAATACCGGCATCAGATAATGAAAGCCATAATGCCTTGCCACTATCAGCACTTGAAAAATAGTGGCCACTGTAATACCTAAATACAACCGTCTAAGTGATCCCGTAATGTTTCGTTTCATGATCACGATCCAACCAATTGGCAGTAGAATAAGGTGCAATGTAAAAGGGAACTCTTTCAGGACCATCATCTGAATAGCCCGAAAAAAGATGGCAGCATCGAATAGTTTCTCTTCACCCGAACCATATTGGCCGGTATGCGTAGCCAATTTCCCGATAAATCCCGTAAAGTTTCCCAATTTATTCAGAACCGGAGAGAAGAAAAGAAAGATAAACACAACCGAAAGAATCAGGTAAATGGTTCTTGATTTTATTTCTTTAAAAAAGAAGAAAGGAACAATGAGTATCGAAAGTGAAGATATTTTTGTCGCCACCGAAATCGCTGAGAGCAGTGCAATGATTACCAGCAGCTTTAAACGACCTTCATCTCTGCTGTCATAAAGTATAATACAAGCTGCAATAGCTACTGATAAAAGAGTAATAACCGTTTCGCAATCGACCACGGCCATGAAATTAATCAGTTGAAACGATAAAAGCGGCAGCAATTGTATTGTAACGGCCATGTTTCTGCTTTTCAGTTTTTTATAAGCAAAAAGACCAAACATCCATAGCATGATACAATTAATGATAATCAATACGATAGTTATAAACCTCAGGTAACTTTCAGGATTGGTCAATACATCGGTAGCCAGATCATTTGAACCGCGCATCCATCCAAATAAATGAATAAGTAGAGCAATGAACAATTGCAAAGGGGTACCGGGATGATCTGTATGCCCGATGTCGTTCGATCCAAGGGCAAAAGTCAGCCCGTTCAGCAGATAGGCATAAACCGGATCATACCATCCCTGGTAGAAAAAGTGGATTTCAGCAATCCTGAAAAGCATAAAAACGAAAAGAAAAAGCGGAACGACAACAAAGATCAGATTAGATTTTTCTTGAATAAATTTCTTTAATCCCGAATTAATTTCAACTCTATTTGGTTTGCTCATAGCTTTTTGCCCTGCCATTATTTCAGCACTTCTTTGGCGGCCAGCACTAAAAACATAAAATTAGTGGCACCGCCGCCCATTACATATTCGGTTTGTTGCCAGAAATACGGCCATTCTTTTAACTCCGGAAAGTCGGGGCGAATAATTCCGGTTCCTGAAACCGAACCACCGGGTATGAACGAACGATCGGCACGATTAACACCATAAGCCTGAAGGACGGAACGCGAACCGACTCCGGAAACAAATGAAGAAGTATTTTCGCCCGGATGATTCCCTAATACAAAATTCAGCGCATTCAGCATGTACTTTGAATCATATATTTCAGGAAAGCTTTTCTGAAGGAAATACTGTGTGACTCCAAAACTCTGAATAGTCCAGCCATCTCCCCAGATGTGCGGATGATAAGGCACTCCAAAGGGATTTTCATTTTGTACCTTGTCAACTTCGGCTTTGTAATTCCTGGCGGCCGTTACGACCATGGCGGTCAGTTTCGCGTCGTTTATTTTTTTCAGCACCCGGCCAACATGTGCAACCAGTTCGCTTCTTTTCAGAACTTCCGGCTGAGTCAATTTCAGAATGTCATTTTGATATTTAAGGTTTCCGGTAGTAATCAGTAATTCCACTGCTGCAATGATTTTTGAACCTGCCAATCTTTGATTTTTGGTTGCATCAATCCCGGCATAAAGCGCTTCAGCAGTAACAATTGACTGTATTGAAAGTGTATCGTTAAAACCTTTCAATGCCCGGGCGCCAGTTGCCAGCGCTTTAGCTACGTCCAGTTCACGGCCCGGATTTTCTTCGGTGAATACCAGGCGGTCATCGAGAACTCCTGATTCGTGAGCGGTAACTACTCCATTTTTAAGTGATGGATTGTATTTACGGTTATCGGTCATTGTTGCAGCATCACCCAGATGAACGTACTGGCGCAAATTGTTTTCGATGATTCCCCGGTACAAACGGCCCAGAATTTGATATCCGGCCAGAATGCTTATTGTTCCATGTTCAATTTGCTGAAGTATATCGTTTTTTCCATCCGGTCGATGGATTTCAACCAATTTTTCATTTTGATCTACTGTGGTTTGATCAATTTCGGGCTTGAACAACTCATACGCCTGCGATAAAATCCACACTTCTCCGGCCTGCGATTCAACGCGTAAATCGTAATCGCCGGCATCGTGCCAGCCACCGCGGTTCAATCCCGGAACCTGGTCCAGCGGTTTGAATTTGGTAAGTGTTGAAGATCCTTGTTTATACCCGTCAAAATGGTTGGTATCAACCGGTGCCATCAGCGCATCGTCAATATGGCACAGGCCATGCCAAACGCGGTAGCCTTCGTTCACGCGGACATGGCACATCTGTACCGGAAGGAAATACTCAACGGTTGGCTGCCACACATTTCGGTCGTAAATAGTTTTACTTATTCTGAATGGTTCTGTGGTGTTTCCGGCATATTTGACCTGATAAATACCTGGAGTCTTGATATCTGAAAAATCAAACTGATAGTAGTTAAAGCGAAGGAATTTTCCCCATTTTTTTGGTTCAATGCTCCTGATTTCTTTTGATCCGCCATTTTCTGAAATGCGGTAAAGACTGGCTTTTTCAACTGAAGTCTCATTTTTGTCAACTTCGATAACGGCTATTTTTTGTTGATCGGGATGATAGCCAATCTGACTGACATGCACCACCGGTTTCGATTTGAAATTCTCCAACACATTGCAATCGACGACCCATTCGATAGCGCCAGCAGTTTTGCCGGGAGTGACTAATGAACGAACCACAAACCAACCATTGTTGTGATAGAAACGACCATCCATTATTTGCAGTGGCTGACCTTTGCTTTCAATGATCATTGTTTGGGCCGCGGTTTCAGGAGCAATTGTTAGTTTTTGACCGGTTGCCATCGGGAATGCCTGCCAGTTGCCATCCATGTCTTTTTCCATCGGACCGTTGGCCTGAATGGGGAAGATGCCCGATTGCTGATCGAGGTACCAGCTTTTGCCAAACAATATCGCAGGAAATAGTTCAAAGTTGAATCCGACTTTCTTTTCCCATCCTTCAGGAAGTGGTTTGTCCAGATCGACCAGAATGCGGAACTTATTTCCTTCTCCAACCACCCTGACATGATAAGTGAAATATAAATCCGGATATTCAACCGGATTAAAACCTTTGCGGTTGATGCTCGAATCGGGATAAGTACATTTTACCGAGATTTCATTTTTTGCCCGGTCAACTGAACGTTTGCCGACTTTCGGGATGGGTTGCCATTGACCGGGAGTTGGTTCCAACCGCAAATCGCCGTTGGTCGCCACGCGTGTTCCGTTCTGAATTATTCCGATTGCTCCCTGATGGCCTTCAGGATAAATATCAAAAAAGACCATCACGTTTAATCCGGGCTTTTCAAAATACTCGTTTTCGTTGATCTGAAGCGATTGAGCTTTAACTCCTGATGAGAAAAATAGAAAGAAAAGCAGGAATGACAGATAAAAATTTTTGTTTATCACGATTGGTTTGGTTTAAGTATGGTCGTATAAGCAGGCATCAGTAAATACACCCAATTTCTTACTGTAAAACCTAATAACAAGAAAGGTTAAAGATATTGCAAAACACAATTTACTACTTCAAAATCAGTTCAATCACCGGGATTTCAATATTGGGTTTTGAAACGGGAAGGCTCAGATTCAGATTGCCGGAATTATCTTTTTTATCAGATATCTTAACTTCTGAAGCATCATTCAGTAATTGGGCATATTTTACTTTTCCTGCATAACCAGGTAAAGTGAGATTTTGCAACGGATAATCCAACAAATGAATATACAGGCGGTTGGTTTTAGGATTGTAGGTGAGCAGGCTGTTATCCGGAGTTTTAAACTCTTCCGGAGCTTGTGTGCAACCATAAATGGAGCGATTATTAAATTTCATCCAATTGCCCATCGAATTCAAAGCCGATTGGGCACGTTCATCGAACATTCCACGGGCAGTAGGGCCGACATTCAATAAAAGGTTCCCGCCTTTGCTGACTGATTCGATCAACAAAACAAGCAACTGCTTGGTGTCTTTCCAGGTATGTTCGTCGCGATAGTAACCCCATGATCCGCTAAAAGTCTGGCAAGTTTCCCAAGGCACTTTCTTCCCGTTCACTTCGGGCCATTTGGCAACTTTGTACTGTTCGGGAGTGGTGAAATCCCAACCATCTTCATACTCTTTCAGGTCGAGTCGGTCGTTAACCAAAATGGCAGGCTGCAACTGACGTACCATTTTGAGCAGTTTCTCAGAATCCCAGTCTGCGTGACCTTTACCGTTTTCGCCGGGATACGAAAAATCGAGCCATAGCATATCCACTTTGCCGTAATTGGTAAGCAGTTCGCGCACCTGGTTGTGAAGGTATTCGCGGTATTTGCCCATATCGCGGTTTTTGTTTAATTCGGCTAATTTGGCCTTGTCATCAGTTCGTTGGGGATGCATTCTGTCGATGGTAAAGTCCGGATGATGCCAGTCAATCAGGCTGTAATAAAAGCCAATTTTCAACCCTTCAGCACGGAAAGCATCCACCCATTCTTTCAGGAGATCTTTTCCAACGGCTGTGTTTACGGATTTGTAATCTGTAAATTTTGAATCAAACAGGCAAAATCCTTCATGGTGTTTGGTGGTGATTACAGCATATCTCATGCCGGCAGCCTTGGCCATTTTTGCCCATTCGCGTGGATTATACAAATCGGGATTAAAATTATCGAAGTACTTCTGATAGTCTTCATTGGAAATCTGTTCCTTATTTTTAACCCATTCGTGGCGGGCCGGAAGTGCATACAATCCCCAGTGAATGAACATCCCAAAACGGTCGTTTGTCCACCAGGCCATTCGTTCTTTTTTCTGATCTTCAGTTTCTTTGAAAAGTTTTTGCTGGGCAAATGTTCCCTGTACAAACAGGGCAAGTATCAGGAATAGTAATGCTATTTTTTTCATGGTAAATTGTTCTGTTATTTCATTTTTTCGAGGTAAAGTTTTAATAATTCCTGAAGGTATTCAGGCCCTATTTTATTTGAGTAAATACGAACCACTTCATGCAATTCACCATCATAATAAAAAGATCCCTTTGCAGCATCAAATTTACTTTCCACCCAATTGTACTTTACTTTATTGGTGATATCATCAAACTCTTTCCAATCCAGATGACGCGGAATCTGAAGGTAGCCGTGGTATTTTTCGCGTTTGTCAAGAAAGATATTTTCTGCAATTTCTTCGAGCGAGAAAAATTTGATGATCCTTATTTTCACCGGTTCATCCTTGTATTTTTTCGACTTCTGTAAAAAACGAATGCCATTTGCGGTAAAAGATTGTTGAAGTTTTTCGAGTAGGTCATAATCCCGTAAGTGACGTACACGCAATACATTATATTTTGTATCAAAAATCTGGAGAAAGCCCTTTCCGGCATCAAAAGGAATAGCAAACTCATGTTGAACTTTCTGTGATGCCCGCAATATATCTTCAAGCTCATATTGCTCTTCGAGTGCCAGATACAAATAAACCGGCTTTGCACTTGTTGGGGAATCGGAATAATAACCGGAAAAAGGCCGGAGGGCTTCAAAGACCAGAGTTCCGGGAATAATCTTGTGATCGATGGTGAAAACTGTTTCAGATTTAGTTAAGGTTCCAAAAACTTCAAATCGTTTATTCTGTTCCATATCAATAGTTTTTTTGTTTGATTACTTTAGCCGAAAATTCAGTTTAGTTTGAATGACTCCAAAATACGTAAATATCGAACAAGTTGGACAAATTTCGCTCATAATTAACGAGCGATCCCGAAAAATTCGCCTAAGTGTGAAATCTGACGGTGAAATTGTTGTTTCAATTCCTCCTTCTGCTCTTTACCGGGATGCCATCCGCTTTGTCGAATCAAAGACCGACTGGATTATTAAACAACAAACCAAAGTGCAAGCTGGTTTAACCCTATTTGCTCCCGAAAGCTGTTTTAAAACCAGATTTCATCAATTAGCCATCACCAAAGGAAATACCGACAAGGTTTACAACCGGGTAGGCAATGGGATTATTCAAATTTTTATTCCTGAAAAAGTAAATCACGAACTTCCTAATATTCAGGAATTTATAAAGAAAACCCTGATTGATGTAATGCGCTGGGAAGCAAAGATTTATCTTCCGAAGAGATTAAAAGAACTGGCTGAAAAGCATGGATTCAGGTATCAGGACGTAAGTATAAAAAATACCAAAACGCGCTGGGGAAGCTGTTCATCGGCCAACAACATCAATCTGAACCTTCATTTGATGCGTGTGCCCGAACATCTGATTGATTATGTGCTTCTGCATGAACTGTCGCATACGGTGGTGAAAAATCATGGAGAGAAATTCTGGCTCTTGCTTGAACACTGTTATCCGAATTCGAAGAAGGCTGACAAGGAAATGAACAACTACCGCACGCAAACTTTTTAAAAATACTGAATGAACTGGAATCAACTTATATCGACCACCCGGTTGGGACAGGAAGAACTTGTTACAAACGACAATAAACACAGCCGTACACAATTTCAGCGCGATTACGACCGCATCATTTTTTCATCACCTTTCCGGAGGATGCAGAACAAAACACAGGTATTTCCTCTTCCGGGAAGTGTTTTTGTGCACAACCGGCTTACCCACAGCCTTGAAGTAGCCAGTGTAGGTCGTTCGATGGGAAGTATGTTTGCCGAAAAAGTTGAAAGTGAGAAACTACTTCCGGATAATCCACTGTTTCAGGAAATCGGCTCAGTAGTTTCAGCTGCCTGTCTGGCACACGACATGGGCAATCCTCCCTTCGGTCATTCGGGTGAAGATGCCATCGCCCAGTTTTTTAAAAAAAGCAACGAACCACGGTTACGGGCAGAACTTTCTGAGGCTGAATGGAGGGATTTTACCCAATTCGACGGAAATGCCAATGCCTTCAGGTTACTGAGCCATCAGTTTAACGGACGGCGTGAAGGAGGTTTCGCATTGACCTATACCACATTGGCGTCTATCGTAAAATATCCTTTTGAATCGTTGTTGACCGACAAACCCAAATTTGGATTTTTTCAATCAGAAAAAGTCATCTTTGAACGGATTGCCAATGAATTGGGATTGTTACAGGTTAACGGAAATCCGTCGAAATATGCCAGGCATCCATTGGTATTTCTGGTTGAAGCGGCTGACGATATTTGCTATCAATTGATGGATTTGGAAGATGCGCACAAACTGAAAATTCACAATTACGATAAAACCCGCGAGCTATTTATGAGTTTTTTCGATCAACAGATTGAGGCGAAACAAATCAACCGGATGAATGAAACGCTCAATATGGTAGCCGACCAAAACGAACAAATCGCCTATCTGCGTGCTACAGTAATCGGAAAATTGGTAAAGCAATGCATCGATATTTTTCAGGAAAAGCAGGACGATATTTTAGCAGGAAATTTTCAAAAACCGCTGATTGATCACGTTCATCCGGTGTCAATTTCCGCTATAAAAACCATCAAAGAGGTAAGTGTCAGCAATATTTACAACGATCGCTCGGTGGTTGAAATTGAAATTTCGGGTTACCAGATTATCGGAACCCTGCTCGAAGTATTTATTGAAGCAATTCTGAATCCGAAAGAAGGAATTTCAAAGAAAATGCTGATGTTGATTCCTGATCAATACCGTGGAAATCAACCTTCAACTTACGAAAAAGTACAGGCGGTTGTAGATTTTGTTTCAGGAATGACCGATTTGTATGCGCTCGATTTATACCGAAAAATAAAGGGGCTCTATAATTTCTGAATCACTAAATTTCTCCAGCTTACTTTTATTCCGCCGCCATCGTGGATTTGAAGTGCAATCGATCCTTTTCCTTCACCGATTTTATCATCGGTCAGGTCGGTCATTTGATGTCCATTCAGCCAGGTAGTAACATGATTGCCTACAACCTGAATTTTCATTTTGTTCCATTCGCCCATTTTCAGAAAACCTTCCTGATCATCGGGAATCTGATGTAACCAGCCGCGACCATAGGATTCATAAATTCCACCTGTATCGTGATTTGGTGGTGCAACCTCAACCTGCCAACCCCTGATTTTTGTGCCGTCAATGGTTGACCTGAAAAACACACCGCTGTTGCCATTGGCTTCCTGTTTGAATTCGAGTTCGAGCACAAAATTATCGTACCATTTTTCGGTGGCAAGGTAGCCATATTGCTTATCGGGCCCGCTTTCGCATACCAGCAGGCCATCTTCGACAATCCATTTTTCGGTGCCGTAAATTTTCCACCCGTCCAGATTTTTACCATTGAACAAAGATTCAACCGGATTTTGAGCTATTGCCAGCAAGGTACTGGCAATAATTAAAGCGATAAGGAAAAATAGTCTCATTTCATTTCTTTTTTAAGAAGTTTTACATTGTTTTCGAGCCGTGTAATCGTCTCATTTTTATCAGTCAACTGTTTTTTTAGCGTTTGAATTTCACTTTTCAGCTTGTCCGTTGCAACAGTCAATTCGGCTATCCGTGCGTCACGGGTTGATAAATTCCCCTGAAGGATTTGCTTTTCACCCTTTTCGCGATTCAAATCGAAAGTAAACTGTGAAAGCTCATCTTTTATTTTTTGCATCTCTCCTGAAAGCTGGCTGATTTCCATTTGTTTTTTACTGAGAAGTTGCTTTTGTTCCGCCAAATCTTCGGTCAGTTGCCTTTTCTCAAATTCGAATGAATTCACTTTATCGCCAATTACCGATTCCTTTACATTCACATCTTTGGCCAGTTTATTCACTTCTCCTGAAAGCGAATCGATCGTCTGATTTTTGATGGCATTGCTTTCCATCAGTTCGTTTTTCATTTGCTCAAAGTCGGTAATCATTTTTTCGATCCGTTGATTTTTACCTTCAACCAATGTATTCAATTCCAATACTTTTGAGTCGGATAATTGTTTTGCAGAATCCAATGCCAAATATTTCTTTTTCGACACACATGACGGAGTTAAAAGAAACAAAGATGAAACAATAAACAAGAAGAATATTTTTCCGGGCATGACTTTTTTTATAAAGGTAATATGAATATACCTTTCAATAACGTTATAGCATCATAAATTTGTATATTTCCAACTACTTTTAAATATAGACTGCCATGAAACAACAGCTGTCGATTACATTCTTCTTACTTTTTTTTAGCTCGCTGATAATTGCCCAATCAGAAACGACCATTCTGAAGGGGAGAGTTATTGATCAGGAAAAAAACGAAGGAATTGCATTTGTAAGTATCGGAATTGAAGGGACATATACTGGAACAGCCAGTAATACTGACGGTTATTTTGAATTGCGGATTCCGTTGGAGCACAAGGCCAAATCCTTGTACTTTTCAGCCATCGGTTATAAAAATACCAGTTTCGCACTTCCTGAATTACTTCAGAAACAAAACCTTGTGATTGCACTCATTCCTCAATCGTATGACATTGAGGCAGTTGATGTGGCAGCCGAATCGAAGGTTTTGCAACGTATTTTACGCATGGCATCCGAGCGAATCCCGAAGAATTATCTTTCAATACCGGTGAACCTGAAAATGTATTACGAGGAACGAAAATCAATTGAACTGGCTGCCAGCAATGTTATTAAATCAATCATCGACCTTTACGATGCAAATGCCCATTCCAAACCATCCTGGGCTGATGCGTTTAAAAGTCGCTCCTATAGAACAACTGAAGCTCAACGCACAATTCAGACCAATTCTTTCCGTGAAGCGTCTGTAAAGCTTGATGAACTTCTCGAAATGGATATTGTCAGGCTTTCGAATACAATCCTGAATCCTAAATTGCTGAACGACTTTAATCTGAGAATGGAATCAAAAACACGATTCGGCGGCGATTCTGTCTGGATTATTTCATATCAGACAAAGAAATTGGATTTGGCCCATACCGGGTCATTTTATCCGAAAAGTTTCAAAGGGAAAATTTACATTGCTTTATCAGATTATGCTGTTTTGCGAAATGAAATACACCTCGCCGAATCCAAAGCAAACCGGCAAGGGCGGTCGCTGGCGGTTAAAACCAATCCTGAAACCAGTATTCGCATGAATATTACCACCGGATATAAAAAAGTTCAGGGAAAATATGTGCTTGCATTTATTGATTCTGAAAAGCAATACACTTCTGCAGAAAAAAAATCCGTTTATGAATCAGGAAAATTAATCATTCTGAATGTTGAAACAAAAAACACAAGAGTAATTTCAAGTCGTGATTATTTTGCCGAAACCCAAACAAATGAGGCTTTCTGGCAAGATTTTGTTGTTCCTTCAAACTAAATCAGCTATGTTAAGCATTAAAAATTCTTAATAAAGTTAAAAATCAGGCACATATATACGAACTGCAACAACTTTTTAACGACATTTGACGTTCTATTCTGGAAAATTAAGTGGGAGATAACTATGATCGGGGTATTTAAAATCATTCAGGTATTTTTATTGGCTTCTGTAAAATATGTTTTAACCTTTCCGTTTGCTGTGCTGATCGGATTAAACTTTGAACAAACATTAATTTCAGTTACTTTGGGAGGAATTGCAGGATTCTTTTTCTTTTATCATTTCAGCGGCTTTGCCATTAAAAGGTTTCATCATGTAAAAACCTTTATTTGGAAGCATACTCCTCGTTGTGTTCGTTTGGAATACAGGAAACTTATGATTTATCGCAAAACGATAACCGGTGAGAAAGTCTTCACCAAAAGAAACAGGTTTATTGCCAGGTTCAGATTAAAATTCGGATTGCCGGGTATTATCATTTTATCTCCCATTGTTTTAAGTTTGCCATTAGGCGCATTCTTATTGAATAAATACTACCCGAAACATAAGTTTGCAAGACCTTATATGGTTTTGTCAATCCTCAGCTGGACGGCGGTTTTTGTTGCGTTTGCACTTATATTTCCTCATTTGGTGAGATAGAAAACTGAAGGGCAGAGAGGCAGGCACAGAAAATCGTTTCAGTAAAATTTATTGGTTTTTCTCCAGCAACAATTTCAGACTTTCCTGATTTTTAATTATTACTTCCCGATCGGCATCGGACCAATCAATCGATGTCCATTCATTTAAGCCAATCCATTTTTGAGCAACATGCTCGGTCAGTATTATTTCTCCGGAAATAATTTTGCAAACGAAAGGAATCAGGTAAATCTGCTTCGTTCCGTAGTCAAATTCAATAGGTATCAATGGGATTATAACTTTTATTCCAATGCTCAGTTCCTCCGAAATCTCACGCTCAATACATCTTTCAGCTGTTTCGTCAGGATTAATTTTACCACCCGGAAATTCCCATTTCCACGGATGGCTACTATCAGGTCCGCGCTGAACAGCCAGTATTTTTAATTCTTTCACGATGATTGCACAGCAAACTTTAATCATTATTTTGACTATTTTATTCTGATTTTGCTTGCAAAGAAGGAAATAAATTATCTTTAATTCAAAAATTCGATTGAACTTTATTTTAAAACTTCATGACCGAAAATGAACTTCAAACATTGATTCAGGAAGGAATTCCGTCACAGTTGATGGTATATATTTCAGACTTTCCGGAGCATCTGGATTTATTGATGAACATTGCGTTCGATGACAATGAGAACAGAAACTGGCGTGCCGTTTGGATGATCGACAGGATTCATGAAAAGCATCCGGAACTTGTTTTGACTTATCTTCCCGCGATGACTGATTTTGTTCTGACCACTCAAAATTCAGGTAAGAAAAGGCATCTATTGAAACTGATCAGCCTTCACGAAATTCCGGATGACAAAATGGCCATTTTCCTGAACTACTGCATTGATATTTTTACGTCAGCTGCCGAACCTGTTGCTGTTCGTGTACATGCCATGCAAATACTTTTCAATATTACGGTGAAAGAACCTGATTTTACAGGCGAACTGATTGATTTGATCGAACATGAAATTGAATATCATGGCTCTGCAGGAATATCTTCGAGAGGAAGAAAATTGCTTAAGGAGCTTTATAAAAGAAAATTTTAAATTTCAATTTTTGCACCCATCACTTTCAGGAATTCCCTTATAAAACTTGGGTGGGCTGGCCATGCAGGGGAGGTGACAAGGTTGCCGTCAACAAAGGCTCCGTTTACCGGAATGGCCTGAAATTCTCCTCCGGCCAATGTTACTTCAGGTCCAACAGCAGGGTAGGCGGTCAGTTTTCTTCCTCGCACTACATCAGCCGCAGTTAATATCTGAATACCATGACAAATGGCAGCAACAGGCTTATTGGTTGCGAAAAAATGTTTGACTATTTCAAGCACTTTTGCATTCAATCTCAAATATTCGGGCGCTCTTCCTCCCGCAATTACCAATCCGCTGTAATCATTCACATCGACGTCCTTAAAGCTGTAATTCAATGTGAAGTTGTGGCCCGGCTTTTCGCTGTAAGTCTGGTTACCTTCAAAATCGTGGATGGCTGTTTTAACCGAGTCGCCGGCTTTTTTGTCGGGACAAACAGCATGAACTTCGTACCCAACCATTTCAAGCATCTGAAACGGAACCATGGTTTCATAATCTTCGGTAAAGTCGCCTGTTAAGAACAATACTTTTTTCATAGTTTTTGAATTTTGAGTTAATAAAATGGTAGAAAATTCTTTGTGATTAAAGGTGTAAACGTTTTAATTCCTGCAATTATCTCCTGTAAATTTACTAATCTGTTCCGGCTTTTGTCAAATCCCCTCAGTAAAAATCGACAGATTTGAAATTGATTTTGGCTGACTGACTGCTTCCCCTTGAGTGAAAGCATCTTTTTACAATCAAAGCATTAACTTTGCCGCCAACAGGAATAATTGCACATCGCATTCCAGCCTTTTTCATCATTTGATAAAAACAATCTGAAATACAAATTCTTATGTCGGGACACAGTAAATGGTCAACCATTAAACGCAAAAAAGGAGGCATCGATTCGAAACGATCAAAGGTGTTCTCCAAGATAGTCAAAGAAATTACAGTTGCCGTAAAGGAAGGCGGCCCCGATCCTGATGCCAATCCACGCCTCAGGGTGGCCATTTCGAATGCCAAAGGAGTAAGTATGCCCAAGGAAAATATCCTGCGTGCCATCAGTAAAGGAGCCGATAAAGATTCAGCCTCATTTATCGAATGCACATTCGAAGGTTATGCCAACGGTGGTGTGGCCATTTTCCTCGAAGCCACTACAGATAATCAGCAACGGACCATTGCAAATGTCAGGAGTTATTTCAATAAGAACAACGGTAACCTTGGAACCAATGGCTCATTGAGTTTTATATTCGAGCGAAAAGGTATTTTCGTCATTCCGCAAGGCAAACTCGACACCGATGAATTTGAAATGGAAATGATTGAAGCCGGCGCTGAAGATATACAACTCGAAGAAGG
This sequence comes from Bacteroidales bacterium, assembly GCA_038248385.1. Lineage (GTDB taxonomy): Bacteria > Bacteroidota > Bacteroidia > Bacteroidales > Prolixibacteraceae > Aquipluma. The sequence goes on from JBBRXN010000013.1 coordinate 66,532, forward strand.
TTATTTTACCGTTACCACTGCCATGGAAGACTTTGGCCCGATGATGAAAAAACTGGAAGCGCTGAAAATCGAGCCGGAAAGTGCAGATCTACAACGCATCCCGAATGATACCACAGTTCTCGATCTTGAAAGTGCCCGGAAAGTAATGCGACTCGTCGAAATATTTGAAGAGGATGATGACATACAAGCCGTTTATCACAACCTTGAACTGACCGATGAACTGATGGAATTGCTTTAGACCAATCAATTTTCTAAAATAAATAACGCCGGAAATTTTGAACAAAAAAAATACCGCGCGTTATTTTTTTTAGAAAGTGATCATGGAACCTAAAAACAAACGATTATGAGTAACGAACATTTTCAAAGATGCATTGATACCTGCTTCGAGTGTGCAACAGAATGTACGCATTGCGAAAATGCCTGTCTGAATGAAAAAGAGGTAAAAGAATTGGTGCGCTGCATAAAGCTAAGCAACGACTGCGCTGCCATTTGCACGCTTTCAGCAAAAATGATTACTGAAGAAAGTGAATTCGCATCTCAGATCAGTGAGTTATGCGCTGACATTTGTGATGGATGTGCTTATGAATGTCAGAAATATTCGCATCTGGAACATTGTAAAAAATGCGCGGAAGTTTGCCGCAGATGCGCTGAAGAATGCAGAGGAATGAGTAATCCGATTGTGATGTAATCAGCAGAAAAAGGTTCAAAATTTAAAAGTGAATTATCTCGCACATATATATCTTTCGGGCGATTCGGAAGAAATCAAACTCGGAAATTTTATCGGTGATTTTGTGAAGGGAAACCGTCATCAGGAGTTTCCGGCGAAAGTAGCTTATGGCATCCTGCTGCACCGTAGAATCGATTCGTTTACCGATCAACATCCTGCAGTAATTGAATGTATCAAACTTCTGCGTCCGGCATACGGCAAATATGCCGGGATTGTAGCCGATGTTTTTTTCGACCATTTTCTGGCATACAATTGGACTGATTATTCAATTCACACCTTGCATCATTTTACCAAAAATGCCCATGCCGTCTTTTTATCGAATTTTTTTTTACTCCCCTTTCAGGTCAAACAGTTTCTTCCATTTCTGATTCAGCACAAAAGACTGGAATCATACTCCAAACGCGAGAACCTCTTCACTGTACTTGAAATCATGTCGCGCCGCACTTCATTGCCTGCCAACAGTGAATGGGCCATGCAGATTTTGAATCAGGAATATGCCCGGTTCGAATCGCTGTTCCGAAGCTTTTTTCCTGAATTAATTGATTACGTGGAATCGGACTTTGACGTAAAAATTACGAGACCAGTCAAAATGATTCCGAATAGTGTCCGATTTCATTGGTTAGACCGGCAATTTCAATACTCTCATACGGTAAGCATTCATGGCAGTGATTCCTAATTTTTTAATCAGGCGGTAATTCACCACGGCTCCTACCGGCGCTCCAATGATGGGGACCAATTGAGCCATTTTTGCAAGGTCAATATAATCGCGGTATTCCTGCTGAAAATTTCGCCAGTCAAATTGGTTGATATCTTCCGGAAGTTCTTTGCTCTTTTTATCCCAATCAACCATTTTGAGATAAATATTTCGCCTGTGCTCATGACTCGAGAATGCCAGTTCAAAAATATGGAGCAGGTAAACCCTTTCTTTATAATCGGCAACATCAAATCCATACATCGAAGAAATATCGAACAACATTTTAATTTTAAGACCAAGTAGAATCGGAAAGTCAGCAAGGCCTAGCAAGAACCCACCGGCACCGGTTATTCCTCCTTCGACAGATGCGGTGGTTCTGTAAAATTCTATCCGTTGCTGTACAGCAGCTTCGCGTGCCTGCAAGGTTTCGTCCACCAAAGGTCTGGCTGTAGAATGTTTTGCACCGAATAAAACTCCCCGTATCATTTGTTTGATGGTGGTGGTTATTGCCTGATGGATTTTTTCAGGTATCCAGGTATTGATTTTTGTCTGTGCTTTTTTTGAAAGCCAATTTACAAGCGAAGGCCTTCGAAGCATTTGCTTTTGCCAGAGCGATAATTCCAAAAGTATCTGTTGCTGAAAATGATCCATAGAAAATTGTTTTTCAGATATCGATAAAAGAATAAAACAGAAACAATTGCAAAGATGATCTCAAAAGCAGGAAATAACAATATTTCAATTGTAATAATGGCGATATTTATATAAATATCGCCATTATTGTAAGTCATAACGGCATTATTGCTATTCATAACAGTATTATTACTATTCATAACGGCATTATTACTATTTAATTCAGCGTAATAGTAATTAATAATGACATTATTACAATTGAAACCCATGAAAAAAATATTTATTACTGTTCCTTGAAATGTAGAAGTGATGCTCACGCATGCATCAAAAGTTTATCAGAATCATGAATAATTTGGAGAGGCTTCGCCATTAATAAACTTTGATGGCATATCGTAGTTGGTAGTTGGCCTTCACTGCATTGGCATTATACAGTGCCCAACGGTACTTTATAAGCCATTTCTCTGGAGAAGGAGCACGGCTGTTCAATTCTAATCGATTAAGGAACTGTGGAAAAACAAGGAATGTTGATAACTTTGTAATGAACTAAAAAACAAAGTTTTATGATTTCAACATTCCTTGAAGACCTTAAAGATCATAGACGATCTCAAGGGCA
>JBBRXN010000014.1:0-68066 GCA_038248385.1 Bacteroidales bacterium
ATTTCTTCGGTCAGCACCTTTAATTGTTGACCTATCAGATCATTACTTACCGGTTGATCTGCCACTTCCCTGCTGATGTAATGCACAAATTTCCAGATTTCACGAATCTCGGTCGCACCCAATTGATAAGGTTGATAAGCCGGATTCAATGAAATGAGCCGAAAATGCCCGTGTTCAGCCAACTCGTTAATCAGCTGCTTAAAAACCAGTCCTTCGTTCAGGGTCAGCACCACGTACAATTCTCCGGTTTTAATCTCGTTCCAGTCCTGAACAAATTCACCGGTAATCCAGGCTCCGTCGGGAATGGGCAGCATCGAGTCGCCATTGATCTGGAAAGTACGGTATTTTCTTTCGGGCGATAAAAACGGCAACTGAAATACCGGTAGTTCCGAAATAAATTCCGCATCAGCAAAACCATTCAGATAGCCTGCTTTGGCCTTTTCTGAAACCAGTTCAATGTTGTCGCGATTCTGCCGGTCAACAGTGGTGGCCAGTACACGCAGATTGCTCCCTTTCAGAAAAACATCCTGCCCGTGTTCCAGCTCATACAACTGACTTTCCCGCAGCTTATTCAGATCAACACGCAGCAAAGTGTCAATCGCCACATGAAAGTAGTCGGACAACAAAATCAATGATTTGAGGTTCGGTCCTGAAATTTCATTCTCGTAATTATTCAGGGTTGACCGATTGATTTCCAGAGTCGTAGCAAGCTGATCCTGTGTCAGCTTTTTGCGGTTTCGTAAAAATTTAATGTTCGAACCGAAATACATATTTTGCAGTTTTAAATTAAATGATTAAATTACAATCAGTAAAAATGATTAAATATTAATCAAATATAAACGATTAAAATGAACTTTCAAAACAATACCATAGTACATTTAGATCTCGACACCTTTTTTGTTTCGGTAGAGCGGCTGAATAATTCAGAATTAATAGGCAAACCAATTATTATCGGCGGAATTTCCGACCGTGGAGTGGTGGCCAGTTGCAGTTACGAAGCGCGAAAATATGGCGTTCATTCGGCCATGCCCATGCGAATGGCACTCAACCTGTGCCGCGATGCAAAGGTGATTCGCGGCGACATGGATTTGTACAGCAAATATTCGCGGTTGGTGACCGATGTGATTGCCGATCGGGCGCCGGTGTACGAAAAAGCCTCAATTGATGAGCATTACCTCGATATTTCGGGCATGGATCGTTTTATCGGTTCGTACAAATGGGCGCACGAGTTGCGCAGCAGCATTATCAGCGAAACCGGATTGCCCATTTCGTTTGGGTTGTCGGTCAATAAAACCGTGTCGAAAATCGCTACCGGCGAGGCCAAACCGAACGGCGAAAAGGAGGTTCCGCGCGATTTGGTGCAGCCTTTCCTGAACCCGCTTTCGATCAAAAAGATTCCGGGAGTGGGCGATAAAACCTATCTGTTGCTACGTTCGATGGGTGTAATCACCATTCAAACCCTGAGTGCCATTCCTCCTGAAATGATGCAAAGTGTAATGGGAAAATCCGGAATGGAAATCTGGCGACGTGCGAACGGCATTGATTTTACTCCGGTAATACCCTATTCGGAAGAAAAATCAATCAGCTCGGAACGGACTTTCGAAACTGACACCATTGATATACAAATGCTTGAACGCCTATTGATTCACATGACCGAAAAAATAGCCTTCAAAATGCGGAAACATCAAAAGCTGGCATCGGTGGTGACAGTGAAAATCCGTTATGCCAATTACGACACCCACACGCTGCAAAAAAAGATTGCCTACACTTCGTTCGACCATACCCTGATGGACACCGCGCTCGATCTGTTCAGGCGATTGTACGAACGGCGGATGCTCATCCGGTTGGTTGGCGTCAAACTGGGCGGATTGATTGGCGGTGTTCAGCAACTCGACCTGTTCGACAACAACGAAAAGATGATCAAACTCTACCTGTCGATGGACAAAATCAGGATTCGGTATGGTGCAGGGGCTATTCACAGAGCTTCGGGAGTGGAAAAGAGTTCCAAGTTTCAAGTTTCAAGTTCCAGGTAAGCCTGAAATATCATTTACTGTTATTTTAAATAATATTCTAAAAATCAGCAGATTAATCTCAGTCACTGCCTTAACTTGAAACTTTGAACCTGAAACTTGAAACTCCTTTAAAATGTACCTGAACACACACTCCTATTACAGCCTTCGTTACGGTACTTTAAGTATCGACGAGTTGCTTGATCTGGCGGTTCTGAACGGTCTGGAAAGCCTGTGCCTTACCGATATTAATACCACGATGGGTATTCCTGAATTTGTAAAAAAAGCAAAAGAGAAAGGTATTCTCCCCATTGCCGGATGCGAATTCAGGAAAGATGACGAATTGCTTTTTATTGGTTTGGCACGAAACCGCGAAGGGCTGAAAGAACTGAACGACTTTCAAACCGAACACAACCTGCAAAAGAAGGCTTATCCTGAAAATGCGCCTGAATTTGAAAACGTATTTGTGATTTATCCCTTAGGCAGGAAAAAGCCCGAAGAATTGCGCGAAAACGAACTGACCGGAATCCGTCCTGAAGATATGAACAAGCTGCTAACGTCGGAATACAGGAAATCGCTGCATCAACTTGCTGTCCTTCAGCCGGTAACATTTAAAGATCAGGCTGGCTGGTTTCTGCACAAAACCCTTCGGGCAATCGACCACAATGTGCTGATCAGCAAACTTCAGGACAATCAGTTTGCCCGCAAATCGGAAATCATGGTCAATCCGCAGCGAATCCGGCAGGTTTTTCAAGGCTATCCTGAAGTAGTTGGCAATACCGAAAAGCTAATGAATTCCTGTAGCATTGACTTCGATTTCACTTCCGTCAAGAATAAAAAAGTTTTTGGTCAGTCTGCATACGACGACAAGCTTTTGCTAAGGAAACTGGCACTCGACGGCATGGTTTACCGCTATGGGAAAAACAATCCGGAAGCCCTCCGGAGGGTGAATCACGAGCTCGAGATCATTGATAATCTGGGTTTTTCTTCGTATTTTTTGATTACCTGGGATATTATAAGGTACAGTATGTCACGCGGATTTTATCATGTCGGGCGTGGAAGCGGCGCAAACAGCATTGTTGCTTATTGTCTGAAAATCACCGATGTTGACCCGATTAAGCTAAACCTTTACTTTGAGCGTTTTCTGAACCCGCGACGAAGTAGTCCGCCCGATTTCGACATTGATTATTCGTGGCGCGACCGCGATCAGGTTCAGGATTACATTTTTAAACGCTACGGACGAGACCATGTCGCTTTGCTGGGCGCTACCTCCACTTTTAAAGACCGCTCGATTTACCGCGAACTCGGTAAGGTTTTCGGCCTGCCCAAAGAGGAAATTGATTTGCTGGTAAATGATCCGGAGGACGAGCGGGCAAAAAACAGCATCACCCAATTGATCAGCACTTTGGCCAAACAGGTGGTCAATTTTCCCAATCTCCGGAGTATTCATGCCGGAGGAATTCTGATTTCGGAAGAGCCGATTACGTATTACACCGCGCTTGATTTGCCGCCCAAAGGCTTTCCAACGACCCAGTGGGACATGTACATGGCCGAAGATTTATGCTTTGAGAAGTTGGATATCCTTAGTCAGCGGGGCATCGGGCATATCAAAGAGGCGGTGGATATTATTCGTGAAAACCGTGGTGAAGAGGTGGATGTGCATCGCGTTGAAGATTTTTTTCAGGATGAACAAGTGAAGTTGCAGTTGCGGACGGCCGAAACCAATGGCTGTTTTTATATTGAAAGCCCTGCCATGCGCGGCCTGCTCACCAAATTGCATTGCGACAATTACCTCACTTTGGTGGCTGCCAGTTCCATTATTCGTCCCGGCGTGGCCAAATCGGGCATGATGAAAGAATACATTCAGCGGTTTCACCGTCCGGAAACGATTAAATACCTGCATCCGGTAATGAAGGAACAGTTGGAAGAAACATTTGGCGTGATGGTTTATCAGGAAGATGTAATCAAGGTGGCGCATCATTTTGCCGGGCTCGATCTGGCCGAAGCTGACGTGCTGCGCCGCGCCATGAGTGGAAAATTTCGCTCGAAGATTGAGTTTCAACGCATCGAAGACAAGTATTTCAGCAATTGCAAAGAGAAAGGTTACACCGATGAAATTGCCCGCGAAGTATGGCGACAGATCGAGTCGTTTGCCGGATATTCGTTTTCCAAGGCACACTCGGCTTCTTATGCAGTCGAAAGTTTCCAGAGCCTTTTCCTGAAAGCCCACTACCCGATCGAATTTATGGTGGCCGTGATCAATAATTTCGGCGGATTTTACCGCACCTGGGTATATTTCAACGAAGCGCAACGCTGTGGTGGACATATCGAATTGCCCTGCGTCAATTTCAGCAGGAATGAAACATGCATAAAAGGCAAAACCGTTTACATGGGATTTGTTCACGTTCAAAACCTTGAACAATCAATGATTTCAGAAATTCTGAACGAACGGAATTGCAACGGACTGTTTAAGTCGCTGGCAGATTTTACGCAACGGGTACCGGTAACCAAAGAACAATTGATAATACTGATCCGTTTGGGCGCATTTCGTTTTACCGGAGTTCCCAAAGCGCAATTGTTGTGGGAAGCGCACCTGCTCCTGAACAAAACCATTCCGGCAGCCAAAACCAGCGCATTATTTCAGGCTGAAACCCGTCAATACAGCTTACCAAAACTCGATCATTCGGTGTTGGGCGATGCCTGGGACGAAATTGAGTTGCTCGGATTCCCGGTTTCGATGAGCACTTTCGAAATGCTGCAAACCGATTTCAGAGGAGAAATCATGGCCAAAGACCTCATGGGCAATCTTGGCCGGAAAGTGCGGATGCTGGGGCGCCTGGTAACCATCAAATACGTATGGACAGTGCGAAAGGAAATTATGCACTTTGGAACTTTTGTCGATGTGCAGGGTGAGTTTTTCGATACCGTTCATTTCCCGCCATCCCTGAAATTGTATCCGTTCCGTGGCGATGGCATGTACCTGATTCTTGGCAAAGTGGTTGAAGAATTTGGGTTTCCGAGCATTGAAGTGGAAAAAATGGCGAAGTTACCGTTTCAGGCAAATCCGAAAGCATAAAATTTCAAATCAGAACAAACTGCCCTGCGTTTCCGGTGGCTCATTCTTTCGTTTTCCACTTCCCATTCCTTTAAGGAGAAGACTTTTTTTGACGGTAATATCGTATTGTGTCACCTTATTTACATCAATCGGAATAATCAGGTCGCGGCTTTTGTTCTTCGGATCTTTTACCTGAATGGAAACGGCTTCGGTTTTTAACAGTTCACCCGGAAATGGTTTTAGCAATTCAAGTACTTTTTCGACAGGCAAATCCATATCGAGCCATCGTTTTTCGTCCTTTTTATCCAGGATAACCGGCGAACGTGGATGACCTATTTTTTTTGTGGCTTCGTTGGCTACCGTGGTAATTACAGAAAAGGTATTCGCGATTTCTCCGGTGCGGTCATCCGCCCAGGTATCCCAAATTCCGGCGAACGAGAATACTTCTCCGTCCGTTCGCTGAATGAGGTATGGTTTGCTTAATTTTTCTCTGGCTGGTCCTTCATAAAATGCATTGGCAATTACCAAACAGCGTTGTGACCGTATGGCTGTCCGAAATGCCGGTTTCCTTGCTATTCCAGATTCTCCTGAATAATTTATATCATTTTCAGGATTCAGGTCGCCTTCGGCCCGGGCATTGATCAGGTACATGGGTTTTTTGGCCCACGAAGGAGTCAAACCAAATTGAAATGCCTGCAATTCATTCGGTTTGTCGTTGGTTATCACATAAGCCAGATCGCCGGGAGCAACATTGTAGCTGGTTTCAACGGTCTGATCAGTCGGACGATTTACGCCGAACCGCTTAATAAACAGGTCAATATCTATTATTTGTACAAAACGTCCACACATATCAAGTTCAAAGTTTAAAGCGGTGCATTGGGCAAAGTTAAAATGTCAAGAGAATAACGGTTAAAATTACTTCTAAGTTTTTATAATATTTAATGACGATTATAACTTTTTTCAATCTTTTGTCTTTATTTTGCAGTGAAAACTGATAGTTCTGATTTGATCAATTGGCATTTTCATTATTTGCCTAATGAACAAATAAATTTATCGTAAATTCTTCTGATTTATGGCAAATGTGACAAATAACCTGAGATCCTTTATCATTCAGATTATTGATTTTTTTTACTCCCCTTTTCGGGAGATGATTCCTCTGGAAACATTCAGGTATGCGGCAACTGGTGGGTTCAATACAGTACTCGACATTTCGCTTTACTTTATTTGTTACAATTTCATCCTCGACAAACAGGTTATTGATCTGCAGATCGTTTCTATCAGTCCGCACATTGCTGCTTTCCTGATTGTTTTTCCGATCACTTTCTTTACCGGCTTTTTATTTGCACGATACATCACCTTCACCAGCTCCGAGATTCGTGGACGCATACAACTGATCCGCTACATGTTATCTGTTTCAGGCTCAATTTTCCTGAACTATGTTTTTCTTAAATTATTGGTCGAATTCGGAGGTTTGTGGCCAACACTTTCAAAAATAATCACCACTGTTATCGTGGTAATTTACAGTTACTTTGTTCAGAAATTCTATACTTTTAAAACTACAAGGCTGGTTGCTTTCTAAATTTGCCGATTTGATAATTGCGCAATTCGATGATGAACCGATCAACATTCTACTCATTAGGTGACAAGAAATTATTTCTGAAAAATTCCTGCTAATAAATTCCTGAATTCGATTTTGCGCTATATTTGCAACCGAATTGGTGATGCTTTTAAAAAAGTATCAAGAGGGAATCCGGTTAAATTCCGGAGCTGTACCCGCAGCTGTAAACTCTGAATATTTTTTGCAACTCACGTCACTGTTCCGATCCCGATAATAATCGGGACGGGATGGGAAGGCCGCAAAAAATGGAGTAAGCCAGAAGACCTGCCATTTCAGGATACAATATTCAAAGCTTTCGGGAGAAAAAGCTTGGAGTAACCCAAACACAATTCCGAAGGTTATTTCAGCAGTTTTGCGTATTGTAATTATTTTGAAACCAATCAAAATTATTACATAATGAAACACATCTACCTGGCCATCGTTGCCACCATTTTCGTTTACAATGCAAAGGCACAATCGGTTGCCACATTCGATGATTTAACGTTGTCTCCGGAAAGTTTCTGGAACGGTTCCGATCTGTCCGGTAGTTTTAAGAGTGGCGCAAAGGGAGGTGAAATTACCTTCATCAATTCGTATAGTCCGGATTGGCAAAGTTGGAGCGGTTTCGCATATTCAAGTATGAACGACATTTCTACTCCCGGATACGCCAATCAGTACAGTGCAATAACCGGAAAAGGTTTTAATGGAAGTGCAAATTATGCGGTTTGTTATCCATCGCCAATGGCCGAACTTGGATTTACTTTGCCCGGTAAAATCACTGGGTTTTACATTACAAACTCAACTTACGTCTTTTTGTCGATGAAAAACGGGGATACGTTTTCCAAAAAATTTGGCGGTGAAACTGGTAACGATCCGGATTATTTTAAACTCATGATTGAAGGTTTAAATGGTAATGGATTACCAGTTGACACCATATATTTCTACCTGGCTGATTTTCGTTTTGCCGACAATTCGAAAGATTACATCTTGAATAATTGGACATGGGTGGACCTGAGCAATTTGAAAGTTGCCAACAAACTGCGTTTCAGTCTGAGTTCGAGTGACAATGCGGTCTGGGGAATGAATACACCAGGATATTTTTGCATAGACGACTTAAAATATGAGATTTTGGTATCAGCTCCTGAAGTTCAGCAAATTCATGCATCAATTTATCCAAATCCATTCACAGACCGGATTACTATTTCAGGAATAAAAGCCAATGCCAATGTTTCCATTTCTGACATTTCAGGAAGAACTATAAGCGAATACTTCAATGTTTCAAATAATCAGGAGATTAGTGGGATGGAAAAGTTAAATTCAGGTGTATATACTATTCAGATTCTTGAAGGAAATAACCGGTTTATTTCAAAGTTGTTGAAGAAATAGTGAATATCACCTGAAGTTTTACTAAACCAAAGGCGGTTTCTGATGTTATCCTTAACAATCAGAAATGAAAACAGTGATACTTTTTATATTATCAGCGAATTTTATTTCTTTGTACAATTATTCAAAATTTTAAAAATAAAAACAGAAAGCTATGAAAATAGGTAAAAACAAAATGGTTTCACTGACTTATGATCTTCACTACGATGATGTTGAAGGCGATTTGATAGAGCAGGCAACCAGCGAGAAACCATTGAGTTTTGTCTTTGGTGCAGGTTTGATGCTTCCCAAATTTGAATCACAAATGGAAGGATTCGAAGCCGGAAATTCATTCGAAATTAGTTTGGCTGATGTTGATGCTTATGGCGAATTGGACGAAAATGCAATTGTTGATCTTCCAAAACATCTTTTTATTGTTGACGGAGAGTTTGATGATGAAGTTGTTGCAATTGGGAATTCAGTTCCAATGATGAGCACCAGCGGTCAACGGTTGAACGGTCTCGTGATGGATGTTACCGATGATAATGTAAAAATGGACTTCAATCATCCATTGGCCGGAGAAAATTTATTCTTTAAAGGACAAATTCTGGAAGTGAGAGAAGCAACTGAAGACGAAATTGCTGCTACTTTGGGTGGTGGTAGTTGTGGCTGCGGAAGCGGTGGTTGTGGAGATGGTGGTTGCGGCGATGAAGAATGTGCTGATGGCAGTTGCGGTAGCGAAAGCAAAGGCAGTTGCGGATGCGGATGCTAATCAGTCCAATCAGATAATTTTAGGATGTTGTTTCAAAATTTCGTATTTTGGGACAACATTTTTAATTTATACTAATGTGAAGTGAGCATAAACCAATCAATGAAAACGTTGAAGCTGGTAATTGCCACAATAACTTTAAACTTTTAACATTAAACCTTTAACTCGTCTTATGAACAGTTTTGGACAAATTTTCAGGTTAACTTCTTTTGGTGAGTCGCATGGCAGGGCCATTGGTGGTATTATTGACGGTTGCCCGGCAGGTCTTGAAATTGATTTGGATTTTATCCAGAACGAATTAGACCGCCGCAAACCCGGACAATCAAAAATTACCACTCAACGCGATGAAAATGATCAGGTTGAGTTTTTATCCGGAATTTTTGAAGGAAAAACACAGGGTACACCAATTGCCTTTCAAATCCGAAACAAGGATCAGCATTCGGCAGATTATAACGATTTGAAAGATGTTTTCAGGCCATCACATGCCGATTATACATATATTCAGAAATACGGTACCCGCGACCATCGTGGCGGAGGCCGTTCATCAGCACGGGAAACCATTGCCCGCGTGGTCGCCGGTGCCATTGCCAAATTACTACTGAAAAGAGCCGGCGTTTTCATCCAGGCCTACGTTTCGCGCGTTGGAAACATTGAACTGGCCAAACCATATACCGAACTTGATTTGAGTCAGACTGAAACCAATATTGTACGTTGTCCGGATGCTGAAACTGCTGAACGAATGATTGCCCGCATCGAGGAAGCCGGCCGCGATCATGATACCGTTGGAGGCGTTGTAACCGGAGTTATAAAAGGTGTTCCTGCCGGATGGGGCGAACCGGTTTTCAATAAATTGCATGCTGATTTGGGTTTTGCCATGTTGGGCATCAATGCGGTAAAAGGTTTTGAATATGGTTCAGGTTTTGAAGGAACACGTTTGTCAGGATCAGAGCACAATGATATTTTTATCAAGACTAAAAATGGTGTTCGTACCAAAACAAATAATTCAGGAGGAATACAAGGAGGCATTTCGAATGGCGAAGACATCTACTTCAATGTTGCTTTTAAGCCCATCGCTACTTTACTGAAAGAACAAAATACCGTTGATCGTGCTGAAAATGAAGTAACAATCAATCCAAAAGGTCGTCATGATCCATGCGTTTTGCCAAGAGCGGTTCCTATCGTTGAATCAATGGCTGCGATCGTATTGGCCGATCATTATTTATTGAATCGGATTAATCAGCTTTAGTTTTTCTAAACATTCAGCGTCTCACCTTCCGATTTAGCAATGATTACTGCCGCACAGGTATCGCCCCAAACATTTATGGTGGTCCGAGACATATCCAGAATGCGGTCAACGGCCAGAATCAAACCCACTCCTTCCAATGGAAGGTTCACAGCCGTTAAAACAATAGTCATCATTACCAGACCGGCCATTGGAATACCCGCCGAACCAATGGCGGCCAAAAGTGCAGTAATTACTACAAGAGCTTGCTGTCCCATCGAAAGATGAATTCCATAAGCCTGTGCAATAAAAATTACCGCCACACATTCGTAAAGTGCAGTGCCGTTCATGTTGATGGTGGCTCCCAAAGGCAAGGTAAAACTGGTAATTTTATTTGAAACGCCATCTTTGTGCTCGACTGCTTCCATCGTTAATGGAAGGGCCGCATTGGATGATGAAGTGGAAAATGCTGTTAACAATGGGGTGGCCATATTCCTGAAATGTTTGTATGGATTAGCTTTCCCAATGATTTTAACGGACAATGGCAGAATAATTCCTGCATGAATAATCAAACCAATTAGTACTGTCAGCATGTAAATTCCCAAACTTCCGGCGATGTTTCCTAGCGATCCGGAGTTTTTCGCGACTTCCTTCGAAACAATGGCAAACACACCAAGTGGTGTAAATCGTATGATGAACATGGTAATTTTCATCATCACTTCGAAAATCGAATCAAATAAGTTGACCAGAAATGCTTGCTTTTTCTCCGGAATTTGAGTGATGAAAGCACCGAACAGAATGGCGAAAAAGATAACCGGAAGGATCTGGCCTTTTGCCATAGCATCAAAAATATTTTCGGGAATGGTACGTATCAGGATATCGCTCACCGAAGTACTGGCTGTTGGCAATGATTGAATTGTTTCGGCAGTTCCGAGATTGGCACCCACACCCGGCTGAAACAGATTGACAAAAAACAATCCGGTAAGAATGGCTATCAAGCTGGTAACAATGTAATATGAAAGAGTTTTCAGGCCCAACCGCCCTAAATTTGAACCACCACCAATACTGGCAACACCGGTGACTATAGAGCTTAAAATTAGTGGAACAACCACCATATTCAGTCCACGTAGAAAAATTAATCCCATCCACGAAACATACTGTACCAGGTCGGGTGCAAAATAACCAAAAACAACAGCGAGAATAAGGGCAATCAGTATCTGCCAGTGAAGTTTAATTTTTGAAAGCATACATTTGAATTAATTGGGAAGAACAAATGTAATAAATGCTTTTAATCCTGACGAATACTTAAAACAGATCGGAATTGTCTTATATTCTGCCTTTCCAGATTTTCGAATCATCTTATTAATCATGAAGGACTATTATAAAAACTAATTTGTACTTTAGTCAAATTAATTACTAAACTTCAAACCATGAATTCTACACCCAAATCAATTGTTTTACTAATTGTACTTCTGACAATTAACTTAATGGCACACTCGCAAAAATCGTTTTTCCCGGAAGCAAAAAACGTTGGAGAACCGGCCATTCCAGGTAAAATGTTGTTCAATCCTGAAAATCAAAGCTATCAAGTCACAGGTGCAGGCACAAATATGTGGCTCGATAAAGATGAATTTTTCTTTACTGCACGAAAAGTTAGCAGCGACTTCATTTTAACTTCCAAAGTTGAGATTGAAACTACAACCGGAAATATGCACCGGAAAATGGGTTTAATGATCCGGCAATCGATGGATGCCAGCTCGCCGTATGCCGACATCGTTTTACATGCAGATGGTTTGCTATCATTGCAATACCGCAGTAAACAAGGCGGCATCACTGAAGAAGTGAAATTTACGGAAGTTGGTGCTCAATATCTTCAGCTCGAAAAAAAGGGTTCTAAAATTCTGGCCCGGATTGCACAAACAGAGCAGGCACTGACCGCTGCCAAAGAAATTGAACTTCCGTTTGAAGCTCCTTTTTTTGTAGGATTGGCAACCTGTTCTCACGATGCAGCGCTTTCAGTGACTGGTTTGTTTTCGAATGTGCGTTTTGACGTTGCAGCCACCGAAGGGGTGGACGGATATAAAACTCCCTCAGCCAGTCGGCTTGAAATTCTCGATACCGAAACCGGCGCCCGGAAAGTTATTTATTCAACTTCAACCCATATTGAAGCCCCCAACTGGTCGCGCAACGGCAAATTTCTGATTTACAATTCAGGAGGAAAATTGTACAAATTTGATTTAAAAAAAGGAACTCCTGAATTAATCAATACAGGAATGGCTATTAATAACAACAACGATCACGGAATCTCATTCGATGGTAAAATGCTGGCAGTCAGTAATCATGTTGAAGAAAATGGCAAGAGCAGCTCAATCATTTTTACACTTCCTATAAATGGTGGAAAACCATTCAGAGTAACAGAAAAAGGTCCATCATACTGGCATGGCTGGTCGCCTGAAGGCAAATTCCTTGTTTATTGCGCCGAGCGAAACGGAGACTATGATGTTTATCAGATTCCTTCAAATGGAGGTCAGGAAAAACAATTGACCAATACAACGGGGCTTGACGATGGTCCCGAATATTCACCTGACGGAAAATTCATTTATTTTAATTCGACCAGAACAGGAATGATGCAAATCTGGAGAATGAAACCGGATGGAACTGATCAGGAACAAGTAACCTTCGACAACCACCAGAATTGGTTTGCACATCCTTCTCCTGATGGCAAATGGCTGATATACATCTCCTACCCTTCCGAAGTTCCAGCAACCAGCCATCCTCACAACCAGCGGGTAATGCTGCGGATGCTTCCCGTAAATGGAAAAGAACCAAAAGCATTGGCTCATATTTATGGTGGACAGGGAACTTTCAATGTTCCGTCGTGGAGTCCCGACAGCAAAAAAGTAGCCTTTGTTTCATATACTTACGGCGAATTGGAATAAAGAATTGAATTGGATAACAGGAATCTGAACCTTGAAAAACAAATATCGTACGACAATATAAATTCCGGTTCAGCGTTTATTCAATATGAAAAAAATTACAATTATTATCTTGTTGGCAATATTTGCTTTTACAGGCAATGCACAGGGATTATTTGACCTGGGGTTGAAAGCTGGTATAAATACTTCGAAGATTACGACCAATAAAAGTGATTATACGCCAGAAGCTATTAATAATTATCAGTTTGGCGCTTTTGCCCGTATTAATTTCGGGCGTATTTATATTCAACCAGAAGCTTATTACAATTCAAAGGGTGGTGAATATATTGATAAGGTTAACGCAGAAACTGTTAATTCCTTTAATTTGAAAACCATTGATGTTCCGGCATTGCTTGGACTTAAAATCATTGATCAGAAACCTTTTAACCTCCGTATCATGGCAGGTCCGGTTTTCTCTTTTATGATGGACAAAAGCGCTAAAGGCCAATTTGACAAAGAGAATATTGAAAATAACTTCTTTGGATGGCAGTATGGTGCCGGAGTCGATTTTTTGTTCCTGACACTCGATGTCAGAAAGGAGTCGTTTAGCGACAACCTATATAATTCACCTGATTTTAATACTAAAAACGGTAATTTTGTAGTAAGTCTGGGTATTAAATTGTTTTAATCCGCTTATTAGTATCTTTACCGCATGAGACGGTTAATTCTATTACTTATTTCCTCCTGCGCAGCGCTTTTTGGTTCTGCTCAGGAGGAATTTTTTTCAGATAGCCTATTGATGAAACAGCCGGAAATCAAAGTCAGGCAGCCAATTATGGAGCGACCTCTTAACTTTGATGAAACTGCTTTCCCTGACGAATTCAATTTATTGGATTTGTCTGTTTTTCATCAGCCACTTCTCCCCGACTACAATAAAAATCTGGATTTTATAAAGTATCTGAATCCGGCAAAAGTGACCAACTATTATTATAACTCAATTGGTTCTACATTTAATCCTGTTTTTCCCTTTGGACATATTTTTAATCAAAGCATTTACCAGTTGAGCAGCCGTCTCATGATTGGTGGAAACAGTTTTGGGGCGCAGTCAGTTTTTGACCATCCAAAATTGAATTCAACCATTCAGGAAATGAGTATTAAAGGAGCTTCCATGTTCATGCAGTATAAAGTTAATGACCATTTTAAGGTACAAACAAGGGTCAGTATTTCAAATAGGCCTTCTTCTCCCTGGGAATTTTAATATTATTTCTATGCTGGACAAAATCAGAAAAGTTGAACAGGTATTTGAACAATTGGACAAGGAAACTGAAAAATTTGGTAAACAATCAAATCTTAAGTGCCTGACAAATTGCAACTTATGCTGCCTTAAAAAAGGATTGGAAGCCAATGTTCTGGAATTTCTGCCACTTGCCAATTATCTGTTTAAAAACAACCTTCATGAAGCAGCACTTGATCTGTTAACTACAAATCCCGAACATTGCATTAGTCTGGCCAATAGTCAGGTTCCGGGGCATACGGCAGGTTGTTCGGTATATGCATATCGCGGCATGGTTTGCAGGCTTTTTGGCTTTTCAGGAGTAAAAGATAAAAACTCTGGATTGGCCATCTACACTTGTTCTCATATTAAAAAGGAATACCCTGAAGAGTTTAAAAATGCGATGGAAAGAATTAATTCAGGAATGGAAATTCCGATGGTAACCGATTTTTATTATCAGATCTATTTCATTGACAGCCACCTGGCCAATGATTACAATCCAATTAATGTCAGTATTCGGAAGGCCATTGAAAAAGTAGCCTATTATTATGAGAATATTGACCGTGGTGAAAACAAGAATGATGAAGAAACTCAGACTGAAAAAGAAAGTTAAATGTCATATACACTTGCGAATATCCCGGACTTATCGCCTGAATTTATTTTTCAGGCATCACGCAGCAGCGGTCCTGGCGGACAGAATGTTAACAAAGTCAATTCAAAAATTGAACTTCGGTTTAACATCCAAAACTCGAACTTATTAACTGACAATCAAAAGGAAATACTATTATCTAAACTTTCGGCCAAAATCAGTTTGGAAGGATTCCTGATTGTAGTTTCTCAACGGGACCGCTCTCAGCTCGTTAACAAGGAAGATGCCATCAGTAAAATATATTCGATCATTGAAAAGGCTTTGCGACCGGTTAAACATCGGAAAAGTACTCGACCAACCCGAAGTTCCGTAGAAAAAAGATTAACCGGAAAACGCATAAAAGCCTACCTCAAGCAAAACCGACAAAAACTCGAAGAATAAAAACATGGTAAAATTGTTGTCTGTTTCCAATTCGTTGGAATTGAGCGATGATCTCAAGATGATTTATATCGATTCGTTTCCTCCAGACGAAAGAAGGGAATGGCAGAAACTGAAGGAATTGATAAATCATCCCAATTTCGAAATAAGCCAAATACTTTATAATAAAGAAGCAATTGGGCTAATCGTCATCTGGAATTTTTCGGATTTTTCTTTTATTGAACATTTCGCCATTCGTGAATCAGCGCGTGGCAAAGGGATTGGCAATGAAGTATTAAGACAAATTATTGAAGAAAAAGCTACAAGGGTTATTGTTGAAGTGGAGGAACCAACCAATGTATCAGCCTGTCGAAGAATTGCATTTTACAATCGTTTGGGATTTTCAGATTATGACGGCATTTATTATCAACCCGCTTATTCTCCTGATAAAAAGAAAGTTAAAATGCTTATTATGAGCTTCCCACATAAGTTATTACCGAACGAATTTGAGGAAATTAAAACAAAACTATACCGGGAAGTATATCAATACACAGATTCCGAATAATTTTAGTAAATCGACTGAAAAATGATACAAAAACTGTAAAAAATCATATAATTCAAAATTTAAAACAATATCAATTTTGAGTGTTTTACTTTCAGATGTTAACAAACCAGATGATTTTTTACGAGAATATTTAAAATTTAATCATTTTTTATACCTTTGGCTTTCAAATTTACAAACGACCGTTTTAACGATACATTATGAATGAATTGCATATTGAGCCACTTCCTAACATAGATGAGCTGGATGAAAAAATCCTCAAACTGATTACAAAAAATGCCAGAATCCCGTTTCTCGAAGTTGCCCGTGAATGTGGAGTTTCCGGAGCCGCTATTCATCAGCGGGTACAGCGTTTATTGAACCTCGGAGTCGTTTCAGGCAGTGAATTTCTAGTGAATCCGCAAAAGCTAGGATATTTCACCTGTGCCTATATGGGTATTTACCTAGAAAAAGCCAAATACCACAAGCAAGTCGTTGAGCAATTGATAAAAATACCGGAAATTGTTGAATGTCACTATACAACAGGATCTTATGCAATTTTTATTAAAGTTCAGACCAAGACAAACAAACACTTAAAAAAATTAATTGACGAAGATTTGCAGGAAATCGAAGGAATTGCCCGAACGGAAACCTTTGTTTCTCTTGAAATGGAATTTAAACGTCAGGTTCCAATCAAATAAATCCTATCTATTCAAAAAATAACCATGACGCTTAGACATCAACTGGACGATATTGATCTGAAAATACTGGAGATAATTTCAAAAAATGCACGCATTCCGTTTAAGGATGTGGCTGCTGAAGTTGGAGTTTCAAGAGCTGCCGTTCATCAGCGCGTAAACCGAATGATTGAATTGGATGTAATTGTTGGTTCGGGCTATCACATTGATCCAAAGAAAATTGACTATAAAACCTGTACATACATCGGCATTTTTCTCGAAAAAGGCAGTTTGTATTCAACAGTTACCGAACAACTTAAATTGATTCCAGAAATTGTTGAATGTCATTACACAACAGGCCAATATGCCATTTTCGCAAAAGTATATGCCAAAGACAATGAGCACCTGAAAGACATTCTCAGCGACAAAATTCAAAAAATAGGCGGAATAGCCAGTACCGAAACATTTATCTCTCTTGATGAAACTTTCAAGCGGGAAGTACCGATTCTTTAATCGACCTTAAATGCAAACCCGCCGGGTGAAATTCCAACTTTAAACTCATCAAGCAGCTTTCCTGAAGGTGAATACCTGTGCACTACCCCATTCTGAGCGTGATCGATAGCATCGCCAACATAGACTTCCGAATTTGAAGGATCAATGGCCAAACTGTAAAACCCACCGTATAAATTGATATTTGCTGATTGGATAAAAGCTTGCTCCGGAAGTTTTTTATCTGAAGTGGCCATCTTCCAAATATGCCTGTTCAGGAATAATAACGAATCTTTCCCTGCATTCAAACAAAGGCTCATTGGATGTTCTCCCAACGCAAACCGGTAAGTCCGCTCTATTTCGCGGGTTTCGGCATCAATTTTCAATAATCCGGGCCTTTCATAACCATACGGACTGCCCTCAAATCCACCATCAGTCAGCACCCAAATTTTGTTATCCTTGTCAATTACCAAACTATTTGGTTGTTTAAATACTTCAATTGAATCAATCAATTGATCTGTATTTTTGTCGATTACAAGTATTTTATTGTCGTACGACCAGCAATTGGTGAAAACCAGGTTTTTATACTGAATCATTTTTTCGGTCGAATGTTGGTTAAATTCCGATTTAGAGTTACTGACTGCAATTTCACCGGTTTTTAAAAACGTTGAAGGATCGAAAATGGTAATTTTTCGTGCATACAAATCAGTAATATATGCTTTTTCGGAATTGATAACGTGGATGTATCTTGGTGAACTCAATCCTGTGATGCTTCCCTTGAATTCAGCTGTACTACTGTCAATTATATATATTTTTCCTGAATTGTTTACAACGATAAATCCCAGATTATTCCAGATGGTCATTGATTGCGCCACATCGCCTAGTGGAGCGCCGTTTCGTGCCTGAAAAACATGATTGATCACACTTTTTGTTGCAGGATCATAAAACGACAACGATGAATTCCCGTACATGAAATTTCCTTCGTTCACAATGTAAACCCCACGGTTGCCGGTAAAATCAAAAAAAACAGTATCCACAGGACTTTCAGTGCACGAAATGAATCCAAAAGTACAAATCAGGATATAAATAAGTTTTCTCATTTTCTGAATTGAATTTGGACAGTTAAAGAATAGTATCTTCCGGGCATTGGCCGCCATAAAATAGCCATGTAATCGGCGTTGGCCAGGTTTTCCACATTGAGAGACAAATCAGCCTGCAATCGCTTCCAACCCAATTTCATTCCCATGGTCATATTGACCAACAAATATGGATTCAACACCGTTTCGTAGTCAGATTCCATGTTGTTGCTCGAAATGTATCGTTTCCCTGTAAAAGGAGCATTAATTTTCAGGTAATATTGCTTAAAATCAGCTTCAGCAAACAGGTTTGCTTTGTGTTTTGGTATGTATATCAATTGTTTACCACGCGATTCATCAACTGAAGGAACTGCATCCATATTTGAAGTTGCCGAATACGAATAATTACCCCTCAAATTAAACAACATGCCATTCGCCGTATTTATAGTTCCTGAAACCTGCAATTCGGCTCCACGTGCAAAAACTTTCCGCAGGTTAATTGCCTCCCAGTAATATGCACCATTGTCCGCCGGATGCCAAACAATCCAGTTATCGATTAAAGAGGCAAATCCGGTAATCTGACCTGAAATAGTTGTATTTCCTTCATTCCCTTTGAATCCATAAGCCAGATCGCCCGAAAACCCCTCTTCCGGCTTTAAATTCGGATTACCACCAGGAATCCAGTACAAATCATTCAGGCTGGGTTGGTGGTAATTACGAGAAAGATTCAATTTAAATGAATTCAATTGCTTTTTATCCAGCCAGTATTCAGCTCCAAAAGCTGGAATGAACCCGATTAACTTGCCATCATACCATTCACTTCGGAATAAAAATGAAATTACCCATTGAGGAAGTAGCTGAAGATGAGCAGAATTTAGAAGTGAAAAAGCCAGTTGATCCTGATCGTAGCCTGTTTTCTGCTTGTTGTCAAATACAGAAACAGTGCTGTAAGTTGTATTCAGTGACCAATTAAAACTCAGGGTTTCTTTCGGTGTCCAGTCATAGTTCAACTGATTGGTAAAACTTTGTTCTTTACCATGGCTGTCAAAATTCACAAAATTTGCTTCACTGCTTGATCTAAAATAATTTAAACAGTTCATATTCAATCCTGAAAACCATTCCAATTTACTCTTTGCTTTAATCAATTTCCAGGAGATAACTGCCTTAAAATTCTGATCTTTCTGTGTTTCTTTCCTAACATCACCTTCAAACGACATCAACTGAGGAAGGTCACGATCGCTTTGATAAGCCCATAATTTGGCTGAAACCAACTGATTTTCGAAACGTGAATAAACTTCCTGAAGAAAACCTGCCTTGCCATAACCGGCATTCGTCTGAACGGCCTTATACATGGGCAAAACACCATAGTTGAAATAGGGAAAATCGTTTTTACTGCGATCTGAAAAAACCCTCGTTTTAAACTGAATTTTGCCGTTTCCAAATCCCAGGTTAAGATATTCTTTGTTGGTAGAAAAGCTTTCAATGGTTTGAAAATACCTTATGCTGAAGCGATCTGCCCAGTCAGGTTTGTTGTTGATTAGTACACTGCCTCCCAATGCTCCCGAACCCGACTGCAAAGAACTTCCGCCATGTTCCAGGCTCATATCATCAATGAAATAAACAGGAAACAAGGAAAAATCGACATCGCCCCGCATGGGTGAATTTAATTTCATGCCGTTCCAATAAACCTGTGTATGCGAAGGAGCCGTTCCACGAAACGAAGCTGTTGCTGTGGAGCCTCTTCCATACGATTTAATAAAAACCGGTGAAAATGAAGAGAGCAATTCTGAAATGGTTTGTGTTTTCAGCATTTGAAGCACCAAAGTATCGATATGGGTTGTCATGGTTCCGGCTTCTTCAATCGTTTTCTTACCATAAACATGCACTTCCTCGATTGAAATTGTATCGGTAAGCTTCTGTGCTTCAGAATTTAAAGTCATCAGTAACGGTAAGAATATGCAAAAAACAATTTTGACGAATAACTTTCTTTGCCTTCTTGTTTTTGGCATCGCTTAATTATTGTTTGATTAATTTCAGCTGAAAAACCTGGTTTCCGGACTTCACTCTTATCACATAAAATCCTGAAGAAAGATGTGGTAATTGAATTTCCGCTTTGGAATAAGGTTCAGAATAAACAATTTTTCCCTGCAAATCAGCTATTTCAACCGATTGAACTTGAGATGAGCTTTCGATCCTAAAAAAATCCGTAAACGGGTTTGGAAAAACTTTGCATGAAAGTCCTTTAGTAAGCGAATTCGTATTTCCAGTAATCGATTCAACAAGTACTTTCGAAGCGTCCATGCCCGAAACAAACAGATATTCACCAGGTTTATCAAACGTAATTGCAAGTTTCCCGAATTCATCAGTCGAGTACGTATTTCCACTTTTTGTCGAATTTTGAAGTTCGATTTGGACAGTCTGATATGCCAAAACTTCGGAAGAATTGACTGAAACCAACCGATTCTGGTTCATCGAACAAAAATAGTTCATCAGCTGAAGATCAACCTTTTGGTTTAGTTTTAAGGAGTCAGAACCTGAGGTCAGATGAGTGACTGACCATGGAGTTTGGTTATCAGCAATTTGATACACCAAAATTTCATCGTTGTTGTTCACCTTAATTTTATCAAATCCTGAAACGAACGGTTGTTGATTCAGCATTACCACCCATGTTTTACGATAGGTTTCTGATATACGGGAGCCACCATAGCCGAAATGGTACACAATCGATCCGACGTCTTTTTCCGGAATACGCCATAAATAAAGAACCGATCCACCTTCAGCATCATCTCTGAATGCCCATTCATTTTCCATATCTGTATTCTTATAAACAGCGGCCACGGCATGTGCAAGCGAAACGTACGAAGTATCAGCTAATGGATAGCTTTTTTGCGCCCTGTCGACTTTTGATGTAAAATCCAATGATTCAACCCAAACTGAATGTCGGGGTATCAATGTTTTTTCTGTCGTTTTTATTGAAATGAAAACCTTTTTCAATACCGATTCAGAAAGAATTTGAATTTGAAATGAATCACGAAGTGACTTAATTTCAACTGATTCAAGATATAACCAACATATTCCTGTTTGTATTCCCTTCAGGGAAAAAACTCCGTCAAGCTGAACGACTTCTGCAAGTGTTTGGTTGTCAATCCGCCACGTTGGAGTAATTCCGGTCAAAATATTCCCGTTCTGATCGGTTAATTTGCCGGTCAATTCGAGCTTATCTTTTACCTTGACAATTTTAGTTGTGAGCGTTATGAATGCCTTACCTGCGGAAAAAACTTCCAGCTCCTTTTCAGTAAAAATACCTGAATTGTTTGCAGATGAAGCCCGAAGGCGAATTTTTCCGTTTTTCAAAGCTTTCAACTGGCCATTTTCAACAGAAGCCAATTCCGGATTGCTGACTGACCAGTTGATGGCTGCATTTTCAACTTTGATTCCAGATTCAAAGAAAATTGCATTTACATCGAAAATCTCGCCCTCTCTGATTTTTGGCGGAAGGTCCTGCATAACAACCATCGATCGCAAACCAGACACTGAAGCCGGTTCAACATCTCGAATACCAGTTATTTCGGTCGAAATTTCGCCCAGCCACCCGGCCAGCGCATTCATTCCGGTATAAATCCTGATAAAATTGATTTCATCCAGTTTAACATGATTTCCCAGCTTGTCAATCGCCCAATCTATATCTATGGCATCGCCGCCACTTCCTTCAATTTCAGCGGTATATGGGTTATCCGGTAAATTTTCAGTAGTTGAAAGTACGGGAGTATTATCAGCATAACCGAAAGCCCTTCGGTAAGAATTCACAACTCCGGGAATTGACAGATCAATTTGCCCCTGTAGTCGTGTTCCGGTCAAAGTATATTTGTCTGTTGCCACTTTTTGGAATAAATCAGCCTTAGGATAATAGCTTTGGAGGTGAAAACTGTTTGCAGGAATTATACCGTATTTACCCTGATTATCAGTCCAGTGAATATCGCCCGGCGCGTTTAAAGCATTGTTCTGGTAAGTAATTTCAAACCCTGAAGTTGTTGAATTCCAGTAATGATCGCTTCCTGCAATTTCGTACCATGTATCATCCGGAAGTCCGTTTTTGTTTTCATCCTTCATAACCTGCATAATTCCGGGTTCCGACCAGGTGGTTGTTGGATTTCCGAAAATGGTAAAGTCAACTCCGTAAGGATTTCCCGGATCATTTTTGATTCCTGAAGAAAATTCAAGTGTAACTGATCCGCCAAATGCTCCAAGGCTTACCATACCCCGATTGGTCCCGATCAGCGAGTTTGCAGCAGCGGGAGTACCGATAAAATCAGCATTGGTGTATTGACCGGGTGCCGGCAAATAGTCGGCTACTCCGGAGACGAACTGCCCCTGAGTTTTCAGAATTGTAACCATCAGAATACTGATGATGAAAAATTTACGTATGGATTGAAAATGAATCATTTGCTGCAAATCTTGCTTTTTTGTTGGATTTTGCAGCTTTTCAGGATTTGAAAATTGAAAAGGGTACGGTTTTTTGCTTTTTCGCCGAAAGCGTCAAAATCCAGGTTTGAACAGGCAGGTCTTCTGACTCATCCCCTCTTTAACCCCTTCCCGCCTGTCAGCAGACAAACAGTGGTTCTTTGTTAAAAAGTTATTCAGGACTTACAGCAGCGGGAACTGTACAGGAATCATCCATTTTAAAGGATTCACCTGTTTCCCTTTTACATTCCGAAAATCGGAAACCTATTCGCCGACAAATGTACACAAAAGATCGAAACAGTGAATTTAATCTGGTAAAAGTGGTTATTTTTGCAATGCACAAAAAGCGGAAATCGTCTATGTTTGAAAAACTAATTCATCTGGAAGGAATTGATCCATTGGAATTTTTCGGCGTGAACAATGCGAAAATGAACCTGATTAAATCCTTCTTTCCCAAATTGATTATTGTTTATCGCGGTAACGACGTGATTCTTAAAGGCGATGATGAAGAAATACTCCGCTTCGAAAAAAAATTTCACCTGATTTTGGATCATTACAATCAATTCAATGTTTTGCCTGATGATATTATCAACCAGGTATTTCTGGATGATGAAGGTTCACCGGAATCCATTGATGAGGAAAAAGATGTACTCCTGTTTGGTATCAATGGAAAACCAATCAGGGCAAGGACTCCGAATCAAAAAGTTTTGGTGGATGAGTGTAAAACTTCAGATCTCATTTTTGCCATCGGACCGGCCGGAACCGGAAAAACATATACCGCTATTGCTTTAGCTGTCAGAGCATTGAAAAATCGTGAGATAAAACGAATAATTCTCAGCAGGCCGGCTGTGGAAGCAGGCGAACGCCTTGGTTTTCTGCCGGGTGATTTGAAAGAAAAAATTGATCCTTATCTGCAGCCATTGTATGATGCGTTGCTCGACATGATTCCGGCCAAAAAACTGGATGAATTTATGAAAGACGGAACCATTCAGATTGCACCACTGGCTTTTATGCGTGGCCGGACACTCAGCAATGCCTTTGTAATACTCGACGAAGCACAAAATACCACGGTTCTTCAGTTGAAGATGTTCCTCACCCGAATGGGATTGAACACCAAATTCGTGGTTACCGGCGACGAAACGCAGATAGACCTTCCCTTGCACAGCCCTTCAGGATTAATTCGTGCAAAAAAAATATTGAAAAACATTCCCAATATTTCGTTTGTTCAGTTTGAAGTAAAAGACATTGTGCGCCATCGCCTGGTTCGGGATATTGTTGTTGCCTACGAAAAGCATCATGCACATGAAATTTCAAGACGGGAAAAGGAAAAAGAAAAAAACAAAACAGATAAAACCGAAGAAAAATGAGCAAAGCATTAACACGTACCGACTTTAATTTTGATGGACAAAAAGATGTCTATCACGGAAAAGTAAGAGATGTTTACAACATCAACGACGAATACCTGGTGATGGTAGTTACCGACCGTATTTCAGCTTTTGATGTTATTTTACCTGAAGGCATTCCTTACAAAGGACAGGTATTGAATCAGATTGCCGCCAAGTTTCTGGATGCTACCAGCGATATTGTTCCCAACTGGAAAGTCGCTACTCCCGATCCAAATGTGACAGTTGGCCATCATTGCGATCCATTCAAGGTCGAAATGGTGATCCGTGGTTACCTGACCGGACATGCATGGCGCGAATACCGAAGTGGAAAAAGAATGTTGTGCGGAGTTCCGATGCCTGACGGAATGGTTGAGAACCAAAAGTTTCCGGACCCAATTCTTACGCCAACGACTAAAGCGTCTGAAGGTCACGATGAAGACATTTCAAGAGAAGAAATTATCGCACAAGGCCTTGTGGATAAGGAAGATTACGAAGCGCTCGAAAAATATACCCGGGAAGTTTACCGCCGCGGAACCGTAATCGCTGCTGAGAAAGGATTAATTCTGGTTGACACCAAATATGAATTTGGCAAAAAAGATGGAAAAATCTATTTGATCGACGAAATTCATACTCCCGATTCATCGCGTTACTTTTATGCTGAAGGTTATGAAGAGCGCCTAGCCAAAGGTGAAAATCAGAAGCAGCTTTCGAAAGAATTCGTGCGCCAATGGCTCATCGGAAACGGTTTTCAGGGACATGAAGGTCAGGTTGTACCTAAAATGGATGAAGCGTTTGTTCAGTCGGTTTCAGAAAGGTACATCGAGCTTTACGAGAGCATTACCGGCGATAAATTTGTCAAATCTGATTTGGAAAATATTCAGGATAGGATTGAAAACAATATCAATGCATTCTTGGAAAGTTTGTAAAAAGCAATATCCTGAAAATAATAGAAGGCTGGCTCACAATACTGAGACAGCCTTCTGTTTTTCTATCTCGAAATATTCAATTTATCATGATTTTGTCTGCAATCCCAAACTTTTAAGACCATAATTTTATTTTCAAGTATCTCGTAATAAAGGATCTATTTATCAACAATCAGTCCGCGCACATTTTCAATCTTGGTCTTAACTCCGATTTCCGGCTTCTGAGATGCAATCTTAAGTTCAGACTTGAATTTTTGGTACAGTTTTATACTCCTCTTCCTCCTCTTCTGTCAAAGCAATAAATGGCTCTTTATTCCTGTAATCTAAGATAGTCTTAATGGCCTTGAGAAAAACCAAATCTTCAATTCCTGAAATTTTAGTTATCAATTCTTGTTTTAACTCAATGGTATTCATGGTACTTTATTTTTTACTTTACGTTGTGAAATTACAAAAAAATCAAACATGATAAAGTTAAACCAATCGAAGAAGTAAAGTTACGACAAACTGCCATTGCTTTTTCTGCCACAGGTTTGAAGTTGCGGTATTCGGCATAACCCAATGATTTCGACAAATCACGAGCAGTCCAATAAACACGACCATTTTCATCGGTCTTCTTTATCGAATCAAAAATCGACTGTATATCTGGCACTTCATTTTTTATTCGGCTGCGCTGTTTCTGATCAGTTTTTTGTTTTCTGTCATCTGTTTTAAACTTTTATTTATTCAAAACCTATTTTCCAACTTGGAGTTAAAAGGTGGTGATTGCAAATCAGAACCAGCCTTTGCAATTTTTTGGGCATTTCCGGAGGATATGGGTATATCGCCAGGGATTTAGTGCAACCCAGACTTCATGCTGGGTCGTTCCGACCACAGGAAGTCCTATTTAATGCTGTTGTTGTTAGTCCTAAAATAATTGTTCCGATGATTATTTTCTTTTTCATTGTCGTTGTCGTTCGCTACGCTTGCAGGTAACAACGGTCGCTTGTAAGTGGTCGGACTGGATTTTCAACAGAAATCCTGTCAGACCCGCAGGATGTGGCAACATTGGCTTGACTCGTCAAACCGGGAGGAACCCCGCCTACCATATTACAATTTGTTGTGCACTGTATTTCTTCTGATTAATAATTCATTGTTCTTTAATACATCTAACAGAATGCCCATTTCGATAGTCATAGATATCTCTTCTTATATGAATAATATTATGCATTGTACTTCTAAACCATGCCTGTCTTTCATCTTCAGAA
Organism: Bacteroidales bacterium; assembly: GCA_038248385.1. Lineage (GTDB taxonomy): Bacteria > Bacteroidota > Bacteroidia > Bacteroidales > Prolixibacteraceae > Aquipluma. The sequence continues at coordinate 26,005 of JBBRXN010000014.1, forward strand.
GTAGATGTCCACCATATTGCGCCTCTATTTATAACTGTAAAATAACCATCAAAATAACGAGAACCTCCAGGGAGAGCAGTGAAACCTGAAGAATTAGTGGCACCTACATTAGTAGCATCCCAATGAATTGTTCCTGCTTCTTTTATTTCTCCTCCCGCAACTTTTAAACCTCCTAAAAAATCTGTCAAAATTGTCCAATCTGAGTCTGTTGCAATACGCCATCCTTTCGGGGCCAGTTTACCAGTATTTACAGCATGCCAATTATATAGCCTTCCATATTGTTCGCCATTTGATTCTATATTATCGTAATTACAATATGCTCCTGAGTCCATCAACTCCCATTCTTCATTTTCTTCTAAATTAGGAATCTCCGTGCCATCATTATACTTTGTGGTTTTCAAGTTTTCCAGCATCCATGTTTGATTGCCAATAACAACAGAATGGTAAATATTTCCATCAACATCTGTTATTATTTCTTCGTCATGGTCGTTTTTATTGCAACTGAACAAGAGAGCAAATAACATTATTAACGATAAAGCTTTGAGTATGTAAAAAGACTTTATTCTTTCCTGAGAACTTGAAACTCGACTTAAACTTAAAATAGTTACCATGATTTCAAATTTTTGTTCAACACCGATATATCCCCAATCTTCTGTATATATCGGTGTGGAGTGTTCGTTTTTGTTATATCGTTGAATTGGTGTAATAACTATATTTTTACTTTCCGAAGTATGATAAGGCATAAAATAAACCAATCGTATTTTTTTTAGAAAAACAGTAAACTGAACTCATGCCAAATGTAGCATAATAATTTAAAGGATTTGGTTTGTCCAACAGATTTTATACCCGGTTAAATCCTTTGGCAGTTAGATGGGTGATCCTGAACTGCCTGAACTGAGTTTTCGCAAAACCCCCGCCAATCGTAGTCCTGCTAAGAATCTCGCCATCCTGTTAAGAATATAGGCGAACGGATTGGATTTTTCGCCGTCCTGTTAGGTTTTTAGCCATTCGGATAGGTTTTCTGGCTGTCCTGTTAAAGTTCTCACCGTCCTGTTAAGAATATGAGCCAACGGATAGATTTTCTGGCCGTACTGTTAGGTTTCTATCCGCCCTGTTATAGGGTGCCCCCTCCTTTCGCGGTTTCCAGCGGTTTTTAATTATTGTCTGAACACGATTTTAAAGATTTTTGAGATTGACAGGATTAGTAGGATTAACAAGTTTTTGTTATAAAAGGCGTTTAAAGTCGAGGCTTAATCCACCGAAATTGATTAATAAGCCATCTGCAATATTATATGCTTCAAGGTAATTAAGGCTTGTGCTTTAATTTACATCCACGATTTTTCCAATTGCTTTTGTTTGTTTTAGGGCCTATGAATTCAATATTTTCCACCTGATTTCTCTACGGAAAATTTAAATTGATCAGATATTTTCTTCTCAATCAAAAAACAAATCGGGCGCACATGAAGAAGTCTGCCTCAGTTTATTGAGGCAGACTTCTTTATTAAAAATCCGATTGATTGATTTTTAGAATCTGACAGAGAGATTAATTCCAATTGGTGAAGGAACAATTACATATCCCCTTGGTGAATAGCTGAAAAATAAATCACCGTTTCTGTAATATTCATGTCCGTGACTATAAACTGTTTCACACCTGAAGGGCAAATCCCTGAAATATACATTGCGTGGAGGTTCAACTACATAGTACCCAACTCCTCTTCGGTAGTTGTAAAAGTTATTCCCTGAATAATAGTAATTTCCCTGAGAATGTCTGAAAACAACCGGGTTACGATCGAACCGCTGGTAAACACGTCCATATTTCGGATGATTGGAATAGTTTTGATGTTTGGAATAGCGTTGGCTATATTGATAGTTGTCATTGTCTCTGCCTGAATACTGTCTTTTGTAATGATCCCCATCCCTGTCGCGCTTTTCGTATCTGGCTGAGGACTGATCATTTCGGTTTGAATGATCATTTTTGTACTCCTTGCGATCGTATTTTTTATCTGATTTATTGTTATTCCGGTTTTTCTGAGCGCTGACTTCAACTGAGGCAGCCATCAAGGCTATTGAAAAAAATACAACCGGAAGATATTGCCTTATTGAGTTAATAGTTTTCATGGCTTTGTGTATTAAAAGTTAATAAAATTAATTTTTGAACGTCACCGGTAATTTGATCAGGTTAAAACAAAGCTTGTGCCAAAGTTTTCCTTTTCAAAATATTGCTATTTTTGCATCAAAATTGATTACAGTGGGGCGAATTTTAGCAATTGATTATGGTCGTAAAAGAGTTGGAATTGCAGTAACAGATCCATTACAGATTATTGCGAACCGGCTTACAACAGTTCCCAGTCACGAAATATGGGTATTTCTTACAGCTTATTTCTTAAAGGAAAGCGTCGAAAAAGTGATTGTTGGGTATCCGATGCAAATGAACAATCAGCCCTCCGAAGCCGTTAAATATATCAATCCGTTTTTAAGAAAATTTCAGAATGATTATCCTGACATGCCCTTAGAACAAGTAGATGAGCGGTTTACTTCGAAGATGGCATTTCAGACCATGATTGATGCCGGGTTAAAAAAGAAAGACCGGCAAAACAAAGAAACCATTGATGCAGTGAGTGCAACAATTATTTTACAAAGTTATTTGGAACGAAACAATTATAGCAAATGATATACGCTGTTACCGTATTTGGCGACCCCATCTTAAGAAAAAAAGCAATGCCAATTACTGAGGAATTTGAGGATTTGAAAGGTTTTATTCAGAATATGTTTGAAACCATGTACACATCTGATGGAGTAGGATTGGCCGCTCCTCAGGTTGGTCAATCGATCCGGATTTTTGTGCTGGATACAACAACTGACGAAGAGGACGAACCTGCCGGAATTAAAAAGGCATTTATAAATCCTGAAATTATCGAGAAATACGGAGATGCATGGGTAATGAATGAAGGTTGTCTGAGCGTGCCTGAAATCCGTGAAGATGTGCTCCGTCCGGAATCAGTAAGAATTAAGTACCACGACGAAAATTTCGTTGAACACGAGGAAGTATATAGTGGCTTCTCTGCAAGGGTCATTCAGCATGAGTATGATCATCTTGAGGGTATTATGTTTGTTGATTATCTGAATCCTTTGAAAAAGCGTATTCTGAAAAGCAAATTAATCGCCATCTCAAAAGGCAAAGTGATACCCAAATACAAAATCAAAGTGCCCGGAAAGTAAAATGTTTTTTTATTAAAACAATCAGCCGGAAAAATGTTCCCATAAATTATAACCAAACATAAAAGATTATCGTAATCGGTTGAAACAACTAAAATGCCGGTTTCAAGAAGCGTTTTCCAGAGAATTCCTTTTATCCGTATTACCAGTCTTTTTTTGATTGGTATCCTCGTTAACAAATACCTCCAAACTGAATTACATTGGATGGGTATTGTTTTAACTATCCTGATTTCAATCCTGATTTTCCTTTGGCATAACAGCAACTTTTCGGCAGTAAAAACTCAGAATATACTAATTTCGTTGTGTATTGTACTTTCAGGAATATTTTATCCTAAAAAAGTTATTGAAAAGAATTTTCCAACCTTTGATCAAAAGGATTATTTTCTTGCTGAAGTTTGTCAAAAACCGGATGAAAAGGCCAAAACTTATCAATCTATTTTGCGGATACAGAGCCGGTTATTACTAAAACCAGAAAAAGTAATCGCTTGGTTCAGCAAAGAAAATTTTGACACTACACTTATTACAGGCGATCAGCTGATTCTGCTGGCCAAACCACAAAAAATAAAGAACATGGGTAATCCATTTGAATTTGATTACCGAGCAATGATGCAAAACAAAGACATTTATTATTCAGTTTATTTATCGCCAGAGACTTACCGGAAAACCGGCATTAAAATAAACCGCCTGATCTATTGGGCTGAGCATGTCCGTAATAATTTAATTGCACTTTTAGCCAATACCAAAATCGAAAAAGAAGAACGATCGATCGTTTCAGCTTTAACACTTGGATACCGTGCAGAACTTGAACCTGAAACCCGCGATTACTTCGCTTCCACAGGCGCCATGCATGTCTTGGCGGTTTCAGGACTACATGTCGGCTTAATCTACCTGATACTCAGTTTTTCCCTTTCAGGAATTAACAGGGGCAAATTGGGTGTCGTAATTTATCCGGCGGCCCTGATTCTTTTTCTTTGGACTTATGCGTTCATCACCGGCTTCTCCCCTTCCGTTCAAAGAGCTACTGTAATGTTTTCCTTTGTGATCATCGGGAATATTCTTCGCCGACCAGTAAATATCTACAATTCATTGACGGCCTCGGCTTTGATTTTGACATTATACAATCCGGATGTTCTTTTCGAAGTTGGATTTCAGCTTTCATACCTTGCGGTTTTCGGAATTGTATTGCTTCAACCTCCAATTGCAGAACTGCTTCAGCCTAAAAACAAGATATTGAAATGGTTGTGGGTATTGTTTACTGTTTCTGTTGCTGCCCAGCTGGCGACTTTTCCGCTCGGAATTTTTTATTTTAGCCAATTCCCCAACTTTTTCTGGCTAAGTAATTTCTTCGTTATTCCCGGTGCAACCGCAATTATCTGGCTGACATTTATATTCTTTGTATTAAGCCCGCTCCCGGTAATTCCTGAATTGATTGCCCGGGTAATCCAATTGATAACACAGCTGATGTTGAGTAGTTTAAAATGGATAAGCGAGTTGCCTCATGCCGTCAGCGAAGGAATTGCATTGAGTCCGGTTCAAATTTGGATTATTTACGGACTGATCTCTGCATTTGTTATTTATGGCTTCTCGAAAAACAAAACCTGGCTGTTCAGCGGACTGGTCCTTTTAATCTTCCTACAAATCAGTACTTTGCTGATAAAATCCGATTTATTCAATCAGAAAGCGGTTTATGTATATAATTCAAAAAGCAATTTGATCCATTTAATCAACGGCCGAAACAATTACCTTCTGATGAACGGGGAAAATAATATTAATGAACACGAAATGAGTATGATACAAAACGTATGCAATCATTTAAAACTTGAAAGGCCAAAGTATATTGAAATAAAGAAGATCAATAATTTTGAATCAGCTGATTTAAGAATTACAGACAAAACAGTCAGATTCCTGAACTGTAGGATTAACTTTTCAAATCAATTGGAATTCAATATCGAAGGTTCTGATTTTTTGAAATTTAAGAATAGTAATCCTCAACTTTTAATAAATACAACCATGCCGGCTGATAATTCGTATTTAAGCGGGGAACAAGCTTTTTCGATCGGTTTTACAACCATATACAAGCAAGCTGTTTGTTTAAGTTTAAATTAAAATCAATCTTACATCATTTTTAGAATCTATCTGTATTACATTTGAACTTATAAAAAACCAGATTTATTTAGTGTAATTTTGCAAACTAACAGATTGAATTATCGGAGATGAAAATTGTAATTGCAGGAGCAGGAGAAGTTGGAACACATCTTGCCAGAATGTTGAGCAAGGTGAACCACGATATTGTGTTGATTGATGAAGATCCGGAAAAACTTCAACACATTTCAAGTCAGGTTGATTTAATGGCCATAACCGGCTATGCGAATTCGTTCAGAGACTTGCATGATGCCGGTGTTTCAAAAGCAGATTTATTTATTGCTGTTACTCCTTTTGAAGACCGAAATGTTTTTGCATGTATGATTGCAAAAGACTTTGGTGCAAAAAGAACAGTGGCCAGGGTTAACAATGGTGAATTTCTGACCGAAAAAAATCGTGAGCGGATTACACGTTTTGGTATTGATGAAATAATTTATCCGGAAAATTTGGCGGCAAAAGAAATTGTAAATTCAATTAAACAAGTTGGCACCCGCGAAATGATTGAATTTTCGGGAGGTAAACTCATTTTAATGGGAATAAAAATTCGCAAAAATGCCCCGATATTAAATAAGACATTTGAAGATATTTCAGCAATAAATAAAGACATTCGCGCTGTTGCAATCAATCGGGGGTCAAATATTATTATACCACATGGAAAAGATACCATTTTGGATGAAGATATTGTTTTTTTCATAACGACTAAAACCAATCAAAATCTGATACTTGAAATTTCAGGAAAGGAAATATTTGAAGTGAAGAATATCATGATCATTGGAGGTAGCCGGATAGCCCAAAAAGCAGCCGAAAAACTTGGAGATCAATACAATATTAAGATTATTGAAGCCGATAGGGAGCGAAGTATAAAAGTTGCCGGCAAACTGGGGAATGCACTGGTTATTAATGGTGACGGACGAAATCTGGATTTATTAAAAGAAGAATCGCTGGAAAAGATGGATGCATTTGTTGCTGTTACCGGAAATTCGGAAACAAATATCCTGGCATGTCATCTTGCAAAATCCTTTGGTGTGAGAAGAACAGTAGCTGAAATTGAGAATACCGATTTTTTAACCATGGCCGAGGGAATGGGAATTGGAAGTATTATCAACAAAAAATTACTCGCAGCCAGTTATATTTATAAATACACAGTGGGTACTTCAGTTTCACTTGTTAAATGTTTAACAGCTTCAGATGCTGAAGTTTTTGAGTTTAAAATCAAAGCTGAATCCAAGCTTACACAAAAACCGATCTGCGAACTTGACTTTCCTGAGGATATAATAATCGGTGGAATTGTTCGCGGTAATACCGGGTTTGTCGCAACCGGTGATACTCAAATTAAGGTTGGTGACTTGGTAATTGTATTAACTAAAACATCTTCAATCAATAAGTTGGAGAGATTTTTCAAATAAATTTCAAGATAATTAATAGATGTTAAACTTCAAATTTATAATCCGAATCCTTGGATTTCTTTTGATTGTTGAAAGTGTAGCCATGCTGATTGCTTCTTTGGTAGCAGTAATCTATTATGGACCGGACAGGAGTGCCTTATTCCTTTCGACACTGATTACATCTGCAACTGGATTTATTATTTTGGCATTAACCAGAAAAGCCAGGAAGGAAATCGGGAAAAGGGAAGGATTTATTATTGTTACACTGGTCTGGGTTTTATTTTCATTTTTCGGAAGTTTACCTTTTATTTTAAGTAATACAATACCTGAATTTACAAATGCTTTTTTTGAAACCATGTCGGGTTTCACTACAACCGGTTCCTCTATTTTAAATGATATTGAATCGTTGCCTAACGGCATTCTTTTTTGGAGAAGCATGACTCAGTGGTTGGGTGGAATGGGAATAATTGTACTTAGTCTGGCAATTTTGCCCATTTTTGGCATCGGTGGTATGCAACTTTTTGCCGCTGAAGTTCCGGGACCAACTACTGACAAGTTAAGCCCCAGAATTAATTCAACAGCAAAAAGTTTGTGGGTTATATATTTGGCATTCACCATATTGGAAACGATTTTGCTTTGGATTGGGGGAATGACCTTGTTTGATGCTGTTAATCATTCGTTTACAACTATGGCGACAGGAGGTTATTCAACGAAACAGGCCAGTATTGCTTATTGGACTTCCCCATTTATACAATATGTGATCACTTTCTTCATGATCATTGCAGGTACAAATTTTACTGTTTCGTATTTATTCCTGACAGGAAGATTCAAGAAAGCTATTGATAACGAAGAACTTAGATATTATTTGCTTTTTATTGCAGGTTTTACATTGATTATCCTGACCGGACTGTTAGTTTCAACGGAACTGGGCGTTGAACAGGCATTTCGTGATAGTATTTTCCAGGTTGTTTCAGTAATTACCACAACAGGATATGCAACAGTAGATTATTTGCATTGGACTCCCTTTCTGACGATGGTCCTTTTTGCGGTATTCTTTTTCGGAGGGAGCGCCGGATCAACAGGTGGTGGTTTGAAAATAATGCGAATTGTTCTACTGCTTAAAAACAGCTATTATGAGCTTCGCCGGATCATCCATCCGAATGCCATTGTCCCTGTTCGTTTTAACAACAAACCTGTATCAGAACAAATTATAACCAATGTTCTGGCATTCTTTATGTTTTATTTTGTGATTTTTTTCAGCAGTACAGTCCTTTTAATGTTAGTGGTTCCTGATATCGCATCTTCAATGGGAGCGGTTGCTACTTCACTTGGTAACATTGGACCGGGACTGGGAATTTTTGGACCGGCTGAAAACTTTAGTGCCCTGCATCCTGCCGGTAAATGGTTCCTTAGTTTCCTGATGTTAATCGGGCGTTTGGAATTATTTACTGTATTGGTATTGTTTTCTCCTGCTTTCTGGAAAAAATAGGCTAATCTTCAAAAATGCCTTTCCCCTGTCGCACAACCACCGGAATATCATCGGTGCAATCAACAATTGTTGATGCGATATTGGCACCATAACCACCATCAATAACCAGGTCAGCTATTTCATTAAATTTTTCGTGAATCAATTCCGGATCAGTTGAATATTCCAGAATTTCATCCTCATCATGAATGGAGGTTGACATGATGGGATTCCCGAGTACGCGTACAATCTCTAAAATGATTGAGCTATCGGGTATCCGCACTCCAACCGTCTTCTTTTTACCCTTGAAATATTTAGGTACATTGCTGTTTGCATTCAATATAAATGTAAATGGACCGGGCAGATATCTTTTCAGTAATTTGAATACCTGATTCGACAAAGGTTTTGAGAAATCGGCCAATTGACTTAAATCGACGCAGATAAAGGAGAAATTTGATTTTTCAACTTTCACATTTTTATATCTGGCGACTTTTTCAACTGCTTTTGCATTGGTAATATCACAACCAAGACCATATACAGTATCAGTCGGATAGATAATGATTCCTCCGTTTTTCAATACATCCACCACCAACCTGATATCCTTTGGGTTAGGGTTTTCAGGATAGATTTTAATCAACATTTTTAACCTCCGGTTTTATTTGAGGCTTTAAAATTAGTTATTTTGGCGCGTTCTATCAATAAAACCGGATTATATGAAGAAAGTATTCATGATTACTGAAGATGGCTCTCAAACCATTTATCTTCCTGAAATGGATGAACATTATCATTCGGTACACGGAGCCATTCAGGAGTCGCTACATATATACATTGAACAAGGATTGCTACAAACAACCAAAAAAGAACTTTCAGTTCTTGAAATTGGTTTCGGGACCGGATTAAATGCCTGGCTGACTTTCTGTTTTGCCCAACAAAATGGAATCAAAATAAACTATTTTAGTTTGGAAAAGTATCCATTAAATGAAGCTGAATTCTCGAAGCTGAATTATTCAAACAATATTTATCCTGAATATTCGTTCATTTTCAATCAGATGCACCAAGCTAACTGGGATAAATCGGTTGAAATTCAGAAAGGATTCTGGTTAAAAAAAATCCATGCCGATTTGTTGACCTTTCAATTTGATGAAGTTCCTCAATTCGACCTTGTTTATTACGATGCTTTTGCACCTGGCAAACAACCTGAAATGTGGACCGATATGATTCTTCACAAGGTTGCTGCAACAGTTAAACCTGATGGAATTCTGGTTACTTATTGTGCAAAAGGTACTGTACGCCGTGCATTAGCGGATGCAGGTTTTACAATGGATAGGATACCGGGCCCTACCGGGAAAAAAGAAATTCTGAGAGGGAAAAAGACTTTTTAAGCTATTCTCTGGTAATAAAAATTACCCTATATTCGTACCCTGAAATTCAAGAGAAAATAATGTCTGAGAATCAAGATGGGAGCAAGTTGGAAGAGTTCTCCTATGCGTTGGGATTATCCATATCATCAAATTTAATTCAATCCGGAGTTAAAAACGTTGATGCCTTGCAATTTTTAGCAGGACTTCAGGATTCCTTTGCCGGGAATAAACCTAGATTTTCGTTGGACAAAGCAAATGAGATATTACAGCAATTCATGAATTCAACGAACGAATCAGAAGCTATAAAAAATATAGAAGAAGGGTATATGTTTCTTTCTGAAAATATTAATAATGAAGGCATTATTGAGACGGAATCAGGATTGCAATACAAAATACTTAAAGATGGTTATGGTGGTTTTCCTTCCGTCAACGATGAGGTAAAATGCCATTATCATGGAACATTGCTTGATGGTACTGTATTCGACAGTTCGGTCGAACGCCGGCAGCCGGCAGTATTTCCGGTAAATGGAGTGATTCGGGGATGGGTTGAAGCGCTGCAAATGATGCCGGTTGGTGCAAAATGGCAGCTTTTCATTCCTTCTGAGCTGGCATACGGCGAAGAAGGTGCCGGAGGATTGATAGGTCCAAATGCAACCCTTATTTTTGAAGTAGAGTTATTGGAAATTGTTTAATTATAAAATTATAAAAAAGAAGAACATGAGATTAAGATCAATTATTTATGCGTCGGCACTTGTATTGACAGTTGGTGCTGCCGGATGTCAGAATTCGGGTATTAAAGGTGATACCAAACTGACCAACAAAAACGATTCAGTTAGTTATGCATTGGGAGTGCTTATTGGCGAGAACAACAAGCAACAGATGAAGGGAGCTCCCGGAGTGGATCAACTTGATAAAGAAATATTGATTGCTGCTTTCCAAAAGGCATTTAAAGGTGATTCAGTTCAAATCAAAGCAGATAAAGCCAATGGAATTATTCAGGCCTTTTTTGCTGAAGTTGCGGCTGCTGAAGGTTCTAAAAACATTAAAGCAGGTGAAGAATTTCTTGCTGCCAATTCAAGCAAAGCAGGTGTTGTAACTTTGCCAAGTGGATTGCAATACGAAATTATTAAAGCAGGAACAGGTCCAAAACCTACTGCTGAAGATGAGGTTAAATGTCACTACCATGGTACAACCATTGATGGTAAAGTATTTGACAGTTCTGTTGATCGCGGAGAACCTGCAGTTTTTCCTGTTAACCGTGTTATTCCGGGTTGGACTGAAGCCCTGCAATTAATGCCGGTAGGCTCGAAATGGAAATTATTTATCCCTGCCGCTTTGGCTTATGGAGAAAAAGGTGCAGGTGCTGACATCAAACCTAATTCAACACTTATTTTTGAAGTTGAATTACTCGAGATAGTTAAAAAGTGACAAGAAAACAATGAGCATACAAGTAAAAGGAACAGTGATACAGGTTTTAAAGCCTGAATCAGGAGTCAGCAAAGCTGGCAAAGAATGGAAGAAACAGGAATTTGTGATTGAAACAAATGAGCAATTCCCCAAGAAGGTTTGTTTTACGCTCTTTGGTGATAAAATATCTTTAATTGACGGTATTGCTGAAGGAACGGAAGTTGAAGTCTTTTTCTCGGTCGAATCACGCGATTTTAACGGGAAATGGTTTCACAACATCAATGCGTGGAAAATTGAATCTGCGAGTTCAGCTGTAGCTGCAAAAGGCAGCTATCCGCCTGAATATTCTGCTGGAGACGCTCCACCCGAATCCGCTGACGATAATGGTAACGACCTGCCATTTTAAATAAAAAAGGCAACATTCTGAAAAGAGTGTTGCCTTTTTATTTTTTTTGTATTTTGCCTCAAACGATGGAATAATCTAAATCTCTATCAATTTATTTTTCAGTGCAAAAATAATCACCTCAATCATATTGTTTGATTTTGATTTCACCATCAACTTTGTACGGTATTTTTCGACTGTACGGTCCGAAATGGAAAGCTTATCGGCAATAATTTTAATTGGTAATCCCTCCAACGATAAACAAAGTACCTCGTATTCCCGCTTCGTAAAAAATGAATTATTTTGATTTTTAATAATTATTGTTCCCTGTTTGAAGATATTGGTAATTTTTTCTCCTAAAGCTTCAGAAATCCTGATGTTCTCGCGTTTGAGCAAATTCTGGACTTCCGCAGCATACTTTGGAGAATCCGCAGGAATAACGTTCTTTAGTAATGAATTGAACAGTCCGACACATAGTGTGTAATTCGAAAACTTTTTTATTTCTGAAACTACCATATTCATTTGTAGTTCTTCTCCTCCGGTTATTTTTAAAGTAACTTCATCGTTAAAAATTTCTTTCTTACCTGGCAGTGATTTCTTAATATTAAATATTAATTTTTGAATTGATTTGGGATCAATAAAATTTTCTATCTGAATTTTAGACAGATCTTCATTACTCATTTTAATCAGATTTCTAAAAGCCAGATTTGCTTTAAATATCTTAGTACCATCGAATAAAATGGAACCAACCGGTGAAATATTGAACAGCCGGTTGAATTCCCGATCTGCTTCTTCTCTGATGGTTCTGAACTTTTCAAGTCGCTTTTCAATACATTTGACCAAAATGTCATTTGTAAACGGTTTAACCAGGTAATCATCAGCCCCAAGCGACATACCGAATCGAATATCCTCCAGATTTGAATTCCCTGTTAAAAAAACAAAAGGTATCCTGTTTAAAATCGAACTCTCTTCCAATACTTTATATACCTGATAGCCATCAATCGGATACATATTGATATCACAAAGAATTAAATCAGGATTGTATTCAAATGCTTTTTGTATTCCGGATGCTCCATTGTTCGTATAACAAACATCAAAACCACTGAAATTAAGAACATTCTGAATGGTCATACCTACTTCCTGATTATCCTCAATTACCAGAATTTTCTGTTGAAATTTCATCTGTATTTACATTTGATTGTACAACATTAACTTACAAGGAAAATTTATTCAAAGTTAAATATAATGAAAACTTATGACATTTCAGATAAGTCATTCAAAATTAAAGCTTATTACCGGAATTTTAATTATCCCGCCAGGAACTTTGTTTTGAAATTTTCAAGTCACGCAACATGGCTGAACTTGCAGAAAGGTTAAAACTGTAACTTTTACGTTCACCGAATGGAACAAAGCCGAATGACATGCTCCAGCAATGCATCGACCGGCTGACATTGAAAGTGGTAAAGGAGAATTTCATTGCCTGAATATCAAAATTGGTATTCATATCCATATTCCATTTCTCGGTTAAATTCAACCGACCTCCAAAATTTAAACTCTGCATTATTTGTTTTGGCTTTGTATCCTTCGGATTGAATGAATTGGTGTAATAAAACGAGTAATCGAACCTAAAGCTCCATGGGATATTAAAATCGACATACTGGGAATATGTTCCGGGAAGCGCCTTGTCTTCATCAATTTTTTCCTTATTTGCTTCGGCTTCCTTTTTGCCTTTTTTCGATTCAAAATTCATTCCGAAAGATAAATTGGCATTGGTTAACCTTCCCAGCGCATTAAGTCCTTTCAAGTGGTTCCAAACATATTCATCGTAAATTTTACCGTTTCCATCGACCATGTAAGGATTTAGATTGGCGCCCATGTTTACACTGACACCTTTAATGGTTGTGCGAAATGAAATGGGAATTGGAGAAAGTTTCATCGAATCAGCAATCATGTTATAGGAAGCACTTATCCCAAGATTATCGATAATCTTCACCTTTTTAAATACAGGTTTATCGTCTTTCGTTTTTGTCGAATCGTTTACTTCCAATACTTTTGCTTCCAGATTTTGGCTTAAACTAAAGCTTATTGCCCCGCTTTCACCCCTTCCGGTATATCCAAAGACCCCCTTTTCGAAATGGGAATAATACTGAGGAGTATTCGATGCGTCAATATATGAATCCCAAAATCTGAATTTTTTTTGTCCAAAATCAGGCATATAACTAAAACCAACAGAAGGCGTTATTTTATGTCTGATTGCCTTTATTCTTGAATTCGGGTTCCGCATATTGTACATTCCGTAAATATTGGTGGAAGAACTTAAACTGTATGAATATTCATAGTTTCTGCGAAAAGAATAAATAGTATCAACAAGTACATGTTCCAATCCGCCCGGAATAGGATTTATATAATTTGGATCGTAACTTTTATTAATATAATTGGAGTACCAACGTTCAGAATAATTAAAACTGGGGCTAAAATTGATGTATTTAAGCAGGTTAAACGAAGGCAATGAAATTGGTATAGAATGTCGGATCCCATTTTGCCAGTCTTTAACCAATGATTGATGAAGTAGATCTTTTTCTTTGGAAGTAATCGAGTTTTTCAAATTTCCGGAATAACTGAAACTGATCTTTTCGTACCACTTGATCGCCCCTACCCTGTTTTTCAATTTGAAAGGATTTATTTTTGACATATTGAATGTCATTTCGGGTAAGCTCAACGAAATGGTTGTATCCCTTGAATTCTGCGAATGGCGAAGGTTCATCGACATATTAAAGGGTGTATTCTCGAATTTTTTTGAATAGGAAATGCTGGACGATTTTTGGGTTTGAAGGTACGACTTCACGGTTAATGAATTTTCCTTGTCAAATGAACTGGTCGATAAATTAACATTGGCCGAAAATGTACGGTTCGGATTTGCTTTTGAATCCTGTGAATGCGACCAGGTCAAACTAAATCCTTTGGTCGTTTTTGCATCGGGCAATGGTACTTCTGAATATTTATTCAGGTTATAGCTAAAGTCGAAACTTCCGTTGAATCTGTATCTCACTCTGTAATTGGTATGTAGCTTTGTTGCCCATGAACCTTTCGAATAGATATCACCTCTAACTGCCAAATCAAAAAACTCATTCGCAGCCCAGTAATAACCTCCCTCGCGAAGAAAAAATCCCCGCCCCTGCTCTTCACCATAAGTAGGTATTAATATTCCGGAAGAATAAGTCGTTGAATTTGGAAAGTACCCAAAAGGAAGCATTGGGAAGTAAATCGGAAAATCTTCCAGTACCATGTAGGCAGGGCCGGTAATTATTTTTTTGTTTGAAATCACCTTTGCCTTGGTCATTCGAAGGTAAAAATGCGGATGTTCGGCATCACAGGTTGTATATTTGCCATTTCTCAGGATAAATTCATCCTTACTGATTTTTTTGGTTATTTGGCTATGTACAAAGCCATCACCCTGAGAGGTTTTAACATCAGTAATATAGGCCTTTTGAGATTCAAAATTATAACTCAATGTCTTTGATTCAAATTCCTCTTCCCCATCTTTAAAAATCGGGGTGCCAACTTTTATTCCTGTCGAATCCGGTAATCCTTCAGCATAAACTACTTTATTTGCCAAATCAAGAACAATGTAATCAGCTTTAAGCTCAATACTTTGATAATTAACCACTCCACCCTTGTACATATATACTTTCTGATTTTCAAAGTCCGGAATGATTGAATCTGTTGCAGAATAAGTAATGATTGCTTCAAGTACCGGTTTGGGAATTGAATCATCGGATAATATAATTGGTGAAATTGCCGTTGAATCAATTATAACCGGCTCAATAGTACCAGTAATCGTATCAGATTTCTGATTTAGCTGTCCAAAGGCAGAAAAGGCAACTAAAAATAATATATTTGTAAGAAGATTTTTTATCAAAACCACAGTCTATAAGATAAGCCCATTTGCGCTTGTTGGGTTTGCAAAAATATAAATAAGGCCTATACCTAAACGTGAACAAACGTAAAATAATTCTAAAATTCTATTTTTGTGACCAAATTAATACGTATTATGAATAAACTAAATAATTCGAAGTCATTTCTGATATTGATTCTCTGCATTTTAATAGCGGGAAATTCATATTCGAAAACGTCAACAAATAACAATTCCAAACAATTGGTGGTGGTAATTGATCCCGGACATGGTGGAAAAGATCCGGGTGCAGTAAATAAATCCATTCGGGAGAAGGATGTTGTTTTAGGTATCGGCCTGAAATTGGGAAAACTGATCAACGAAAAATATCCCGATGTAAGAGTAGTTTATACGCGAAATACCGATGTTTTTATTCCTTTGATTGAACGGTCGAGAATTGCCAATAAAAGCAAAGCCGATTTATTTATTTCTCTTCATGCCAACTATTGCGCTACCCCTTCGACCAGGGGAACCGAAACATTCGTCTTAGGGCTTCACCGGTCGAACGATAACCTTGAAGTTGCAAAAAAGGAAAACTCGGTTATTTTGCTTGAAGAAGATTACACTACCACTTATGAAGGCTTTGATCCAAACCTATCAGAGTCATACATCATGTTCGAATTGGTGCAGGATTTATATCTTGATCAAAGTTTATTCGTAGCTGATGCCATTCAGCAGCAATTCAAATCGCGTACAGAATCCTCCAACCGTGGTGTTAAACAAGCCGGATTTTTAGTTCTCAGGCAATCTTCGATGCCCAGCGTGCTGGTTGAATCCGGTTTTTTAAGCAATACTGCCGAAGCCAATTACCTTAATAGCGATGATGGACAACGAAATGTTGCACTTTCTATCTTGGAAGCATTCAGGAAATTTAAGGATAAAAACTCAGGACCGGCAAATACCAAATCTTATGAAGTGACTGCAAATCAAACAAAATCGAAGGAAACAGCACCACAAAAAGAAGTAAGTACTAAAAATCAAAAACCTGCAGAAATCAACGAGCCCATTCAAATAGCCAAGAACACAGAACCTGAAAAATCGAAAAATGGAATTTCAGCAGATACAACATTAACTGAAAAATCGACTGAAAACAGTATTTTTTTCAGTGTTCAAATCGGCGCAAATACAACTCCGATTGAACCGGCGGCTGCCAATTTTAAGGGATTGAAGAATGTTAGAAGAGAAAAAACCGACAAATATTACCGCTACTATTTGGGTAACGAAAGCACCCTTGATAAAATAACTTCAGAATTACAAAAAATAAAACAGAAATTTCCGCAGGCTTTTATCGTGTCTTTTATCGATGGAAAGCGGGTTCCACTAAAATAAAAAGTTAATAAAACTGAATTGGATTCAATCCATTTGTTTTCCTGATGAATGCTGTTTAGCTTTGTATCAAGGAAACCGAAACTAAGAAAATAATGATGAAAATTTCAAAATACACCAAGCTGGGCTTTTTGGTTATTGCCTGTTTGGCAATTATGGTATGGGGAATCAATTTTTTAAAAGGAATTGATATTCTGAAAAAAAATACCAGTTATTACGTGATCTATGAAAAAATTGACGGCTTGCTCAAATCCAGCAGTGTAACTATCAATGGATATCAGGTTGGTCAGGTTTCCCATATCGAATTCCTAAAAGATTATTCCGGAAGGCTCATTGCCACCCTTTCACTTCAGGGTGATTTTAAAATTGCCAAAGGCTCAAATGCTAAAATAGTTTCGAGCGATATTATGGGAACAAAATCAATTAAATTGGAGATCGTTCACACTTCAGCAGAATATTACAACGAATATGATACTATTCCTGGGGATATAGAAAGCGATTTAAAAGAACAGGTAAGCATGCAGGTTTTACCTTTAAAAAAGAAGGCTGAAGAATTAATTGCTTCGCTCGATTCGGCAATCACTGTCGTAACTTATGTTTTCAACAAACGAACACGCGAAAATCTAGCTGAAAGCTTTGAAAATATCAATCGTACAATTGCCAATATTGAATCATCTTCAGCCGAGCTGAACAAAATAATAGGCAGTGGCAAAATAAATTCAATTGTCGAAAACCTTGACAGCATTACTTTTGCTATCAATAAAAATTCTGGAAATATTACCAAGGTGATCAAAAATCTATCGGTACTTTCCGATTCTCTGGCAAAGTTAGACATTAGCCCTATATTTAAAGAAGTTAAATCAACAATTGCTGGTATAAATACCATTGTACAGAAACTCAATACGACTGAAAGTTCGGCCGGAATGTTAATCAATGACCCGGTTTTATACCAAAACCTCAATAGCCTGGCCGGAAGCCTGGATTTGCTATTAAAAGATGTTCGCAATAATCCGAAAAGGTACGTTCATTTTTCTGCCTTCAATATGGGGAAAGATGTTTATATTACTGCAAAACCAGGCCAGCCCAACGCAAAGGATATAGTGATATACAAAGTACATTTGATTTCGAGTCCCGCCCGATTATCGACCGAATCGACCTTTTTTAAAGGTCTTGGTCCGATAGAAGAAATGAAAGTTAGTGAGACCTATAATTACATGGCCGGAAAAACGACTGACTTTGATCAAATCAATAAGCTTTTAGGAATAGCCAAAATAAATTTTCCTGATGCGAATTTGGTCGCTTTTAAAAATGGAAGAAAGATAAAATTGGAAAAAGCGATTCAAATATTATCAAAATAGTTGCAAATCAATAAAATTTATTATTGTTAAGTATCCTGCAACCCCTTGCTGGCAGGTATTTGCTTCCTTTAATTGTTTAACTATCTAATAATCAGCAATTTAAATTGATTACAAAAATATTAATTTTTTTTTTGTTTTTAAATGGCTGAGTCTTAAAGTAGTTATCTTTTTTTGATAAAAGTCAATAGCAAAAGCATTTTTTTTATCTGTTTTTTTTTACAAAATTTGCTTTCAGGGAAATTTATAAGGGAATGCCGTTTCATCAAATTTTTAATATCCAGTCCAAAATGATTCATGATCATCGTTTGGTTTGGGATCGTTGTCTGTCAGTAATTCGCGACAATGTTCCAAGCATTAGCTTTAAAACTTGGTTTGAACCAATCCTACCGGTAAATCTGGACGAAGAAGTTCTAACAATTCAGGTACCAAGTCCGTTTTTTTACGAATACCTGGAAGAACAGTACATTGATTTGCTTAGAAAAACTTTGCGAAAAGAACTTGGGCAGGGAGCCAAACTGGAATATGTGGTAGTAATGGGGAACAATCAGAGCAACTCACAGCCATACACTGTTAAGTATCCGACGAACAATAACAGCAAGATTCAAAACAAACCGATGAGCATTCCGCTAAAAAATGAAGGAAAGTCATCGATCAGAAATCCTTTTATTATTCCCGGTATTCAAAAAATCCAAATTGATCCGCAATTAAGGCTCGACAATACTTTTGACAATTTTGTTGAAGGTGAATGTAATCGTTTGGCACGTAGCGCAGGATATGCCGTTTCGCAAAATCCGGGTGGAACAGCCTTCAACCCGCTGATGATTTATGGAAATTCGGGCCTTGGAAAAACGCATCTGGCCCATGCAATTGGTATAGAGGTTAAAGAAAGCCATCCCGATAAAGTGGTGCTTTACGTAAATGCTAATAAATTTCAGACACAATTTACCGAAGCGACACGCAACAACAACCGGAACGATTTTCTGAATTTTTATCAGATGATAGACGTTCTGATCCTTGACGATGTGCATGAATTTGCCGGAAAGGAAAAAACACAGGAAACATTCTTTCATATATTCAACCATTTGCATCAAAGCGGCAAACAGCTGATTCTTACGTCTGATAAACCACCAATTGAGCTCAAAGGATTGGAACAGCGATTGCTTTCAAGATTTAAATGGGGATTAACAGCTGATTTGCAGCAACCCAGTTTTGAAACGAGGATGGATATTTTGAAACGCAAAATATATAAGGACGGAATCGAAATATCGAATGAAGTTCTGGAATACATTGCTTCGCATATCACCAACAATATCAGGGAATTGGAAGGAGCATTGGTATCGTTGCTTGCACAATCAACGCTCAACAAAAAGGAAATAACTCTTGAGCTCGCCTGCGAAATGATCAACAAGCTGGTGAAAAATTCGAAGAGAGAATTATCGATTGATTATATTTCAAAAGTTGTTTGCGATTATTTCAACATGCCGGTTGAATCACTTCAGACCAAAACGCGCAAACGCGAAATCGTACAGGCCAGACAACTATCGATGTATTTTTCTAAAAATATGACCAAATCTTCGCTTGCCTCTATTGGTTCACAAATTGGCAATAAAGATCATGCAACTGTGCTGCATGCCTGTAAAACAGTGAACAACCTGAAAGAAACGGACAAAAATTTCAAACTTTGTGTCGATGAAATTGAGAGGAAATTGAAATTATAAAAATTTGAAAGCAGGTCAGTTTGATCTGCTTTTTTGTTATTGGCAAATCCCATAGTATGATCTACCTTTTACTTAGCATTCTTTCATCCACCGTAATTTTTATCACTTTTAAGATTACAGAAAGTTTCAATGCAAATTTGATCAAACTTATTACGGTAAATTATCTGGTTGCAACCATTTTGGGATTTAGTTTTAATCAACATTCCATTTCATTTAGCGGACTTTTCGCTTCCAGATGGTTGCCTTTCGCACTTATTATTGGTTTTTCCTTCATATTAATGTTCTTTCTGATAGGTTACTCCACCCGGAAATCAGGTGTAGCAGTCACAACCATTGCCAGCAAAATGTCGATGGTCATTCCGGTATTATTTTCGATGCTGTATTTTTCCGAAAAATCCAACGGATATAAAATTGCAGGACTGGCAATTGCGGCCATCGCTGTTTTTCTTAGCAGTTACCGACCTCTTTCCAAAAAGAAGGGTTTTATGCTATTCTTGCTTCCTATCGTAATATTCTTTGGATCGGGAATAACTGATTCTATTGTCAAATATGCCCAAACTTATTACGTCCCGGATAATATCAGCTTGTTGTTTTCCGCTATAGTTTTTTCGGTTGCGTTGGTTCTGGGTGTCATTTATACCATACTCAAACGCAAATCAATTTCTACCGGCTTTAGCTTATCCGAAATTATAGGAGGATCCATTCTTGGGGCAGCAAATTTCAGTTCCCTGTATTTCTTTATATTAGCCTTGAATAGCAATAAATTGGACAGTTCAATCATTTTCGGGCTAAACAATATTTGTATAGTTTTACTTTCAGTTGTCATCGGATCAGTTATTTTTAAGGAAAAAATCACAAAGGTTAATTTTGCAGGAATCATGCTTGCTTTGATTGCCATTCTGATACTAATGATTTATTGATGGAAGACACCTTTAAAACAATAGAAAAGCCTTCGGAAGGATTGTATAAGGACAAAGGAAGCCGGTTTATTTCGTATGCATTTCCGGTAAATACGGAAGATGAAATCAGGGAAATTGTACAATCGATAAAAAAAGAACATCATTCAGCTCGCCACCATTGTTATGCCTGGCGTTTGGGTGCCGAAAAATTGTCATTCAGGGCAAACGACGACGGAGAACCCTCTTCTACTGCGGGAAAGCCTATTTTAGGACAAATCCAGAGCTTTGACCTGACCAATATACTGATTGTTGTTGTCAGGTATTTCGGAGGAACCTTGCTAGGTGTCAGCGGGCTTATCAATGCATACCGCAATGCAGCTTTGGATGCAATCTATCAGGCTGAAATAGTAGAAAAACTGGTTGAAAAATGGTTGTTGGTTGAATTTGATTATAGTGCGATGAACGAAGTGATGAAAATTTTCAAAGATGAAAAACTACCTCAAATCGATTCTCAGTTCGACCTGAAATGCAATATAAAAACACATATAAGAATCAGTGAATCAGATAGAATTGAAGCAGCACTTTTAAAAACTGAAGGAGTTGAGGTTAAAGCATGGAGCCCAATTGGTTGTTAATAACCTTTTCATAAAAATTGAACTATCTTTGTTAATTGCATTTAAAAACATGCTAATTTTGGATTTTAATGAAACAGCTGATAAAACTATACTTTCCCTGTTTTGGTGAAATTAATCGCCACGAAAAGGTATTCCCTAATTCCCTAAATTGTTTTTATCAGTCAAACCATTTGACACATTTAAGTTCATCAATGGAATTTCCCATTCCAGCAAAAGCCAACAGAAAAACTATTTCTGTTGGCTTTTTTTTGCTTCTCAATCACTTAAAAATCCAAACATAAAATGAAGAAAGACTTAATTTCGATCACCGATTATTCAAAAGAAGATTATCTGCGTATCTTGGAACTCGCAGCCGATTTTGAAAGAAATCCAAACCAGAGACTGCTTGAAGGTAAGGTAGTCGCTTCTTTGTTTTTTGAACCTTCCACCCGCACCAGGTTGAGCTTTGAAACTGCCATCAACCGCCTGGGAGGCCGCATTATTGGCTTTTCGGATGCCGGCTCTTCCAGCGTTTCGAAAGGTGAAACTTTGCACGATACCATCCGCATGGTAAGCAATTACGTTGATTTGATTGTGATGCGACATCCTCTGGAAGGAAGTGCAAGGTATGCCGCCGAAGTGGCCGATGTTCCGGTTATCAATGCCGGCGACGGAGCCAACCAGCACCCTACCCAAACCTTGCTCGATATGTACTCGATCCTGAAAACACAAGGTTCGCTCGACAACATCAACATATTCATGATTGGTGATTTGAAGTACGGGCGAACCGTTCATTCTTTGTTAATGGCCTTGTCGGAGTTCGAAAATCCTATTTTCAACTTTATTGCTCCTGAAGAATTGGCAATGCCCGAAGAATACAAATTGTTCCTGAAAGATAAAGGAATCCGGTTTTTCGAACATACCGAAATCAACGACAACATCAACCATGCTGACATTATTTATATGACCCGGGTTCAGAAAGAGCGTTTTATGGATCCGATTGAATATGAAAAAGTTAAAAACGTATATATCCTGAAAAACAACATGTTGGAAAATACAAGACCAAACATGCGCATTCTCCATCCGCTTCCAAGAATCAACGAAATTCATCCCGACGTTGACAAAAACGAAAAAGCCTATTATTTTACTCAAGCCCGAAACGGTGTATTTACCCGTCAGGCCATCATTGCACATATCCTCAATCTTAAATAATTACAGTCATGAGCGATAGTTTAAAAAAGAAACTAAAACTGAAAGTCAGTGCAATCAACAATGGCACTGTAATCGATCACATTCCGTCAGAAAATCTGTTCAAAGTAATCTCTATTTTGGGCCTCGAAAAAGTAAAGTCTCAAATTACCTTTGGCTTCAATTTCGAAAGCGAAAAAATGGGGAGCAAAGCGCTTATTAAAGTTTCAGATGTGTTTTTTGAAGACGACGAAATAAACAAGATTTCGCTGATTGCCAGAAATGCCAAGCTGAATATCATCCGCGACTATGAAGTGGTTGAAAAACGGGTGGTTGAAGTTCCTGACAAAGTGATTGGCATTGTGAAATGTTTCAATCCAAAGTGCATTACCAATAATGAAGAAATAACCACTTCTTTCAATGTCATTTCGAAAAATCCGATTGACCTGAAATGTAAATATTGCGAGAAAATTACCCATGAACACCAAATGGTGATAAAATAAGATTTGAATGACAACGACAAATTTTTCTGAAGTTTACCAAAAGATAGCTGATTTGGTAAAGTTTAATCCGGATGATTTATTATTCAGGATTTGTGAACTCCTGAAACAGGAAGTTTACCATTACGATTGGGTTGGTTTTTACATTCTTGACAAGGATAAAAACGAACTTTTACTTGGTCCTTTCGTCGGCAAGCCTACTCCACACACACTCATTGCTGTTGGAAAGGGCATTTGTGGTCAGGTTGCCGAAAGTGGCCAACCTATGGTGGTTCAGGATGTGACTCAGGTTGAAAACTACATCTCCTGTGGATTGGATGTTCAGTCTGAAATTGTGGTTCCGGTGATGAAAAACGGAAACTTTGTGGCCGAACTCGATATTGATAGCCACTCTCCTGCCCCATTTACTGCTGATGACAGCGAATTTTTAGCCAACGTTTGTGATTTATTGACCGATCAATTTTAATAAACTATTATTTATTTGAAATATATTTAGTCGAAATTTTGGTAATTGGTTGATTTGGATTATTTAAATGGTGTAATTTGCAGTAAACTTGAGCTCTGTAAATTACACTATTTAATTTTTACAGTTCCTGAACGATGGCAATATGCTGCAGGTTAACCATTCAGCAATCAATGATGAACGAAATATACGAAATACTCTTTCATACCAATCAAGCACTTTTTACCATTGTTTCCAATAATGTGTATGAAGCTTATTTTGTTTTGTTCCTGATAATTTTTCTGGAAACAGGATTGATTGTTTTTCCGTTTCTTCCCGGCGACGGATTGTTATTCTCTGCCGGCGTTATTGCAGCTTCGTCGAAGCTTAACATCGCACTGCTGGTGCCGATTCTGATAATGGCAGCCGTATTCGGTAACTATTTCAATTATTGGATTGGTTCATTGATTGGCCATAAAATAGAACATAGCCAGAACAAAATGGTAAGGAAATATCTTGTGAAATCAATTATTAAAACACGGGAATTTTATCAGAAGCATGGAAAAAAGTCGATTATCATCGGACGCTTTTTCCCGGTTATCCGTACTTACATTCCTTTTCTGGCAGGGACCGTAGAATTTGATTACCCGATATTCCAAAGATATACCTTTATAGGATCGGCTATCTGGGTTCCCTTTTTTACACTATCCGGCTATTTTCTTGGAGAAATTCCCTGGATCAAAGATAATTTTGAAATTATATTCCTTGGGTTGATCATTGTAACACTTATCCCGTTCTTCATTACTGCCGCTAAAATGGCATTTACCAAAAAGAAAGAATAACAGATCTGGCATTTGCCTGAAAAACCATTTTTATTCATAGAAAAGGCTATTTTTAGCACCTCTTAAAATAGTTTATATGTCGAAATTATTTCTCATCAAACCTATCACAAAATTAATTGCCGAGTCAGAAACAGATCACGGATTGCGACGTTCATTGAGTGCTACCAACCTTACCACGCTTGGCATTGGGGCAGTAATTGGCGCCGGAATATTCGTACTTACCGGTCAGGCAGCTGCCCAGTATGCCGGTCCGGCAATTGTTATTTCATTTCTGATTTCAGGAATGGCCTGTTTGTTTGCAGGTTTGTGTTATGCCGAATTTGCTTCAATGATCCCGATTTCTGGAAGTGCCTATACTTATGCTTATGCAACCATGGGCGAGTTTGTGGCCTGGATTATTGGCTGGGATTTAATCTTAGAATACCTGTTTGCTGCTTCCACTGTTGCAGTTGGATGGTCAGGATATATGGTAAGCTTTCTCAGGGATTTCGGTATCATTATTCCGGCACAGTTCACAGCTGCATTAGGTTCTGTTATGATTGATATACCAGAGATTGGCTGGAAATTAATGACTCCCGAGCTAATCAAAAATCTGGCTGATTCAGGAGTTGCCATTGACACTCTTCCTCATTTATCAGGTATTTTAAACCTGCCTGCCATGTTTGTTGTGGCTGCAATCACTATTTTATTGCTGATCGGAATCCGTGAATCGGCCAGGTTCAACAATGTGATGGTCATTATCAAGGTATTTGTTATTCTTTTATTCATCGGGATCGGAGCGTTTTTTGTGAACAAAGCCAACTGGCACCCTTTTATTCCTGGAAACACTGGCGAATGGGGACATTACGGATGGAGCGGCATTTTTCGAGGAGCAGCTGTTATTTTCTTTGCCTATATTGGTTTCGACGCGGTTTCGACTGCTGCACAGGAGGCAAAAAATCCGCAGAGGGATATGCCGATTGGAATATTGGGATCGCTCGGAATTTCAACCATTTTATACATACTGGTAGCCATTGTTTTAACCGGCATTGTAAGTTACACTTTTTTAAATGTTGCCGATCCTATCGCGGTTGGGGTAAATGCCATGGGATCAGGTTTATTCTGGTTACGTCCAATCATTAAAATAGCTGCAATTGCCGGTTTAAGCTCTGTTATTTTGGTAATGTTAATGGGCCAACCCCGTATCTTCTTTTCAATGTCGAAAGATGGATTGTTGCCGCCCATTTTTTCAAGGATACATTCACGCTTTAAAACTCCTTATGTTAGTACACTAATTACAGGTTCAGTAGCGTTAATACTGGCCGGTGTGCTGCCGATTAATATATTAGGCGAGCTTGTATCAATCGGAACCTTGCTGGCATTTGCAATTGTATGTATAGGAATAATCATTCTAAGAGTTAAACGACCGGATATAAAAAGAACATTTAAAACTCCATGGGTACCTCTTATCCCGCTTTTAGGCGCAGGGATCTGTATTCTTCAGATGCTTTCACTTCCATGGGAAACGTGGTTACGGCTAATTATATGGATGGCCATAGGTTTCGTTATCTATTTCACTTATGGAATCCGCAAAAGCAAGCTGCGGAATTAGAAAGCTCCAATCACGGCGGGATGAGATCCGCAAACCAATTTCACATCCGATCTGTTTTCGTCACCCGACCAGCCATGCCTATATTCAGTAGCGCTTTGATGGCCAAATAAAACATGATCTCTCGAAAGTTTTTCCAGATTTTTAAATAGCGCCCTGGTTTCCCGGGTGGCTTTTGAATCGATGGGCCGGTGTTTTTAAGCAAATACTCCAGCAGATGAAATCATTAAAATGGCAAAAAGAAAAACAAGTATTTTTTTCATAGATAAAACTAAATCAGATTATATTTTCACTTTGGTATTCATGCCAAACACATTGTAGTTTTTCCATTCAGCTGATGTTGGATAATCCGGACTAAGCTGGTTCTTCGTCACATTTGGGGATTTTATATATTAATGAAAAACATGATATAAACATCTGATTAACAGCAAAATAAGTTTGTATTTTCTTGATAATTTAATTGATAATTATTATCTTTAAGTAATTTAATACCAGTTACTTAAGATGATAAAGCGCCTAATTTTCTTGCCCAGATTTCGTATTGACAAAATTGAACATAACAACACATCAATCAGTATTTTTGCATCGATTAAGTCCAAGCGATCCCAATGCCCTGGCTGTGGAAGTTTCAGCACCTCAGTTCACGATTCTTATACCCGTAAATTAGCTGACCTTTCTGCTTTTCAAAATTCCACGACAATCTTGCTTAGAACACGGAAATTTAAATGCAAAAATTCAACTTGTGATCGTAAAGTATTTTCCGAACAGTCACCTCATACCATACGATACTCCAGAAGAACTGCCAGAGCATCAAGTTTATTGGACACCCTATCAATTGAACTTACAGGAAAACTCGGAAGCCTGTTAGCTAAACAACTCATGCTTTCGGTAAGCACTTCTACGGTTACCCGGATAGCCATGAAACAAAAATTGCCAGAGATAATACAACCGATGGTCCTGGGAGTTGATGATTGGGCATTTCGTAAAGGAGTAAGTTATGGAACAATCCTAATTGATATGGAAACATCCAGACCCATTGAGTTATTGGCATCAAGAGAAAGTGCTGATCTAAAGAAATGGCTAAAGAAATACCCTAATGTTAAGATTGTTACCAGAGATCGTGCAAGTTCTTACTCCTCAGCTATTAATGAGGTTTGTCCGGATGCAATTCAAGTTGCTGATCGATTTCATCTTTTAATGAATCTATCGGATGCATTAGACATATACTTCAAAAGTATACAGCCTGGGATCAAGTTGCTGATAAAAAACAAAACAGAGGAAATCATAAAAATGTCTGCAAGTAGTAAGCTCGAAGGTAAGGAAGATTTAAATCCTGCGACCATCACTGCTACTCCTGAACTTAAACCATTAATTACAGATCAAAGAATTGACAATTTCAACAAAGTGAAAGAGCTACAGGCAGAGGGTATTAGCATCAAAAAAATCTCAAAAGTTATAGGAATATGCCGCAAAACCGTTCGCTCATATATTATTCAGGAATCGTTATCACCTAGAATCAGCCCAACCTCTACAAATATTGCTTTATTTACCAAACTTATTTTAGCTCGGTTAAACACTAAAGGACATAAGATAAAAGCCATAATTGATGAGATTCTTTTATTGGGATTTAATGGTGGCAGAACACAGGCCTATCATAACATAAACATCTTAAAGTTGGAGTGCAAAATTAATATCCCCAGTTTTACTGAGGTTCAGCAATACACTATTCCTTATATTAAACCGTTAAGTTCAAGAAAATTAGCAAAATACATTGAAGTCTGCATTAAAGATATAGCTAACCCGGACGAAAGAAACTATATGGAAACGATTTTGGATAATATTCCTGAATTACGTATCGTTCGGAAATTAGTTAAAATTTTTAAAACGATGCTCAAAAGAGGTAGCGGTAACATTAGAAGATGGATTGATTTTATAATGCGATCAAAGCGTAAGTTGGCAGGATTGAAAACATTTGCCAATGGTTTACTGCAAGACATTAAGGCTGTTGAGAATGGAATACGATTACCTTGGAGTAATGGAGCTGTCGAAGGTCACGTTAACCGCGTTAAGAGCATTAAGAGACAGATGTATGGCAGAGCGGGATTTGAACTGTTACGAAGAAAGGTGATTTTGTCTCAAACCGGATAATGATTCCCCAAATGTGACGAAGAACCCTTCTCGGCTGAAATAAGCAATTATTGCAGACATCTATTCCCATAACCATTATAATGGACAATGCCAGATATCAACATTGTCAACTTGTTCAAGACTATGCGAAAAAACTGAATATAGAATTGCTTTTCTTACCATCTTACAGTCCTAACTTAAATATAATTGAACGACTTTGGAAATGGGTTATAAAGGATTGTTTGTATTGTAAATATTACGAAAAATTTGGCGCGTTTAAATCTGCCATAGATTTATCTTTATCAAAGGTTGGTCAGCCAGAATACAAAGAAGAATTTGATAGCTTGTTAAATTTGAAATTTCAGACATTTTCAAAACCTTAATATATTACCGTGTAAAGTATAAAAGGCGGCTCATTTCCGCTGGCACAACGAATGGTTGAGAAATACAGTAAACTTGGTGGTAAGATTTCGCACAATACGAAAGTTGACAAAATCAGTGTTGAAAACAATACAGTAAAAGGAGTTAGACTAACTGATTGAACACAAATACTTTCTGATTATGTAATTATCATTTCTGTTTTTGAATTTATTTATTTGAATTCACTTAATAAAAGTATAAAAAAAGGAGATCAGAACTAAATCTGACCTCCTTATCTTAAACTTCAATTCATGTTTATAACTTATAATATTGCTCCCATCCTTTGCGTGGTGGAGCTCCGGCCAACATTTCATTAGCCAGTTTACTACTGGTTATCTGCTTGGTTTCGCGATCGAAAACTATCTTGGTATTTAGCTGCTGAGCCAAAACTCCGAGGTTGAAAACCTGACTCAATGGTCCTGCAATTTCAAAAGGAGATCTTGTCTTTTCTTCTCCTTTACATGCTTTCAGAAAATTGGCATAATGATTCGACGGACTCTTAGGAACTTCAGGCAATTTCGATTCCATTTCCTTTGCCTTTGAAGTAGGAATGATGGATAATGTACTTCCATGTGAACCGCCTTTGAACGTCAGTTCCTTGCTGTAAATCTCTTTGCCTGGGTTCAGTTTGGCAGGCTTCAATTCTCCGGTGCTTGGCGGTGGTATATTAGGGTCAAGTTCTGAACCTCCAAATCCTTCAGGTAGCGGAGGAAGATTATTTAAGCCGTCATACCATTTGATTTCAACCGGAGGCATATTCCCGCGTTTTGGAAATTTAAATGAAAGTGTTGAAGACATCGGGAAAAAGAATTTGTTGTGTCCTTCAAGTTTAACTGGATCAACTTCATAAGGCAAACCCAGATTCAGAAATTCATGAGCTGTATCGATGATGTGTGCACCCCAATCGCCCAATGCGCCCATTCCGAAATCGTACCAGCAACGCCATTGGCCGTTAATGAAATCATGGTTATAATCGTGCTTTTTAACAACCGTATGCCAGATATCCCAATCCAGAGTTTCCGGAATTGGTTCTGCCGGTGGAAATTTTGTAATCATGGTATCCCAGCCATGCCAGCGTCGGGCTGAATTCATGTGAGCTGTTATCGCAGTAACATCTTTAATAATTCCGGCTTCGGTCCAGGCTTTAAACTGAAAATAATTGCCATCGGAATGACCCTGATTTCCCATCTGGGTAACCTTTCCGTATTTTTTAGCCGCATTCATCATCAGTTCTACTTCGTTGAAAGTACGTGCCATTGGTTTTTCAACATAAACATGTTTGCCCTCTGATAAAGCCAACATTGTAATTGCAAAATGCGAATGATCTGGTACCCCGATAGTAACAGCTTCGAATTTGCTGCCCATTTTATCGAACATTTCCCTGAAGTCCTTAAATCGTGGCACATCGGGAAATTCTTTCAGCACTTTTTCTGTTTGGGGTGCGCCCATGTCTACATCGCAGAGCGCCACAATGTTGCATAATCCGGTTTTGTAATGGGAAAACACATCAGAGCCGCCCTGATTGCCAATTCCAATACAGGCAAGATTCACACGTTCACTTGCAGAGGCTAACCCAGATGCAGGTGCATTCACGCCTGACATTGCTTTGGTCAGAATGGTTGGAAATACGGTTAAGGCTGATAATGCAACAGCCTGTTTCAAAAACAGCCTTCGTGAAGCTTCATTTTGTTTCGTCATTGTATTAATTTTATTTGTTATTATTTTATTTATCTATTGACAGAATCTTTTTATGGAATCTTGCAGAAAGTATTGGGTAAAATAAATCACTCAAGAATATTCCTCATATACTCGATACACTTAACGACCTCTTTCACAGGGTCTGAATCCTGAGGAATATTATATTCAAGTTCAACAAAAACATCGATTGGCCACTTTTCTTTTTTTAACAAAAGGAGTATGTCGGCAATAGGTGTTTCTCCCTGTCCAAACGGTTTATTTGTATTTGGAGTAAGATGATTCGGACCCGTTTTATCCTTCATGTGTATCATTGGGATTCGGTCGTGATATTTGATAATTACATCGTTTGGATGCTTTCCGGTGCTACCGAAATAGTGTCCCACATCAAGATTGAGTCTGTTGGCTTTTGAATAGCCCAGGTATTTGTCAATGTCAAAGCCTGGCTTACCAAATTGTCCATGCGTATGATAAATTGCAAGACTATTGTGCTTTTCAGCAAATTTACAAAGGCGTTGTGCTGCTTCGTCAGTGAATTCATCTGTTATACCATAAGCACCTAGTGCATTAGCTGCATTATATGCATAATCAATTTCTTCATCCGACCAGCTTGAAGGTACAAACTTAGCTATGTGAATATCGACCCCTGCATCATTATACAGCTTGCGAATATCAGCATACTTTTGCATGGGTAAAGACAGACGCCACTGGCGCTGTGCCTCTTTATCATTTTTTGAAGGAATCCCCAAACCTTCTTCAAGGACACTTCTCATTTCCACTGCATTTATCCCCGCTTTAAGCACGTATTCCAGAACTTGCTCCAGGCTGTGCGGAATTGAGCGATAAGAATAAGTTGTGAGACCTAATTGAACACCATTGACTTTGGAATTAGGCTTAATATTCAATAATCCGCTTTTGAATGAATAATTAAATGGAACGATTGAGACTGCTGCAGCCGCTGTTGCTGCTGTTCCTAAAAACTTACGTCTTGAGATTGTTGAATCTACCATATTTTTTTGTTTTTAAAAGATTTAGGAAAATTAAAGCTAACAAATCTACACATTTCAAAT
This sequence comes from Bacteroidales bacterium, assembly GCA_038248385.1. Classification (GTDB taxonomy): domain Bacteria; phylum Bacteroidota; class Bacteroidia; order Bacteroidales; family Prolixibacteraceae; genus Aquipluma. The sequence continues at coordinate 57,102 of JBBRXN010000014.1, forward strand.
TGTTGTTGGAGAATATTTTTAGAAGAGACATTTTCAGAATGAATATTAGTACCGTAAAAAAAATGGATTCTTCATAGGTATATGTATTTGCCATAAATTCAATAAGTCTTACTGTTTTAACAACTTTGTCAAATCAACAACATCAAATGGCTTTTCTCCAAAGGCTGCATAATATTTCAACAAGATGCTCTCTTTCTTTTCATCAATACTAATAACTGCATATCCGGGTAAATCTGTTTGTTTAAAATAGGTAACATATTTTGCTTCTTCTGATAACATCGCTATTCTGTTGTTTAAGGTTTCAGGTTGCCACTCAGGCATATTTTCTGCGAGTGAAGGCCCGTACTTTGTAATTACATTTAACGGCTTTTGATACTTTCTGTCTTTTACAACACTTATTGCCATAACCTGAACAACAGGTCCGTATGGGGTAATGCGCCTTACAACCGAGTAGCGATGAAGATGTCCGCACAAAACGATGGCTTTATTCCTGGCAATTACCTCAAGAAGCTTCTCCCGTTTTTCCTGCTCATTTCGCATGATGTGCCAGCACCTTTCAGTAACCGGAATCACGGGTTCATGAACCATGACAAATTTGTATTTTGCATTCGATCCCGAAAGTTCTTTTTCAAGAAAAGTAACCATATCAATGTTTTTGTCCCATGGATCGACACATGTAATCTGAACATTATCAAAACCATACGAATAGCTTGCATTATTGATCTCCGGATTATTTGTTTGTTTGCGGAACATGGGAATATAGTAATCCTGAAAAGCTTTGCCTGCTCCGGGACCAGTTATATCATGGTTTCCTTTGGCGATTATCCATGGAACTGGCATCCGGGTGGCATCTATTGCTTTCATCGCATTGGACGCCATTTGTCCGGCATTTTCTTCAGTACCAGCAAGCCCTTCCGACAAATCGCCCGGTTGAAGTATCGCTTTTACCGGCGGATCCAGGGTTTCAACTCTTTTTTTGATAATTGCCATAAAATCACTCCAATTATCCCTTGTATAAATCGTATATTCTTTTGTTACCTGTCTTAAATCATCCGGCTTATTCCTGAGCCAATTCATATCATGGTCTTCTAAAAGATCATAATGCAAGTCACCCAGAAGGATTAAACTGCTCCTTTGGGCCGTTGATTGAAGAAATAGAAAAATCAAGATGAAAAAAAATGAAATTTTCATGTTTAATTGATATTAGAAAGCTTAGTCAAAGTTAATCGAATCTGGAACACCGTCTAATCCATAATACTCTTGTTCAATCCTATCCTTATAAATCTTTACAATTCGCATACCTGACGGAGCCTTACCCAAAGGTTTTCCTAACGCGCTTGTAGTTATCAGCTGAATTCCACTGTAATTGTTTAGCGCATTTTTCCGGCAATTTGTGTGTTTTTCATCTGTTAATATTTTCTTACCGGCGTCTCTTTTGAAAAAGGAATTTCTCCTCGCAGCATTTTTCCTGCCATGCCGGTCAGCCACAAATAATGATCTGAAGGAACCTCATTTTCAATGGGTACGAAAACGTTTTTGCCAACCGGAACTGTTTTTGCGCACTTCATAATAGCCGTTCGTACATCAATTTCATTGAACATGGCTACATAGAGCATTTCTGCTCCGCTTTCTATGGCACCGGATTTTTATCCATTTTGTATTCCTTCTGCAGTTCGCTCAACCGAACCTTTAAATCACAGCTAATTTTTTCATACCTCGGTTTTCCAAAAAGGTTATCCAGCTCATTGGGATCCTTGTACAGATCAAATAATTCCCATTGATTTGTAGCTATGTAAAAACGTCAAGGGCTAAAATAAAAGTCATTATCTTTTTTAGTGATTTTAAGAACCCAGATGGATCGTATTCAGCTTGATCTACTGGTTGAATTGTACTTCGATCCATTGTTCCCGGGGTAGTCATATCCACATCTTTATCGGCCCCGGCCAGCGTTACAAAACTGATATAATCCCGAACATTGTTTACAACCTCATCCATTCGATAGGCATTACCAGCCCTCATTTCGTGGCATAGATGAACGGCTAATTTCAGATTGGGGTTGTTTATCTTTTTTACCATCGGAAGGGCTTGTTCTGCCGAAAAAAAATAGCACAAACTATGAGGATAAAGGGTTACCGGGACGTGTTTTTTTGCAGAATATTCCACTACCTCCCTCAATACTTTTTCTACATGCTCTTCATTAATTCCGGGTTGAGGTTTGCCAAATATAAACCACAAAGCAATTCCCTTGTCCTGAATTTTGTCTACAACCTCACGCCAACGGTTTCTATCCTCTTCCGGCTGTTCAAAATTATAACGTACCAATGCTTAATAGATCCTGAAACTTGGATACTTGTCAACAACAGCTAAAAATGCATTAAGTTCTTTTACTTTTTCGGCGCTTGCCATAATTACTGAAACACCTTCATAACCCATCTTTTGCAACATATTAATCTGGCGTTCCGGTGAATAATTTTCAAGACCACCAAAATTGTAAACAAAGAATGGGTTGAATTTATCCTGACTCCCAGATTGTTTTTTCTGTATAGTACAAGCTTCAAGACCAAGTAAAAAGCAAAGCAAAATAATTACTAATCTCATAATTCTATTTTTTCTTAATTCACAAAACATCTTTAATACAATACTTTCACACCATTTTTATTATTACCATAACTATTCCATGCATTATCAAATTAAAAGTCCATGAACCCTTTCCCTATAGCCATTCCCTGAAATGTTGATCCCTGTTCCGATTGCCAGATTGCCACATCGCGAACGCTGTTACATAAAATAGTTGAACCGAGTTTATTCAAGGCTTGCATAGGATCTTCCATAGCCCATAATGCATTGGCCGGATCGAAAAGTGCGCCACAAATATCGGTTCCGGTTTCATTAATCAGATCAAGCAATTCATTGGAGCGAAGATCACCTATATGATTTTCAAAAGCAAATATTATTCCTGCATCTAAGGCCTGCTTGTTATTTGCCATTTTCTTTAACTGCGACAAATACGAAGTTTCGAGATTTTCAAATGGTTCGAATGTATTGAATAAGACTGAATCCATTTTTTTTCTGAATGGCTTATTCAATTAGCTGTCGGGCGTTTAATCGCATGCTTCGAAGCGAATGATTACACAAACCCAAAGGAATTTTCGAGTTATTCACTAAATTCTTATTTAGAATTTCAGCAATTGCATAACCTGAGACTGAGTGCATTGCCAGCAAGCCGAATCCGGCAATTTTAGTGAACTCTCGTCTTTTCATATTTATTCAAAGTTATCCTTTATCGACTACACTCATTGAAACGATACGAACGAACCGAGAATTTGGTAGTGTAAAAGGGAGCTCTAAGAAGCTACTTAGCATTTCACCATACTCTTCCATATCGTTCCAGTAATTACCATATTTAGATGGTTAAATGAAATATTTTTTAGATGCGTTTGCCCTATTTCAAATAAGACATCAAGCTTTATGATAGAAAATTTTCGATATATTTGTTTGCAACTTTCATAAACAATCCACATGAAACGATCTGTTAAAATTATTCTGATAGTTATCTCAGTAGTATTGATTTTAGGTACTTATTTTGGGTATCAGGTTTATAAATCAATTATGGGAAGCGAGGAATTATCTGGTAAACAGGGAAATGTTCCTGCAAAAATGGCCACACTACCTCCAATTACAAAAGGATTGGCCGATTGGCCAAATTGGAGGGGAGCAAACTTTGATGGGAGAAGCGCCACAAAAGGAATTCAGACAGATTGGTCGAAAGGCTTGAAAAAATTATGGAGCGTGAACTACTTATGTCAGGACCAGGCCACTGCTTCATGGTCATCGCCTGTTATTCAGGGAAATAGGTTGATTGTTCCCGGCAGAGATGAAAACAATGATTTGCTATTTTGCATCAATGCTGATAATGGTGAACTGATCTGGACTGGTTCTTATGAAGCACAGTCGGGAACCAGTCATGGTCCCGGTCCGCGTGCAACACCTTTTATAAATGAAAATCGGGTTTATACCTTTGGCCGTAGCGGTGATTTGGTTTGCTGGCAGTTGGAAGATGGAAAACTACTTTGGAGAAAAAATGTTAAAGATGAGGGTGGGGTAGAGCCTACTTGGGGGTATTCAACAACACCACTTGTTTTAGATAATATGGTGATTGTTCAGGGTGGTGGAAACGCATTGATTATAGCACACGATAAGGTATCAGGAGAACTGCTCTGGAAATCGATGGAGGGAGAAGTTGGCTATGCTGCTGCAATTACAATAAATATTGAAAATGAAGTTAAACTTCTTATATACCATGGAAAGGGTCTTTCGTGTCTGAATCCTTCAGATGGAAAAGTTTTGTGGACTGCTCCATGGGTAACAGATTACGGAGTAAATGCAACCACGCCAATTGTATCAGGCGATATTGTATTTCATACGGCGGGTTATAAAATGGGCTGTGAAGCGCTAAAAATTACAAATAACAGATATACAGTTCTTTGGAAAAGCAATGTTATGGAGGCACAACATTCCGATCCAATATTGATTGATAGATATATTTATGGATATTCCGGCGAAAGTTCACGAAATAATGGTCAGTTTAAATGCATTGAACTGGCTACCGGCAAAGAGATGTGGAGTACTGGTCAAATTGGTCAGGGAACTACTACTTTCGTTGATGGCTATCTAATTTGTCTGGACATAAAAGGGAACCTGTTTCTCGTAAATCCCGATTCCAAAGGTTTCAAAATGCATGGTAAAATTAAATCTGCCCTTAAAGATGTGAAAAATCCTGCATGGACGGTTCCTGTGGTTGCCAATGGTAAATTGTATCTTCGTTATTTGCAACAGCTTGTTTGCTATCAACTAAACTAATTCCATTACTTCAGACCTGGCAACAGCAAAGCATTAAACAGCAACTTATACGAAACCGGCGTCGAAGCTCTGAACTGCGGACCAAAGGCAAACAGAACCATTTGACCTTTGCCTTTTTTTATCCAGACCATTGCTGATTTGTTGGCTAGTAATTCACCTTTTTCCATATAACCCGATTTTAATTGATCCTTTTCAGGGAAAGAGGCAATTATTCTTCTGTCCATATCGAAATATGGCTCGCTGGTTGCAAATACCGGTTTGCCCCGATAGAAAACCCCAATAATTTCTTCCATTCCCAAAGTAAGTGGATGACCTGCTTTAAGTTTAATATTTACCAACGAACCGGGGCAATACAATCCTTTTGCTATGAGTGATTTGGAAATATCCTGAAAAGGCAAAGTAAACTCATCGCTGTTTTCTTCATCAATCTTAATTTTTAACGGGCCTGTGAATAAACCGGTTGATTCTCCCCAGGAGATAATGTTTCCTCCGTTTTCAAGGAACTTTAGGATTTTTCCGAAGCCTTTTTCACCAATCCCTTTGGTATATTCCGGCGGATAACTTGAAGGTGAATAAACTCCTTCTGCCGACTTGTACTTTCCTTTCATCAGGATATCCGGATTTTCTCCCGGAAACACAAGAACATCAAAGGTTTTTTCGAGTTCGGCCTTTTCAAAATCCTCTGGGTGCAGCACTTTGAATGGGATGCCATAAGTATCGAAAACAAACCTTGACCAGCCTGCGTCCATGTCATGAAACCAGGATTCAATCACTGCTATTCTGGGTAATTTAAAATCCTCCAGCTTATACAGTTTGGTGTCCATTGAGAAAACAGGCAATCCATTGCTGGTTTTCAAAATATCATTGATTGCTTTTGTGTTCTTCCCACCATCGGTAGCCAGGAGGAAACTACCTTTTTTTAGTAAGGTTTTATCTACTGAAATGTCTTCAGTCAAACGCTGCACTTTTAAACCAGCTCCCGAAGCCATGATAGCTGCTTTATACGATGCATTGCTGTTGACATCGAACAGTACCGAAGCACAGTTTTCAGGAACAGTTGAAATCATTTCTTTTTCCGGAGTCCAGGGCACAAGGTTTTTTTCCACCTCTTCAACACGGACCTTGATTTCATCGCATCGAACACCTTTGTGCAACGGCAGCGACCAGGTTGTAATATCGTAAGGTTTTATAAGGTCGCCGGCAGCGCTGTAATGCCGAACAGGATATTCCTGAATTTCCATCACCTCTTTAATAAATGGACGGAAAGGCTGCGAAAGAGGAACCACAAAAGCACCACGTTCATAATTTTTTTCGTTGATGATCAACTTTTTGTCCAGCTTATAAACATTAATTCCATGCTCTGTAAGCAAGCGTGCAAGGTCAATCCATTCGCTCTTGTCATGTTGTTCAACGGGCAGTATATAATAGAAAGGTGCTTCGGTTTCTCCTTTTTTAACTTCTTTTTTGCAGAGTTCATTTCTGTATTTCAGGATTTCTTCCTTGTTTGCCGAACAGGTACTTAAAATCGAATTGGTAGAAACCAGTTCCAATTTTACGATGTCGCTCAAATGCCACCAGCCACCCGGCCAGGGCAAAGGCATATTGGTGCTTTTCTTATATTCTGAAAGCCCTTTTCCACTGGCATTTAGCTCAGTAGGTTCAATAAAGACCGGAGTCGCAACACTGCAACTTGCCGCTTCGGTTAAAAATGAATTGACATTTTTCCACAGACAAGTCTGAGTTGATCCCGGCCAGTAATTATCAAAAGCATACTGCTGTGCCACTCCCGAACAGTCTTCCTTTGTGAGATCCTTGATCATGTTGCTGCCAAAAATTCCAGCCCAGTTCCATAGTCCTTCATCAATGTTTTCGGCTATCGGATCGTGATTTGGCGGTACAAAATATCGAACACTTGAACCGCCCATCTGGTGTTTTTCAACCATTACCTGCGGAAACCATGTTTTGCTGGTAATTTCTGAAATTGCCTTTGTATCACTCTGCGATAGAATGATGAAATCGCGGTTGTTGTCGTGCCCGACATACTTGTGATATACACCCGGCATATCGCTGTCTTCGTATTTGGTGCCTTTGTATTTACGGTAATGGTTAATAATCATGTCCATCCCATCAGGATTGTGGTTCGGAACCATCATATAAACCACATCATCCAGCCATTTTAATTTTGTGGGATCATTGGTCGTTGCCAGATCATAAGCAATTAGTGGCGAACTTTGCGTAGGCCCAACTTCTGAGGAGTGCATCGACAATGTGGCCAGAAAGAATACCTTTCCCTTTTTTGCCAGAGCATCAACCTGATCAGCCTTTAAATCTGAATCCAAAGCCAGCTTTTTATTGATCTGACCTAATTCATCCAGTTTTTTTATGTTGTCTTTTGAAGAAATAAAAACGATGTACATCGGCTTTCCCATGGGCGATTTGCCAATTTCGCGCATCTCGATCCGTGAACTGCTCACATCAAGCTTTTTATAATAGTCAATTAATTGTTCATAATCAAAAAGATTTCCATCGCTACCTGGCTCATATCCAAAGAAATCGCTGGGACTTGCAGGTGCCGTATTTTGAGCGTTGATAAATTGGTTGGTGAGAAGCAGCAGAACAAAAACGATCAAAATCGTTTTGAAAAGGTTTGGCAGAAAAGATTTCATATTTAGGTTTTTGGATTGTTAAGCCAAATGTATGAATTAGATAGGATCAATTTACTTGTTATCGAAAAAAGAATAATGAAAAAATTTTATACTTAAATGTATGGAACTCGTTTGATCATCGTAACTTGGTATTTTATATCTGTAAGTAAATAGAATCATAATAATGTAGTTCCATGATCAATTGCATAAAAAACATGGAAGGACTTTCTTTAATTGTAGCCCGAAAGAAACACATAAACGATATGAGACTAATTCTTCAAAATATCAAAGAACTTGTTCAGGTCGATCCTAAAAACCGGCTTTGGGTGGCCGGAAAATCAATGGCTGAAGTTCAGACCATAAAAAATGCTTTTCTGATTGTTCAGGATGAGCTGATTAAAGATTTTGGCTCAATGGAAAATTTTCATCCACTTGAACATGAAGCCGATGAAGTAGTTGTTGAAATTGATTGTTCAGGGAAGATGGTATTTCCCAGCTACTGCGATTCGCATACGCATTTGGTTTTTGCAGCTACCCGCGAACAGGAGTTTGCCGACCGCATTAAAGGACTGACTTACGAGGAAATTGCATTTAGAGGCGGTGGCATCCTCAATTCGGCCAAACGGTTACAGGAAATGTCGGAAGATGATTTATATGTTCAAGCGATGGGGCGGCTCGAAGAAGTGATGTGGTTGGGAACCGGAGCTGTTGAAATTAAGAGCGGATACGGACTGACTACCGAGTCGGAACTAAAAATGCTAAGGGTGATTCGGCGGATGAAGCAAAATTCGCCATTGATGATTAAATCAACTTTTCTGGCTCATGCATTCCCGATGGAATACCGCAGTAAACGCAAAGATTATTTGAATTTGCTGATTAACGAGATGTTACCATTGATTGCTTCGGAGGAGTTAACTGATTATGTTGATGTATTTTGTGATCGTGGTTTTTTTACAATGGAAGAAACCGAAAGAATCCTGATGGCAGGAATTAAACATGGGATGAAAGGAAAGGTTCACGCCAACGAACTGGCCAATTCGGGCGGAGTGCAGGTGGGCGTAAAATACAATGCTTTATCGGTCGATCATCTTGAATACCTGGATGATGAAGAAATAGCTGCCTTGATGGACAGCGAAACCATGCCAACCGTTTTACCCGGTGCTGCTTTTTTCCTGAACATGAAACTTTCGCCAGTCCGAAAAATGATTGATGCAGGATTACCGGTTGCATTGGCTTCAGACTATAATCCGGGTTCGTCGCCTTCCGGCAATATGAGTTTTATTCAGTCGCTGGGTTGTTTGAAATATGGAATGACTCCCGAAGAGACGATTCACGCCACTACTATCAATTCGGCTTATGCTATGGGAATCAGCGAAAGATATGGCAGTATTGCTCCCGGAAAGGTGGCCAATCTGTTTATCACCAAAGATATTTCGAGCTATGCGGTTATTCCGTATTCGTTTGGCTCCAACCTGATTGAGAAGATAATCCTGAAAGGAGAAATTAAATAGAGTTCCAAGTTTCAGGTTCCAAGTTCCAGGTAAAGCAACACTTGGAACTTGAAATTTGGAATCTGGAACTATTCTTTTACCTAACATCTTAAACAAAATATGAAACAACTAATCGAATGTGTTCCGAATTTCTCGGAAGGAAGGGATGAAAAAATAATCCGTCAGATTACCGATGCAATTCAGTCGGTTGATGGAATCAAGCTGCTGAATGTGGATCCTGGAAAGGATACAAACAGAACAGTCGTCACTTTTGTGGGCGAGCCTGAGCAGGTGATTGAAGCTGCTTTTCGGTGTGCTCAAATGGCCGCCCGCTTGATTGATATGACCAAACATAAAGGCGAACATCCCCGGTTTGGAGCAACCGATGTTTGTCCATTGGTACCGATTGCCAATATCACTATGGAAGAAACTGTGGTTTATGCGCACAGATTGGCAAAGCGAATGGGAGAGGAGCTCGGGATTTCAGTTTATTGTTACGAGTTTGCAGCATTCAGTGACGATCGGCAAAGTTTGGCCAATTGCCGGGCTGGTGAATACGAAGGCTTGAAGGAAAAACTTCAGAAACCGGAATGGAAACCTGATTTTGGACCGGTTGTGTTAAATGAACGGGCTGGCGCCACAGCAGTTGGTGCCCGTAATTTTCTGATTGCCTACAATGTCAACCTAAATACCACTTCTGTTCGCCGCGCCAATTCTATTGCTTTTGATGTGCGTGAAGCAGGACGGGTGGTTCGGGAAGGTGATCAGATTACAGGCAAAATTGTGAACAACGGGAACGGCGAACCTTTGCGCATTCCCGGAACGCTTAAAAAAGTGCGTGCGATTGGTTGGTTCATTAAGGAATATGGAATTGCACAAATTTCCATGAACCTGACTGATATTACTGTAACTTCCATGCATCAGGCATTTGATGAAGTGGAAGAGCGTGCCCGTGAGCGTGGAATTCGGGTGACGGGTTCAGAATTAATTGGTGTTATTCCTTTGCAGGCCATGCTCGATGCCGGAAAATATTTTCTCCGGAAACAACAGCGATCAGTCGGAATTCCTGATGCTGAAATTATTAAGATTGCCGTAAGATCGCTTGGATTGGATGAACTGGCTCCTTTCGATCCCCAAAAGCGAATCATAGAATACCTGATTGATGATCATGAAAATAGATTGGTTGACCTGAGCTTATCCGGATTTTCGAATGAAACTTTATCCGAATCGCCTGCTCCGGGCGGAGGTTCAGTTTCGGCTTATGTGGGTGCGTTGGGCGCAGCGTTGGGGTCGATGGTTGCCAACCTTTCGGCACATAAACGCGGTTGGGACAACCGTTGGGAAGAGTTTTCGGATTGGGCAGAGAAAGGGAAAATAGTTCACGATCGGCTTTTAAAACTGGTTGACGAAGATACTGCAGCTTTTAATGGGATTATGAATGCGTTCGGTTTGCCAAAAAATAATGATCAGGAGAAAAAGAAACGATCGGAAGCCATTCAATCTGCTACCAAACATGCCATTGACGTTCCCTTCGAAGTGATGCAAACAGCTTTTCAATCGCTGGAAGTTATTCACGCCATGGCCACAATCGGGAATCCGAATTCTTTGTCAGATGCAGGTGTTGGCGCATTGTGTGCCCGAACCGCCGTCTATGGCGCTTACCTCAATGTGCGGATCAATTCCGGAGAGTTGGCTGATAAAGTTTTTGTAGAGGAAATACTGAATCAAGCTTCCAATCTCCTTCAGGAAACCATAGGCAAAGAAACTGAAATCCTGAATTTGATCGAGTCAAGAATTTAGATGATTCGTTGGACTTTATGAAAACCTTATAATTATATACAACGCAATTAATAAACTGACATATTAATAAAATATTATCTTTGTTTGAAAAAACAGAGGTAATATGAAAACAAGGGGAAAGCCAGTTGATATATCAGCAATCAACGTTCGCGAACTTGAATGCTGGATTC